>SWDO01000015.1:1878-18285 GCA_005116895.1 Nitrospira sp. | reverse complement strand
GATTTTCGAGGCGATCCGGCTTCGGCTCTGTTAGAAATTCTGGATCCAGCACAGAATCACACCTTCCGTGATCATTATTTGGACCTCCCGTTCGATTTATCCAAGGTCTTCTTTGTCACCACGGCTAATACCCTCGATACTATCAGCCAACCCCTGTTGGATCGGATGGAAGTGATTCGACTTCAAGGCTATAGCGAGCGAGAGAAAGCTGAAATCGCCCGACGCTATCTCTGGCCACGACGGCTCAAGGAAGCAGGGATCGAGGAAACCCAAGCCGTGCTGACGGACGAGGTGCTGAATCTTGTCATTGCTCGGTACACACGTGAGGCCGGCGTGCGCCAACTCGAACAGATGCTGGGACGGCTGACGAGAAAAGTGGCCCTCGCATTCGCTGATCTTCCGGAAGGGCAGGAGCGGCTGCCCGTCGATATTCAGACGGATATCCTCGGTGAATGGCTGGGCTCCGAACGGTTCATGCCGGAAGAGGCTCGGAAGAGGCTGCCTCCAGGCGTCGCCACCGGCCTCGCCTGGACCCCGGCAGGTGGCGATGTGCTCTATATTGAAACCACCTTGCTCCCTGGCAGCCACGAGTTGATCCTGACCGGCCAATTGGGCGACGTCATGCAGGAGTCTGCACGTGCCGCCAGAAGCTATCTGTGGTCGCATGCGGAGAGCATGGGGTTGGACATCTCCCGTTTCAAACGAAACGGGCTCCACATCCATGTGCCTTCCGGCGCCATTCCCAAGGACGGTCCATCGGCGGGTATCACGATGGCGACTGCCCTGGCTTCCGCCTACGAGGGGAAAGCCGTGCGAATCGACACAGCCATGACAGGGGAAATCAGCTTGAGTGGGCTTGTCTTGCCGGTAGGCGGCATCAAAGAAAAAGTGCTGGCGGCACACCGTGCGGGGATCAAGCGCATCATTCTGCCGAAGGCCAATGAGAAAGATCTCAAAGAAATTCCGCAGGAAGTGCGCGACGAACTGACTTTCATCCTGGCGGAACGAATGGAAGAGGTACTACCGGCCGCTTTTAATCCGGACCCGCACGACATCTCTGCCGGTAACGGCAGCGAGCCTGTGGTGGCTTCCAGTCCCGCAGGGGACGCCTAGCCTTCGCAGAAGGCACGAACGATCTGTGCCGTATTGAAAAGCAGGGCGTGACGGCGCGTGTACACCGCGTGGCCATAGTAGTGGTCGCGTGGGTTCGTCGAGCCCGTACTGTCTTTGTAATCGACGAGGAGACAGCGTCCTTCGCTCGGAAACCGCACCGCACGTCTTGCGCATTCTAGCCACCGCTCGAATCCATCGTACGGCTCGACCATCTCCCAGACTCGTTTATTCGCCGCTTTCCCTGATTCCGTCGCAGGCACGGCATCGCTGCCTGCGACCGCTAATTCCTGAATGTAGTCTCCACCCCAGGCGACTGGCATCTCTATCGTAATTTGAGGTAGCTCCATCTTCGCTAACCAACTCTTTCCATCCGTCCGCAAGTTCCGGTGATTCACAATGTGCAACAGCTTCCCGATACCGGAAGGGTCCCATCCGTAGCGAACCGGTGTACCAAATGTCACGCCGTCGAGCGCGACGCCGTTCAGGAGTGATGCCGTCGCGAGCAGAGATTCGATTTGCCTCACAGTAGCAGCGACCTCTGGCTGGTTTGTCTGCTCTGCATAGTCGCTCAGAATGCTGAGCAGCTTGGGTCGCCCGGTGATGGGGCTCGGGCAAAGCAAATTCGACACCAGTGCCAAGACTAGCCCGGCTTGCCCATGCGCTTGGACAAGAATCCGGTGCCCCTTTCCTAGGTTCTGTTGTGTGCAGAGCTTGTGCAATGCGCCGAGCAGAGACACGGCGGCAAGTGCCCGGCCCAGATGGTGGTGTGCTGATGACCACAGCAGCCTGACACAGGCGATCGGCTGAGTCAGATTCTTATTGATGGTCTGCTTGAACTCTTGAACATGGGCCTCGGTGAAATTACCCGCGTCACCGATCTGTTCATCCAGAAGATGTTTTGTCGCGTCATCATCCAAGAGCGGCGCCCTGAGCCCACCCGGCAGCAACGGAATCCCGTTGCTTTCCTCTCGCATGGCAGCCAGCAAGGCATCGACCCCCGATACCCCTCGTGAATAGCCTCGTTTCAGCCCACCGACCTCATCCAACCGCTGCATACCAAACACATCGGTGCCGTGGATTGAACCATGGAGAAAGATAATGGCTGCGACTCCGGCCTGAGACAGGCTTGTCCCACACCTGGACATAGTCTCGGCCCAGGCGGGGGAATCTGGAGGAACGACATCAGCCAGATCAGCGACAGTCAATCGCTCACCGGGACTCTTCCGTGATAGCTCGTCATGCTGAAAGTTATTCTCACCCGGCATGAAGAACTACATAGCCGATATGGATTCTAGACTGCAACCAACCCGCGAGGGCACTAAGATAGTTAATGAAGGTTGGTTGGATTTTGCTTTTGATCAATTGAAGGCTTCGACTGGTTTTTGCTTTTCGGCATAACGGCGGTCGCTGTACAAACCTTATTCTCTTCATCAATCCGGCGATCGATGATCTTCACGTCTTGCAAATATTCCTGAACAATTTCTTCACGAGTCAGTTCAATATCCTGCTCACTCTCGCGCCCTGACCGTTCACGGACGCGATCGATCATGTGTTCCTTCACCAACACCCGGATCTGCTTGGCCAAGTCCGTCCGCGCTGAGAGCTCCGATACCCGCTGGCAGACAACCTTGCCTTTAGTGAGATCGCCCTGGCCCTTGCCAATCCAGTACTGATCTGACGAGTAGCTCACTTCGGCTCCTGAGGTCGCGATGGACACACCTCCCAAGCCAAGCCAGAGACCCACTGCAACAGCCACGATTCCCACGTTCTTCTTCAACTCTTCCCTCACGCCCAGTGGTTGCCGGCTAGCGATGATCTGCTGCGCAATGGCGATGTGCGGATTGGCTGGAGAGAGACCGCTGGCACTATTCAACAGACCATGAGGGATGCCGACCGGCGAAACAAGGACCCAATTCGTCCAGGCCTGCGACACCATCGCGTTTGACTGCACGCGATTGATAATATCCTTCCGCCTTTGCGCGGCCTGTTGGACTTGATCCGGCGTGGATGCATTCCCAATGGCCTGATTGACCGATCTGAGCTCTTCCTGCAGCTGTTCGTTCTCTTGTTTCAGCGCAACCAGCTGCGCGCGAGCATCTTCGTTCTCCCGAAGGGCAACGATCGCTCGTGCCACCTCTTCTGTATCCATCTGTGCCAAAAGATCAGCTTGTATGACCACGACATCTCTGTCTAATGTCGTAGAGATCTGTTGATTGAGCACGATCACCAATCCGGCTGTGTAGGTGCGGATCTCATCTTTCGTCACATCCATATCACTCACGACTGTGATGCTTTCAAGATAGGTCGCGACCTGTTCGAGCGCGTTTCGCTTGGCCGCCTCAGTGGCGATCCGAATGGCGTCCTCACGGGTATCGCGATCCCCCATTCGGTGTTCACCCTGCGCATTGACGACCCTGATGTCAGCGAGCGCGGGGGCAGCGGTGATGAACACCGCAAGCACGAGAAACAAGACAATGAGTCGAGACGATTGATAAGACAGCAGGTAGATAGGAAGAGGTTGTTGATGGAAAACTTGACCGGGCATCGACTCCCCTTCTCACCTCTGCGCACAGATGGAAACGGTGAGCAGTTTCAGCATAGCAGTCGGAAGTTGGTTTCGCCAGCGATCGCCAGGTGCCCTCCCTCACCTTGCCTTCCGGAAAATTTGCATGTTAGGGTACCGCTCTTACTTGTAGGATACATGCGGGTGATACTTCATTGTGACACATCCCTCACGATACCTTCGCTTGATCCTTGTCGGCCTCCTGACTATCTTACTTGAAACCGCAGTCCAAGCGCCTGTGGAGGCAGCTGCCCCGCTTGGGAAGGAAACCGCTTCCTCCGGTTCTGGGACGGAACATGTCATCCTCTTTGTCCTGGAGGGATTCGGACAAGAGTCGCTCAAGGGCGGCACGATGCCAGTCGTGAGCAAGCTCGTCAAGGAAGGGTCGGTAACCTGGTCCGCGAGCGGGGTCAAGCCGGCCCTACGATTACCCACCATGGCATCGCTGGTGACCGGCATGCCAGTCGAAAAACATGGGATTACCTGGAATTTCTTTGAATTCAGCCGAGGCTACCCGCGCCACCCCAGCCTATTCGACTACCTGGATTTAAGCGGAGGCCGCGACAGTGCCATCTTTTATATGGATGAGGCCCTGTATCAGCTCGCCAAACCGGAGCCCTACACCGACTATCAACTCTGCGGAGCATTGCGGCCCGAGTGCGGCTCTCAGAAACTTGTCGCCTACATCCAGCAGTATCTTCAAAAGGCGACCAGCGGGCACGGCTATGGGCACGCGATTCCCTCCTTGCCTCATTTGCTGGTGGTTCACCTTCCGGAAGCCGGGAGGGCCGGAGTGGCCCACGGTTGGGACTCTCCAGAATATCGGGAGGCGTTACGAACGGTCGATGGCGCAATGAAGGCTGTCCTGAGCCTCTTTCAAGAATACTCGCTATCGGGTCGCACCGCCGTCGTCGTCACCGCTCTCAGCGGAAAGGGGACAGACCCCGGCGCCGAGGCCCCAACGACTGAGGCGCCGGTCATTCCCTGGCTCGTCTCGGGAACCGGAATCAAACAGGGCCAACTTATTCGTCAGCCGGTGTCAATCATGGATACCGGAGCCACCGTGATGAAAATCCTGAAGCTGGAGACTCACACGGAATGGGAGAGTCAGGCCGTGGAAGAAATCTTCGAAACGGCCGCGGCCACCCCAACCGCACGGCCCCGCAAGAAACGCTAGTCAACCATGTGCTATGCTGCCCTCATGCAACGCTGGTCCCTCCTGATCGTGGGTTGCGTGCTGACCAGCCTGCCGACTATGGCCAGCCCTAAGGAGGGATTCGCGAGAGACCCACAGGCCGCGCATCTCAAGGAACATGGGATTACCATCGATGCGACGAAGTTGGTCCCCGCTTCCTGGTGGCAAATACCAGGCGTCACGCCCTCGATCTGGAATTCAGACCCCGAGTCACTCGATGCGCCCAAGACTTCTGAGCGTCGGGAACTACGGTTGAAGCCGGGCACATACAAGTTCATCAGCTTCACATTCGATTTTCCCTTTACGGTGAATCTGAACGGCACTCTCGATTTTTCAAAGTCCTTGGATCAATGTGTCGAAGGCCGCGGGACACAGGCGTTGATGGTGGTGTGCAAACGCATGTACCCGTATGGCGGACAACGCGACGCTTATTACGAGCAGAAACCGAACGATGGCTAACGTACTCGAAGATCTTTTAGAAGCGCTTGAAGATGTGGACGATGCCACCCGAGAAGAGGCAGCGAAGACGCTGGCCGACCTGGGTGATCCAGCGACCCTGGATGCGCTGATTTGCGCCTGCAACGATGACTTCTGGTCCGTGCGGGCTCATGCAGGCTGCGGCATCGCCAAGATCGGCGGACCGAAGGCTGTCGAAGCGCTGGTCGGCCTTTTCAACGATTCCATCATGGAAGTGCGCGATCAGGCGGTCGAGGCCACGGCAAAGATAGGCCCGATCGTACTCGATCGCCTGGTGACGGCCATGAAAGACGAACGATGGCGCGTACGAGAACATGCCGCCAAGGCGGCGGGCAAGATCAAGGACTCAGGAACAGTTGACGCGTTGATCGGGGCCTGTCGCGACCGGGACGGGGCCGTCAAGAGCGCAGCGGCGGAAGCGTTGGGCAGAATCGCCGACCCGAAAGCCATTCCAGCTCTGATCAAGCTGTTTCGGGATTCTTCGAAGATTGTGCAAGAGACGGCCGGAACGGCGCTGGTCTACATCGGGTATCACTCGGTCGATCCGTTGCTCGATAGTCTCACAGACAAAGACTTTGTCGTTCGATGTCACGCGGCTCGTGCGTTGGGCGGGATGACCACCGACTATCAAATCGGCAGGTCCTGGGTGCGGGACGCAAAGGTCGTGGACGCGTTGATCGCCGCCTTGAAGGACCCTGACCGAGCCGTTCGCGAAGACGCGACCATCGCGCTCGGCATGATCGGTGATCCCCTGGCAATCGATGCGCTGGTTGAAGCCATGAAGGACGGAGCGGTGAAGCGCCATGCTATTGCCTCGCTCGGCATGATCGGCGATGCGCGCGCCCTCCCAGCCGTGTTGGACGCCTTGAAGGGCAAGGGCATCAAACAGGAGGGCACACCGACACCCGGGTGCATCGTCAGTGAAGATGCGTTCATCAAGGAAGCCGCTGCCACAGCCCTTGGTCAGTTTCGCAATCCTCGTGTGATTCCGGATTTAATCATGTTGCTGAAAGACGGGGTCTTGCGTGAAAAGGCCGCAGCAGCTCTGGCGGTGATCGGGGACGCGGCCATCGAACCGTTGATTGCCTTTCTCTATGACCCCAAAGCGTCTGAAGTCGAGGCTGAAAAAGAGCGCGTGCTTTCGTACGCGTCCGTTCGATTGACGGCAAAAGACGCCTTGAAACAGATCGTTCTCGATACGTTGGACCAGCTTGGATGGACGCCTTCTGATGAAGTGGTGGAAATCAGCTCAAGTCAGGCCGACAATCTGCGCGTCGATCGGCCATTGGGACAAACCGGACGCTTCGGCCCGTCGGGCGACATGGCATAATCACGCTCCCGCACGCATGTGCGCATCCATCATACTTCGATGACAACAACGAGTGGTGTTCCCATATGAACCACGATCCTTTCATACGAGCCAGATAACGGCATGGCTGATGCGGTGACGGAACAACTCGCGGCACTCAAGGACCAGGATTGGGCTATTCGCGGTGAAGCGGCCGGCCTGCTCGGGACCTTCAAAGATCCGCGTGCCGTAGTTCCCCTGGTGGCTCTCCTTCGAGATCAGGACCGTTCTGTGCGAGAGGCGGCCATTGAAGCGTTGCGTTCGATCGGAGCCCCGGCCGTCGAGGCGGTGGGAACCTGCCTGACTGAACCAGATCTCTCGGTTCAAGAATCAGCGTCAGCCATCTTGGCCACCATTGCGGATGAGCGGGTGCTCGCGCCGCTCATCACGGCACTGCGCAGCGGCGACTGGATCGTTCGGATGCACGCGGCCAACGCATTGGGTCGGGTACGGAATGCAGATGCGGTTGAGCCGCTCATTCCCCTGCTTCACGACAAGGTGAAAGCGGTTCGTGATGAAGCGGCTACCGCTCTAGCCGCCATCGGCGATGCGGCGATTTCATCTCTCTTGAAGGCGTTGCAGCATGAGGACTGGCTCGTTCGTCTCCATGCGGTGGAATCGTTGGGAAAGGCTCACTCCAAACGGGCGGTGGAACCTCTGTTGTCGGTGTTGTTCAACGATCACGATTCGGCGGTTCGCGAAGATGCCGTACGAGCCCTTGGCGAGATCGGTGATCCACAGGTGATCGAGCACTTGTTCACGGTCATGCGCGAGCCTGGATTGCGGACCGTGGCGGTTGAAGTACTCGGGCAGATCGGTGATCCGCGTGCCGTTCCGATCCTGATCGACGTCGTCACTGGGGCCAGTTCTCCGGAAGTGACAAGGACCGTGGCCAGCTGCGGAGAGCACTGGAATGAAGAAGCGATGACACAAGGCGCGGCGGCTCGGGCATTGGGCGCGATCGGCGACGAGAGGGCCATTCCGTCGCTCGTCGCATCACTAGATCGAACACATACGAGAGCCGAAGCGGCGGCATCCTTGGCCAAATTCGGGTCGAAGGTCATTCCATTCCTGCTTCCACTGCTCAATGAGCCTCGCGATGAAAATCTCCTGTTTCATGTCCGCGAAACATTGGCGTCAGCAGGATGGAGAGCCGGCAGGCAGACACGGGCCGGATAAACACAGAGCCCGCAGGGTATAGCCTCTTCAGTTACTGACTATTATGCCAAAGGAAACGATTGAGACGCTGGTCTCCGAACTCATTCATGAAGAGGATTGGCGCCGTATGCGAGCGACGGCCGCCTGTGTGGCGGGCGGTCCTCGTTCAGTACAGGCACTCATCGACGCCCTAGGGTCAGGGCCCACCGAATTGAAAAAAGAAGCCGCCGCGATGCTGGCTCGCATCAAAGACCCGCAGGCCGGAGTGGCTCTCGTTGGACTACTCGAACATGATGAGGAGGTCGTTCGGAAAGCTGGTGCGGCAGCCCTTGAACAGATGGCAGGGGTGCTCGATACGGACACAGCTCGGGTGCTAGTTGCCTTGCTTCCCACAACTCAGGAACCCGAGACCAGACAGGTCCTGAGCCACCTGATCGGGGCGATTCCCACATCCGTCTTGCCCCTCTGCGACATGCTGAAACATCCGGATCAGGATGCGCAAATTGCAGCAGCACTGATGCTCGATCAATTATTGGATCCCCGTTCCCTTGATGCATTCATCGATGCCATGGGCCAGCCGGCGGTTCGAGATATCGCCGTTGGCACGTTGAAGAAACTCGGGGCGATCCGGGAACGAATCGACGACACATTCGAGGCCTTGCGTGAAGTCGAAGGAGCCAGCGAGCGCGAAGAAGCGCGCATGACGGCGGTCATCGACCTACTCAGAATTGGACGACCGAGCGTAGAAATCCTGATTGAATATCTCGAAGACGACGATTGGCTCGTGCGCGAAGCCGCAGCCGACTTATTGGGAAAAATCGGAGATGTGCGATCCGTCGAACCGTTGATGAAGCGCTTAGAACAGGACAAAGATACCGGGGTCAAAGAGTTAGCGATCAAATCCCTTGGACTGATCGGCGATGCTCGGCCGACTCGACTCTATCTTGACGCTATCCCTATCCGTCCGCTACGGGTGTTCGCCATGGAGGCTTTGGCCAAGATCAAGGATGTCGGAGTCTTGCATCCATACAAGGACCTCTTTGACCGGCTCCGCACAGATCGTGACGGCCTCGTAGCCTATAATGCAGGTCTCATCGCCGATAAACTTGACGCCATCATGGCCACAGAAAGCCAGCCCCCCGAAGAGGATACTGAGCATGACTGAACACGGCGCATCTGATCAAATCGATCAACTCATTCACGCATTGCACGACGAGAACGAGGCCTTACGCGACCATGCGATCGCGAGCCTCGGCCAGACTGGTCCCGAGGCGCTTCCCCGGTTGATTGACCTCATGGCCGATGAAGATATGGTGATTCGAGAGGCTGCGGCCAGCGCGGTCGTTCGGATGGGGCCCTCCGTGGTCGAACCCATGATCGAAGCCCTGCAAGATGATTCTTGGGCGATCAGAGAACAGGCGGCCTCGGTGCTAGGGAAATTGCGGGACCGACGTGCCACTGAGCCTCTGGTCAAGGCGATTCATGACCGTGACGGCGCCGTCAGAACGGCAGCGGTGTGGGCACTGGAGCGGATCGGCGATTCACAAGCGGTGCCTGGGTTGATCGATGCACTCATGGACAACACCCTACGCGAAGATGCAGCTCGAGTGTTAAAGAAGATCGGCGACGTGCGGGCGGTGGAGGCTTTGATCGATGGACTCTTAGGTTCCAACTGGATGGTTCGACGTCATGCGGCCGAGGCACTGGGTAAGATCGGTGATCGCCGAGCCGTCACCTCGTTGATCGAGTCGCTGAAAGATGAAGACTGGTTGGTCAGACGCAACGCCGCCGAATCACTCGCGCGGCTTGGCGCAACAGAGTCCGTTCAGCCCCTGCTGGCGCTGCTTCAAGACGAGAACACGATGGTCCAGGAAACTGTCGAGGCAGTGCTAGCCAGTCTCGGCTGGACACCTGAACCGCAATAACTCACATCATATAGAGGATACATGCCCATGGCGGATGAAGCTCCGAAGTTGATTCAGATCGCGCTGAAAGGTGGAGAGAAGAAGGATGGGTTCAACCTGGTCACCGAGCGGGTTGTGGCGGTCAACCCTGAGAGCAAACAGCTCGAGGTCGAGCTCTTGGCTTACGACGGCAAGACCGTCGTGCTGGATGTGGCCGAGGAAGCGCTGGAGGACCTCAGAAAGATCAAGGTCGGAGACGGTGCCACGATCCGTGTGGTCGAAGAAGGCGGGAAGCGGGTCGCGAAGAGTTTTAAGATTCGCGCGAAAGATCCGAACGCCGCCAAAGCCGACGCCATGTTGCTCGATCTCAGAGATTCACACTGGTTGAATCGAAAGTACGCGGCAGAGGTCTTGGGGGAGTTGAAAGATCCGCGCGCCATCGATCCCTTGGTGGCGGCGTTGAGCGACGAAGTTGGTGACGTGCGGCAACGCGCCTATGATTCGTTGATCAAACTCGGTGGCCCCTCCGTGCCATCGCTTATTCCACTCCTGGTATCCGAAGAGGACGAAATTCGTCAATCCGCAACTGAGATTCTTCGGAAGATCGGCAAACCAGCCGTCGAACCGCTGGCCACTGCGTTGACCGACGCCGATGATCGGCTGACAACCCGAATCATGAAGGTGCTCGATCGAATGGGATACAAACCGAAAACGAAAGACACACCGAAAGCTGAGTTGCCGAGGTTGACCTAGCAGGGTGTTGAAAACATCCGCCAGCGGCATTCTCGCGTCGCACGCCTCGCAAAGTCGGCGATGCGGGCTCAGAAGCTCAGCGTACGATTCGCCTCTTCACTCGCTCGGCCTTGCTGAACGGATTTTGGGGACACCCTGCGAGCTCCGCTCAGCGAGTGCTCTTAGGACTCCGTGCCATACGCCCTACCGATACATATTTGAAGCCAGCAGCCCCCACGCGTTCAGGGTCATAGACGTTTCGGAGATCAAGCAAGACAGGAACGCGCATGATCGACTTCAGCTTTTCAAAGTCCAAGGTTCGAAACACATTCCACTCGGTCATAATCACCACCGCGTCCGCTCCTTCAGCCGCGTGGTAGGTATCTTGGCAGGGCTGGAGTTCAGGCATAATCTGGCACGCCTCTGTTAAGGCCTCCGGATCATACGCGCGAATGCTCGCACCCTCGGCCAGGAGAGCTCGACCAATCGCCAAAGCCGGGGCTTCACGAATGTCATTGGTATTGGGTTTGAATGAAAGGCCCAGCATCGCCAACGTCTTCCCTTTCAGCCCCCCAACCGCCTCCCGGATCTTCTCGATCATCCGTTCTCGCTGAATATCATTCACCCGTGAAGCCGCGGAAGCAATCTGCATAGGATAGCCATTTCGCTCACCGGTCTGAATAAGTGCGGCGAGATCTTTCGGGAAGCATGAGCCTCCGAAGCCCGGGCCTGCATGAAGAAACTTCCCGCCAATGCGATGGTCAAGCCCCATGCCCTTCGCCACCATTTGAACATTGGCTCCAACTTTTTCGCATAGGTTCGCAATCTCGTTGATGAACGAAATCTTCGTGGCCAGGAAAGCATTGGAGGCATATTTGATGAGCTCAGCGGTCGGCACGTCGGTCACAACGATGGGGGTTTCAATGAGATAGAGCGGGCGATACAGATCCTTCATGATCGCCACTGCCTGATCGCTGTCTGCCCCGATCACCACGCGATTCGGTCGCATGAAGTCTTCGATGGCCGACCCTTCACGGAGAAACTCTGGATTTGAGACCATGTCGAATCCCAAGGCATTCGTCTGAGCCTTGGCAATCACCTCACGTAGTTTTGCGCCGGTGCCGACGGGTACTGTGGATTTGGTCACGATGACCTTGTAGCCCGTCATGTGCCGCGCAATCCCTTTGCCGACTTCTTCCACATACGAGAGATCGGCAGACCCATCACCCCTAGGGGGAGTCCCAACAGCGATAAAGATGACCAACGCCTTCTCGACGGCCTTCGCAATGTCCGTGGTGAAACTGAGTCGGCCTTCTTTGATCCCCTTGGCCACCAATTCCTTGAGACCTGGTTCATAAAACGGGACGTCGCCTTTTTCAAGCTTCTCGATTCTTCGGCTGTCACTGTCCATGCAGGTGACGTGAACGCCAAACTCGGCGAAACAAGCTCCTGTGACGAGTCCGACGTAACCGCTTCCAATCACACTGATGTGCATGAGCTCCTCCTCGTTGCATTACGTAAATCGTGTGAAAGTATAACAACCTGAGCCTTATGGAGCAACGAATTCCAGGAGCGAACAGTACTATGGACGGTCCTCCAAGTTTCGTTGACTCTCGGAAAATGCGTTGAGTACAATCCGACGCCGTTTCCCACTCTATTAGGAGAGAGGCTCAACACCTTTACCCAAATCGATGACTGGACATCCTGCACATATTCCCCGCTGGTTTCTGCTCTTGACCGCTCTCGTGACCGGGGCAGTGGTCATGGCCTTGGAAATCCTTGGCAGCCGGCTCTTGGCTCCCGTCTTCGGCAGCTCGTTGTTTGTCTGGGGCGCACTGATAGGAGTGATCCTGGCCGCCATGAGCAGCGGGTACGCGTTCGGCGGGTGGATCTCGGATCGCTATACCGGTAGTGGGGTGCTGGCCGCCCTGCTGCTTTTTTCAGGAAGCTGGACGTTTCTCGTCGCGTGGGCGAACCAACCTATTCTGTTTGAGATCGAGAAGATGGTGCAAGACCCTCGCTGGGGCCCGTGCCTCGCCGCGACTGCTCTCCTCGCCCCCCCCGCATTCGGGCTCAGCGGCGTCTTGCCGGCCATGTTGCGTTTGGCAGTCGCCGACATGGAGCACATCGGCCGGCAGACAGGCCGCATGATTGCCTTGTCGACGGTCGGCAGTCTGATCGGAACCTGGGGCACCGCCTTCTTCCTCTTATCGTGGCTCGGAAGCCAATCGCTCATGGCCTGGCTGGGCGGTATTCAAGTCGGACTTGGGGTCCTGTGGTTGATGAAAGGAACATCAGCCCGCCCATTGGTAGCACTGATGGTCCTTGGTTGCTTCGCCCTATTGGGAACCATGGCTCTCAATCCAATCCAACGATTGAAGACCCCTATTTATCAAGAGGAAAGTCCGTACCAGCAGGTCCGAATTCGCGAAGACGAGCTCTTTCGGTATCTCGTGTTGGATCGTACGTTCCACGCCACGATGTGGAAAGTCGATCCGACGACCCTCTTTCTCCCCTACAGCCAAATGATGGTGTCTTCGCTCGCATTGGTGTCCGAGCCGAAGCGCGGTCTCATTCTCGGCCATGGCGGCGGGTCCTTGGCGAAGTGGTTGGCACGGCACTGGCCGGATTTGGAGGTGGATATTGTGGAATTCGACCCGGTCGTCGTCCGAATGGCCGAAGAGTATTTTGAGTATCGCCCGCCGGCGAATCATCACGTCTTTGTGAAGGACGGCCGAGCCTTTCTCAATGCGACGGATCACACGTACGATGTCATGTGGATCGACGCCTTCGCGCGAGATATGATCCCTTTTCATCTCACCACGACGGAGTTTTATTCCTTGGTGCGAAGGCACCTGAACCCGGAGGGAATCGTCGCAGTCAATCTGGCTTCATCCGGCAAAGAAGGCGACCTCGCTCGAGCCGCTGCAGTGGTTCAAACCATGCGACAGGCCTTTCCAGTCCTTACCACATTCGCCGTCGAGGGGCCGTGGAAAACAGGAATGACCCCGGCGAAGAATCTGATCTTCTTTGGGGGCCATACGATTGAGCATGAATCAGAGAACGGTCTCGTAGAGAAGATCACAGACATGGCGATGCATCAGCGCCTGCCGATGGAAACAATCGCGTTGTTGAGTACTCGCCGAACCGAACCCTGGCCACCTGGCGTCGTACTGAGCGACGATTTTGCCCCCTACGATCTTCTCCTTGGGCGAGAACGATCACAATTGGTGGAATGAGGACATGCTTTATTCGCTGGGCTGCTGCGCAGACTGAGGAGTTCCCTGTTCATGGCAGCCGCTCCAAGTATGAATGCTTTGGTCTCCGACCTCGACAAGCAACCGAAGCATCTCGGTGATTTCCGTCTGTCTTTTGAGGAAATACCGAGCGGCGGACCCCTTCTTCTTGCCGACTCGCACGGTAAGAATGCGGTGATCCCGCAACGCGAAGACATCCTCATCGGTCTCGTCGTCTCCCACATAGAGAGCCGTGCTACAGTCAAGTCTGCGCATGTACTCCAGCAAGGCCGTCCCCTTGTGTGACGCCGTCGGCGGCATCACATTGACGACGGACTTCCCAAGGACAATGCGAGGAGGAGGAGACAATTCAGCAATGATGCGAGAGATAAGCGCCCGGGCCTCGTCTCGCTGATCGACCGTTCGATAATGGAATGAGAGCGAGTAGGATTTATTCTCGACGACCACACCGCTCCGAGTCAGCTCATCCTGAAATCGTCCGGTGACCAATCCCAGCCATCCAGAACTGGTCTCGCGAACTTGCTGGATATCCTCTTGGCGCGTGTGAGGGCCTTCTGAACCATGATTCCCGATCAAGTGAGGCACGGCAGTCCCGACACGTGAGCGCAAGTCCTCCACGGAGCGTCCCGAGATAATGGCGGTGGGAGCGCGCTTCGCGAGTTTCTCAAGCCAGAAACGGATGGGGCGCGATAACCTCGCCGCATGATGCTCTCGGACGATTTTCGCCAAGGTCCCGTCAAAATCAAACGCATACAGAGACCGGTCCTTCAGGATGGCCTCCAGTTCAAGCTTCCCTTTTTCCGTCAAAAGATAATCCATGGTCCTTCCATCAACTCAGCAGACTCGGCCGCCGCACCTGTTGCATGACTCGCTCCTTTTGTCTCATGCGGGCAGCATCAATGAGCATACGACCGGCCCAGCGATACACATTAAACTCCTGGATCAGTCCGCGCATGCTCTGCATCCTAGCCCGCTGCTCCACCTTCGGCATCGTCAGGCCAAGGTGAAGCGCAGCCGCAAATTGGTCGATGTCGTAGGGATTGATGACGAGCGCCTCTGTCAGTTCCCGAGCGGCTCCGGTGAATTGACTCAGAATCAACACTCCCTGCTCGTCGTCCCTGGCACCGACGAACTCTTTCGCAACCAAATTCATGCCGTCATGAAGACTGCTGACCACACAGAGATCTGCGCCGCGGTAACACTCGCAGACCTGAGACGCCTCGTGATGCTGAATCCGCAAGCAGATCGGTTCATACCCGTCTCGCCCAAACCGCTTGTTGATCTGCTCAGCCAAAGCATAGACCTGGCTGGTGAAATGTTGGTACTGCTCGATCATGGAACGGCTGGGAGCGGCAATCTGTATAAATGTAAACTTTCCGGTCCATTCGGGCTGGAGTTCCAGCAATCGTTCCACAGCCATGAACCGCTCCAGGATCCCCTTCGTATAATCCAAACGCTCGACTCCCAGGCCCACGAAGCGATCCGGAGGCATCCCACACATCTCCCGCAACCTGGTTCGGCATTCAGGGACCGGCGGCTGGTCGCGTAACCATTGCATCGGCCACTCGATGGAAATCGGATAGGGGTTGACCGCTGTCATCTTCCCCCCATAGGAAACCGTTGAACTGTTTCGATCGATGCGTGCCTCGAGTATCCGATCGACACAGTCGATGAAGTTGTTGCAGTGGACTCTGGTATGGAATCCCAGAATGCTGCTTCCGAGCAGCCCTTCCAGAATCTCCTGCCTCCAAGGACAGATCCCAAAACTTTCCGCATTGGCCCAAGGAATGTGCCAGAACATGATGATTGTCGCGGTCGGCAATCGATCTCGGATGAGCTTTGGAACCAGGGCTAAATGGTAATCCTGAACGAGCACAACCGGATTGTCGGTCGTGGCCTCCTCGTAGACCGCTTGAGCAAAGCGCTCATTGACCGCGACATAGTGTTTCCAATCGGATGAACGGAACGTGGGCCGGACGTGGGCAATGTGGCAGAGCGGCCACAACCCCTCGTTGGCAAACCCGTAATAATATCCGGCCTCTTCTTCGGCGGTCAGCCACACACGCCGAATCTCATAGGTGGGATGCGCCGGTGGAACACTGACATGGTTGCGGCCATCCACCACCTCTCGATCCGCGGATCCGTTCCCGTGCGCGACCCATGTCCCGGAGCAGGCGCGCATGACCGGCTCAAGCGCCGAGACAAGCCCGCTCGCGGGCACCTGCACGACGATTTTCTGATCTTGCCAATAGTGGGCATAGGGCTGCCGGTTGGACACAATCAGCACCTGATCGCCCGAGAACTGTTCATGAAGAATGGATTTGAGACTGGTCGGGGACCATGAAATCTGCGTCTCATCGCGCATGCGGCGATCAGTTTCAAGCGCCTGAACCAACGAGCGTAAGTCCTTCGCCAGTGGCTGAAGCTCTGGAGCATGTTGCTCCTGCGTCAGAGGGCTCAGCAACCTTTCGCCCTTGACCATGGCTCGAACCCCAGCCACCCACTCTTTCCAGCTGAAGTGTGCGACCAGCACCGTGACGAGCGAAATAACTGCCGTAAGCCCCGCAAATAAATAAAAGACGTAGCGTTTGGTGTCGCTGCTCCGTTGTTGGATAAACCTCATGTCCTGGAGGAGTAAGAGACGTCCAAGACGGCGCCCG
>SWDO01000015.1:0-1778 GCA_005116895.1 Nitrospira sp. | reverse complement strand
AATCAAATATGGTCACTGCGTGTATCAGTACGGCCTCATCGGAAACTGCCAAATTTCTGCGCTGATCAGCGCACACGGGTCCATCGACTGGCTGTGCCTCCCGAGACCCGACAGCCCACCAATCTTCGGGAAAATCCTCGACCAGGAGGGTGGCCAATTTTCCATCTCTGCGTCCGTCCCGTCTTCGGAGACAACCACGACACAGCACTACCTCCCGAACACCAATATATTAGTGACCACCGTCTCGTTACCCAACGGGGATGCCTTCCGGATTACCGATTTTTGTCCTCGCTTTCTGCAATATGGCCGCATCTATCGTCCAACCGCCTTATTTCGGATCGTCGAGCCGCTGAGCGGATCACCGTCGATTCGTGTCTGTTGCCAGCCGGTCTCCGGTTGGGAGAAAACGCCGGTTCGGTCTGTCCGCGGCAGCAGCCACCTTCGGTATGATATTCGAGGAGACTACGTGCGGTTGCTCACGAATATGCCGCTGACGTACCTCTGCGGGGAAACACCGGTCCTCCTGACATCGAAGATGTACTTCGCACTGACGTGGGGACTCGGGATTGAAGATGATCTCGTCAAAGTCAGCCACGAGTTTCTCGATCAGACGGCCAAGTACTGGCAGACCTGGGTCAAACAGTGCTCGATCCCGGTCGTCTATCAGGAGGAGGTGATCCGCTCGGCCCTCGCACTGAAACTCCACTGTTATGAAGACACCGGTGCGATCCTCGCCGCGCCCACCACCAGCCTGCCCGAGGAACCAGGTGGTCCTCGTAACTGGGATTATCGCTACTGCTGGCTGCGCGATGCCCATTTCTCACTTTCGGCGTTTCATAATCTCGGCCAGTTTGAAGAAATGGAAGGCTTCCTGAAGTTTCTCCTGAATGTCGGCTATGCCAGTGAGCAATCCCACGATCGCTTGGCGCCGGTGTATAAACTCAGTCAGGATCTGCCCCTTCCTGAAATTGAGCATGCCAACTGGCAAGGCTTTCTCGGAAGCCGACCCGTACGAAGCCATAACCAGGCAGCCGAACATATACAGAGCGACGTGTACGGCGAGATGATACTCACGCTGGCTCCGATCTTCTTCGACACTCGGTTCATTGACCTACGGACCAAAGAACATGAAGCGCTGGTCGCCAATTTGGTCCGCCTCTGTGAGCGAAGCATCTCTCAGCCGGATGCCGGACCATGGGAAATTCGCAATGGCTGGAAGGAGCACTCATTCACGAATCTCATGTGTTGGGCCGGACTGGACCGGGCCTACCGCATGCAGCGAGCGGGGTTCCTCCGCGATCTACCGACCAACCTAGACACGGCCCGCGCGCGAGCGGCAAATGCTTTATTGCAAGCCACCAAGGACAAGGCCCTCCGGAATGGACCGACTGACGAGAGTTACGACGCCTCCTTAGCCCAATTGACCATTCTCGGATTTCCAGATCGAGAGGTGTGCGATACGACCATCACGCAGATCAAGCACGCCCTCGCCGTGCGCCAAGACGGAAAGGAAACGGGGTTTTTCTTCCGCTACCTCCGGCAGGACGATTTCGGCAAGCCTCAGTCGAGCTTTGTCATTTGCTCGTTCTGGGTCGTTCAAGCACTCGCCAAACTGGGTCGTCTCGATGAGGCGAAGCAGATCATGAACCAGATTCTCACCGGGGCCAATGGCGTCGGGCTCTTTGCCGAGCACTTCGTGCCGGAAACTCGCGTCCAACTCGGGAACTTCCCGCAGGCCTATTCCCACGTCGGCTTGATCAACGCTGCGTTCGCCGTCA
>SWDO01000014.1:424634-450171 GCA_005116895.1 Nitrospira sp. | reverse complement strand
GCAGATGCGTCAGGCGGATGGCTCCATGCTCCTATTCGAGATCACCGCACGGGATCCGTGCGGGCCTCACGGCGGCCATTCGGTAGACAGGGCGAGTAGTCTCCTTTACGAGATCACCCGCCATGTTCGGTCTCGACGGGGCCTCACCAACACATACGCCCTGCAACCTATCTACCCTGAAGAGCACTGTCCCCAGTCCACCTCGCGGTGGCAACTCAATTCATACCGTCTCCTTTGGTTGTGGTGTTATTCTGAATGGTGATGCGGCCATTCGTGCAGTGCTCTTCCCATGGTGATACACAGCTCAGCACACGCGTTGCCACGCTTCTGGTGTCTTTTGCAAAATGAACCGCGAACAACCGAATAGACGAGGCTCGTGCAAGAGCGGGACCAATTGATGTCTCTCTCTTCTTGGGGAAATGGCTTAAGAGTCGCTAAAAAGTATTAGTTCGAAGTGTAGAAGGTCATTGTAGATACCTACGTAGGTAAATCCAGACAGTGAAGGGAAAGTTGTTTGGGAATCTGAAGTCGTGTGTTGCGAGTAGGCGACTGTATCTGGCGACTGTATTTATCCCGGATTCCGCAGTAGAGAGGTGCTTACGGGGAGGCTCTTGGCGTGTGGGGTGACGGGTAACTTGTCGGCACCGGGACATTCGCGACGTGCACAGCGGTCTGATTCGGCTCATTCGCGTCGGCGAGCTCCCACTCCAACTGCGCCGCAATCGGGAGCCCCTCGGCGAGCGCACGAAGGCGCTGGAGAAATTCGGGCCGTTCCTCCGGAGGCACCGCGAAGCGGACGCGCAGCCGTCGCGCATCGGGAATCAGATCCGCCCCGACGAGAAAGACTCGATCCCGGACGGCCCGCAGCCGCCGTTCAAACCAGCACGACGGAAGCACGGTTTCCCGAAACCCCATCAATAGATTGTAGAGGACGCAGCCCGTGCGGAAGGCGGCATCCGTGGCGTCGAAGGACTGGAGACCGAAGGTGTCCAGGCTCAGGTCTTCCTTGAGTTCCTTGATGCGGTTCTCACAGTCGGCCCGGCCCGCATACATGCGGGTGACCAATTCGGCGGCAAAGGGCACGGTGGTGACGAAGACGCGGTACGTGTAGCCGGGACACTCGCTCAGCCGCCGCCCACTGGCCGTGGGCCGCTCCGTCAGGGTCTGACGCAGACAGACAAACCGGCGAGTCTGGCCCCGCCAGGCCGAGAGCGTCGCCATTACGTCCGCGACCGCAATGCCGCGCGTGACGGGCTGCCAGTCCGCTTCGGGAATGCGGTGGATGACCAGCTTCCGCACCAGCGGAGTCAGCCGGGCCACAATGATATCGGGCAAGTCGCGGGCTTCCAATGCGGTCAGGAACGTGGTCACAAAAAAGCCGGCATCGGCCCGCACGAGTCCGATTCGATGCCCCGCCGGCAACATGGTCAGCGCTTGCGCGAGAAACTCTCGCACGCCGTTGGCCGTCCCCGCATGCCCGGCCCGCAAGGTGGCCCATAAGAGTCGTCGACGTTCGCTCAACCAGGCCACCAGTGGATGATGGGAAGGACGGCCGTGTTTGAGCGGATTGTGCCCCTTCAGGCTCCCAGCTTGTGCGCCATATCGACAGAAGACCGTGGAATCCAGATCCAGCGTATGGCCCAGCAGCGTCGGCCGCAGGCTCTGCAACGACAGCCGCATCAGGGCCTCCGACACGTCGGTGGTCCGTCGATACGTGAACCGCCTGAAGAACCGCTGGACCGTATCGGGTGAGGGAAACCGCGGTAGCCCCAGCAGCCGAGGCAGCAGCGGATCGCGTCGATAGCGAGTCAGATGTTCAAACCGCTCAGCACCCAGGGCCAGCCCATACCACCAGGCCCGCAGCACGTCGACCGCGGCAATCTGATTGTTGGACGTCTTGGTGAAGGAGACGAGGAGGGGCATCAGTGCCGCGCGCAACCCGATCAGTTCAAAGTACAGTCGCAGCAGGATAGCTCCGGCCCAGACGGTGAGCGGATGGTCGGTGAACGCAAAGCGGAGCTTGGGATAGAGCGGTGAGGCCGGAGCTGGACGAGTGCGCATGCCAACCTCCTGGGTTGCCAAGAGAATCTGGCCGCCGATTCTACCTCAATTCCAAATCAACTGCGGAATCCGGGTTGAGGCGTCTCCCTTAGATTTCTCTTGCGGTACTCGCTCAACGACTCTAGGGCATCACCAGTTGCTTTGCAATTGGTTCGTTTGGGGCGATCCCGTGATCGAAGGATTGGAAATCGCAGCGCGCTGCGATTTCTACTTCGCAGCCAACCCATATCGGTGCCTTGTAGGAATCAATCTGACATCCCCTGTGAATACTGGTACCGGAGCCAATGTGGACACCTCCTTCTGGTCCCACGATAATATGAGCATCTTCAAACACCTTCACGCGATCGCCAAGCTCCACCGGTCCACAAACCGGTTCCTGGTAGATAAGCACGCGATCATCGATGAATACGTGCGACCCCCATTTGATTGTGGAACCATGTACCCTAGCGCTGGGGGAAATAAACCCCCTTGGGGTCATCCTTGCTAGAGCGGTCCGTTGGAGGAATGGCGGCATTCCTATCAGAGCAAGACGGGTTACCATTCGACCAACGTATCGAAAGCCGGACAATCTCATCCACAAACGCGGCCAATACCATTTTAGCTTTTCCTTCAGCATATGGAGAGGATAGGGCGCTCAAGTGGTGCCGCTCACCGACTACCTCTCTTGAGTAACACTGAGGTCTTGCTCATTGCTCCACTTCAGCAACGGCCGTACCAAGCCTGGAAATGGTCCTGCATAGTGGCCACGTGCCGAGTCACCGTCGGTCGTATCCACAACATGAAAGGCGACAGCCTGGCGCACCTTAAAGAGGTAATCGAGCGGCTCTACCGCGTCAAGGCTCACATTGACAATCATCGTGCCTTCTGCAAGGTAATTTCCTGGAATCCAAGCGATACTCCGGTAACGGCCGGGTGGTCGAATACGTCCTCTCCACGCAGGATCCGCTTCATGAGCCACAAACAGCAACACCGCTTCCTCGTTATAGACGTCTATCGCTCCCCTGAACTTACGACCAGGTTGGAGAACTTCATATTCGATTTCAATTCCGACTGGTTTTCGGATATCGATCTGATCGCTATACTGCCCTTCCTCGGTTCCCACGCGCACCGCCCATAACCGGGCGGCATTACCCCTGGGTGCCTTCACTGGGTCCAGCCATTCGCGCACCGCCATCGTGCCGAGGCCTGAATGGAGGTACGTCTTCACGACATCATGCGGAGATCCATCAAGGCGCAGCTGCCCATCTTCTAAGTAGATCACCCTTTTGCACAGTCGTGTAATAGCCTGCATATTATGACTGACAAAGAAGATCGTCCGTCCTTGATCGGCCACTCCTTCCATTTTGCCTAAGCACTTCTTCTGGAAGTCTGCATCACCAACCGCCAACACCTCATCGACAATCAAGATTTCCGGTTGCAAATGGGCTGCGACGGCAAACGCCAATCGCAGGTACATCCCACTGGAATACCGTTTGACAGGCGTATCTATGAATTCCTCCACTCCAGCAAACGCCACAATCTCGTCGAACTTTTTGGTGACCTCAGCACGCTTCATTCCCAGAATCGTTCCATTGAGATACACATTTTCGCGCCCAGTCAGTTCCGCATGAAAGCCGGTCCCTACTTCCAACAGCGAGGAGACACGACCAGTGATCTCAATACGCCCATGAGTGGGCGCGGTGATCCTCGACAGTAGCTTGAGGAGCGTGCTTTTCCCGGCACCGTTGCGGCCAATTATCCCCACTACCTCACCCTGTTTGACACTAAAGGAGACGTCCCTCAACGCCCACATGACATTGGTGGCATCTGCTTCCGACCCTGTGCCACGACCGAACAAGCGACTCGCACCCGACACAAGGCGATCACGCAACGTGGCATGCTTCTCCCGTCGCGCTCCGATTGTGTAGCGTTTGGAGAGGTTATTGACTTGTACGGCAATTTCACTCATATCGCGTGTTCCCAAACATTTTCTGAAGGCCTACCCGGGTTGGATCGAGGAGTCGAAGGCTAAAACTCAATCCCCGGAACAAATGCAAAACCGAAGGCTCCCTCAAATGATATCTGCAAACTCTCGTTCCATCTGTCGAAAATAGACTACTCCCCCGATTAGCACGGCGATAACCATGACAATGCTCACCCCCATCATGAATGGATCTGGAGCGCTTTTCCCCAATAATGCCCAACGAAAACCCTCAATCACCCCAGCCATCGGATTGAGACCATAAAGCAACTTCCAGCGCTCCGGCACAAGGCTGACGGGATAGACGATCGGTGAGACAAACATCCAAATCTGAACCACAAAGGGAATAGCATGACCCACATCTCGATACTTGACGTTGGTGGCGGAGACAAACAGGCCGACACCCGTAGCCGTCAGCATAGCGATCAGGATGAATATCGGTAGCGTAATCACTTTCCAAGTGAGAGGAATTCCTGCGTACATGAGGAGGCCAAACAACAACCCCATCGACAACAGAAAGTCGATTAACGGGGAGACAATCGCTGAAAGAGGCAACAGCATCCTCGGAAAATAGACCTTTGTAACCAAATTAGCGCTACTGACAAGGCTCGTCCCCGAGCGAGTAATGGCCTGGGAAAAATACGCCCAAGGAAGCAGAGCGGTCAGTATGAACGCAGGATACCAGATGCCATCGGACGGCATCTTAGCCATCCGTCCAAATATCGCCGTAAAAATCAGCATCGCAATCAAGGGCTGCAGGAGAACCCAGCTCACTCCGATCGCCGTTTGCTTATACCGGACCTTGATCTCCCGTTCGACCAACGTATACAGCAACTCCCGGTACTCCCAGAGTTCAGCCCAATCGATCCTCAATAGTCCACTTCGCTTCTCGAGGATTATCTTCCGTCTGGGTGAATTTATGATCGATTCTGATTGAGCCATAAGTATCCGTGGCGTAACTCCCATTACCTATTCGAATCCGAGCGATTCTCCTAACGATTCCAAGAATACCGACAGCATAAATCCTACTTGATGGCGTGATACCTGGTACTCAAGTCCCGTTCCCTCAGTAGAAATGTGGTTGAAGAGATAAAAGAGCTCTCCGCTGATGTTTCTCGTCAACTTATACTCAAGCCTCGATTCTCCAGTGATAAACTGAAAGTGCGCATCCGTATTGGGTAAAAATTGACTAAGGGCATACCCACCACTCCCGCTGACACTGAGTCGCTCATAAATTCGATGTCTGATGGTCGCCTGCGCTCGATTGGTGATCCGAGCCCCACCCTGTAAAAAGAATGACGGTTTGGCGTCCCGTGAAAGCGTCAGATCGAGGACCGTGTCCCGCTCTGGTTTGGTTGTGATATGGAGAGAACCAGACGGGAACGCCCGCCCAGCTGGTTCGACAAACGTGACGCCTCCACGGACAGTGAACGTCCACTCCGGGAACACCTTCGTATAATCACCTTCGAGCGTGATGATATTGCCACTAACTGTCCTGCCGCCTTCGGACCGTTCTTGGGCAAAAAATGTCTGTCGATACAAGGCAGCAACGCTGTCGTTTCGCGTGAGGTTATATCGAGGTCCTCCGGACCAGGTGTGAATCATCGTGTTAAAGAAAGTCGCAGTAGCTACATCCCCGCCGTCGGTAGCACGGGTCACCCTCCGAATGCCGAACTTGTAGCCACCTTCCAATGAAACATCTCTGGACAGAGGATAGCTCCCTTTGAAGTCAGTTGTGGTCAGAAGCCTGCTCCGCCGAAATGTTAGGAGACCCCCCTCGATGTCATCAACGGCCGTCGAACTCCCAAACGATTGCTCGGGCGTATATATCAATTTCTGAGTGACGCCCAATCGCGCTCCTCTAACATACTGATCAATCCATCGATCCAAGCCAACAGTGCCGTTGAGATTCGCGCCATAAAAGTCCAAGTCCGTATTGGTCACAAACTTGTTATAGTTTCCCCCCACCTGCAGGTCAGCTTCAATGTCACGACTCTCGTGCCGCAGGACTAGCCCACCGTTCACAGTCGTCACAAAATCATGGAGCTGCGGGGCATTCCCCTGGGCGTCCCTTAGGAGGTCCTTTGGTCTACGCCATACATTGCTATCGTATCGTTCCCTCACCGAACCCCAGGGCACGATCTTCGTCTCCGCATAAACTGACACCGAGGGCAAGGCCCCCCAGATCAGCACAGCCGCAACTGCGAACCTAAACAATGGTCTGATCTTGAGCCGTCTACACCGCCACAATAGAGTCACCACACTCCCTTTCAGAAGTAGCTACAAACGGATGAGGATCAGCTGATAACCGATCCACCCGCCTTATACCACATGCATGAATTTTGAAGAAACAGAGCCAATAGTGTGTCGACACCCTGCATGATTCGGTCACGGTACGACAACCGTATCGCCGGAGGTCAACACGATGTTCCCTGGTTCACCACGACCACTGACGAGATCATCATACCGGAGCGGAATGTGGATTTCCTGACGTTTATGACCGGGGCTTTCAATGACCCGCACTACTTGTAGTCGATTCTTGCTCGCATAGTTTGTGAATCCTCCGGCCATGGAAATAGCTTGGAGCACCGTGACGTAAGACTTGAGCTGGTACTTTCCTGGCTTGGTGACCTCTCCCAACACAAATACGGCATAACTGTTAAGCTCCTTAACGTTCACCGAGACCGAAGGATTCTGGATATAGCCCTTGAGACGCTCGGTAATCTGCGCGGCCAGTGCCTCTGCCGTGAGGCCGGCCGCTTGCACGTCACCGATGATCGGCATGGAGACATAGCCATCTGGCCGTATCAAGGTGACTCTGGATAAATCCGGATTCTTCCACACATTGATCTCAATCTGGTCCTCAGAGCCAAGGAGAAATTCTGTGGGAACGTCGGATGATTTATATTCTCTGGAGGTTACCGGCCCTAGACAACCAACTTGGGTCACAATGGAGCACAGCACGAGCCCAATCGATAGAACCCTCGGCACGAACAGATTCTGTCTGGGTATCCTAGTCCATCGCGCGTAGTCGTCCACAGCAATCCTTTCTGGTTTCCCTACCGACCAGGGAACACCACCATTGACTCACTCGGCACCACAAGGGTGTCACCGGGCTTCAATTCAAAATTGTCCGTGATTCCACTACGAAGCACGATATCGTCGTAGCTCGCCGTGAACCGCTTCAATCCTGGAGCTGTATCCGTAAACCGAAAAATAACGATCTGGTTCCTTGCCGCCGTATCTTTGAATCCGCCTGCGATAGTAATCGCTTGCAGCAACGTCGTTTTACTCTTCAGCGGATACTTGCCAGGATGAGCAACTTCGCCGAGCAGGAAGATGTTGGAACTATTGACTTCCTTCAAGGTCACGGCCACAACCGGGTTTTGGACATATTCCTTGAGTTTGTTCGTCATTTCTTCAGCCAACTTGGTCGGCGTCTTCCCGACGGCCATCACGTCGCGAATGATCGGCATTGAAAATCGCCCATCGGGACGTACTTGTACTTGTCGTGACAGGTCAGGATTCCTCCAGACGGTAATGTCTAGTACATCTTCGGCGCCGATCACATATTCGCTGCTGACCGCATTCGACAGCTTATCCATCATCGCCTGACTGATTACTTTCTCGGTCTGCGTTGTCGTGGAAGGTACTATGGGGATATCTGTCGGCAACTTACCGGCGTCTGGCTTAACTAACCCAGAATCACAGAATCCTGAGCCCGAGCTTACCAGCAGCACCAGTGAAATAGTCAGAAACTGCAAGATGTATGGCATAACCGTAATTCCTTCCCTGCGAAACCAGTCACGAATCCTGCTCCTGCAACCTAGGCATAGCGCCGGAACACCGGCTTCACGGAACGCCCGATGAGATGCTTTTCTATACCTTCGTTTAAGGCTCGTCGATACACATACAACGCTTCATGAACCGCCTCGACTGTTCTGTCGATATCCGCATCTGTATGACAATAGCTCACGACGAATGATGGCGCAAGTATCCCTCGTTTGATTGTCTCCTGGAGAAAGAGGGTCCTGAAGGATTGGGATGATTTTTTTTCAGCATCCAGCGTTGCATACACGAGCGCACATGGTTTCCCCACAACTTTGAAGTATTCCCCCAAGTGATGCTCATCGATGGACTGTCGAATCCCCTGCTCCAGACGTGTGCCTGCACGCCACATTCCGTCGATCACGGGTTCCCGTTTGTAGATTTGAATAACCTCTTTCACAGCCGCTAGCGCATGAGCCTCCGCTCCATATGTGAGTGACAATAAGAAAACTCGTTCCGCCTCGTGGTCCAGCCCTCCTCGTTTCATGAGCTCTCGTTTGCCAACAAGCGCTGAAACCGCAAACCCGTTCCCCAAAGCCTTGCCGAACGTCGATAGGTCTGGGACGATCCGATGATATCGTTGCCCGCCGCCAAGATGCCACCGAAACCCGCAAATCATTTCGTCAAGAATGAAGACTGTGCCGTTATCTCTACAGAGATTTTGTGCTGTCTGCAGAAAGTCATTGACCGGTGCCGTCTCCTTTTCAGGCTCCATGATGAGACAGGCAATTTGGCCCGGATACTGCCGAAACAACGCCTGAATGCTTTCTATGGAATTATAATTAAATTTGAGCGTTAACTCTTGAACAACCTTGGGGATCCCCGCAGACATCGGCGTGGTTCCAATAAACCAATCATCTGCGGAAAAGAAGGGGTGGTCCGCACACACCGCGACGAGGTCTCGCCCCGTGTAGGCACGGGAGAGTCGTATTGCCGCGCTCGTCACGTCGGAACCATTTGTTCCAAATTTCACCATTTCAGCGCCCTCAATGACGCTCAGCATTTCCTCCGCACACTCAACCTCAATCGGCGAAGGCCTGGTGAAATGACTGCCCTCCAGCATCTGCGTGCGGGCGACATTGAGTATCCGTTCATTCGCATAGCCCAGGGTCACGGAGCGAAGGCCCATATTGTATTCGATGAACTCATTGCCATCGATGTCCCAGACGTGGCATCCACGCCCTTTCACGAGGAACCCAGGAGATTGGTCCGGGTATTGGTCGTCACCTTTTGCATAGGTATGGCAACCGCCAGGAATAAGAGCATGCGCGCGTGGTTGCAAGGCCTTTGACTTCTTAAAATTCATCGTTTTACCTCCACACGCTCCACTCCTCTCCAAAGTCGTGAGTGGTCTTTCACGGCTTTGACCAGGTGCTGAGGAAGCCCGACATCGATATATGACCCCGATGGGAACATCACACCTTCAACAGTGAGCTTAGCCTGCACCGCTTTCTTCAGTACAAGACCCACGGGAATGTCTCCCTGAGGATCGATCTTGCGATTCCCGATGACTCCTGCACCCTTCCCTCCCTTCACTCCAGACAGAAACTGATGCAAAAATTCCGTAAACACCGGTGTCCACGCGGCACATAACCAGGCATACCTCAGTCCTGTCGTCTTCGGTTTGAGATGAATCGAGCGGATGCGAAGGTTTTCATCAATATCGATCATATCCATCGCCTTTGGGTCATGCGCCGGAAACAACGCTAACACGACATCAACCCCAGGGCGATTGAGTCGGGCCAGGAGTTTGGCAAATACATCGCGCGGACGAAAAATGATGTCTGGAAACCCAAACGCCACAACCTTATCCTTGATAAAGGGGTATGCCCGATCGATCGTATCCGGTGGGCCACTAGACCCTTCAATGACCACATAGGCAAGGTCCATCCCGAGTATTTTCCCATCTCCCCAGTATGCCGGAATATCCCATTTCCCTTGCCGAATGACGACATAGCCTTTCCGAACCCCTGCTTTTCTAAGGCATTCTAACAGATAGTGACTCACCACCTTAGGACGAGTCCCTTGGATCCCAGGGATAGACCCAAAACCAACAGGAAGGAGTTCCTTGCTACAGGGAAGCGGAGCCAGTCGAAGAGACCTGCCGGCTGCTGGAAGTACCGCCACCACTTCTTTTTGCTGAGCGATCCTACCCCTCATCTGATCATCTGCAATCACACGTCACAGACATCATGCGCCGTGTTCCGCTTTATGTTGATAGGCCAGCACACCGGCATCGGCAGTTTCGTCATCATAGAGTGCGACCAGTTCATCGGAGATGTGCGCCAGGTCGGTGGCACGAAGATAGTCTCTCATGGTCGTTCCAGTGCACGCTTCATCTACCCGAGGAGCGCCTTTCCTGCCTGCCACATCATCTAGATTCACGACACGAAAGTCTATGCTGAACCGAGTTTTCCCCGACGTATTAGGCACACTCGAGTGCATCTGGGCTCCCGAAAACAAAATGATGCCGCCTGCGGGTACAATGAGGCGGATCTGAGGATCGAGCACCAACGATTCGGTCGGCTTCGGCAGCGGCCGGGGATCTTCTTTCAGAAATTTGGCGACATGCGCTCCACGATTTTGCTGATTCCACCGATAGTAATTGTACCCCTCAGAACTATTTTTCACGGGAACGTTCCAATACTGTGGATGAAACGCCATGGCATTGTTCGACTCAATATCATAGATCGGGATCCACCAATTGATCTGGCAGGGGGGGGCGGAATACCACGTATCCCGATGCGGATGCCAGGCATACGCAATGCCTGTTGTGAGATAGTTGTCGCTGGTAGAACTTCGCATCTTCGGCACATCAAAATATGTCTTCTCTAGATTACAGCCCATCTCGTCAAAAATGTCGCGCATGAGTGCTTTCGATTCGGGATGATGGATAAAGTTTGGCTTGAGCTTCCCAAGGAGATCGGCATACTGCTCAACCTGAAGGTGTCGTTGAGCGGTCTCCGGATCATAGGGGGCAAAGGCCTCCTTGATCAATTTTCTGGCAAACTCGATAAATGCGAGCGTGCTCTTCCTCGGAGAATAGACGAGCAGCTGCCCTTGATATAACTCTTCGCGGCGTCGTTCGTCCGAGAATGGAGGGTCATAATACACAGTGTTCATGATCACTTCTCCATTAAGTGTTTCCCGGCCTCAAACATTACTTCAATAGACCAACCTCTAAGAGCGCTTCAGCTGCGGACTGAATCTTGCTGAACGGAAGATCGGAGCGTTCCGCGATATCAAATAGTGTATGGCGTCCATCGGACGCGTTCAAAACCCAGAAGAGCGCTAATTCAGTCCATTGTTTTTCTTGTTGACCAGCAACTGTACGATAGAGCCCTCGCCGGCCCAATTGCGGTTCGCATTTCGGGTTTTGATTCATATACGTTCGATTCCCTTCCAAGAGATCGAACACCTCGAGACATCTGGTATACGACCGTGCGAGGGAGTCCGGCTTCACAAAGTCCAGATCATCTGCAGAGGAGTGATACTCCGGATATTGGCCATGTGGGGTCCGCATGAAACATCCAACAGGCAGATCAAATCCCGGAGAACAATACTGCCGTTCATCATATCCATAGGGGAAAAAATCGATGATGGTATGGGCCTCTCCTGAATGCCTCAGCACATGCGCCATCGCCCGATCGATCTCCGCATTGCCCTGACGGCTCTTCTTGTAGGTGATGTTCCCCGCATCGCCTACCCCGGTCAAGACGAGCCCGTGCTTAATGCGAGACACCGTCTGTTCATTCTGAGCCAACCAGGTAATCGACCCAATGGTTCCTGGAATGAAGAGAAAACGGTATGAATATCGTCTTGGGCGCGAAGCCATCGCTTCCGCCAGCTCGACGGCCAACGTAAGGCCCGACAAATTATCGTTACATATAGCCGGATGACATACATGACATGAGATGAGAACCTCATCCGACGTTTCACCGGGTAGATAGACCTCGCCATAAGTGAGTGAACCGGCTTGAAGGCTCGAGTCGATGACAACCTCATATTCGTCATCGGCCAGTTGTTCAAGATCTGCGTGTCGAAGGCAAAAGCCCCAGCTTTCCTTGTAATAGGATGTCCGGTAGGGAATCCACTCAGGATGGTCGGGCAGTGTGAATAAATGAGGTCTCAGGTCTGCCAACGACATCTTCATTCTGACGGGCGAACTGTAGCTCATCAGATGTAGATTGTGCGCATTGAAATCGATAACTCGTTTCCCCTCTTGGCTCATGACGTAGGCATCGGCTACGTTCCACTCTAATGGAACCGTCCAATCAAACACCTTGGTTCCGCTAGGAACCTCCTTCATTTCAAGTGGAATACGCTTCTGGATTACTCGAAGAGTTTCCCTGACCCCCTCACCGGTAATACTCCGGCATATCGGATAAAGCTCCGCCATGAAGTTATGCATCTCTTTGCCTAGCGCATCACCTCTCGATGCTTTATTAGGGTTAGCAACGGTCATGACGGCAATGCATGATCCTTGTGAAATGCTGGCCACGTTCGATCTTTCTCCGACATGACCAGGATGGGTTCAGGCCAGACAATCTTGAAGCCAGGGTCATCCCAGCGAAATCCTCGCTCGTTAGCCGGCGCATAGAACTCCGAAATGTAGTACAATACTTGGCTGTCTTGTTCGAGTGTGAGAAACCCATGGGCACAATATTCCGGAACATAGACAGCCCGGTGATTGTCCGCCGAGAGCGTGATTCCGACATACTGACAGTACGTCGGTGATGCAGGTCGTAAGTCGACGATGACATCGTAGATGGCTCCAGCCGTGCAACGAACCAACCTCACTTCCGCATTTGTTTTAGAGTGAAGCCCGCGCATGGTGCCTTTCTGACGGTTCACAGAAACACTTGACTGCACCCACCTGGCCGAAATCCCGTGTGCCTCAAACTCCCGTTGGCACCAGGTTCTCGCGAACATTCCCCGCTCATCTCGTACCGGCTCCGGATAGATCAAAAAGACATCTTTGAGGGCGGTTTCTGTGAAAATCATGAATACACTTGTACCTCAGGAATCGGAACGACAAACTTTCCTCCCCACTCCCGAATGTAGCTCATCTGCTGCATGACTTCCTCTCGAATATTCCAGGGCAGGATCAGAAGATAGTCAGGACGTGTGTCGCGCACTCGTTCCGGTCCATAAATCGGAATATGCACGCCGGGCAGAAAATGCCCTTGCTTATGGGGGCTACGGTCTACAGTGTAGTCAATGAGGTCCGTCCGAACTCCGCAATAGTTGAGCAGCGTGTTCCCCTTTGCGGGAGCCCCATACCCTACAACGTGCTTGCCCTCCTGTTTCACAGAGATAAGAAAGGACAGGACCTTCCGCTTCGTCGCCTCAACGCGCGGACCAAATGACAGATAGTGATTCAGCCGGCCAAATCCGGCGGTTTCTTCTCGCGATTTCAGTTCCTTTGCTCGTGTCTGTACCGGCTTGGAGATATCGTCATTGTGGCACGCATAGATTCGCAGAGAGCCACCATGAGTCGACAGCTCCTCAACATCGAACAGTGTCATTCCATGGCGAGCAAACACCTGCTCGACCGCCAAGAACGAAAAATAGGAAAAATGTTCGTGATAGATGGTGTCAAACTGGTTCTGTTGCATCAGCTGCAACAGATGAGGAAATTCCATAGTAATCAGGCCCGTTGGTTTCAGCAGCACTTTAAGCCCCTTCACGAAATCATTCAGATCCGGGACATGGGCCAGCACATTGTTCCCAATAATCAAATCGGCAGCCCATCCGTCAGCAGCTACATCCCGAGCCGTGTTCTCTCCGAAGAAGGCCACTTTTGTCTGAATCCCCTTCTTCTTCGCCACTTCAGCAATATTGGAAGCAGGTTCGACTCCCAACACAGGGATACCGCGTGACACGAAGTTCTGCAAAAGATATCCGTCGTTACTGGCAATCTCCACAACCTTGGAACTGCGATCCAATCTGAATCGACCCACGATCATATCTACATAGGCTTTCGCATGCGCCAGCCAGGAATCTGAAAATGATGAAAAATACGCGTAGTCGGAAAAAATATCGTGCGGCGCTGCGAATTGCTTCAGCTGAACCAGCAAGCACTTCTCACACACATAGACATGCAATGGATAAAAGGGCTCCATACGATTCAACTGATCCGGCTTAATGTAGGAATTGGCCAATGGAGACATACCAAGATCAATGAACGTACGCTCAAGCGTCGCACCGCAAGACCGACACCCTGATTGCCCCATGTTGCTTTGTCCTCCTACTAGAAAAGAATAATGGGCTGTGCTCAATATGCGATGTGACGACCGGCCGTACTATCAAGCCTTGCTTCGCTCTTTCCACACAAAGTCGTCTGTCAGTTGCCCACTCTCCCGCAATCGTTTGAGTGTGACGAGCCGGATCAACTCACCCGTTCGGAACTCATGGTCACGAAACTGCATGGCCATGAGCCCATCACGAAGATCCTTCACAGCACTCTGAAGGTCAACCATAGGAAGGAATCCTTGCGCCAACTTCGAGAACTTGTCAAAGTTCACTCGATATGAGCGCTTATCTGGTTGCGCATCTTTATTGATCAGCACCTCGACGTTCGGCACAAGATTGGCTACAGCTGCCGCCAAATCCTTCACCTGATAATTCCATGCATCGCTACCCACGTTGACTGTCAGAAAAGATCCACCATCTCGAGGGTCTCGCTGCACGGCCCAATCAATTGCTCTTGCCATATCTTTCACGTGAATCAAGGGGCGCCATGGTGTCCCATCACTCAAAATATTGATGCGTTTTGATGCAAGCGCGCCAGCCACAAAATCATTCAACACAAGATCCAATCGCAGCCGATCACTCATGCCGCATGCTGTGGCAAACCGGAGACAGGTCGCCATGAAACCTTCTGATGCAAGTGAGGCCAGATCCTGCTCTGTTTGAACTTTCGATTTGGCATACGCCGTAAGTGGATTCAGAGCATCCTCCTCTCGGCGGGGACCACCTTCAGCAAATCCGTACACACTGCAGCTCGAAGCAAACACAAACTTCTTTACGCCTGCTCGCTTTGCCTTCTCGGCAAGATCGATACTCGCTCGGTGGTTTATATCGAGGGTGACCTTTTCAAACGTGGCACCCATAGGATCGTTTGAGATGGCGCAGAGGTGTACGATAGCGTCGACTTCTTCCAGAATCTTCGCAGAAACCTGTCGGATATCCCCGAAATATTGCTGATCGGCCAGACTTTCAGGAAGTCGCGACGCACCCGTTAAACAATGCGCAAAGTAACCCGCATCGTAACCGATAAGCGTTGCTCGAGGGTGGGACTCTCGCAAACGACGGAGTACCAATGGACCAACATAGCCCATGTTGCCTGTAACTAGTATCTTCATGCCCTACCCCTTTGTTTAAGCGCCCTGTTTTTGCAACCGACACAGCCTAAGCACCGAGACCATTACTGGAATGACCGAGTGAGACAGCATTTATCAAATGAGTCGAATGCTAGGCTCTCTCAAGACTCAATCTACTCCAAACTTTCTCTTCCTAGAATAACTGCTGCGCCCCCAGACATTCTCAGCCCTTTCCAACAGTTATTTTATGGATGATAAGGGTATGCAATGATCTGAAAATTAATCGCTTTACCATACCTTCCAAGGAGCCTTTGACGACTGCCAGAGCTCCTCCAAATAATTCTTCTCTTTCAACGTATCCATACAGGACCAGAAACGATCATGCCGATAGCCCATCAATTGATTATCTTTCGTGAGCTGCTGGATGGGATCCCTTTCCCACACAGTCTCATCATCTTTAATGTAATCGATGGCTTTATGATCGAGGACATAGAAGCCGCCATTGATCCAGCCTTCCTCGCCATGCGGTTTCTCACTGAAGTCGATGATGTGATCGTGATCGAACACAAGCCGACCGAATCGTGCAGGAGGCAGGACGGATGTTACGGTGGCCAGCTTTCCGTGAGCCTTATGGAACTTAATGGTAGCTTGAATGTCGACATCTGAGACCCCGTCTCCATACGTAAACAGAAACGTTTCATTCTCGCCTATCCATTTTTTGAGCTGTTTAAGCCGGCCTCCCGTCTGAGTGTGCAGACCGGTATCGACGAGATGCACCTTCCAGTCTTCGTGCCGTTTTCCGTCATGAATTGTCGTCTTTCCACTCCCAAGATCGACTGAAATATCTTTATTGAACGCATAGAAGTTGAGAAAATATTCTTTGATCATCTCTCCCTTGTAGCCAAGACCGATAACAAATTCCTTGATTCCGTGAGCGGCATAAATCTTCATAATATGCCACAGGATCGGTTTTCCGCCGATTTCAACCATCGGTTTCGGTCGCAGAGTGGTTTCTTCGGATAGTCGAGTTCCCCATCCTCCTGCTAGAATTACTGCCTTCATGCTCATTCCTCCTCCATCAGGCTCCAACACTTGAAAGGGATCCACGATCGAAAGCTTTTAAGAACGAATCGACGATCGGATTCTACGGAGCTCACGCCGCATCATCTTGGAGCTAATTGACTGATCTCAAGCACAACTCGTACCTGGATCGCGATGGTGCTTCTGCGCACAATCGCTCTTTGATGCCCAAACACCTCTCGAATAAACTCGGCATCAAGTCCGACGAATGAGCCATCCTTCATTGGGGCAAGTTGACCGCACTTAGCTCCTTAGGCCTCTCCTGTACGCGAGCTTCAGAGCTTCCCCTTCTTCCTTCATGGAACATCAATCGATCGCAATCTCGACCTCTAGAGCGGTCACTCCAACTCCTCTGGTATGCGTCACCGCTCATGATAGTGCTTCAAATAGATTGATTCAGAAAATATAGATACTCTGAAACAGAACAGCAGGTCAGCACTTACCTTGCACCAAATAATTCTCTGTTATTGCAACTGTGCTAAGAAACAATCCACTCGTATACAGATTAGGATAATCTGCTCAACTTGCTTTTCATAGTTTGACTTTGGAATAAGTACATACCATTGCATCTCACAACATCTCAATCTGATTGTAGAATGAATCGTTCAAATAGGTCACGCCTCTCATCTGCGTGATCTCAAGCCTCAGCATGTACCGCCATACCGGCATCCACCAGATCTTTAAGTTACTAATAAACTATGCTCTCCAAGTCAACCTGACATGAGAGACAGCCTTCACAAAACAACGACTATTCTTCCTGGGGAAACCCTTGATCGACACGTATACCAGCAGCCCAAAAATTTCACCCTGCCGATAGGGCTCCTTCCTCTTTACAGGACAATGTGAATGATGCGTCGTTAGCTTGAGACCTCCTCTTAGACAGCTATATGTCTAAGCCTTAGCCTTTTGGCATGAGCCATCAGGAGGCTGGTCACCCTCACTGCAAAAGTATCAGCTTGTGGATTGCTAGGTATCCAAATTACGGTGGTGCAAATCTCGATTAGGGGCCTACGCATGATACTCGACCCTCTTGCTTGATACCTCCTAAACTTGGGAGACAGCCAGTGTGTGCAAGGGAACCTAGAACATGAACTTAAGTCCTACGAAATAGGTGACGTAGCTACTTGACTCTCCAATCGGAAGCTTTCTTGTCCAGCGTACTTCAGCAAGCGTTGGTGTGTCAGCAATCGTTATGGGTGTCGGCACATAGACTTTCAATACCTGCTTAACATCCGGGGCTTGGTCCATAAGAACTAACATACCTCCGCTACTAATATTCAACGATAGCGCTTTCCCCCCCTTAACAAGATTAGCATTCCCTGCCTCTAGCGCTGTCATCTCATAAAGAATTGGCCTCAGCAGTGCCGCTCGCTCACTGTGGTTTTCATAGCTATCCCTTATCGGCCACTCCCACTCCATTGGCTTCACATCCATTCCTCTCCCCCCCTCATAAGAAATCGTTGTACGACGTTTCCCATTTATCGGCTATCTTAACCTGCATATGGACCATCCAGCATTCAGCAAGGCGATGCTCAAGCTAGCTCCCTAACATGACCACAAACCTATGTGCGGAATATTAGGGATCGCTTCCAGAATCAACAATACCGATGACGTAGGCTGCTTTCCCAAAGGTATATGTTGACTCCCTCGAAAGTGTTAGGTACTATTCCTGTATCCTAAGCTTGTTTGTGGTTAAGTTAAGCCATTTATCGCTGAGACTCGATATACACTAAGTTTCCACCGTCTTGTGATGCCCTAATCGTATTATGCCAGAACCAGTTAAAGGTATTGATCAAACGGATGCTCTTGCTGATCAGCGGGCAGGATCTGGAATAGTGGTGCTATCGGCATCTATGCAACTCCTACATATGAATCGACAAGCTACAGAACTCGCCAAAAAGATCAATGCCGTCGAGCATGGAAGAACTACCACGATTTCAGCGCATGGAGTCCTCCCAACTGCCCTAACTGAGCTTTGTTCGGAAATCATTAAAGCTCTTCACATACGCACAGAGGCCAAGGATTGGGAACAATTCGAACTCAAGCGTGTAACAGGCGATCCTAATCAACCTATCCTTCTGAGAGGCTTCGGTTTACCAGATCGAGGAGGTATCCAAAACGCCAGGCTTGTGGTTACCATGGAAGAGTTGGGGCGAAAACAAAACCTCAATACCGAACATGCTCGAGAACGTTTTCAGTTGACTAACCGCGAGCAGTCAGTCGTTGAACATCTGGCAAAGGGCTGGACCAATAAGGAAATCGCTAATGCCCTCCTGATTACTGAACAAACGGTCAAAGAACACATTAAGCACATCATGCGAAAGACCAACGCGACCACCCGCACTGGAATTCTCGTTCACATCTTCAACTCTTGACGCGCTTAATCCTACGGCCTTCCAGATTTTTCGAGCTCCTCAAACTGTGTCAATAGCGCAACAGTGAGTTGAGATTGACACAATTCATCCAAGATGATTCCAGAAATATTTCTTATTTCAATTGCAGTTACAGAGTATATTTGCATGGCCTATCATTTGCATATCCGACATACCATTGACGGAGGGTGGATGGCATGAACTGCGGTATGCTCACAAAAGGCTTGGTGCTGGGGTTATTAGGGGCAGTAGTCCTTGCTTCAGGTTGTACAACCGGTCCTTCATCCCAAATAACCGAACTGAAAAATAGCGGCTTCATGTCACTGTGGAATACCTATGCCGATTGTAAATCAACCTCTAACTTAGCCCAGGCAACTGCAGATCTGACGCAGCTGCGTTCAGCTAGCCAAATAGCAGAGGCACGCGAAGGGTTTGTCTTGCCGCTGCCAACTCACCTTGAGCGGCTAGTGGCCAATCCAACGAGTCGGGTAGCAGTCGATGTGGAGGCGATGGTTGCCGCTTGTGCCCTACACACCGGAGAGCTCGCCTTTAATCAAGGGCAGATTGATATCGCTCGTGACCTTCTGGTCTCGGTCACCAAGCTTCATAAGGAAGAAATTTCCTATTACGTCCTAAAGGCAAAGACGTTGCTGGCCAAACTTGGGCATGGGGTCAACGTTTCCTTCAACGCTCGTTAGTTCTCCTTTTTCCCTTCCTGCGGTCCTCGATATAAATCTACATAGAGTTTCGCTGATCGATCCCAAGACAGGTCAACCTTCATTCCTGTGTAGATCAAGGATTGCCATGTCTGCCGCTCTTTGTACACATGAAGCGAGAGTACGAGCGCGGAGAGGAGAGAGTCCGTCGAAGCGTCGATGAAGTGAAAACCAGTTGCACGTCCAGATTTGACCGTCGAAGGTCGAAAGGGAATAACGGTATCCGCCAATCCTCCGGTACGGCGCACAATAGGCACCGTGCCATACCGAAGGCTATACAGTTGGCTTAATCCACATGGCTCATAGCGAGATGGCATGATTAACATGTCCGACCCAGCTTCAATGCGATGCGCCATCCCTTCATTAAAACCAAGGCATAAGCCAATCCGATCAGGATATCTGGCTTGGGCTGCAATAAATTGCTGTTCCAAATGGTGATCCCCCGTACCAAGCACGACAGTTTGTATGTCTAAAGACATAAGCTCAGGAATCACATCTATTAAGAGATCAAAGCCCTTCTGAAAGGTCAGCCGACCGATCACAGCCAACAAGGGGACATCACGATTCGGCAGTTTCAGCTCCCTCTGTAGCGCTCGCTTGCATGCTCGTTTCCCCGACAAATCAGCAGCCGTATACTGTGCCGGCAAGTAGGAATCGCTCTCTGGATTCCAAGCATCGATATCGATACCATTTGTAATCCCTTTGACACCATCCCCACGACTTGCCAGCACACCTTCAAGACCACATCCATATTCTGCGGTCATGATCTCCTGCGCATAAGTAGGACTCACCGTGGAAACGGTATCTGAAAAAATGATGCCGCCCTTCAGACAATTGACCGATCCATAGAACTCGAGGCCACTCGGGGAAAACAGTGATGGAGGAAGCCCCAGCTTCGTAAACTGCTGGCCAGGGAAAATTCCTTGATATCCCATATTGTGCAGGGTCAAGAGCACTTTCAGCTGATCGAGCCCCTTATACTCGTGAGGGAGCGTCTTCAGGTACACTGCGCACAAGGCCGTCTGCCAATCGTGCAAGTGCAGCACATCAACCTTCTCCCCTCGAGTCTCCATCAACCCACGCACTATTTCGAGGGCGGCACGACAAAAGAGAATAAACCGCTCGAGGTTGTCCGGATAATCGTGATGGTCTTGTTGGTAAAGCCCAGGGCGATCAAAATAGGGATCGTACCGCACGAATAGTACTCGCAACCGATGCCATGCACCTGTCACCGGTACGTTCTCTTCTTCTACCGTGATATCGACAGGCTTCCCATCAACCGGAATAGACAGTCGCATGGCCAATTGACGAGATTCACCGGCTGCTCGACCTCGGTAATCGGGCATCACCAATATCACATGATGCCCCAACTTCGTCAGCTCGATCGCCAACGCGCCGACCACGTCAGCCAATCCGCCCGTCTTGGCATACGGAACGGCCTCTGAGGCTGCCATCACGATGTTCAAACCACCTCCTGATGTGATTGTCCTGCGGGGTATTGGGCGGAAAAACTAGGGTCGAGAACCTTCGTCAAGCCGGGTTTTGAACCGATCCTCATAGGCCCAGGTTTTTGCAAGGGCATGCAACTCCTCGGTCTTGAGCTCCTCCTTATAGACAAGGCGATCATCGAGAAATACCAGAAGCCAACCACGATCCGGGTATGCGAAATACACTCCTTCGCCCGCATGCACGCCAGCCTTCCACCCCCTCGGAGCCTCTCCTGTTGCCACGCGTGATCGAGGAATCACGCTGAAGTCCGGCATCACAAAAAAGTGGCTGAACTCACTGTGATAAAGCGGCGGTTTTCCCCAGGCGTTTACCACTGCCCTCGTGGTGATTTGATCCAGCACAAGGCTATTAGCTTGCACCAGCTGTTCTTGCTGCTCCAACGTCGGCATGCTCTTGCAGCCCACAATCAATCCGAGTAGTAACACTCCACATACGCACCGTATCACCTTTGTCAGGACACCAGAAATGTTGATCACGTTGTATCCTACCCTCACATGAGCCGTCTGGATTTTGGCTCAACTGGCTTCACCGGCTGACAGACATCGCACTGACACAATTGTCGTAGCAATGAATAGGAATAGATACCGGTATCGTGGCCGTCGCTCCATTTGAATTGAAACGCGTAACGCCCCACCGACTCAATGTCCTGGAGCATAATCAAGATCGGCACATCCTCTGACTTGAGACGCCGCTCGCCTGTCCACTCATCGACACAGGCCGCGCAGGGACAGTGCTGCCGCAGGTAACGAACCGAATACCTCCCCTTGTGGCCATCACTCCACTGGATTCCCAACACTCCCTTGTCGAGCCACTCCATATCTCGAGGCTCAAGAGCCGTGGCTGTCATATGTTCACCTTTCATCGTGTCTTGCTCATCCGGGCGATGCGAGCGACAGGAAGTCAACCGGTGGTAGCCGTTTCCCGGCAACCACCGTGACGTACCCTTCAATCGCTTCCTCTACCTCATTCCGCACTTGCCCCGTTGCTCGCAACCGCGTGAGTACCGTAGGCGCCAGCCGAATGGCTTGCTGGAGAAACAACAGGCTGCCTCGTGAGAATGCGACACATCGAACTCGTTGACGCGCGGCGCAGGTCAGACACACGAGACCTCCGGCGATTGGAGAAAATTGAGGTTCTCCAACGAAGTGCGTCTTGCCACAAGCGGCGCAATGATCGGTCTGCGGACGAAACCCCGTCAATCCCAGTAGTCTGATCTGAAACAGGAGCGCCGTAAAGGTCGGGTCTTCACTTTCCTGGAGCGAGGCAAGGCCTTGCTCCAGGCTATCAAACAAACGCGGGTCCGGATCTCCATCCGGAGTGATCGCGGCGACAACATTGACCATTCGCGCCGCCGATGCCATCAAGCGAAGGTCTTCCCGCAACACTTGAGAAGATCGTACCAAATCGACCTGCGAAATCCGAAACAGAGAGTCTCCTGTTTTCTCAAACAGATTCAGACGACACACGCTAAATGGTTCGATCGCGGCCCCAAAGCGGCTTTTCTGACGACGGGCACCACGGGCGACCCCTCTGATTTTACCCAGACTCTTAGAGTACACCGTAACGATTCGATCGGCGTCCCCCCACTTGCGGCTCCGTAAAATGATCGCGGTCGTCTTTACCAGAGGCACAGCTCTCTCCTCTCCCAATCTCGGTTGAGGCACGAGGATGCACCAGTCCCTGTCACCGGAGATAGTCCAAGAAAAGAGTGGCCAAGGTCAGATAGATTGTAATCCCGGTGATGTCGTTTGCCGTCGTGACAAAAGGACCGGCAGCAACGGCCGGATCGACCCCCACGCGTTTGAGCAGAATCGGCATAATCGTCGCCATGCTGGTCGACACCAAAAATGCAGTGATCAGCGAAGCTCCGAGGACCATACCCAAAAACCCTTGATGCAAAACCCAGGCAACCAGTGTCAGCGTCACACCGCAGGCCACCCCCATGACCAAGCCGATCTTCGCTTCACGAAAGAAGATAGGCCATACATGAGTGAGCTCCACAGAGCCGGTGGCCAACCCTCGAATAATCAGCGTCGAGGACTGCAACCCCACATTCCCGCCCATCGCCGCAATCACAGGGATAAAACTCACGATCGACACCACCTCCTGGATCGTATACCGGAAATGCCAGAGGATCGCACCAGACAGAAGACTGCCGACTAGATTGGTAAAGAGCCACGGTAACCGCAGTTTCGCCGAGCCGAAGCTCGAAGACTTCAAGCCCGTGTCTTCTTCAATTGCCCCGGCCATTTTCAACATGTCTTCGGTCGCTTCTTCTCGGATCACATCGACCACATCATCCACCGTGATAATACCCACGAGTTTGCCGTCCCGTTCCACAACCGGAATCGCCAGCAAGTTATAGCTGGCCACCTGGCGCGCGACCTCTTCTTGATCCAAGTCGATCGCCACACTCATCACCTCTCGGGCCATGATATTTTTCAGTGGCGTCGTCGGAGGGACGGTGATGAGCTGTCGGAGTGAGAGGACACCAACCAGACGATCCTCCTTGTCCGTCACATAAATATAGAACACCATTTCCGCATCGGTGGCTTGCTGTAACCGACGGATCGCTTCCTGTGCCGTGGCATCCTCCGGCAAGGAAAAAAACTCTGTGGTCATGATCGCGCCTGCCGTATCCTTTGGATATTTAAGGATGTCGGCAACCTCGGTTGAATCCTCGGTCTTCATCAGGGCGAGAATTTCTTTGCTGCGCTCTTCGGGAAGAAATCCGAGAATGTGCGCTACATCGTCGGGGCCGAGGTCTTTCAAGAGCCACGCAATGTCAGAATGCAACAGATCTGCGAGTACTTGCTGGATGCTTTCGCCGTCGAGCTCACTGAGCGCTTGCCCACGCTTGCCTTCGCCACGGACCAGTTCGAAGATCTCCCGTTTTTCCTTCGGAGAGGAGAGATGGGTCACGACTTTGGCGATGTCGGCGGGGTGCATGCGCCCCAACATCTTGGAGAGGTTCGTGATGGCTCCGCGTCGCAGCAACTTTTGTACGGACTGGATCACAATGTCCGATTTCGTCTGCCCACGTTCAGTCTGATCACGCAAAACTTCACGCAGCACATCGCGTTCTGACTGGTGCGGTCGCTGGTCCGGTGCGTGCGGCTCTATCGGCCGTTCCATCGGCTGCATCATTCCTTAGTAACCCAACTCCACCAAGGTCTGCTCGTCCTCACGCCAAGATTTTCTGACCTTCACCCACAGCTCCAGAAACACTTTCATGCCGAACAGCCGTTCCATGTCCAGTCTGGCCTGTGTGCCGATCGATTTCAAACGCTCTCCTTGTTTGCCTATCAGGATGCCCTTCTGCGTCTCTCGCTCCACCAAAATCGACGCCCGAATCTTCGCCAATTTTCCCTGTTCGACGAATTCTTCGATCTCGACTGCAACCGCATACGGCACCTCTTCCTCCGTCTCTTGCAGTACCTTCTCACGGATCAGCTCAGCCGCCAGCGTTCTCATGGTCTGATCGGTCATCACATCATCGCCGTAGGCTCCTTCTGCCGATGGAAGATAGGGAACCGTCACGGCCAGCAACCGATTAACATTGTCATCGACCTTGGCTGAAACCGGCACCACCTCCGTCCACGCGAAGAGTTTGCCATACCGTTCGAGCGTCGGGAGCAGTTTCTGCTTGTTGACGAGATCAATTTTCGTGATGACAAGGATGACCGGACGCAGCCGTTTGGCCAACGCCTCCTTCATATGCTTGACTGCGATCAGATCTCCGGGACCCGGAAGACTGGTCGCATCCATCAGCATGTACAAGAGATCCGCATCTTCCAAGGTCTCCACTGCAGTACGCAGCATTCGACGATTGAGCAAGTGCTCGGGTTTATGGAGCCCCGGTGTATCGAGAAACGCAATTTGTGCTCCGTCCACATGCACGACACCCATAATGCGAGTCCTTGTGGTCTGGGGCTTACTCGACACAATCGAGATTTTTTCACCTAGCAGGCAATTGAGCAGCGTCGACTTGCCGACGTTGGACCGCCCGATGATCGCAACTGTTCCAAACTTCATGGTTTTGACAACGACTCCCGTTTCTTGTCAGGGTCTGGCACCAACTGATAGACCGTCTCTCCCTTACGCACGTACCCCAGCTGTTCACGAGCCAACTGCTCAATTTTAGCGGGGTCATGCTGGAGACGAGTAATATCGTGCTGCAATGCGGAACTTTCTCGGCGTAAGGTCGAGAGTTCTTGTTCCAGATTCCATGCATGATCGCGCATGGAAAGATACCGAGTGAGGCCCATGTCTCCTGAAAACAACGCCACGAACAGCCAGACACAGCCACCCGTGCCGAGCACCTGCAGGGCGATAAGGACGCGCTGCCTCCATTCCAGCCATTGCCGCCCACGATTCTGTTTGATAATCATCTGTGCATCCGGCGGCGACGGAACCAGCTAGGCCCTGACCTGCACGGCATCTCGACCACAATAGAGCGCCACGGCTCCCAGCTCTTCTTCAATTCTGAGCAACTGGTTATATTTCGCCACACGATCCGTGCGGGATAAGGATCCCGTCTTGATCAATCCGCTGTTCGTCGCAACCGCCACATCCGCAATCGTGGTATCTTCGGTCTCACCAGATCGATGTGAAATAATCGCTGTATAGCCTGATCGCTTCGCAAGTTCGATCGCATCCAAGGTTTCCGTCAGGGTCCCGATCTGG
>SWDO01000014.1:407091-424534 GCA_005116895.1 Nitrospira sp. | reverse complement strand
TTCCAATCCAGTTCGCTCAACCCGTCTTCGATGGAAAGGATCGGATAGCGGTCCAAAAGCTTGGCGTAGTAGCTGATCATCTCATCCGACGAACGCTCTGGATTCTTTTCCGCTTCAAGCACATACCGGCCCTTGTCATAGAATTCGCTCGCCGCGCAGTCCAACGCCAACGCGATATCTCGCCCGACCTTATAACCCGCTTCCTCGATTGCCTGAGAGATCAGGCTCAGCGCTTCTTCGTTCGATTGCAGATCCGGGGCGAACCCACCTTCATCCCCCACGGCTGTATTGAGTCCCTTCTTCTTCAAGAGAGCCTTTAACGAATGAAAGACCTCGGTGGCCATGCGGAGGGCTTCGCTGAATCGGCTTGCGCCTATCGGCATGATCATGAACTCTTGGAGGTCCAAGCGATTATCGGCATGGGCTCCGCCGTTGATGATGTTCATGAGCGGTACGGGAAGCACACGGGCATTCGCCCCGCCGAGATAACGATAGAGTGGCTGCCCTGTTTCATTTGCCGACGCCTTCGCCACAGCCAAGGAAACACCCAAAATCGCGTTGGCGCCCAGCTTACTTTTTGTTTTCGTCCCATCCAACGCAATCATGGCCCGATCGACGCCGGCCTGATCGAATGCTTCCTTACCGAGTAATTCCGGAGCAATGACCTTGCTGATATTCGAAACTGCCTTTGAGACGCCCTTTCCCATCCACCGTTTCTTGTCACCGTCGCGAAGCTCGATCGCTTCTTTTTCCCCGGTTGATGCACCGGACGGCACAGCTGCCCGCCCCTTCGCACCGCTTTCGAGCGTCACTTCGGCTTCAATCGTTGGATTGCCACGTGAATCGATGATCTGCCTGCCCTTGATTTCTCTAATCGCGCTCATAATCTCTCCGCTCCAGTTGGCAAGTTAGCTCTCACCCAAGTTTCTTCCTTAACAACTCATTCACCTTCCCCGGATTCGCTTTTCCCCCGCTCGCCTTCATTACCTGTCCGACCAAGAATCCCAATACTTGTTGTTTCCCCTCTTTGAACTGCGCAACCTGCGCTGGATTCTTGCTCAATACCTCGGCAATGATCTGTTCTAACGCCCCTTCGTCTGAGACCTGCGTTAACCCTTTTTCCTCCACAATCTGTTCAGGAACCTTCCTACTGCTGTAGAGTTCCGGAAAGATTTCACGGGCAACTTTTAGGCTGATGACCCCTTTGTCCACCATCTGCAACAGGCTCACCAACCGTTCAGGCGTGACAGGCGACACCGCAATATCAGTTCCGGAGTTATTCAACTCTCGCATCAACTCTCCCATCACCCAATTACTTACGATCTTAGGTTGAGGGAACTGCTTCACGCAGGCTTCGAAATAATCCGCCATGCCCTTCGAAGCCGTCAGGATAGTGGCGTCATATTCCGGCAACCCATAGTCCGAAACGAATCGCTTCGTCCGCACAGCCGGTAGTTCAGGTAAGCGGCTACGGAATCCATCGATCCACGCTTGATCCAACTTCAACGGCACCAGATCCGGATCAGGGAAATAGCGGTAGTCATGGGCTTCCTCTTTGGAACGCATGACTGCCGTTTCCCCACGCTCGATATTCCAGAGCCTCGTTTCCTGGCGAATCTTGCCTCCCTCAGTCAACACTTTGGTCTGCCGTTTAATCTCATACTCAACTGCATCCTTCACATACTTGAAGGAGTTGATGTTCTTCAGCTCGACTTTTGTCCCAAACTCCTTCTGCCCCAACGGACGCAGCGACAAATTCGGCTCACACCGAAAGCTCCCCTCCTCCATGTTGCCGTCACAGACATCAAGGTACATTAAGATTTCGCGCAACCCTTTGAGATAGGCCACCACTTCCTCGGTAGAATGCATGTCCGGTTCCGTCACGATCTCCAACAGCGGTGTGCCAGCGCGGTTCAAATCGACCCGACTCCCACTGGTACCGGTCTCATGAATATTTTTCCCGGCATCCTCTTCCAAATGTGCGCGACGAATGCGGATGCGTGCTGCCCCCCCACTACTGTCACGAACCTCAATCCACCCATGCTCGCAAATCGGGGACTCATATTGGGAAATCTGATACCCCTTGGGAAGATCCGGATAGAAATAGTTCTTTCTCGCGAATCGATTGTTCGCCGCGATCGTACAGTTCAGCGCTAAACCGGCACGAACCGCCATTTCGACTGCCATTCGGTTGATAACGGGCAAGCTGCCTGGCAGACCGAGACAGACCGGACAGGTCTGACTGTTGGCCGACAGACCAAATGTCGTGCCGCACCCGCAGAACATCTTGGAGTTGGTCCGCAGCTGTGCGTGGACCTCCACTCCGATGACCGTCTCAAAAATCATCCTCGATCAGGCCCCTCATCGGAGGTGCGACCGCGTTCGCGCCTCATGGCTTCACGTCCGGCATCGAATGCCTCTCGCAGCACCGACTGCTTCGTTTCGACAAATTCCTTGCCCTGATCAACGACTTCTTCAAATACCTCACCGGCTCGCCCAGCAAGATCTCGAAGATCGTGTTCCGCACGACGGGCATACCCCCGGAGTCGATCACGCGATTCGCTCCCTGCTTGTGGCGCCAACAACAATGCTGCAACCGCACCCATCGCTGCCCCGCTCAGAAACGCCAAAAAGACTGCCGCTGATGTTCCTCGTTCATCCGCCATTGTGTGTCCCTCCCTCATGTTTCATGCGTTCCCGTACGACGTGAGTGGCTGCTTTGAAGCCCGCAACCATGCTCGCCACATTGTTCAACAGCGTCCCGCTTGAACCACGAACGACATTATGGACTTGTTGCACCGATTCGCCGATTTCACCTACTGCGTGGAGCAAGACGGCCGCATGCTCCGTGCCCCCGCGCACCTGATTCGTCACATCGTTTAAGTTCTGGCTCATGGCCCGCAGTTCCGCCACGAGAGCTGGCACGTCGGCGTTCATCCTCGAGAGGAGCTGTTCGGACTCCGCCACCGTTTTGCGAACTTGCATCAATACCGGTACGAGATATCCAACCAGAACGGCGAATGCCACGGCCACAAGGAGTGCAGCGATTTCGACGATGGTCATTATTGCCAACCCTCCCGGTTATTCATCTCGTAGGTCCTCTCATTTCCTCTCCAATTCTCCTATAACCCTTACCGTATCGTCGGTTTCTTAAGATGCCATTGCGTCGATTGCTCATACGCATGGGCCGCTCGAAGTATCGTCTCTTCTTCGAATGCTCGCCCGATCAATTGCAGCCCGATCGGAAGTCCCTCTTTACCGAAACCGCAGGGCAGAGCAATCGCCGGCAATCCAGCTAGATTGACCGAGATCGTGAAAATATCTGAGAGGTACATCTGTAGCGGATCTTCGCTCTTTTCACCAAGTTTGAAGGCCGGAGTTGGTGTCGCCGGGGTCACAATCAGATCGACTTCTTTAAACGCAGCGTCGAAATCCTGGCAGACCAACGTTCGTACGGCTTGCGCTTTCCCATAGTACGCATCGTAATACCCGGCGCTGAGCACATAGGTCCCCAGCATGATCCGACGCTTCACCTCCGGGCCAAACCCTTCCTGTCTCGATTTCATGTAGAGGTCGAGAAGATCCTTGGTCTCCTTGGCACGAAAACCGAATTTTACCCCGTCAAAACGAGCAAGATTCGAGCTGGCTTCCGCCGTGGCAATCACATAGTACACCGCCACAGCTGCGTCGGTCCTCGGCAAACGGATTTCCTTGATCTCAGCTCCAAGCTGCTTCAACTCCCCAATCGCTGCTCTGACCGACTGCTCGACATCGGGATCGAGTCCTTCAGCAAAAAACTCAACCGGCACACCGACCTTCACAGTTTTGAGATCCCGTTTTTGCAGCGCTTTCATATAATCTGGAACAGGACGGTCGACCGACGTGGAATCCATCGGATCATGACCCGCAATGGCCTGAAGAAGAAACGCAGAATCGGATACGTCTCTCGTGATCGGCCCGATTTGATCCAGCGAGGAGGCAAACGCGACCAACCCATACCGCGACACCCGTCCATACGTCGGCTTCAGTCCGACCACGCCACAGAAGGCTGCCGGCTGCCTGATAGATCCGCCGGTATCTGAGCCTAGCGCCGCCACACATTCCTCTGCCGCCACCGCCGCCGCCGATCCGCCGCTTGATCCGCCCGGCACACAATGTAGATTCCACGGATTCCGACTGGGACCGAACGCGGAATTTTCCGTTGATGATCCCATCGCAAATTCGTCTAAATTCGTCTTGCCCAACAATATGTACTCTTGCGCACGCAACTTGGCAATGACCGTCGCATCGTACGGCGGCACAAAATTCTGCAACATGCGAGAACTACAGGTCGTCGCGATGCCGTCCGTACAGATATTATCTTTGATGGCCAGAGGCATTCCGGTGAGCGGCTGGGTCTTCCGCCATCCCTTGAGCTTGAGGTCCAAGACCTCAGCCTCCATGAAAGCTGATTCTTTCGCTTGAGTGACGAAGGCCTTCACTTTTGGCTCTACATGGCCAATGCGCAAGAAGTAGGCGCGCACGATCTCTGTAGCCGTCACTTCCCCTGCCTGGAATTGTTTCTGAAGCTCACAGAGAGTTAGTTTATGAAGGGACATGAACCTCTCGTTCCCGACTGGTGATCTGCGCACGAACCGACAGGCCGCCTCATCGGTCAGCCTGTCTGTGGCGTATCAGCTCACCGCCACAATTCGATTTTTTTCATTCACCCGGACGATCTTGGGGGTGTGTTTCTTGATCTCTTCTTCGCTGTAATACTCATAACAAAAGATGATGATCTGATCCCCGACCGCCGCCTTTCGCGCGGTGGGCCCATTCAAAATGATCTCCCCTTTCCCTCGCGTACCGTTGATCGCATAGGTCATGAATCGCTCACCGTTATTCAAGTTCGAGCAGACAATCGCCTCATAAGGGAGAATCCCGGCCGCTTCCATCAAGTCTTGATCGATTGTCAGGCTGCCTTCATACTCCAGATGGGCACCTGTCACTGTGGCACGGTGAATTTTCGAACGTAACATTTGTCGAAACATGTATCTTCCCGTTATTCGTCAATCGCTGCGTGCTTTCGTTGTGGTCAACGTGCGAGTCGGCTACCTGACGATTAACGCTCCTCTAGAATTTTAGGGACAACAAACCCATCCACTTCACGCTCTGGCGCATTCGCCAACGCCTGCTCTGAAGACAGTGATGGGCGCACAAGATCCTCACGAAACACATTCACGTGTCCCATGACCGTAGCGGTCGGTTCGATTCCCGCTGTGTCGTACCGACTCAACGTATCGACATGCCCGAGAATCTGGGTCAACTGCTTGGCAAATGTCTCTTTTTCAGCAGCGCTCACCGCCAATCTCGCCAGCTGCGCCACCTTCTCAACATCCTGCTGCGTAATCTCCATCTCTTCTTCCCCTTCCCTAATGAGGCGTGAAGGTAGGGTGCCTTACTGCGCGCATTCAACGAGGGCCTTCTGAGGCCGCGCGTTGAGCGAGCACAGGGATCCGGCCTTCGCACCTCATTCTACCGTCACACTCTTGGCAAGATTCCTCGGCTGATCGACGTCCGCCCCGCGCAATACCGCGATATGATACGCTAGGAGCTGAAGCGGGATGGTAAATAACATCGGCGAGATCAGCGGGTGGGTATCAGGAACGGTAAACACCGCATCCGCAATCTTGCCGAGCTCCCGCTCTCCTTCTGCCACGAAGGCAATCACCGGTGCGTGTCGCGCTTTGACTTCCATCAGATTGCTGACCGTTTTGTCATACAGTTTGTCTCGAGGCGCCAAGACTACGACCGGCATATCCTTGTCGATCAACGCAATCGGCCCATGCTTCATCTCGCCCGCCGCATAGCCTTCGGCATGGATATACGAAATCTCTTTCAGCTTCAGCGCGCCTTCCAGTGCGATTGGATAGTTGATCCCGCGTCCTAAGAATAAAAAGTTACGCTTCTTGTAATATCGCTTAGCAATCGCCACGATTTCAGCCTCTCGCTGCAGCACGCGCTCGACTAATACCGGCAACTGTACCAACCGATCTAACCAGGCTTTTCCGTCTGCAACCTTCATCACATTACGAACTCTGGCAAAATGCAAGGCCAGCAAATACAGCGCCGTGAGCTGCGCGGTAAACGCTTTGGTCGATGCGACGCCGATTTCCGGTCCGCAATGCGTGTACAGCACCCCGTCCGACTCGCGCGCCAAGGTGCTGCCGACAACGTTCACAATGGAGACGACACGCGCTCCTTTTTCCTTTGCTTCTCGCGCAGCAGCCAGCGTATCGGCCGTCTCCCCGGACTGAGAAATTGTGACAAATAGATCGTTCTTCCCGACGAGCGGGTCGCGATATCGAAACTCGCTCCCGATATCCACCTGAACCGGCGTACGAACCATTTCTTCAAATAAATACTTCCCAACCTGGCCTGCATGCCAAGAGGTCCCACAGGCGACGATCCAAATCCGCTCAACCGCTGCAAACTCTTTCGGTGTGAGCCCGATATCCGGGAGATCCGCTTCGCCAGTCTCATAGGAGTACCGTCCGCGCATCGTATCAAGGATCGTCTGAGGTTGTTCGTGAATTTCTTTCAACATGAAGTGCGGATAGCCGCCCTTCTCAGCCGCCGACGCATCCCAGGTAATCCTCGTTGATTTGCGCGAGACCGCATGGCCGCCGACGTCCGTGAGATGCAAGTCGTCTTGAGTGACGACCGCCACATCCCCTTCTTCGAGATAGGTCACTTCTCGCGTGTGCGCGAGCATTGCCATGACATCGGAAGCGATGTACGAAGCGTGCTTGGTCCGCCCAACCACCAACGGGCATCCAGACCGCGCGGCAATCAATGTCCCGGGTTCTCGCTCTGACATGACGGCCAGTGCGTAACTGCCACTCACATCTTTTGTCGCCAACCGTACGGCCTCAGCCAGCAGTTTCCCTTTCTGAAGGTATTTATCGATTAAATGCGCGACAACCTCCGTATCGGTTTCCGATACAAATTTGTAACCGTCCTTTTCCAATTGCTGTTTGAGTTGCTGGTAGTTTTCAATAATCCCGTTGTGGACCAACACGCAGCCTTTAGACCGATGCGGATGGGCGTTCTGTTCTGAAGGCTTCCCGTGAGTGGCCCAGCGGGTATGGCCGATTCCGATCGTCCCCTTGATCTCTTTCGCCTTGAGCGAATTTTGGAGATTGACCAGCTTGCCCACACTCCGCCTGACGACAATTTTCTCCCCCTCCATGACGGCGACTCCAGAGGAGTCGTAGCCCCGATACTCCAACTTTGCCAATCCCCCGATAAGAATCGGAACCGCCTCTTGATTACCGATATACCCGACAATTCCACACATGACAGTTACTCCAGGTCTCACTAGGCTAACTGGTAGATAACGGCACTTAGACCGCACTCAGCGTTTCGATGACTTTGCGCGTCCCTTCTTCACGTTACTCGAAGCTTTTTTGTCCTTCTCTTTCCTCGGCCTACTGGAATCCTTTGACGAGTCGTGGCTCAGCGTCCCAGCGGTCAACAACACCCGACGTTTCGCTGCCCACCCAACTCGATTGACTTGCGGCACACGGGAAATCGCCAATGAATCGGCGGGTACGTTCTGAGTCACGGTCGTTCCAGCCGCCACCACCGATCCCTCTCCAATCGTGACCGGCGCAATCAGCTGCGTATCGCTTCCCAGAAACACATTCTTGCCGATCACTGTTCGATGCTTTCGCGCTCCGTCGTAGTTACAGGTGATGGTGCCGGCGCCGATATTCACCCCTTCTGCGATCGTGGCATCACCCAAATAACTGAGATGATTGGCCTTGGAGCCTTCGCCCAATTCGGCATTCTTCATCTCGACAAAATTTCCAACTTTCGCTTTCCGCCTGACCACCACACCTGGACGAAGATGCACGAACGGGCCAAGATGTGCGCCATCATGCACTTCCGACGCAGCAAGCACGCAGGAGTCTAAAATCTCGACGTGATTGCCGATCACACAATCGGTGATACGGACCCCGGAACGGATTGTCGTCCCTTCACCGATACTGGTTTTGCCTTCGAGACTCACGTGTGGATACAGCACGGTATCTCGTCCAATGGTGACTCCGGCGTCAACCCACACGGAGCCAGGATCCCGCATCGTGACTCCGGCGTCAAGCCAGTGCTCTCGAATCTGCTGACGGACGACCTGCTCCGCAGCCGCCAGCTGTTGCCTCGTATTGACTCCGAGCCCCTCGTCGGGATCTTGAAGGGTCACCGCCGCAACCGGCCGCCCCTGATCAACAGCCATCCGAACAATATCCGTCAGATAGTATTCATTCTGCGCGTTGCGAGGCTCCAGCTTATCCAGAGCCTCGAAGAGAAAATCTCCGGACACGACATACGTCCCTACGTTGATTTCTTTGGTAGCCCGTTCTGCCGGAGTAGCATCACGATCTTCAACGATCTTCAGCACATCGGACGACGTGATTTCACCCTGGTGAGATCCGCCGGACTCTCGGCGAATGACTCGACCGTAGCCGCTGGGATCGTCGAGCATCGCCGTCAGAATCGTCACAGTGGCGCTCTGGGATTGATGCGCTCGCAAAAGTTCGCGCGCCGTCTCTTCTTTCAGCAACGGCGTGTCACCATTCAAGATAAGATAATTCGTCGGACGCGCCTCATCGCCCAGACTAAACGAGGAGCGGCTTTGCAGCACTGCATGGCCGGTCCCGAGTTGCTCGGCTTGCTCGACGATGCTCACAGACTTTGATCCCAGCCTGCCGGCAATACCTGATCCAATCACATGCCGAACCTTGTCGGATTGATGCCCAACTACAACCGCAATACGATGGCCCGCGAGTTGGAGCGCCACATCAACAGCGTAGAGCACCATCGGCTGACCCGCGACATGATGCAACACTTTGACGTGGGTGGACTTCATCCGTTTGCCCAACCCGGCCGCCATCACAATCACGCCTAAGCCAGGAATACGCGAGACCGTTGTGCATTGATCCACTGATTGTTTCATCGAAGACTCCGAAATAAGAGGACCGTAATTGAGTATCAGAACCCCGTGTTTATCCGATTGGCACACCGGCATCTGGCTGTTTGACCTGACTCCACTTCGGCTCTCCCTTCAGGGCCGAAGCCATGGCACCGGATGGCGTATAGAGACCACCCGATACAATCAGTTTCATCGCTTCTTCAATACTGATATCAACAGATATCACTTCCCGTTCCGGCACTAACAGGAAATACCCCGACGTCGGATTGGGCGAGGTAGGCACGTACACATGAATGAGCGCCTCCTGGCCCAGTGCCGTGGTCTCGCCTTTCGTCATGCCAGTCACAAACGCAAAACAATAATGGCCGTTCTTTGGGAACTGAATCAAGACCACCCGACGATACGATCCTCGCTCCGAAAAAGACAGAATATCCATCATGGACTTCAGCGTGGAATAAATCCCCCGGACGAGGGGCAGTCGGTTGAGCCAATCTTCCCAATGCCCCACAATCTGACGCCCGATGAAGTTCGCCGCAAACAACCCGACTAAAAAGATGAGCAGGACCAGCGTAATAATCCCTAGGCCAGGAATATAGTGATCCGGTACCAATTCTGCGACGGCTTCGCCCAAGATGCCGTCTACCGCAACGAATAGGGTCTTTAGGATTAGAATCGTGCCCCAAATAGGGGTGACAAGGAGGAGGCCTGTGAGAAAATAGCGTCTTAGCGCGACCTTGAGCATGAATCACCGACACCTAGCCATTGGGGAGAGCATTGCGTGATTCATCTTACAGAGTTCCTGACAGACCCCGCAAGCATTTTATTGTAAATTTCAATGGGTTATGTGCTTGGACCGGGTGAATTCAAAAAAGGTACTGGTCTTGCTATTCGCCTCGACCTGACATAGGATCGCTCCCCGATTGCGACTGCGAATGAAAATTGCCAATGGGTAGAACAGCAAGAAAATCGACGGGCATCTTCATGACGCTGGAAGGCGGTGAAGGAAGCGGGAAAACGACACAAGCTCGAAGACTCTGCGAGCGGCTGACCGCGCAAGGCCTGGACGTGCTGCATACCCGAGAACCGGGAGGGACGCTGCTCGCCGAACGTCTGCGCAGTATCCTGCTCGACCATTCGGGGGAAACCATCGCCCCTGAAACGGAAGCTTTTCTTATGTTCGCGGCCAGACGCCAGCATGTGGATCACGTCATCAAACCCGCGCTCGCACGCGGAGTGACGGTCGTCTGTGATCGATTCTCAGACTCGACGATGGCCTACCAGGGATATGGACGGGGGTTGGACCTACGAATATTGCGCACAATGAACGACTGGGCGACCGGGAAACTGGCTCCTCAACTCACGTTGCTCTTCGACGTCCCCGTCGCTGTCGGACTCAGCCGACGCCGTGGTCGCGCTGCCACCCAAAATCGACTCGATCGAGAAGCCGAGCGATTCCACCGGAAAGTCCGGGCTGGATTTCACGTATTGGCACGACAAGAACCTCGACGCATCATGGTGATCGATTCCGCACAACCGCTGGAGTCGGTGACCGAGACCGTAGAAGAACTGGTTCTGAACTGGCTCAAGACCTATCGAAGACGGACATCGAGACGCCGATAGCCCATGCCTTTCGCCGATATCACAGGCCACGAGCAACCCATCTCCCTCCTTCAGGCAACCGTATGCAATGGACGCTTGGCCCATGCCTATCTGTTCTATGGCGAAGCCAGGATCGGAAAGTTGATGACCGCCGTGAGACTGGCTCAGGCCCTCAACTGCGAGCAACTCGCACAGACAGAGGCTCAGGACAGCTGTGGCCGGTGCCGATCCTGCCTTCAGATAGCTGCTCGGACGCACCCGGATTACTTCATCATCGAACCCGATCCGAAAGCCGCCACGCCGCAAATCAAAATCGAGCAGGTGCGGGAGATCGAACAACAGTTCGTCTATCGCCCACTCATCGGGGAACGAAAAATTTGCCTGATTGACGACGCGGATCGACTGACGATCGGTGCAGCGAACGCGCTCCTCAAGACCTTGGAAGAGCCTCCGGGTGATAGTCTCTTTATCCTTGTCACCAGCCGGCTCCAGGCGCTTCCGATCACCATTCGATCACGCTGCCAAGCGCTCCGTTTCACGACGCCCGCCCGGACCCAAGTTGAGGCGGCATTGATCCTCAAGCGGGAGCTTCCTCCTGCCGACGCCCGCTTCCTGGCGGTCTTCGCCGATGGCCGTATCGGAGAAGCGCTCACGGCGAATGTGGCAGACGTTCGCGCACGACAACAAGAATGCCTGACGTTGGTGAAGCCGGAAAGCTTGATGTCGAGCGCGACCATCCTCTCGGCAGCGGAAAGCTTGGCGAAGACGGACCGTGGCGAAGAAACGCTCGCATGGCTCACACGATGGATTCGCGATCTGGTCATCGTCATCGTCGATGGAGATCATGATCAAATCCTGCACCTCGACCACATCACAGACCTGCGACGATACGCCCAGCGAGCAGACATCGATGCGCTCCTGACTCTCTTGACTGATATCGAGCGCACCGAACAGCAAGCCACGCGGCACCTCAACGTGCAGATGGCGCTGGAAACGACATTCCTTCGCCTGCGCGAAGCACTCGGCCTTGTCCCCGCCGGAGCCGCAACCTAGCCAAAAGCGACGCCAACCTGATATCTTGCCCTCGATATGGTGGAAACGAACCCCTTCTACATCACCACTCCGATTTACTACGTCAATGATGTCCCGCACATCGGCCATGCCTACACCACCATCGCGGCCGACGTGCTGGCGCGCTACTGGCGGCTACGTGGCCGTGAGGTCTTCTTTTTGACCGGTCTCGATGAACATGGCCAGAAAGTGCAACAGGCTGCGGCCAAAGCCGGCATCGACCCCCAGGCCCACTGCGATAAGCTTGCGCCTCAGTTTCAAACATTGTGGCAACGCCTCAACATCTCGAACGATGCGTTCATTCGAACCACGGATCTCGAACACAAATCCATTGTCCAACGATATCTTCGGGAGCTCTACGACAAGCATCTCATTTATCAGGATTCGTACACCGGTTGGTACTGCACGTTCGATGAACGGTTCTGGACTGAGAAAGACGTGGAGTCTGGACTCTGTCCGGACTGCAAACGCCCCGTTGAACAACTCAGCGAGCACAACTACTTCTTCAAGATGGGGCACTATCAGGACCGCTTGATCGAACACATCAAGACGCATCCGGATTTTATTCGCCCGGAGTCGCGACGCAACGAAGTCCTCGGGTTCTTACAAACACAGAAACTCGGCGATCTCTCAATCTCAAGACCAAAGTCACGGCTCTCCTGGGGGATCGAACTGCCGTTCGACAATGACTACGTCACCTATGTCTGGTTCGATGCGCTGGTTAATTACATGTCCGCGTTGGAATATCTCCCGAGAGAGAAGCCGATTGGCAACCGATTCTGGCCGGCCTCCGTCCATCTCGTCGGCAAAGATATCTTGACGACCCACGCCGTGTATTGGTCCACGATGCTCATGGCGTTGAACCTCCCCCTACCCGAAACGATCTTTGCCCATGGCTGGTGGACCGTCGATGGCGAGAAGATGTCGAAGAGCCGCGGCAATGTCGTCGATCCAAACAAGATGGTTGAGCGCTACGGCGTCGATGCCTTTCGCTACTTCCTCTTACGCGAAGTGCCCTTCGGGCAGGACGGAGATTTCTCGCAGAGCGTCCCTACAACGCCGCTGCATCCGGGGGATCAAACCTCGGACCGACCAACCAGGTGCCCGCCTCGTACACACATCTCCGATCGCGGCTCCAGCTTGCTCTGGCCATCAATGCCGTGATCATCGCAGCTGAGTTTGTCGGCGGGTGGTTCCTCAACAGCATTGGACTTATGAGCGACGCGGGTCACAACCTCGTCGATCAAGGGTCCCTCTTTCTCGCACTCTATGCCCATCTCCTTACCGCACGCCCGGCATCCGAAAGCCGGACCTTCGGCTACCATCGTGCCGGGATCATCGCGGCGTTTCTGAACAGTTTCATCCTGTTGCTCACCGCTGCCGGCATCGCGCTCATCGGCATCACGCGCTTGCTGCAGCCCGTTCCCGTCGATGGTGGGTGGGTCATGGCCGTTGCTGCCGTCAGTTTCATCGCCAATCTTGGGATTGCCCTATTACTCCAGCACGGGGCGAAAGACGATCTGAACATTCGAAGTGCGTTCTGGCACATGCTAGGAGATGCCTGGGTCTCACTCGGCGTGATTGTCAGCGGCGGCGCGATTCTCCTGACAGGATGGACCATCCTTGATCCGCTCGTAAGTCTCCTGATCGTCGGAGTCATTCTCCGAGGAGCCTGGCCGATCTTCAAAGAGTCGATGGATGTCCTGTTGGAATCAACCCCACCTGGCATCAGCGCGTCTCAGGTAGCAGCCACGATGGAAGCTATCCCGGGCGTCAAGAACGTGCACGATCTTCACATTTGGGCCGTCGAGCCTCGGTTGGTCATGCTCACGAGCCACGTGATAATTGAACACCATCGGACTCCGCTTGAATTATTGCAGTTGATCCAGAACCGGATTACGACGGACTTCGGCATCAAGCATATGACCATCCAACTAGAAACCGAATGTTGCGACCCCGACGACATCCACTGCGACCTCCGGAAACTGACCGAGCAACACCACGAAGCCCATAGCTTCATGCACCATCATCGATCTCTTGTTTCTGATTCAGCTTATGTAGGACATTTACTGCACTCACATGGGCTACTCCTTCGACATCTTCATTGATCCGTCCGATAGAGTACGGAATGATTTCCTCTACACGACGAACGAGCTGGTGACTGTGATGAATGGGAAGCTCGTGTTGATCATCGGAAGAGAACGAATCATTGCAGAGCCGGATGACAAAGTAGGTCTTCTGAAAGGTGTTCGTCATTCCGGCAAGAATTTGTCCTCTGAATTAGAACCGGCTTCCTGGCTTCAGTTCAATATCGACAAAGTCCAACATAGCGGCTTTTCGGGGATTGGCCCCATTGTCAATGACACCATCCACGTCACGGCGAAACCGGTCATCGTCTTCGGCTCGGAACCACCCGCTGGAGTTGCACCCCTTCCTCCACTCGACAGTCCACCAACTTCAACCGGATTCCACGGTGCCGCCGATGCCCAGCTCTACGGCACACTCCCCGCCACACTTGCAAACCGGCTCACTCCCACTGGATTCCACGTCGTCGCTGACTTCCCGCTGGACTATCCCTCGCTGTCCCAATCACTTGCGGCGCGGTTGAAGGGAAAACGTGTGGCCGTGAAAGGGGACTTCATTGTCATTACTGATGCGGCTATTTTGGGCCGTGGTGGCAACCAAGTGGTCTTGCGGATTGCGTTTGGAGGAGATGCGACCGGCCATCTGTATTTCGTGGGGAAACCTGAAATGAACATGTTGACACAGTCCGCCCAAATCGGTGGCCTCCGTTTGGACCACGATTCCGAACAGTTCCTGGCGAAGAACGGCCCCGATTGGCTCGCCCACTCTTCCATAAGAGAACTCGTGATGGGTGAAGCCGTCCTCGGTGTGACTGCGGCGACCGACCGCATGCGAGACCTGCTTCGAATGGCACTGAATCGATCAATCAGTCAGACGCTCTCCCTGCAGGGAACCATCACGTCGGTGCAAGGCATCGGCGTATTCGCCGATATGAACTCGCTATATGTTCGAGTGATGAGTGACGGATCGCTCAATCTAAAGGTCGAGGGCAAGCCCTAACAGGTTGCAGAAAAACTCATGTTGACCTCTGTAGCCGGCCTTCCTGGCGATATCCACTATCACGACGTTCACAACGTTGCAATCCACCCTGAACTCATGCTGGTAGAATACCTCTCCTTACGAGACCACGCCGAACAAGGCCACAATCGTCTTGTGCAGCTGCTCCGTCATGATGAGCACGTAGCACACGCCGAAGATAAGCAGAGCCAGCCTCAGAGATGACATTGAGATCCTAGAACCACATTGAGAGGGATCACGGTACAAGCCCCCGCTTTATCCTGGGTCGGCAGCACCATGCAATCAGAGTTCTCTTCAGCTATTTCATTCGGCGCCATTGCAGAGAGCATTTTCCCCTTCCTAATCACGGTTGCAGCCATTAGGATAGCTGAATGCCCAGCGACCTGACCCTACAGCAGGATAATCTTGATCGTCTCATTGCCGGCACTCACTGGGCCCCTCACTCGATTCTAGGCCCACATGCCACAGCGATCGACGGCCGCCCCAGCTTCGCGATCCGGGCCTGGTTACCCCAGATCAAGGATGTAGAAGTCGTATCCGATTCTATTCTCTGGCGTATGACTCGCATTCGTGAGGAGGGACTGTATGAGGCGCTGCTTCCAGATACACCACTCGCGCCATCTTACACGCTTCGCCTCACACGCCACGATGGCACGGTCGCTGAGATCCACGATCCGTACGCATTCCCTCCTCTGTTAACGGACTTCGATCTGCACCTCTTTACCGAAGGGACGCTGTACAAGGCCTACAATAGTTTCGGCGCCCATATCCGCACCGTCCAAGGCGTCCCCGGAGTTCACTTTGTGCTGTGGGCCCCCAATGCCACACGTGTCAGTGTGATTGGGGACTTTAATGGTTGGAACGGTCTCTGCCATCCCATGGCGAGTCGAGGATCAACCGGGCTCTGGGAACTCTTCATGCCCGATCTACCGGAAGGCACCCTCTACAAGTATGAAATCCGGTCGCGAGAAGACAACGTTCTGTTGAGGAAAGCCGATCCCTATGCTGTCGCGAGCGAGGTCCGCCCGCGGACTGCCTCGATCGTGCATGACTTGTCCTGCTACACCTGGCACGACGGCACGTGGATGGCAGCCCGATCCGAGTGGGATCCGCTGACCGCTCCCCTCTCCATCTATGAAGTCCATCTCGGGTCGTGGATGCGAGTACCGGAGGAGAACAATCGCTGGCTGACCTATAAAGAACTCGCTGCGAAACTCATCCCCTACGCAAGGGATCTGGGCTACACACACCTGGAACTCATGCCGGTGACGGAACATCCGTTTGACGGATCATGGGGGTATCAAGCAACCGGTTACTTTGCGGCCACCAGCCGATACGGCAGTCCTGAGGATTTCATGGCGTTTGTCGATGCCGCGCATCAAGCCGGCCTCGGCGTCATCATGGACTGGGCGCCGGCGCACTTTCCTGACGATCCCCATGGATTGGCCCAGTTCGACGGCACACACCTCTATGACCATGCCGATCCGCGCCTCGGCTATCACCCAGATTGGCACAGCCGGATTTTCAATTACGATCGAGTCGAGGTGCGCACCTTCCTTCTGAATAGTGCCCTCTTCTGGTTGGACAAGTACCACATCGATGGATTGCGCGTCGACGCCGTGGCGTCCATGCTCTATCTCGACTGCGCCCTGGAAGCTAGCCAAGAATCCGGAGGACGCGCCGAAGCTGAAAACCGTCCTTAATCACTCCGCCCGTGCCCTGCGCCTGCTGGCCGTCTTGCTCCATCCCTTCATGCCGCAGGCGATGGAACAACTGGCCCGGCAACTCGGCTACCACGTCGACTTTTCCAAAGCCCTTCCGGCCCCCGCCTATGAGTGGAACAGCCCCGTGTCCGACCTCCCGATTACCAAGAGCGTCCCGCTGTTCCCTCGCATTGAAATCGCCGCATCAGATACCGTCGGCATAGACTTAAATGAAAACGTTAAGATAGAGAAGAAAGCGTCATCGAAAAAAGGAGCGACACCAGTGAGCGACACACCCACAACCCCACAACCGGTTCCTGCCGCAGCCACGACAACTCCGGCCACAACATTGGCAGGTGCGGCAACTCCAGCAGCAGTGCCAGCACCGGTCGCACCGCCCCAGATCACCATCGACGACTTCATGAAGATTCAGCTGAAGACGGCAAAGGTTATCAGCGCGGAGCGCGTGCCGAAATCTGAGAAGCTGTTGAAGCTCCAGGTCTCCCTCGGCACGGAGCAACGGCAGATCGTTGCGGGCATCGGCAAGAAGTATGAGCCTGATGCACTGGTCGGGAAAACCATCGTGATTGTGGCCAATCTCAAACCGGCGAAGCTTATGGGCATTGAATCGCAGGGCATGGTACTGGCTGCTGGCGATGCCGACGTGCGTGGACTGCTCACCATTCAAGAAGAAGTGGACCCTGGCACGAAGGTGAAATGACACGATCTTCCTTCGCCCTGGTGGGACTGATCTTCTCGTTCACCCTACTGTCTTACCCCTCGACTCCGGTCCGAAGCCAAACACCTCCCAATATCCCGCTCAACGGCCCACAACCCACGGTAGTACTGGTCCGAGTCGTCGCGCACGGGGCCATGGTGTTAGGCCGAGAGGTCGGTGGAGCGCGTGTGACGATCACGGAGGTGGCGACTGGCCAAATTCTGGCTACGGGTCTGCAGCAGGGCGGGTCCGGCGACCAGAACCAAATCATGCGCACAC
>SWDO01000014.1:399188-406991 GCA_005116895.1 Nitrospira sp. | reverse complement strand
GTTTTACGTTCAAGTGGAACATGGGGTGGATGCACGACATGCTGACCTTTTTCCAGCACGACCCGATCTACCGCCGGTTCCATCAGAACCAACTGACGTTCGGTCTGCTCTATGCCTTCAGCGAGAATTTTGTTCTCGCCCTCTCTCATGACGAAGTGGTGCACGGCAAACGCACGTTGCTCGACAAAATGCCCGGCGATGTCTGGCAGCGGTTTGCGAACCTCCGGCTGCTCTATGGCTATATGTACAGCCACCCCGGCAAAAAAATGCTGTTCATGGGCGGAGAGTTCGGCCAGTGGCGGGAGTGGAACCATGACACCAGCTTGGATTGGCATCTCTGCGAGGATGAGCCCCACCGTGGGCTACAACGTTTGATCCGCGACCTGAACCGAGTCTATCGCGAAGAGCCGGCGCTGCACGAGATCGACTTTGACTGGAGCGGATTTCAGTGGATCGATTTCAGCGACGCCGACAACTCCGTCATCGCCTACCTTCGAAAGGCAAATAGCACGCAAGCAGTCATCGTCTGCCTATGCAACTTCACGCCAATGCCTCGCCACTATTACCGCATCGGCGTCCCAGAATCTGGTTGGTATCAGGAGATCATCAACACCGATGGGATCGCTTACGGCGGCAGCAATATGGGAAATGGCGGCGGTGTTCACGCGACCGACACCCCGAGCCACAACTTTTCATACTCACTGACGATTACGCTCCCGCCTCTGTCCATCCTCTTATTGAAACGACAGCCTACCAACGAGCGATAGCACCCAATTCGGACACAACACCCCCGTCAGGAGCAGAGGTGTTATCGTTCGCTTGGTGATTTAGGAAAGAGCTACCAATGCCGGAAGGGGCCTGAATCCAAATGTACGTAGCTCGAACGTTTGTAGGAACCGACCCCGCCGTACTGGAGTTCGAGCGCAGCTTGCCGAAGCTTCGTGGTGGGAACACCGGGGATCAAAAGATCGATCGCTTGTCCTTGCATGTGCAAGCTGTTCTTGGCGACATGTCGGTCCGTCCGAACCAACATGGCGTTGTACTCGGGAGACCGAAACCCTGAAATCACATGAATCTCTTGCTGGCTGCCGAGTTTCTTTTGCACTAAATTCACATGCTCTAATACGCGCACATCAATAGCCCCGACCTCACCCGTGTAATGGCAGCGCAAGAGGCAATTCACATCATCAAGCGCTGTCAGATCATAGTTACCGGCTTCGTCTCGGTACGTGACATCCAGCCGCTCATTGGTCCACACGTTGACCAACGTCAGCCTGCCCTCTGGAAGCTCACGCGCCTGCACCGGCTGCGGGCCGACTAACCGCCCACTCAGTAAGAGTGTCCCCACCAAGGAAACCTGAAGAAACGCTCGCCTGGTCAAGGCCCATTTGGGCTGATCTGTAGTATTCACTGAAACAACTCCCGAAAAAAGTGGACAGTACTCGTTAAAAGAGCTGTCGGTTTTGTAACAAAAATCATAAATTGGGTCAAACAATTTGTCCTGACTGGTACTAAATTAGGCTCATTATGCTAAAGAATGTATGCTTATGAATTCATATGAACATTAGTTTTGTATGTTTTTTCATTCGCATTGTGAGAACGAAGCGCGCCAGCCAGGATCAGGATAGCTTGAGGTATGGCTTACATGATGGGGCCGATTGGACTTAATTTCATTTCGTCTCTTGCACCTACTCAAAAAATCATTTTCTTTCTAGACTGATTCGAAGACGCCAGGTAAGATTAGGAAAAATCAGTAGAGCATGTATGGCCACCATTTTAGTCATTGACGACGAACAATCTATCCGAGGGCTCCTGAAAGAGGTCCTTGTTAAAGCAGGGCACCGTGTGCTTGAAGCCGAAGATGGGCGCAAGGGACTCGCGCTGTATCAGAAAGAGCCGGTCGATCTCGTAATCATGGACTTGTTGATGCCGGAAACAGACGGCCTTGAGGCTACGCTTCAGCTCACTCGCGAATATGTTGATGCCAGAGTGATCGCGATCACGGGAGCACAAGGCGATCACAACTTCCTCGATGTTGCCAAACTCTTCGGTGCACGTCGGGCCTTCGAAAAGCCGTTCGACATCAATAAACTTCTTGATGCAGTGAAAGAAGAACTTGCAGCCTAAGCCATAAAGCAGCTCCCCCCTCTCATGGCCATCCGATCAGGTAATAGCCGAAATTCAAACGGCACAAGCAGACAATAGGCCGCCACACGTAAAACCCTACATCACCAATACAGTATGCTTGCGCTTCGTTCACGGTCAACACCGTGACACATCGTGTATACTGACGACATCGGATGCATCGAGATAATCATTGAGCTTTTGAGATGATCGTACGATGACCCTTTGGACAGGACTCAAGCCAAAGAGCGGAATGCTGTGGTTCTTACTGGCCGCACTCTCTATCGCCCCCCTGCTCCCGTTGAGCAACTTTGTCGGACATCCGCACTGGGACCACATTCGTTGGATCCCGTTTCAAGATTTTGCTCTTTCCCGGAACATGCTGAAGGACATTGTCGGTAACACGCTCTGGTTCATGATGTTCGGATATCTGCTTCACTACCAGCTGAATAAGGATTCACGCACTCTCCGGACCATTGCTACGATCATCGCCATCACAGGCGGCATCTCGCTTTCGACTGAATTCTTCCAAGTCTTCTGCCATAACCGCACCGCTTCGATAACGGATGTGATATGCAATGTGCTCGGGGCCGGTCTCGGGGGGTACCTTGCTGAGAAACAACGTGCCAGCAGCTACGGAACGATGACCAGCGAGGTGGGGATGGAAGGGAATGGGTCAAAAGTGATTCGATAGATACCCCCGCCTTTACAGATAGAGCCTCCCGTTGGATAAGAACACTCCTTCGATCACGGTCACGCACTCAGTGTTTTTCGCCAGGTTTGTTTCGGCCCTTGCCCGGCTGAAGCAATCCGGCAGGCAAATAATCCTCGAGTCAGGATGCCACCGATTTGTGGATACACATACATTCCGCCTTCGGTCAGCAAAGCCGTCATCGTCTCATGCGGGACGTCATAGCTTTCTGAAAGAATCTTGGCGTGGGCCGAGACATCCTCTGCCTCCGTCATCGCACAGACAGTCACATTCCCTGGGGCATCAAATTCAGAATAATCTTCGACGATGTTATAGAGCACCGTCCGCTTCGGTTTCTCAGCCTTCTTCTTGATCTTGAACATGAGTTACCTCAACAGCTGTCGAGCCTATGAGCGAGGCCGTAGATGATCGTACGGTGGTAACACCTGCAAGCGTCGATCTTCCACCGGCCCACCAATGGTGAAGTGATAGAGGGATTGCATGGCCAACTCCTTCACATCAATACTCTCGTGGACTGGATCGTCGAAGAAACAACCGATTCCCGTCGCCCGCACTCCTGCCGCCTCCGACTCCAGATACAAGACCTGTCCAAGCAAGCCCGCTTCCCAAAACATCCGGGGATACCACCAGGCACCTCGTTCTCGCAACGTTCCCTCGAACTCAGCCAACATCCCGAACGAGAACGCACTGTCGCCGGCTATGTCCTGATGGCAACTCACCTGCACCGCCAGCTTGCGGGCATCGCCTTCAAGCAACCAGTAGAGCGGGAGACCATCCGGACACTTCGGTGCAAGGGTCCATGTCAGCTCGGGATTCACAGCTTGTTGAATGAACGTTACCTTCTTCGGATCACGGACGAGGCAATAGATCCCAGGCGTCAATCCATCCACCCGATGGACGAATATCAAGAGATGAATCGCCGGATCATAGGGCCACACATCCCACGGCATCGGCCGTTCCAACTGCGGCCGTTCAACGCGAGGCATGACGCGCTGCATCATATGAAAAAACGTGCTGGCGGAAATTGACGTCTTACCGTCGAATGACACAGCGCTTCGGCGCTGGCGAATGATCTGGCCAGCCGACGGGCCCACGTCGTTCGTTTCTTGTGAAGCGTGAAGCGTGTTCTCTCCGGAAGCAGAACTCGTTGGGAGTAAGCTTGCCAACTGGTCAACCTGGGTCTTCCATGAGGCTTCGGCCACTTCGTCGATAATGTCCCAGTGGACCCCATGCTCTTGGCTCAACCGATTCGCTTTCCCATGCCATGTTGCGCTGGACAACTCCTTCACAATCGCTCCATCGAGAAACAACGGCACCGTCATTTGCTCTCCCCTCACCTCCCCTGAGGGCCAGATCACTGCCAGACAGTCAGGATGTTCCGATTCAGCTTCTCCAAAGTCATCCTTGCGATCTGTACCGAGTAGCATCGCCACCGTGTCTTGATCCACACCATCCAACAGGACCATCTTCCAACCCAGCGTCGCGGCAGCGACCCGAGCGCTTCCGATCGCATGGCCGACATCATGATTGCAGTAGCGAAATGATCGCTCTCCATATTTCCACGCTTCTCGCCAATGAACCGACGTCAGGCCGAAGAGGAAGGCACCGGTCGGGAAGGGAGCCAGCAAGCACGCGAGTCGATCCGCGGAGAATTCTGCGCGTAATTCCAACCCATGTTCTCTTGGCGCGTAGTGATACAGACCTGGTACCACATCAAGTCCGGCAATCCGTGGCAAGACCACATACCCTTCCGTAGGATGCAGATTCCCTGACGAGGGATTACTCCGTAACGCCCATTCAGACTCCCCCGCCTTCTTCCACGCCGACAAGGCGAGTGCAAACTCAAACCATCGCGAAAGCGATGGCACACTGAGAGGCTGAGAGGGAATGGCTCCCCGTTCATAAATCGCTCCGTATGCCGGCGACAACGGCGCTTCATCTGGCTTGAGTAATGGGAGTGGGATGAGCTGAGCACCCTCGAAGCGCCGAAACGGATCAGGCTGATTTGCCCAATCGAGATACCCTAGTGAGCGTGCATAACGGTTGAAATGGTGTTTGGTTTGAATGTGATAGTGGATGATGCGATCAGCGGGATCCGTCGAAGCGGTCTCGGACTTTGCAGAAGGAATTGGGTTCTCGGTGCTCATTAGTTGGATACGAACAGTCTACAGAGCCCCTGACCAGAATGTAAATCTATAGCCTGAACAAGACACATTGACCTCCATTGCTCTCCCCCAGTATCCTCCAGGTTACTTATACTACACACGGACGAGATACGAGGTTCTATGCAATTCGACGCAGCCCTTGCCGCACAAGACGCATTCAGCCAATCCGAACATGAGCTCGGCTCGGACTGGGACCACGCCGTTGATCTCGAAGAGACATTTTCTTCCAACGCCGGTGCAACTGCCCGAGGGGCCTACGAGGAACTGCTGGCGCTCGCGCAACGCCATCCCAAGGCCCACTCATTCCAGGCTTTCTGCATCTACATCACCTGGCAACAGGTCACGGAAGAAACGATCGCCCATCATTTTCAGACGGGAATGAGACTATCCGAGGTCTATCTTGGCTCTGTGGATGGAAAAGAACAGCGAGATATCGACTACGTCACAGAACTGTATGAATCGTTCCGCGCAGGGTTGGGATTGGAAGAAGAGGACGAGATGCAGGTCGAATATAGGCGAGATACACCCAAAGGTGGAGACTGACTCAAGCCGTATCTCGTGAAGCGTCGTTCGTATCTCACTCATGAGTTCCAAGTTTCACGTTCAACGTTTCAAGTTGTGCAGAAACCCAAAACCTGAAACATGAAACTTGAAACCGTTGGCCGATACGCTTCACGAATAACGCTTCACTATCCCATGTCGGACAATCATAAACATCGCGCTCGCATTTTTCTCCATCGCGGCGATCTGGTCCAGGCTCGCGCTGCCTGGGAAGCGGCAGTCGCCGATGATCGAACTCCCGGTAATCAGCAAGCACTGTCGGATTCTCTTGGGAACCTTGGCAACACCTGCGCCCTCATGAACGAATTTCCACGCGCAGAACAGTGTTATCGGGAAGTACTTCAGATTCAACGGACCGAGCGCAATCTCACCGCCGTTGCCCATACCTTGGTCAACCTCGGCAACCTGCATATCGCATCCGACCATCCTGAAAAAGCACGTCCCTACTATCTCGAGGCCATGGATTTTCTGCGCCAGTTACAAGACAACCGAGGACTTGGCATTCTCTACAACAATCTGGCGTTACAAGAAGCTCGTGACGGTCAGTGGGATCAAGCCGTGGCCTCATTTAAACACGCGCTTGAGCATCATCGAACGGTCGGCAACGAAGAAGGGCTCGCGGTTACCTATAGCCAACTCGGCAAGTGCTATCTTGATCAGGGAGATCACACTAGAGCCGAACGCTGCTTGAACAACGCCTCGGAACACTACATCAAACTCGGGAACGAACCGGCTGAGGCCGCCGTTCTCCGCCTGCTCACGAAGGTCTACGAGACGCGCCAGGACCATACCGCTGCTCGACGATGCCTTGAGCGCGTAGTGTCACTCGACCGACGCTATGGCTTGCCGGAGCTCCACACCGACTCTGCCCATCTCTCCAGGCTAAACCAATCCAGATAGCTCCCTCTGAATTTCTGCTCCATCGCTCGCTCATCAATTACATTCCGCCATCGAACATCCTTTCAACTCCCGGCAGAGAGCGAACCCCGCGCAGTTCCAGACAGAATTTAATCCTCTGCTAACTTTGAGGCAGTACGCCTGAACACCGGTTGATCAAGTTCCATCTCGCATAAGCCGACAAGATATTGACCTGGAGATTGTATGGCTTCGCTCGTTCGGCGGTTCACAGCCCTGGTATTCGGAACGATGATGACGGCGTCCTTCGCCCACGCTGGAGATGTCTCCCCCACGATCACGGTCGGCACGCAGGAAGTTGGGCTCACCGCTGGCTATATGCTCTCACATCGCCTCACCTACCTGCACAAAACTCAACAACACGGACCGGCGCTGATGCCATCCTGGATGATCACCCTGACCGATCCAGTGGGTGACGGCTGGTACCGTGGACAAGTCTCGCTCGGCGCAGAGATGGTCTACCTGGAGTTCCGAGAACCGCTGCTGACGCACGGCATTGGGTTCACGCCGCGGATCAAGTACACCTTCGTCGCCTTGGGTCGGCTACGACCCTATGCGGAATTCACCGGCGGACCGTTCTGGACCGATCTTGGGGGGCGGGTTCGAGAACAAGCCAACGAATTCAATTTTATCCTGTCGGGTGGCGTGGGTGTGTCATGGTTCATCACGCCGCAGGCCGCCATCAATGTCGGTTACCGCTTCCATCACATTTCTAATGCCGGGACAGCCTTTCCGAATCTTGGTCTGAATGCGAGCCTCCCCTTTGCGGGGTTTTCATTCTTTTTCTGAGGAGACGGCGATCATGACGATGACTATGTTCCGATGGTCGGTCCTGAGGCTTGCTGGGTTCGTGCTGTGCAGCATAACGGGATGCACCAGATGGATCGACGTCAAACCACCCTCTGTCGATCCTAAGGAGATCATGACACACTCGCTCCCCAATGATGAACGGGTCCCGCTCGTGACCAACTCGTTTCACCTCACAAGAAACGGGTCGTCGCAATATCCCTCTGCCGACCTTGAGCGGCGGATCTTAAGCAGCATCCAGGAAACCAGTCTGTTTTCGACATTGACGCCGCTGGGAGAAAAGTCCGATTCACTGGGAGACAAGACCATCTCGGCGCGCATCACCGTCGACGAAACCATTGAGCCTCATTCCTGGCTCTCGGCGTTCAAAGGTATCGTCATCGGAGCGTCCATGTTTCTCCTCTCGCCCTTCATTGACCTTGAATATGGGTATGCCGCAACGGTCGCCCTGGAGCTTGAACGGTGGGACGGCCACATCACACGCTATGAGGGCCGCTCATCCGGCACGGTCTATTACAA
>SWDO01000014.1:396687-399088 GCA_005116895.1 Nitrospira sp. | reverse complement strand
CATCGAAGCGGTACGTTCTGGACGATCCAATGGCGGCAAGGATCTGGTGCCGGAGATGCAGGAGTTGCTACGCTCGCTATAGATGAATGCGCCTCTACCCTTAATAGATAGAAGGAGTCTCTCCGTGAACCGCGACAATGCCAGAAAGCGAATTGAATCAGCCGTCACGCAATATGGCCACCATGCCGGCCCCGCCATTGACCTCGTCATGGCAGAAGTTCGCTCTGATATGGGGGCGAGCGCATTCAATGAATTGGTTGAAGAATTTGATCTTGAGTTGACGTACAACATCGCTCCGATGGAATCGGATCATTCTACGAGTTGAGAGAGATTCCTCCAGTTCTATCGTTCACTCGTGATTCTCACACGCTCCTACCTATGCCGCTGATCTGGGCTGCTATCTCAGGACATGGATTTGGGCACGCTGCGCAAGTCGTGCCGGTGCTCAACGCATTGAGCCGCCTCATTCCCGACCTTCGCGTGCTCCTCCGAACAACCGTGCCCCCTGCTTTCTTCAAAGGGCGCCTCCTTTCTCCGTGGGACGTGAGCCCCGTTCAACAGGATGTCGGAGGCGTTCAGAATGGCCCGCTAAGGATCGATGTAGACGCGACCTGGTGTGAGCACAACCGGTTTCACAGTTCTTGGGAGGAACGGCTTCAGACGGAAATCGACGCGATGAGAATTGCCGCCCCGAATGTCGTCCTGGCCGATACTCCTTATTTGGCCTTGGCGGCGGGAAAGGCGGCTGCAATTCCTACCATCGCGCTCGTCAGTTTAACCTGGGACCTCGTTCTCTCCGAGTATCCGGCTCCTCCATCGATCGATCGCCAAGCAATCTTGCAGTCAATTCGACAGGCCTATGCTCAGGCTGACCTCGCGCTACGGATCGCCCCGGCTCCAAAAATGGAGAGCTTCCAACGTGTCGTCGATATCGGGCCGATCGCCGAGCCTGCACCTTCGGCTCGCGAACAGTTACCCGAGTGCCTCGGGTTGGCCCCGGGAGAACATACCGTGCTCGTCGGGTTCGGCGGAATTCCTCTGGATTCGCTCCCGTTCGACCAACTGGAATCCCTCACCAGCTATCGTTTTCTCTTCGATGGCTCGATTCCGCCACACAGTAAGCGATTTGTCTCCACTGCATCCTTGCCGTTTTCGTTCAAGACGTTGATGGCATCAGTCGATGTCATCATGACGAAACCGGGATACGGGACCTTGGTCGAAGCGGTCGCATTGCACACGCCTATGGTGTATGTACGCCGGTACAACTTCGTCGACGAACAGCCGTTGGTGGAGTATCTGCATCGATATGGGCGAGGCGTTGAGCTTTCCATGGACGACTTCATGACAGGCCAGTGGGACCAGGCACTGAGGGAGGCCTGTGAAATGCCTCCTCCTCAGACCCTCCCTCCCCCACCCACCGGAGCAACAGAGGCGGCGGCCCTTCTTGCTCCTTACCTTGCTCATCATCGAGAATAAGATGTGTACATCCTAATTCTCTGTATCAGAATCTTCGACAGCATCAGCACCCGTATCATTACCTTTCTGTTCCGCATCCAACAGCTGCTGACCGGTGTGCTCCCGGCCGTTGCGTCCCCTGACGAGCTCACTCGTTATCTTCAGACCCACTATGGGCACACCTATCACAATGCGCCGGCTCAATACCCTGAGTACTCCCCAATCTGGGCACTCGAACCATGGGAAGAAGACGTGTTGACTCATCATATGAGCAGCCCTGGAACGGTCTTAGTTCTAGGAACCGGTGTGGGGCGTGAATCCATTGGAATCGCGCAACAAGGCTATCGTGTCGTGGGCCTCGAACTGCATTTTGATGCCCTCCACTGGGCCGTCCAACGAGCAAATACACGTGGGGTACGGGTGTGGTTTGTCCAAGCCAGTTTCCTGGCTATACCTGTGACACCCGCCAGTGTCGACTACATCCTATTGCCAAGCGTCATGTACAGCGCGATCCCTGGGAAACGTGAACGACAGACCTGGCTGCGAAGCCTACGTACCTTCCTCAGGCCACAGGGACGGGCTATTTTGAACTTCATGGTTGATCGGGAGCCCGAAACGACGACCCAACGATTGACGCTCGCGCTGGCCAGACACATCATGAAGCTGCCCGGAGCCAACAAGAGTTACCAGCCGGGTGATACCTGCCATCAAAGTCATTTCCTTCATATCTTCAGAACCGAAGAAGAGCTACGTTCGGAGGTGACCGAGACCGGCGCAACCATTCATGCGCTCAACTGGGCCAGTGGTTACGTCGTCCTCGGTTGGCCCACGTCCGTCGATCCTGAATCCTGATCCCACTGCGCAGTGCGACCACGAGCACGAAGAAAACCCCTGTAATCCCACAATGATAATGTCCGGTTTCACCACGATAGAAATGTCCTGTTCA
>SWDO01000014.1:344338-396587 GCA_005116895.1 Nitrospira sp. | reverse complement strand
CTGAATGAGACCGGTGCCGTCTTCTGGAATTCCATCGACGGAATACGCTCAGCGCTCTCCATTGAGCATGAAGTCAGTCGCATCTACGACGTTGCCGAAGAACAGCTGCATCGTGACTTCGAGACTTTGCTGGCAGATTTGCGCATGATCGGAGCTATTCAGGAGGTACCCACTCACGATGGTTCAGCGACGTAAGCTGGATCACCTGCCTGACCGCTTCCCCCTCGCCTGTCAATGGGAAGTCACCTGTCGTTGTAATCTTCATTGCGTCATGTGCTACACGGACTGCTTCAATGAACCGGAGCGGATCCGACAAGAGCTATCGACCGTCGAGCTGCTTCGCATTATGGAGGAACTCGCTGAAGCTGGCTGCCTGGAACTCTGTCTGACCGGTGGTGAACCGCTCGCACGTCCCGACTTTTTCCAGATCTATGAACGGGCAATCACATTAGGATTTCTGGTGACGCTGTTTACCAACGGGACATTGATCACCGAGTCGATCGCCGACCGCTTGGCGGCGCTCCCTCCTCACCGAGTCGAAATCAGCTTACACGGAATAACGGAAACTACGTTTGAACAAGTCACGTTGGGGCGAGGATCGTTCCAGCGGTGTCGGCAAGCGATCGCCTGGTTGACCGAGCGGCGAATCCCTCTGACGCTCAAGTCAACAGCCCTCACGTTGAACCGACACGAGATCCTCCCAATCAAGCGCTATGTCGACACCATCGATTCCGTGGGCTACAAACTTGGCGAAGAAATTCGACCGGCGCTTGATGGGTCCGGTGCTCCCTTTCAGTTTGCACTTGAACCGGAGGCTCTCGATGAACTCCATCGACAGGATACTCAGCTCTTACAGGAGGCCTGCCAAAAATACGTCCCGGACACACGCCCCTGCCATAGCGGGGTGCGACGATTTCACATCGATGCCTACGGCGTTCTCCAGCTGTGCTCCGGAAACCGCACTCAGGGCTATGATTTGCGGAAGGGATCGTTCCAGGAAGGATTCTACGACTACCTGCCTTCCTTCGGCTGTCGATGGAAACGCGAGGCCACGACCGATCTCCTCCGCCCCGAGGTTACGCATGTCTGATGCGCGAAAGCTCCCCACTATGGCCTACGGCGAGTTCAGCCGACGGATACATACTCACGCCACAGACACCAATCACGTCACGAACGCGCAGCTCGAACTGACATACCGATGTAATCTCCATTGCCGCCACTGCTATACCGATCCCTACAACAACAAGGACTGGATCGCTCAAGAGCTGTCCCTCTCCGAGATCACCCGGTTGATCGACGACATGGCTGAACTCGGAATTCTCTGGTTGAACTTGACGGGAGGTGAGGTGTTTCAGCACCCTCGATTTTGGGACATCTATGAGCATGCCTATCGCCGAGGCTTTCTGCTCCAACTCTATACCAACGGTACCCTGTTTACCGAGGCGGTCGTGGCACGACTCCAGGCTCAGCCTCCGTTTACGATCGACATTTCCTGTCATTCCGTCGACGAATCCTCCTTCGATTGGTTCACTCAGGTACCTGGTTCCTTTCGAGCGTTTCGGCGCGGGCTGGAACTCCTTCGAACAGCCGATCTCCCCTTTACACTGAAGACGAAAGGGATGAATTGGAACCGACAGGAGTTACCCGCGATCAAAGATTTTGTCGAGTCTTTCGGGCAACCGTTCAGTCTCACCACAGCACTGTCACCCCGGCTTGACGGCGATCTGTCTTCGCTGTCGCACCGATTGACTCCCTCCGATGTGGCCATGCTGCAGTTGGAATTGATGGGAGGGGCTCCCTCCGACGAAGAATGCCGGATGGCCACGGAACTATTACAACGGCCACTGGATCGACTCTACCGCTGCGGCTGCGGCACGAACACGATTCATATTAATGCGCGAGGAGAACTCGGCACCTGCACCATGCAGTATGAGTGCCGCTATTCGCTGCGAACCTATTCCCTTCACAACGCAATCGAGCGACTCTTTACGGACATTGCATCCCTACGCTATCACCAGGACGTTCCCTGCGGAACCTGCGAGCTTCAGTCTTTCTGCGATAAGAAGCCGACAGAAGCACGCTGGGAATGCGGGAATCCCGAGTCACCGGTTCCTTACAATTGTGATGTGGCCTTGGCCCGAGCAGAACTTGCAACACAACAGACGCTGCTCCACCCCCTTGGGGTATCTCGTGACTGAACATAGACCCGCTCTTTCTTCAGGAGGAATCCCGATATGAATGGCAAGAAACCCTATACCCCACCACAACTCTACGAAGTCGTGCTCGACCAAGAGCAAGCCATTTTGGCCACCTGCAGTCTAGCCACGATGGCCACATCCGCGGGAGGTATGGTGGGCTGTCGGCCTCCAACCGGATGCAGCAACTATCCTGGGGCAAGCCCCACTGGCTGCAAGCGCTCGGTGCTGCCGGCCACCTATATGGGACGCACATGCCACGATTCCGGTCCTCGCGCATCGTAGGAGATGAGATGGATCTGACTGTTCAAATCGGCGGCTACACCGTGCATGTTCACGAACCGGACAATCATCCCTGCCTCACCTGGCCGCTTCGGCCATTCGATAGGTTTCTCGCCTCTTCGATTCCGTCCCCGGATATTCGGGTCGACGTGACGGTTGTCTCCCCGCTCCCCGATCTTCCGGCAGGAGAGCTTCGATTCGATTCGTCGCATGGCTGTTGGAAGCTCTTCGAATCGAAGACTGGACTGCTGTTCGAATCCCTCGACCCCAAAATTCTGCAACCACGGGTGCGGGCCTGTATTTCAGATGACTACCGTGCAGTCCGGGCATGGATTCTCCCCGATCTAGCAGATGGACAGATCGGATGGAGTCCCATGCAGCTCTTTAATCCACTCATTGAAGTCTGTTTTTTGTCACGCCTCGCTCGTGAAGGAGGAATTCTCTTGCATGCATCGGGTCTGTCTTTTTGTGAACAGGGCTATGTGTTCACCGGCCCTTCAGGGGCTGGCAAATCAACCATTGCGGAACTGTTCGCCGACCGAGGCGCCACCGTCCTGAGCGATGAGCGGGTTATCGTGCGGATGCGGGACAACGGTTTTGTCCTGTTTGGCACGCCGTGGGTTGGATCAGGACAGTATGCCGCAAACGCATCGGCACCGATGACTGCGCTGTATTGTATTCAGCATGGGCAGGAGCACCACCAGATCGAGACACTGAAACCGTCCACAGTGGTAACCCGGATACTCCAGCAAGCGTTTCTTCCCCACTGGGATCGCTCCGGCGTCGAGACCACGCTGGAAGTACTGACCTCATTGATCACGGCGATGCCCTGCCGAAGCCTGGCTTTTCTGAACCGGCTCGACATCGTTGATTTCTTGTTTAGTTGCTCATCGGAGCTTCACACGGCCGTCACATGAAACAGCTCGACTCCGACACATTCTTGGCCGAGTTATCATGGAAGGCGCGACAGCGACGCCATCCGGACAGCGTGACCTTCGAACTCACCTACGGCTGCAATCTGCGCTGTGTCCATTGTTTTAACCCGACCCATCGCGCCCTGCCGCAGGAACTCACCACCCGAGAGATCCAAACAATCCTTGATCAACTGGTTGAACTCGGGGTACTCACCGTGACGTTTACCGGCGGCGAGCTTGGCACTCGCCCGGACCTTCAGAAGATTTTTCGCCACACCCGACGGCTAGGGCTTGTGATTCGAATACTCACCAATGCCACTCGGGTCACAACCGAGTTCGTGCACCTGCTCTATGACGTCGGCGTCGAACAAACCTGCGTGTCTATTTATGGCGCAACAGCCGCCACATATGAACGGATGACGGCCGTGGCGGGATCGTATGCCACGTTTCGTCGTGGACTCGCTCTTCTGGCCTCAAGCACGATCCCAATCGTCGTGCGCATGCCAGTCACCTCCATCAATTATGAGGAGATTCACCTTTGCCGATCCATTGCCGAAGAATTGAAATGCAAGTTCCAGTATTCGTTTGATCTCACGCCGACCGTAACCGGAGACCTCGCTCCACTCCAATACCGGCTTTCCGCTGAAACGAAGATCCGTATTGATCAAGACATGCTCCCTCAGTGGGGATCAGCGCCGGTCGAAGAACCCTGCCTGGCTGCCGGCGAATTCATCGAATGCGCCTGTGGCCACACGCGATTTGCCATTACCCCGTACGGCGAAATGAATCTGTGCACGGCCTTTCCGATCCCTCGGTACGATCTCAAGACTGGTACGGTGCGCGACGGCTGGGATGTTCTGAAGCGAACCGTCGATGAGGCGCACCCGAACCATCGGTATGAATGTCCGACCTGTGATGTCAGGTCCTACTGTCGGCAGGGACGAAACGACGCGTGGCTGGAAACCGGCGACATGAGCGTCTGCCTGCCCCACTATCAGGAATGGGCGAAACTGGAGCAGCGTACCCATGCCCTCCTCAACCCTCGACGACCTGCTTGAGGCCTATACTCGAGTAGGTGTCAGGAACCGAGCGATCCTTGATGAATTCGCGCTGATTGCACACCTGTTCCATCAACATGGGATCGCCTTCGTTGTGCTGAAGGGGGCAGATGTCATTTCACGCCTCTATGGTGTACAGGGAGCGCGACCCATTTCGGACGTGGACTTGTTGGTTCGTGAATCGGATGTACCCACCATCGATCGTCTGCTTGGTTCCCTCGGCTTCACTCAGCAAATCGACGGCAATCCATCCTATGCGTCCTGCGAGCGAGGCCTTGCCCTCGACCTGATCACGACCATCTGGTATCTCGATGAGCAAAACCTGGACGAGCTCTGGAAGCGGGCGCCCACACGACATGTCGGCAGCACCACGATTTCGTGCCTCGATACAGCCGATCTGGTGATCTATCTCACAGCCTATGCTGTGGTTCACCGAGGTGCGCTATCTGCGGCATTCGTCCAGGACATGAAACTGCTGATCGAAAAAGAATCGCCTGCATGGTCTAGGGTCGTTACACGAACCAAACAGGCCCTACTGCAGGTGCCCCTGTATCATGGCTTGCATCATGTGCGGAAAACCGTCCCCATAGTCGCCATTCCTGATACCGTCCTGGCCTCGTTGGCTCCGGTGAACCTGAGAGAGCTGATGCTAGCTTGGCTTCTGAGAAAGCTGGTGACTCCAGACCCGCTTCCAGAAGTAGGCCATCTTCTGTTGTTCCTGACACAACCGGGCACGAAGAAATTGACTTGGTTGAAACAACGCCTCTATCCCTCCACAACGTTTCTGTCCTACCGTTACGGTTTGGTGGGACAGACCATACCAGGGAGAATGAGATTATCGCGCTGGTATCATCTGACAGAAGCCGTACTGCTCCTGAGTGGGCGAGTACTCAGGCGACTGATACGACCATCGAGGCCCCGCCTATGATCGTTCGACTCCTCAGCCCATCGACCGCCTCAACACGCTTCTCGGTCAATGAACTCCCTAAGTCAGTTCACGTGTCGGCGCTATGGAAAGTTATTACGCCTCTCGTGAGTTCCGAGAGCATGACCCCAACGCTTCAGATAGGCGATGAGCTCGAGATTGAGCAAGCGGATAATCTTAGGGTCGGCGATGTCGTCGTGTACCGAAAGGATCACCAGTTTATCTGCCATCGAATTCACCGGATCGAAAACCATCGGCTTTTCCTGCGAGGGGATGCGACGCTCGGCTCCCTTGAAGAAGTGGATATCCAACAGGCCCTCGGTCGAGTGCAGTATCTCTTGCGCAATAAGCAGCGTATGGCACTTTGCCCCTATATAGGCCCACAGAGCGGACCGACGAGCAATTCCCTACAGGTTCGAGCATCCACATGGGGATTAGGACCGGGAAGATCACTGGCCCTGCGGCTCGTGAATTTGCTCGCGAGCGTGCCGGGCATCGAGCGCATTGTTCGCCACATCCTGCGCGCGTGCATGACCATTGAGATGATGGAGCGAGCACCACTCCATGCTCTCGAAGGGTATGTGGCGCGACAACAGATTCGTCTCGATCGACTTGCGTATTGTCGGCAATATGTGTCGTCTGTGAAGAGCGCCGATATCATGTTGATCGTCCGTGCGGGACCTCTCTATCTGGGCACCTGCACGCTCAATCCATGGCACATATCCATGCGACCGCTGCTCCAACGTCTCACCACAGCAGTCCTCTCTGAATCGGTTGACTTACTCTCGCCAACCCACACTCCACTTCATACCACCCAGCGCTCACTCACACACGGAAAGCAATAGTATTTCTGTTTTCAGTCGTCGAGCGACCTCTGCATTGTTTTGCGCGATTTCTTCGTAGAGCAAATCGAGGGTGCTATAGTGTGGACCGGTTAACGGATCATCACTCAGATCTCCTCAAGCCACGTTCTATGGACACAGCTTCTCAGTTCGCCGCCTCGACGATTGATCCAAAACTCGTGGCCCGAGCCGCTAAAGGCGAGCACCATGCTCTGAGCCAACTCTACGATCAATCCAGCACCGTCTTATTCAGTCTGGCATTGCGTATCCTCGGCAACCGCGAAGAAGCTGCGGACGTGCTCCAGGAGATCTACCTCGACGTCTGGAGAAAGGTCGTTCGCTATGATGTCGGTCGAGGCACCCCCATTGCCTGGCTCATTACACTGACACGCACCCGGGCTATCGACCGATTGCGGACACGCGGCCCTCGTACTCCCTGCCACATCAGCCCGTCCATCGACGATGCCCGGACGAGCCCATTCGACGACCGCCAGAGTGATCCGTTTGATTCACAGACCGACCAAGCATTACGACACCTGATCAGAGAGGCATGGGCGACCTTGCCGCAGAGACAACAACAAGCGGTTGAGCTGGCCTACTATGAGGGCCTACCCGATACAGAGATCGCGGCGCGGCTCAATCAGCCGGTGGAGGAGGTCAAGACCTCCATCGTGCTCGGCATGGCGCACCTCCGCGAGGCATTGCACTCATATTGGGCACAGGCTGAAGCGGTATGACACATGACCTGTTAGAAGCCGCTGTCCCCGTATACGCCGCCGGAGCGCTCGAGCGGGTTGAGCGGCGGGCATTGGAGGCCCATCTGCTTTCAGGATGCAGCTCCTGTCACGCGACGCTGAAGGAGTATCAGTCGGTGGCGGTGACGTTACCGTTCGGACTCGCCATCATGCCTCCTCCCCGAGCTTTAAAAGGCAAGATTCTGGCGTCCCGTGAGTCGCCCCCTGCCACTGAGTCAGAACCCCAATCACCCGCTCAACCAAGCCTTCAGCCGGGTGAATGGATGAATCATCTCTTCCCACCGTCATCCCCACCGGCCACATCATTCGGGTGGGCATTGGGAACGGTCATCGTGGTGGTCCTGATTATCCTAGTGTTTTTTGGATGGAACTCCTCTACTCACCTGACCGAAGACATGGAGAAGTTAGCTCAGCTGCAGTTGCAAGCGGAGGAAACAGGTTCTCAGCTGGCGACGCTCCAACAACAGCTCAGTGAACGAGCGAAACTACTCGCCCAAACCCAAGAAGAACTGCAGCGTCGCATGGCTGAACTGGCAGAGGTACGAGATCAGTTGTTTCAGCGAGAAGTCGAGCTGGAAGAGATAAAAGCCCAACTGCCTCAACCACGTATCAGAACGACACCCATGCCCTAAATACTACGGGTCATCATACTACGGGTCATCGCCAGCTCGTCAATTTTCCTCACTCCTGTCCCTCTCTCCAGCCCCTATGCTAGCATGCACCGTGACCACCAAGTACTCCATGACATCACCCTTGCTGCCGCCAGAACCGGACGATTCTTACTACATGGAGCTGGCGCTCCAGCAGGCAGCTCTCGCCCCGCAGGCAGGGGAAGTCCCCATCGGCGCAGTCCTCGTACACAACCACGAAGTGATCGCAGCTGGGCACAACTACCGAGAGATTTCACAGGATCCCACGGCCCACGCGGAGATGGTCGTGATCCGTAAAGCGGCCGAACAGCTCCGAACGTGGAGACTCACTGAAACGACACTCTATGTCACGCTCGAGCCCTGCCCCATGTGTGCCGGAGCAATCGTGCAATCTCGCATTGCGCGGCTTGTGTTTGGAGCCTGGGATCCCAAAGCCGGTGCGTGTGGATCGATCTTTGATATTCCAGCCGAGCGCCGGCTCAACCACCGAGTACAGGTAACGGGAGGCTTGCTCGAACAGGAGAGCCGTGAACTCCTCCAAACATTCTTTCGAACCAAACGTGGCGCTCTTTCGGAAAGCAGCAGTTCGCCGAAGCCAGCCTCCTAGCAACCACCTCTTCTCCTCGGCCACTGCGTCGTTGACACACAAATGTACGCATGGTACGGTGCATATATCGAGTCAGCCACACGGTTGCTTCCCTAGTTCTTTCACTCACTCCGTCAACATTCACTCCGCGTGTGATCGAGATCAGATCAAGGAGTCTGTCTGCGAGTTTTCCTCATCCACGTCCGTGATCCACAGTTCTACGCCCTGCCGGCTAAAACACGTGCTGCCAACGGCAATGTTCGCGTGATGGGGTTTCCCCCCATCGGTATCATGTCGCTGTCGTCCGTCATCAAGCAGGCAGGGCACGAATGTGTGATGTTCGATCAGGCCAACCCTGATACCCCGAACCAGGTCATCATTGACCGGATCAATCAAGAACAACCAGCGCTCGTCGGCCTCAGTTTTCTGAGTACCACCAGCTATCCCTACGCCAAGATGCTCGCGCGGGAGATTCGTGCGACCAATCAGAAAGTAAAGCTCGCGTTCGGCGGTGTGTTCGCCAGCCTGAATGCCCCGCTCGTGAAGTTGCAATGTCCTGAAGTCGACTTTGTCTGCCGAGGCGACGGCGAGCAACTGCTGCTCGATCTGCTGGCAAATTTTGACAACCCGCAAGATGTCGCAAGCTTAACCTGGATGAAGGATGGGCAGGTCATCCAAAATCCAAACCGCGCCATGGAACGGCAGCTCGATCAGTGGCCGTTTCCTGATCGTGAGAGCCTGAAGCTCGACTATGTCGAGTCCATGCCGCTGGATGTGCCGGTGGTGCTCTCAATGGACCGGTTCACGACGATGCAAACCTCTCGGGGGTGCCCATGGCCCTGCATTTTCTGCGACATCCCGATCTTCAATGAAGGAAAGTGGCGAGCCCGCAGCCCGCAACATGTGGTCGCGGAGATGAAGCATCTCGAAGCGCTGGGTTATAAGTCCGTCGGGTTTGTCGACGATCATTTCTTGCTGCAGCCCAAACGGATCGAGGCGATTTGTAAGGGCATTATGGACGAGAAGCTCACGATCCGGTGGGGCATCGAAGGCCGTGTGGATTCCGTGGCCCAACATCTCTTCCCCGCCATGGCCAAGGCCAATTGCCAGGCCATGATGTTCGGCATCGAGAGCGGCAGTCAAAGGATTCTCGATCGTTTGAAGAAAGAACAGACGCTGGACCAGGTCACGACCGCCGTTAAGAACGCGAAGAAGGCCGGGGTAACGATCGTGCACGGATTCTTCACGGTGGGCAACCCGGACGAGACGATTGAGGATATGAACGCCACCTTCGACTTCGCATCGAGGCTTCCGCTCGATACGTTTGGTTTCAATCGGCTTTGTGTCTATCGGGGCACCCCCTTGTGGCAGGAATACTGGCATGGAGATCGGTTCCATCATTACATCCCAGCGTACACTCCTCAGTGTCGCAGGACGATTATCTCGAGTCCGACGGATGGAATGTCATGGCATCCACGACCACTTAGCCTGCTAAGTTAATATCAGCGACGGCCACGTCCGTGAGGCGTTACGTGGTCGGAAAGGACCACTCGATTTGTTGGACATGTCCAACAAGATTTCGTCTCCTCATAATGGCATGACCTAGCCAAACTGGAATGGCATGGTGCGATCGAGATCGATCAGCGATGGATGAAGTGAATAGTTTTATCGCTTCAAGATTGCCACCTCTCGGAGACAGGACCATGACTCGTAATGTCAGAGACATCTAAAATTTTGAATCATTAATGATGATCCGTCGCTGAACGCTGACGATCTTGATACTCGCTGAAGCGAGACGGTAGGTGTCGTTGGTCGGCTCAATCCACCACTGAACAGATTCAGAAACTCCTGCAGTGTGACGAATTGGTGAATTGCCCATCCTTCGCGTGCAACTAATCTACGCTTGTTTGACCCCGTCGAGCTTTGCCAACCTTGTCTGACTCAATCCGCATCATGCACGCATCATTTCCAGCCGTCCGGCGATCCATACTTCTCGCCGCGCTCCCCATGAGAGCTTCGGCAGATCTTGGCTCCTACTTCAGCCACTCGTCGATGACGACATCCCACTCCGTACAGCTTCTGTTTTTTGAATCACGTGAATAATGACGAACCGTTGACCCATAATCACGTCATAGATCACGACCTCTATCCGGCAGAGCGAGGCGCACTCGTACAAACCGCAGTTCTGACAAAGCCGTGAGGAGTGAAAATGGATGGCACGGTGTGTTGTTGGACATGTCCAACAACAGGCCAGCCTGGCTCATGCTATTGGTAGATGAATTTGGCTGGAGTGGCAGGAGGCAATTACTGTCGACCTGAAAGAGTGCCGGCTGAAAAAACGACTGCGATGGAATGAGCGGTTCTGAATGCCCCCTCCCCATCTAAGAAATGGAGAGGGGGAGAATGACTTGGATTTACTGGAAAATGATTTGCTCAATTTGACATTGCCTCGCAGGAACCTCCTCTTGCTTCCCATCCGCAAAGTTGATGATCAGGTGATTGGGTTGCTGCGGGGCATGCTGAAGATCCACCGTTCCTGATCGATCCTGGAAGATGACGATCAGTGACGGCATCGTTACCGATGAACTGATCGGTTGCTCCTCTCTCACCTGCTCAACTTTTGGCGAGGCAATTTTTTGTTTTTGTGGACCCCTGAGCTTCGCGGATAACGTCGACACGGTCGCACGTGTAATCTCCTGATCAGTTGAACACCACCGCTCAACTTCCTTAGGAAACTCCTTATGAAGATTCCGCAAATCGTAGAGCGTCTTGGCTGATGAGCATTTCCCTGACGTATAAATCTCATCAATGCAGGCCGGTGGGTCGATGAGCGCTAAGTGATTCGTGACCATGGACCGATTGACGCCAAGCAGTTCAGCAATTTGAGCCTGCTTCTCTCCTTCATCCATCTTCCTCTTGATAAATATCGCCAGCTCACGCGGCTTCAGATCTTCCCGCTGCAAATTCTCGATGACTTGCTGGTAGTCGGTATGCGACCGATCGACGAATGCTGGAATCGTGGCTTTCCCGACAGCTTTCGAAGCCCTGAGTCGTCGCGCCCCGAAATTCAGAATCCATCGCTTCTGCTCCGTGGGGTGCGGACGAATGGAGATCGGCGTTTTGACCCCGTGCAGCCTGATACTATTTTCTAATTCCTCCATGCTCTCCGCGCTGAATTCTTGGCGTGGCTGACCAGGATCTTCGTCAATGTCCTTGACCTGAATTTGAAGCGGGCGCCCTAAGACTTCAGCCGTCACGATCCGTTCTTTGGCAATTGGATCTGGCGTTGGTACAGAAGTCGGCGTAGTACGATCAAGAGCCGTGAGATCTAGTGTCGCGGTCATTGGCTTTTTCATTCTGTAACCCCCATCGTATGAGCAACTTTCTGAAAGATTGGTTTGAGATGCATCCACGCATCGCGTGAACTGGTTTTCTGTAAGGTCCAAATCGGCGCCCCCATCGCCTGCGCTTCAGCCACAGCCGTGCGTGAGGGAATGGCGGCCATACGTCCATCGTCCAACCGGATGAATAGCGACGCAAAGGCTGCACTGAGTTGTTCCATATTGCCGCGTTGAAATGGAGTGGGCTCCACCAGATTCGGAAGGAGGCCGATGAATCGAAGATCTTTATTCAGCGTACTTTGTATCTTTAACACTTGTGCCCGTAACGCGGCAATGCCATCAACGGCCTCTTGGTTCAATTGAATAGGAGACAGCACGAAATCACCCACCACAAGCGATGCGAGTACGCGAATATCTGGATTGGGATTCGTATCGATGATGGCCACATCAAATCGGTCATCCATCTCGTTGAGGAACAGTCTGAGATTGTTCGCGAACTGGTTGTGATCTTCTTCTCGTCGTTCGAGTTTGAGTAGATCGACATGGGATGGAATCACGACAAATTTCCCATCCTCAATGGTGGTGACAGGATCGGTCAACAGTTGATTGGCCGTGACCGCCGAGATGGTAGCCAGTTTCGAGGTGATGATGTTTTTTGACGTATTCCCCTGATGGTCTAAGTCAATGATCAAGACCCGCTTCTTGAGCAGTTCGACGAGAAAGTACCCAAGCTGGCAGGCAATTGCCGTCTTCCCCACGCCACCCTTCTGATTGGCTAAGACCAACGTTTTCATCAACACTCTCCTTCTTCACGGACTTGTGAATGCTGAAAACTGAGCACTACGTGAAACAACGTGCTTCATCAAATCTGTCCTGGAATTCTTCTCCACTCCGTTTCTGAACGGAGCAGTATCCTAGGTAGTGAGAATTGTCAATCATCTTCCTCCATCAGAGGAAACGATCAATCTCGTGCGACCGGCAGAGATCAAGAGTAAAGGCGCCACCAAAGCCGAAACAGCCTTGCTCATGGTCGAATGCGCCGACATGAATGATGCAGCTGCGTATCCAGATATGAGAAGCGGCGCGATCGATGAGTGCTCAAGTCTGTACCAAGCCCTTGACATCCTCTCCTACAGCGTATAATCAGGCGCCCTGTTTGGATGAGACTTGATCGATGACACTGAAAAACATGGCCTGGAAGATTGGAACGATGCTGAGATCGTTGGACTCTTTAACCTTCGTTTTGGTCTACTCGATTCTTGCTGGCTGCTCACTTATCGAGTCTCCGAAAGAAGAGGCGAATTCCCACTCACTCATTTCGACTCAGGCCGCGAGCGCGAACGTCATCGTCGACAATAATTACCTGGAGTCGTGCCGGGCAAAGGGTGTCCCCATTCCACCCGATTGGAAGCCGGCATCATCAGACTGGGAACGCCACGGCAACCTTCATACGATCCTCCTAACGCCGAATGCGCTGGATCAAGCTCCCGTGGATGAGACCTCTTTCGCGAGCGTCTGGTCCTACGGCGAGTCCCTTCGCTGCGCTCAAGCAGGTTGAACTGACGCCGACTTCACCCGCGCGATCTGTTTCCAAGCAGGGTGAACCGGTACCCATCGCCCACAAGAAGAACCGTGGGCGAGTGGACATCATTCGTCAGACGGCACACCGTGGTGGGAAGACCGTCACGGTGGTCACAGGGTTTATCGGGATTGGCCTGGCAGAGAAAGAACTCCTCGCCAAGCAGATGCAGAAAGCCTGCGGAGCAGGCGGAACGGTCAAAGAGGGGAGAATCGAGATTCAAGGGGATCAGCGAGACGCGGTCGCCCGCATTCTCATCGATGCAGGATTTCGCCCGGTCTTTGCGGGAGGATAAGGCTCCGTTCTATCGGCGAGCACCACTGTCTTGCATGAAGGTAGACACGTTACGGTCGAAACTCTCTTCCGGTCTTGCGTGTTGATCTGACGAGAAATTGGAGCGGCTCCCCGTCAGTCGTTTTCGTCATCACACTATGAGACGCTGACGATGACCAGCGGCCAAGCCTCCGTTCCTTGTACAACGCGACTCCAATTACGATCGCCACTATCCCACCAAGCAACCACCACACAATCATGTGTCCTCCAAGATCTTCAGGCTCAATACGCCCCTCGCATTCACCATGCTCCATGAGCACACGAGATAACCCTACAGCGCATCGCCTTCACCATGCCCTCTTGTTAGTGGACGGAACTCAGGGTCAGTCAGGTACCGTCGGCACACGGTTCTCTCTTTTATCATAGTCGTGTAAGATAACATATCTTTTGATGCAGCAATGCTGAGTATCCCCTGTGAAGATGTTTCATAGAGTGTACCCTTCATATTCGAGACCTACCCCAGTACAATGGCTTTATGGTTGATCAAGGACAGGTATGATCTTAACCCCTGCCCCTTTCTATATTCTCTGCGGCTCGCTTGGTGCCGGGAAGACCACGCTATTGATGCGATTACTCGAGTATTGGAAAGCGCAAGGCCGTCGGACGGGTGTGCTGATGAACGAGGCAGGGTCCGTGAGTATCGATGGCCCTCGTGCGGGAACGCTCGCCGAGCAAGTCATGAATCTTGCCGGGGGCTGCGTCTGTTGCGATACAAAGGAAGATCTTTCCTGGGGCATCGCGCAGCTGGTGCGCGATCATGGATCGGATGTGCTGATTCTGGAATGTTCAGGCCTCGCCGATCCGGCTGAAGTCGTGGACGCCGTGACAGATGCCTACACCGCACGCTTGGCTTCCCTTGAACGGGTGATCGCGCTGCTACATCCGGTCTCAACCGAAGAGAGCCACTCCAGCGCCTATGTGACAACGCAAGCCATCCGATGCGCCGATGAGCTCATCTTGAACAAACGAGATCTCTATGTCCCAGGCCATTGGGAACGGTTCCGCGCAGGCATCGTCGAACAAAACCCCTATGCCCGCCTATGGGAAACATCCCATGCCCGTCTCGATGCCGCAGACCTCTTAGCTCCACACCCTTCCAAGAAACCGACAGCTCCCACCAATGTGCTCTTTGGCAAGGCACACAGCTCATCCCGCCAGCGGGCGGCCTATCATCCCATCGCCACAACAGTCCCGTTGCCTGGCCCTCTGAATCGTCAGCGTTTTTTAGCCTGGATCAAGACGATCCCCAAAGAACTGGAGCGGGCGAAGGGTTATTTCCGATTTGGAAGCGAGCCGGAGCTGCAAGAATTCCAATATGCGCTGCCAGGACAGTCCACGATTACGCCCGTCACGTTGCTCGACGAGCCGAACCCGGTGCTGGTGTTGATCGGTCGAGGATACGATCTGGATCGTCTGCAAGATGGGCTCTTAGCGACCGTTGAGGAACAAGCAAAGACTCCTTAAAGTCTCACGGTCGTACTTCCGCCCCCTTGATTGGCGCAGTGACTGCCCCCACCTTCTGCCGGAACCTCGGCCATTGAAGAAGGGCAAAGGCCGCCCCTCCACCGAGTACTCCTCCGAGCATCCACCCACCAAGTACGTCAGTCATATAATGAGCACCGATGTACACTCGAGCAAATCCTATGAGCGCGACGATCGGCCACGTCACCCAGCCTGACTTGGGATAGAGGACTTGCAGGAATGCCGCGATGGCGGCAGTGTTGGCCGCATGGTTCGACGGGAAGCTGAACAACCCACCGCAGCCACTCGGTTCGATCTTGACGGCTTCGGCCAACGCCCGACAGGGTCGGACTCGTTCAAAGACCCATTTAAGCTGTCCACCAACGAAATCGGTGAGTCCGACTGCTGCCCCCAGAACCGGACCGCTCAACAGCGCCTCTCGCCTGTTGCTCCAGATCCAATAGGCGATCGCACAGGAACCAGGAAGATAGAGTGTGCTGCGGTGTCCCAGTTGCAGAAAGAAATGATCGGCAGCCTCCAACTGGCCTGCCATGCCATTGATCGCTAGGAAGAGAGCTTCATCCACGCCCATGCGTGCGACGATAAAGCGTTACTCGCTACCCGTCAAGCGTCAACCGATCTTTGGTGGAATACGCACCGAACAGCGAATGGCCCAGCACAATTGATGTGGCTTACCTGGTCCGAAAATGGATTCTGACCGTCAGTTCTCCGTCCACCGGATCGTCCCCTTTCATCTGGGGATCGAATGTCCATTTACCGAGCGCCGTGACTCCAGAGGTCGTCAGTTCGCGATGCTTGCAGGGTTCCAGAACCACGACGGTCACCTTTGCATGCTTAGAGACCAACAACCGGGCCTTCATCCAATCATCGATTTCTTGGCTATTGAGCGAGGCTGGAATGCCAGGCCAGGGCGTTGACTTGGCCACAGGGCCCAATTGTTGATCCTTATTGAGGGGAAGTCCATGGACATGGACTTCCGGCAACTCAAGCACGTCTTCAAGGTGATCACTCTCATGGGTAGCCTCATCACCGACCACCGCATAGAGCACAGCCGGCCACGCCAAGACAACGCCAAAGAGTGTTCTGAGGATCAGTCGCATACGTCCCATTCTACGCTATTAACGATCGGATGCTCAAACGGGCCACACCTTCTCACCCGCTCACCGCCGTGCGCCCGCTTCGCCGACTCAGCGAGGCGAGCCAAGACGCGCAGCACTCCGAAAGGCCGCAGGCCCTCGCTTAAGCCCCCAAAGATTCTCCACCAGATACCCAACAGGGTCATCCAGCAAGGCCGCAGGGAGCCTGCCGACTGAGGCGTACCCTTGTGGTACGTCGCAGGGAGACGGGCGACTGAGAACGAAGCTGGTGACCATGTTCGGCATCTGGTTAGAAGAACCACTGGCCGCGGAAGAAGAAGGATCGCGGCATACCGGCATGAGACACCCCAAGGCCGATGCTGCCTTCGCCTTGGTTGATGAAATACTTTTGATCCAACGCATTCACAATATCGAAACCCACCACGAACTTCTGCCCCTGCCAGGGTAACGGAATGACATGGCTAATCGAAAAGTTATAGATCGTGTAGGTCGGGCTATGACTCGAGTTGGTCTTGGCACCTTCTTCTGCCGTCCGCAACCCCGATCCAAACAGAAACTGGCCTGTAAAGGTCGTGCGATCAAGTAACCGGTAACTCAGGATCCCCGAGGCAGTCAATGTCTGCTGGTGATCGCAATGGACGCCGCTGCGCGAGTTGATATCGGCAATTTCTTCAAAATGCACCAGATTATGCCCGGACTGCAACCCATAGCCCTTACACTGTCCCCAGGCGATGTTGGCGCGACCCGTCAAATTTTCCATGAACCAGACCTTGAGCGCGGCATCGGCCCCCCTCGTCCAGCCTCGTTCAAACGCAAAATAGTTCAGCAAGGGCGTCGTGCCTAATTGGTGTGCGTCCGTCATGTAATTGGCGAGCTTGTAATACCCCGTAAGCTGGAGGGTCGCCCAATCTGTGAGGGCATGGACGCTGCCGATTTGGAAGTAATGGGCCCGCTCAGCCCGCGGCAGATTATTAGTGGTATCCTCCGGATGCGCTTTTGTTCCCTCTGTATTCAAGCCGGCCAAGGCAAGCCTCTCAAGATTCGGCGGGGTAAAGAGCCGACCATAGTACGCGTGAAAGGCGTTGGCCGAATTGTATCGATACGTGACACCGACCCTGGGACTGATTTGTCCTTCATCCCGTTGATACTGCACCGTGTCTGCACGCAGACCAATGTTGACTGTCCAATGTTCATTCGGCGTCCACTGATCTTGAAGCCAGAACTCCTGTCGCCATCCGATGAGCCGGTTGTCGCCACCAGCATTGATGACGCCTCCGGTCGGGTTTCCCGCTCCGTCATCGAGAAAGGTAAACAATCTCGTCTTGTTGATCGCTTGGGTCCGATCGACCTGAAACCCTGCCTTGATCAAGTGTTCCTTGCTGTAGACGTATGTATAGTCCATGCGCACGCCACCGGAATAGCCCGTCCGGTCTTGGCTTCCGGCCGAAAAGGGTTCTTCGACCTCGGGCACATAGGCGAGAACATTCAACGGATCTGTTCGAAAGGTGGCTCTCGTGTGACGAAAATACCCGGCCAAGCTGAAAAAGTTCCTCGTATTGATGTCGCGCCGCCACACCAAGTGGCCGTATTGGTTATTTTCTTTCTGGTTTTCATCGATCCTTTCAGACGGCACCGGTGAAAATCCTCCAGGCAACAAGCCGAGAATAGTCGGGTTCGCTTCCAGTCCAGGGAACGTCGGAATCTGATATTTCGCCACGGAGTTCAAGAACAACAGGGTAATATTATTGTTATTGTCGTACTGATAGTCACCGCGAAACATCGTCTGGTTCCGCTCGCTCTGCCCATGAAAAATGGAGTGCCCAACGGTCGGCGGCTCGATCCCGCGATTCGTCGCCGTATGGCTGTTGAAAAAGTAATAGCGGAACTTCTCGCCGATCGTGCCTCCATACTCGAATGACGGGTTGATCGTTTTATTCGACCCGCCGAACATCTGGACCGACCCAAATCCCGGCTTCGTGCCGCTCTTCGTCGTGATGTCGATGAGCGCAGTCGTTTTATTTCCTACACTGGCGTCCATCCCACCCAGCACAATATCGGCCCGTTATCTGGTCGCCGGCCACCTACACTTTGCCCATGGCGCGCATTGTGATGACCATGGAGTCCTACAACTCGCCTAGAGCCTATTCGGGGGGAGAGACACGGGGCGTCGGATTCGATGGCGCTCCGGTTTCCCCGATCAACCGTTCCAGGAATCCTCTTACTGCCGCCGACCGCATCTGATCGTGCGGTATTTCGACTTCTAGAAACACTCCGTCCTGCAAGGCAAATAGCCCATGCGCGATGCGATGATGATCCTCCACGCCGACTCCAAACGCCGACACAAAGGCCTCCCGACTCGCCGGATCAGCACAACAGAGGGAGTAGCCTGAGGATTGAACATTTGGATGGAAACGATCGACTTCCCGCCAATGCTCCTCGTGGTCCGCAGACACGTGAACGATCCTCCATTCCGGCAGCTGCTCATGGCCACGCTCCTCAAGCTCCACAATCTGCGCAAGGCAGGCATGCTTTTGAATGTTCGGGAGCGTGGACACCACGACCGAGCCGCGCCTGAGATCAACAGCCGTGAGCGGCTTGTCGGCCAGACGGGCGGCTGGAATGACAAACTCGGCGGTCAACCGTTCTCCGCGACGAGGAACGTGGCCCAGTAAGTGAATCTGATCGCTGCCGAGTTGCGCGGTTCTCTTCATGGCATCCCTGATCGCCATTTCTCGCCTGAGACAACTTCACCTTGCAGGCTGTTCAAAAAAGTCGTCCAACAAGCCGCAGGCGAGTCAAAACCGGAGGCGTACCCTCAGGGGTACGTTGAGGATTTTGACGAACCGAGAACGCATCTGGCGGCCTTTTTCAGCAGCCTGATTAATGAGGCAACATGGTCAACAGCGCGATCGTCACCATCCCCGCGATCATCATGGCAAACTGCCAGACCCCCTTCGCTGCCCCCATTCGCCCATGGAGGCCAGGCACTAAATCCGCCAAGCCGATGTAGAGAAAACTCGCCGCCGCCACACTGAGCGCATAGGGCACGATCGCCTCCGCATAGCCGAGCCCTCCGTAAGCAGCGACGACACCAACCAATGTCCCCATCCCCGAGAGCGTATTCCAGAAAAACGCTTTCCAGCGAGAGAAGCCACTCGACAGGAGAATCGTAAAATCACTCAACTCCTGTGGCACTTCATGCCCCAGCACCGCGAGCGTCGTGACGAGACCGAGTCCTGGGGACGCCACACAAGCGGCGCCGATGGCGATACCGTCGGCCACGTTATGAACCGCATCGCCGACCAGGATTAACATCCCGGTCTTTTTCTCCATCCCGCTGGCATGGTCGTGTCCATGTCCATGATCGTCAACGCCGCCTTCCGACGGATCCCCGTGCGAATGTCTCCAAATGACTGTCCACTCCAGCACAAAGAACAGAACGAGTCCCGCTAAGATCGAGATCCCCACTTCGTAAATGGAGATATGTTCTAACGCTTCGGGGATCAGTCCGATAATCGCGGTGGCCAACATCGTGCCCGTGGCATAACTCAGCAGATAGGGCATCACGCGTTGACGCCACCCGTCCGAGATGAACAGGACGACCGCCGCCGGCAGCAGAGCACCCAGACTCCCAAGCAGGCCCATTAGAACAACGAATCCCCAGGATGATTCGGCAGGAAGAGTCATCACTGGAGTTTCTTCTCTTGATAGTCAGCATATCGCTGCTCACAGGAGGTAACCGAGGGATCTCCCAGGAACCGTGACCACTCACTGTGGGTGGAGGTATCGACACCCTCGGCTCGAGCTTCCCGTTGAAGGATAATCTGAAGGTCAAGGAGCAGGTCGGACTCGTCGATGTCGGCTTCCGAGTCGGTCCGCAACTGGGAGAACAGCGCTTGGTAGATGCGCTTGAGTTCACCAAGTGAACGATCGAGAGCAAAACGGCCCTGCTGTTTAGTGATGCGTGATTCCAACGAAGACATAGCGTTCCTTTTTCTCTCTGTCCACTCGTGCGCGATGACGACCAGTCAGGCCGACAGCAGGCAGGTCTGGAGCATTCGATGACACTGCGTCTGATTATAATTTTGGCCGATCAACACTAGGGCTGGATCCGGCTCCTGTCGAAACTGAACCACGCCGATCCACCGCGTGACCGGGGAGGCATACTGAATCTCGTACAACTGCTGCTCACCGGAAAACCGACAGACCCCTTTGACTCGATCAAGACCGACCGGAAGGTGGTCGAACCACTCGGTAAATCGGCCCCGATGCAGTGGACCTGTCAGAGGAATCGTCGTCACCATTGGATGCGCACGAGTCGATCCAAATGCAACATTTCCAACTCGCTGTTTGGCTCGCCGTTCGCGCGGCTGAAGCAACGGCACAGGGTCCACGGCAGCCTGCGACACCTGCCACAGCCTGGCATGCCCCCTATCACGAACGATTGCCGTTCGAAACCGCTTCTGCTCCGCACTGGAGTAGAGATCTTGCTTGTTCACGATCACTTCGTCCGCATATTGCACCAGAGTCCTGTATCGAGAACCGATGGGACGCCCAGCAGGCGGAACAGTCGGTTCAATGACCGCGATCACTTTCTCCAACCGTACCAACGCGAGACAAACTGGGTCGGTGACAGCCTCGATAACCTCTTCGATGTCTGCAATACCCGAGCACTCAAGCACCACGACATCCACCTGTTGTTGTCCTACGAGCTCGGCCAGACCCTCTCCAATCCCATCGCGGGCATCGCAACAGACACAGCCTCCGGTGATGTTCCGGACCGCAGCGGCCAACGCGCCAGCATGAGCGCTATCCAGACTGATCGCGCCGGCTTCGTTCATCAGAACGCCGACGCGCTTGCCGGCGTCACGCCAGAAGGCGAGTAGCCGCATCAGCAAGGTAGTCATACCTGCTCCCAGCGGACCTGCCAGAACATACAGGGGTACACTGGCTGCTTCAGTCATCGTCGTGGGGTGGAAATTCCTGCTTTACGCGCGGCAGGAGTTCCGTCAGATTGCAAGGCTTGTGATTGATGTCGAGCTGCGGCAGGATGATCTTGTCCATCCCTAACCGGCAGGCCCCCGTGCTACCGGGAAGGAGAAACACGATTGTGTCTCCACAGACGCCGGCATCGGCGCGGGACTGTATCGTGGAGGTCCCGATCTCACTGAAACTTAACCACCGAAACAGTTCTCCAAACCCCGGAATCGGCTTCGTGTAGAGCGATCGTACGGCGTCAGGCGTCACATCACGTTGGGTAACACCTGTTCCACCCGTCACGATGATGAATTCAACTTTTGGATCGGCCACCCAGCCGGCAATGATGCGACGAATGGTCTCATAGTCGTCCTTGCATAGCTTACGGTCTGCAAGTCGGTGACCGGCTGTAGTAAGCCGATCGACGATCGTATCGCCGCTCGTATCCGTCTCCGGCGTTCGACTGTCAGAGACGGTCAGTACCGACACCGCTACAGACACACCAGCCTGCGTGATCATCCCTAGATCTCATGCTCCGAGAGTTCGATAATTCGTGTTTTCACCAGGCCTCGCTCGCCAAATGAGACACGTCGACGCCAGGGAAGCCACACACCATTGATGTCCTTATACTCATTGACGTAGCTCTCCATTCCGATCACGGCTTGCCCATCGAGCGAGAAATAGGTCATCACATAGTGGCTGGAATATTGTTTTCCGTCCGGCGCGTGATCGCAGCGCTCGATCGTATTGACTCGCCGTTCCGTCATTGGCGTGATCCGCCCGATCTGGGTGTATTGGCCATCCTTGATCCGGTACCAAGAATCGAGTCGCCCTCCAGTCAGCAGTACACGGCGGCCTCGTGGGTGCGGCACAGCAGAATCATCTTGGGGATCGAAGGACAGCACATACTTGCCATCGCCTTCCTCGAATACGGAATAGGCCAAGTGCATTCCCTGAGTCCACAGCCGTTCTCGCACCCACTCTTGAAGGGCCGCGTCGGCTCCGTCCAACTCAACTGTGGTCTCTTTCCTGGGGACCAGGCTCATCCTCCCGCGATAGACTCGCCCCTCATCGTTCAACGAAAGCTTCGCTCGGTATCCGCTGAAATGCGCCGGCCATCGATACATACGACCATGGGCTTCCTGGACTAACTGCCGTGCTGCTGGGTCGTTTACTGGCTTCGTGCCTTGCTCTGTCATCGTCGTCACAGCTCCACTCCCTTGCATCATGCTGTCATCCCTGTCGCACGATTCCATCGTTTGGTCTGGCGCTTCGTCCGGCTGGCCCGCCTCACAAGACAGGTCTCCAAGCCTTCGAGAAATCGTTGCCAGGGCACGCGCCGACCGATGACCACGACCATGGCCTGGGATGGCTTGGCCCCTGTGTAGGGAGTCAGTGCCAACGAGCCCATGACCCATTGAAGTTCTTGGAATCCTTCCCGTCCTTGAACGTTCACAAAACCCTTCATGCGAATGACCGATCGTTGAAATCGCTTCAACCAGGCTTCGAGGCGAATGGGATCGAAAGGCTTCAGGATCTTGAAACTGCCGCTTTGATAGCCGGCTGCGGAATTCTTAAGTTCCCCATCCATCTTCATGGCTACAGAAACACTTCTCGACCGACGGAGTATCCTTTCGATCTGCACGTCCGCATGCACGGCTCTCACGGTGACAGCCTTGGGGTTGGCCGCCTTGATGCGCCGCTCGATCAGTTCAACCTGCTCCTTGTCGATCTGATCCAACTTGTTCAACACCACCGTATCAGCCCTCTTGAGATGGTCTTTGGCTGCGGACCAGTACGCGCCGAGCTTCAAGAACCGAGGCGCATCGACCATCACGATCACGGAGGCCAACTTGCCTCTGGATGCGTGTTTCTGCTGATCAGCCAGCGCCTTCTCAACCCCCATGACCACCTGACCGGTATCCGCCAAACCAGTTGTTTCAATGAAGAGCGGAGCGCCCTTAGACTTCTGCACCAAATGTCCGACCTTTTCGCTGAACTCACCCGATAAATCACAGCAAATACAGCCGCTCAGCAGGGCCTCCAACTCAACATCCTTCGAGCGTGGATGCTCATGCAACAACGACCCATCGACATCGACCTCCCCAAACTCATTCATCAACACCGCCGGTGTAATGCCCTGGTCTAACTGATGGGCCAATGCACGCTTGAGCAGGGTCGTCTTCCCACTCCCCAAAAAGCCGGCGATCACATAGACAGACGACATCGACGACGTCCTCATCACAAGACTCCTTCTGCGTGATGATGCGGTTCACCTCCGTTGGCCAGACGTTCCACATCATGCCGGCTCACCTCGTCGGTCGTCTTATGGAGCTTGTACTGCTTCGTGACTCCCGGGCCTTCCAGCACCGCAATGACCGTTTCAATCGGCGGGCAACCGGGCTCTCGGCATTCCAGTTCGGTCACCATAATGGTGGTGTCGTCACCGAGGCTCCAGGTTTCACGAGTCCAGGACTTGATTCGATCGACCTGATCCTGTTGCAGCACACGCTTTGGGCCGAACAAATTCATGCTTAATCCTCGACTCCATGAACGGAGAACAATGACACGCCCCCGTCACTTGCACCGGTCGCCAAACACTGCCCGCTGGAACCCCAGGCCACGCACGATAGGCCACCGGCCTTGTTCACTTCCTGACTCAACAGCGGTTTGGTCGTCTGTGGCGACCAGAGACAGAGCAGACCGTCTTCCCCTACCGTTGCCATGATGGATCGACTGGGATGGCAGGCGATTTCTTGAATCCATCCCAGATGTCCTTTAAAGAGACGCCCGCCTGTCCCCTCAAATTTCTTCATGTTCCAGGCGACCAGAGACGGACCGGAGGCAGTGAACAGATTGAGGCCGTTATAGTCAAATCGCACTGATGTCACCTTCACCGGATAGCCGGACATATGCCAGTTCTGATCGCTGTCCGTACGGAAAAGATGGACCGATCCGTCGAGGTTTCCTGATGCCAGATATTCCCCGTTCGGGCTCACCGCGATCGTCAGTAGGGCACCATCATAAGGAAAGGGCCGGACCGGCTTCTCTTGGCCGATCTTCCACAGCCAGGCCCCGCCATAGGCAGAGGCCACGACACCGTCACCACGTGGCATCCAGGTCAAGGCTGAAATCGTCGTCTTATAATCCGGAACTTCAGCGGCAAGTTGAGGGGGCACCGCAAGGTCGATATTCCAGATGCGAAGCTGCTTCCCAGCTGACGCTGCTAGAAATTTCCCATCCGGCGACCAAGCAAGATGCTCGACCCACGAACCTTGTCCTCCAATAGGAAGTGCTGCACGCTCTTCACCTATATTCGCATTCCAGATTCGGACGAGACCGTCCTGGCCCCCCGATGCCAACTCCTGCCGCTTTGGATGCCAGACCAGCGTTAACGCCGACTGCTGATGCCCCTTGAGTTCATAGACCGGCTTGAGGGAAGCAACTTCCCAGACAGCCACTTGGCCCGACGTAGAGCATGCGGCAAATCTAGTTCCATCAGACGCAAAGGCCACACGATGGACATAGTCACCAAGCATCGCTCGCCCAATTGGGCTGAGCGTCACAGCCATCTGACGTTTGGCTAGACGAGGCATGACCGGAATCCCTTCGTCAACGCGTCTCGATCCAAATCCTTCCCAATGAACACCAGCTGGTTATTACGAACCTCCCCGAGTTTCCACTGGCGATCGGCTTTTCCATCAAACAACATATGCACCCCTTGGAACACGAACCGATGGTCACGATCTTCGACATTCAAAATCCCCTTCATCCGGTAGATCTTTGTTCCCATGGTGCTGAGTACTTCCCGGAACCAGTCGTTCACCTTTTCCTCATCGACCACTCCATCCTCGACCAGCGCCACGGAGAACACGCTCGGATCATGCTGATGCGCATCTTCGCCGAGAAAGTTGGGATCGATGTCCAACTTACGACCCAGATCGAACGCTCCGATGTTCAACAACCGGTTGATCTCTACCTGTGCATCCTTCGTCCGATGAATCTTCGCCATGACATTGATAGCCCGAATCCTGGCTTCCAACCGGTCCACCTCGCCAGGCGGAACCAGGTCGATTTTGTTCAGGAGAATCACATCGGCGAATGCGATTTGCTCTTTGGCTTCCGGACTCGTATCAAGATGTTCCCAGATATGTTTCGAATCGACGACAGTGACGATTCCGTCGAGCAACAACCGCCGCTTCATCTCGTCATCGACGAAGAATGTCTGCGCAACCGGGGCTGGATCGGCCAGCCCGGTCGTTTCGATCACCATGTAGTCGAATCGATCCTTCCGCTTGAGCAGGTTTCCGATGATGCGGATCAAATCACCGCGCACGGTGCAGCAGATGCAGCCATTGTTCATCTCAAAGATCTCTTCATCCGCACCAATAACCAACTGATTGTCGATGCCGACCTCCCCAAACTCGTTGACAATCACCGCCACCCGCTTCCCATGCTCCGTCGTCAGAATCCGATTGAGCAGCGTCGTCTTCCCCGCCCCCAGAAAACCGGTTAACACCGTGACCGGTACTGAAGCCAGCATCTCAGTCGTCGTCGCCATCACACACCTCCTCTTGCCTCAGACCGTGGACTATCTCTTTGGACACCTTCTGCTGGAGAAGATCGGATACCGTTCTTCATAACAAGTGAAGAACGCCCAACCCCTTGAGTGTCGGTTTCCGGGAGGCGGAAAGCGACGACTACCCGATCTTCCCCGCACAAGGTGCAGAGAGACACAACCAACAGAGCGATTGATCAAATTGACTAATTAGATGGAGAAAGAAGGAGGACCGCGGACAGAATCAGACGAGCGGGGAACGAACTTGAAGATTAGATTCAGTAGAGAGGTAGTCGCGTCTAGAACAGGAACAAGGACTGGTGGTGGCGTGACTGAATGCAATCCAGCGCTGGCAGCATGATCCAGCCAAGCGCAGACATCTTGATCCGAATGTTCGTGGGACGTACCGGCCGCGAAGGTGTGTTCCAGCAACAACGGCTGAAGTGTCAGCACCAACAATACATAACCCAGAACAAGCGCCCAATGGCCGGCCTTTTTGATGAGTCGTGTCATTGGCATTGCGGGCACCAGCCAAAGAACTCCAGGGCATGACCTTCGATGACAAACTTGGTTTGCTCCTCGATTAGCTCTGTCAGCTTCTTGAGGGGACAGAGCATCAGATCAACGATCTGGCCGCACCCGCGGCATTGAATATGGTGGTGATGCTCACGGCCATGACGAAATTCATACCGCATCTGTCCTTCATGGAGCCCGACCGGATTGACCAATTTAAGTTCCTGCAGCATCGCCACATTCCGGTAGACCGTAACCAGATCCACCGCTGCCCTTGCCTTCTTTAGTTGATCAGCTATTTCAGCCACCGTGATCGGCAGCGAGCTCTGCTCAAGAATGGCCAGAATGGCCTTCCTGGGCTTCGTCAGTTTCTTCCCGCCGGCTCGCAGACTATCAAGTATTGATTCGGCCATCTGAATTTCCAAGTTGCAAGTGAGTTGCATTTATCATCGTGTCCAGATCAATGTCAAGCGCCAATTGTCAAAGTCAGCCAGTCTCGTCATCTCCTGGTCACCGTGGTAGGATACCCACCATGTTAATCGACACCCACACTCATCTCGACGACGCGCGCTACAACGACGATCGGGAGGCCGTCATTGCCCGCGCGCGAGAAGCCGGAGTCGACGCCTTCGTCTCTATAGGTTGTGATCTGGCGACCAGTCAAGCGGCCGTCGCGCTCGCCGATCACTATCCCTTTGTGTACGCCTCCATCGGGGTCCATCCACACGAGGTCAAGCATATCCAGGACAATTGGTATGATGAGTTCCGCCGTCTAGCGAAAAGCGAGAAGGTCGTGGCCTATGGGGAAATCGGGCTCGATTATCACTACAATCACTCCTCCCCAAATGAGCAGCGTGACCGATTCCGCGAGCAGATTCAGGTTGCACGCGAACTCAAGCTACCCGTGATTATTCACACGAGGGAAGCACCGGAGGATACGGTCGCGATTTTAAGGGAAGAAAAGGCGTCAGAGGTCGGTGGGGTCTTTCACTGCTTTTCTGGGGATGCCTGGCTGGCGAAGGAAGCCCTTGATTTGGGATTTCATCTCTCGTTTTCGGGAATCCTCACGTTTCAGAGTGCGACCGCACTACGCGAGATTGCCAAGCAGACCCCGCTGGATCGCCTGCTCATCGAAACCGATTGCCCATACCTGACGCCTGTTCCCTATCGCGGCAAGCGCAATGAACCGGCGTATGTGGCACAGGTAGCGAAGCAACTCGCAACCATTCATCCCGATCTCTCCTTGGAAGAGATTCAGGGACGAACGACCGAGAATGCAAAAAAGCTGTTCAAAATCGCTTGAGCTGGCGAGCGCGTTGTCGTTGAGATTTTGGCAGTTTTCGAGGGTTCCCCTTCTTCTCCGGCCCCCGCGTTGGGCGAACATCGACTCCTGTATCGAGTTCTTTATAGGGTATGGTGCCGCCTGCGCTCGATGACACGCGCAGCTTGTCCGCAAATTCGCGCGCTCCCATGACCATGGCCCCATGAGCTCTGGCCGTATTCACGATTTCGTGGTCGGAGCTGACGACCGCACAGTCCGCCCCGTATTCCCGTGCCAAGCGTTGGATGACCTGATCCGCCCGCTCGCCCCGTTTTGAGTAGATCACCTGGACTCCGGCATGATGCTCCCGCCGTTCGGATGGCTGGCCCTGTTGCCAGCCGTCAAATACGACGGTGATAGCATGGTGCTTCCGATGCCGATAGGCGGCCAAATCCTGCAGCAACACCTCGCGGGCCGATTCAAGGCGTCCGGGAAGGGCTCCGGCACCAGCCAGCACGTTATACCCATCGACGATCAGATGTGTCGGCATATCTCACGCTATCGCGGTCGTGAGCCCACAGTCAATCCGAATTCCGCCTAGCTAACTGGTGTAATTCTTGACAAGGCGACGGACATCTGAGAATAGTTTCCCATTGTCTTCTACCGACAAAAGGCCCATGCATATACGAACGCCTCGACTGCTTTCCTTTAAGCCCCTCACCCTCCTCTCGTCCACTGCCATCTTCTTCCTCTCCGCATACGGGAGCTTGATCCCAGCGGCCTGGGCGTGGTCCTCCGATGATCACCGTCCTTTACCGATGCGGTCATCGGAACAGAGCCGCATCAAAGGAACGACCGCTTCCCTGGCTCCCGTGACCGTTCGCAATTTCCGTGTGATGACGAGCCCAGAGAGAAGCAGACTCGTGTTGGATCTTGACCATCACACCACAGTCATCGAGCAACGAGCGACCAATCCAAGTCGCGTGGTCCTCGCCCTTCCCAACACAGGGCTCAGCCAACCAGCGCAAGCGAAAGCGATGAACGGGACTATTCCATCACCCTTCATCGTCACTCAACTGCCCTCGCATGCTGTCGCAGTGTCTCTTCCAACCACATCGTTCCGGACCTATAAGCACTTCACGCTATCCCATCCCCCTCGCTTGGTCATTGATGTGACGCCACCCAAGGCCCCAGTCCCTCCTTCAGCGCTTGATCCACGAGAAGGCCCTCAGCGGGCAGCTTCTTCCACCTCCCAACCCGTCACGCCGCGCGCCAAGGGATACACGACCATCGTGATCGATCCCGGCCATGGGGGAAAAGATCCGGGCGCACGGGGCATCCAACGGACCGAGGAGAAGGATATTACTCTCAAGGTAGGGCTCCAGCTTCGTGAACTTCTACGAAAGCAGCCCGGCGTGCGCGTGTTGATGACCCGAGACCGTGATGTGTTTATTGAGCTGGAAGATCGGGCCAGGTTTGCGAACAGCAACGAAGCCGATCTCTTCGTCTCCATCCACGTCAACTCGCATCCGTCACGCATAGTTAAAGGGATTGAAATCTATCACTTCGGAGAGGCCAAGGATCAGCGAGCACTGGAGGTCGCAGCACGGGAGAACGGCACCCCGATCATCAACACCGGGGTCGGATGGGAATACCTCGTGGCAGATCTTTTAACGGCAAAGAAAATCGAGGAGTCTCTGGAGCTTGCGTGGAACGCGAAAGAAGCCATGGTCTCCCAGATGAATGGGCCATATGTGGTCAACGACCATGGCGTCAAGACCGCGCCCTTTTATGTCTTGAGGTTTACGAGCATGCCCAGCATCCTGGCCGAGATCGCCTATATTTCCAACCCCGACGAGGAAGATCTCCTCAGAAAACCGGCGTTCGTCCGCGATGTCGCTCAATCCCTCTACCATGGTATTGTTTCGTTCCTGACCAATAATAGACCGGACATCCGCTGATCGTCTCGCTCATCGCCATCCGCGTGCTGCATGCCTATCGTTAAACTCACTCTCGAATATGACGGCACGGCCTACGCAGGCTGGCAACGTCAGCCCGACCAGCCAACGGTTCAAGCAGCCGTCGAAGCGGCCATTGCAGGCGTCACTCAAATCAACGCACCGGTCATCGGCGCCGGACGCACCGATGCAGGAGTACATGCGATGGGGCAGGTGGCGAGTTTCCGTATCGACCGTGACATGACGCCCCGGGGATGGACCAGAGCGCTGAACGCCCATCTCCCGAAGAGCATCGTGGTGCGATCAGTCGCGCTCATGCCGGACACATTCCATGCAAGACATTCAGCCAGGGGCAAACTGTATGAATACCGTATTCTGAATCGCCCGGAACGTCCGGCCGTTGAGCGTGACTATTGCTGGCATATCCATCAGCCTCTTGACGACGCGGCAATGAATCAGGCAGGACTGGCCCTGATCGGCTCGCACGATTTTTCTTCGTTCCAGACCCAGCCCACCGACAACGACGATCCCATCTGTCATCTGCAACAATTCACGGTCTTCCGGGAAGGCGATCGGCTGCGAATCGAAGCCTATGCCGACCGGTTCCTGAAACAGATGATCCGTTCGATTGTCGGCACCCTTGCCGAGGTCGGCTTGCACAAACGCCAGCCGGACAGGCTCAGGCAGATTCTCGATGCACGAGATCGTTCAGCAGCCGGCAAAACAGCTCCCCCTCAGGGGCTATTTTTGGTACGGGTGGATTACGAGTGAGAGCGCGAATGGTCAAAAATTGCCTGCCTGAACCACATCATCAAGGCTGTTGATATCAAGCCAGTGGCCGACCGTATAGAGCACACGAACAGAGAGTTGTCGCTTCAACAGTTCTTGCAATAGAACGGGAATGCCGGCTTTGCGATTCGCTGGATCAGCTACCATCTCAGCGAGGATCGCCTGAAGGTGGACAGTTCCGGCGGGAGACACTTTGAGGAACCCCATCCAGACTCCATGGATGCTTTCTTGAGGTGCCAGATTCCCTAATTGTTGAAGATAGATCTTGGCATTGAAGGCTTTCCTTGAATTCGGCAGCGTGCATTCGGCAAAGCCGCCCAAACGGGCATAGCTGCTCTGGTTCTGCCAATCGCTGTCCACAAAGACGACAAAGTCCTCTTTTTCCTGACACAGGGCCTGAGGAATGTACGTATTGAACAGCACGTCGCCATACGAAATGATCAGATCCTTGGCCACCCCTTTCCGGGCACGCATCGCTTTGTCCAGAGAATCCAGCTCACCGGTATCGGCAAAGTCATCGTTATCCAAATAGGTCAGGTTGGGCAGCGTCACCGCCTCTTTTTTATAGCCACGAACGACCGTGATGTCCTTGATCCCCACGGCGTTATAGGCGTCCACGATGCGGGCAAGGATCGGCGTCCCCTGAATTTTCACCATGGTCTTGGGTTGGTGCTCTGTCAGCTCACGAAGCTCCTCCCCACGGGAAGCCGCCAACACGATAGCGCTGGTGTTTTCGGCGCCTCTGGGAAGATAGCGGTCTTCGGCATCTTGTAACTCTGCGGCATTTTGCAGCCTGAAGATTTCTGAAACCGGCGCAACTTTGTCTTCAATGGAAAGCAGATGTTGCTGTTCCTTCAAGGTCCGCGCGGTTTTCTGCATGGCGGCCACGGCGGTTCGGAGCATATGATTGGCCCAAATCACCATTGAGAACCCATGCTGCCGAAACACATCGGTGGGCGTGGCGTAATATTTGGTCGGCACAATCACGACCGGACATCGATTGCTCCATTCCTGCTTGAACGCAAGGATCTCATCCGGCACCGACAAGGCACTATGAATGAGGATGCCGTCTGCGCCTGCCTGACGATAGGCCTCGGCTCGGCGAAGGGCTTCAGCCAACCCCCACCCACAGATGAAGGCTTCCACCCTCGCGATAATGCAAAAGTCCGAATCAGTCTGAGCGTCTTTGCCTGCCTTAATCTTGCCGCAGAACTCTTGGATGTCCGCCATCGGTTGAGCATCGCCCTTGATAAAACTATTAGTCTTGGGGAAAAGCTTGTCTTCGATGCACACCGCAGCGATACGTCGCTGCTCCAGTTTGCGGACCAGCCGCTGCATGTTATTGAAATTGCCGTATCCTGTATCACCATCAAGAAGGATTGGAACCGTTACAGCATCGGACATGAACTCCAGATTATCCAGAACTTGTGTCCAGCTGGCCTCGTTGTTATCACGAACGCCAAATTGTGCTGAGATGGAGAGACCGCTGGCCCAAATGCCTTCGAAGCCGGCTTCCTGAACGATCTTTGCACTCAGGCCGTTATGAGCTTCGCAGATGAATTCCAGCTGCTCCGACTCAAGCAGGTTCCTAAACTGTCGCGCTGGGGCGATGCCTGGGGTTGAGCTCATGGATTCCTTCTCTCTTCCCACCTATACCAGTCAAGATGGATACCGCTGCGGTGTATTGACTCCCTTCAGAGAATATCCTTTTCCTCCGAAGAAATCATCCTGTCTTGTTGAGCACCAAACTGTAACTTCATTCTCAGTGGCTATCGTCCTACACAGGCTCTCTTCGCCCATGAATCGCTGATGACCAACAGGCCTCATGCCTCTCCTCACAGACAATTACGTAATTGTTTGCTAAGATGCACGCTCAGACCTGTATCTCACCTCTCACCATAAAGGAGAATTGGTATGTCGACAGCGCTACGTGTGATCGCCATTGCCTTGTTCATGGTCAGCCTTGAGGCAACTCCATTCGCCGTCGCCGCGCCTCAACATCAGAACAAGATGAAGGCCTGCAACGAGCAGGCGAACGCGAAGGGGTTTGGCGAAGGAAAGGGAGACGAACGGAAGGAATTTATGAAGGGCTGTCTCTCCGCCAAGTCGGAGAAAGGCGGAGGCGGGAAGAGCTCTCAGCAGAATAAGATGAAAACGTGCAATAAAGAAGCGGGCGACAAGAAGTTGAAGGGCGACGAGCGGAAGCTATTCATGAGCGATTGTCTCTCTGCATAGTCCTGTTAATCCGGTGCGGCAACACACCGCGCCGGATTAATTGTGTCCCTGAGCCTGCCCATACCGCTCACTGTTACGGATTAGACTTCTCATCAGGATTTTCGAGTCTTTTTCGGAGTTCGATCAATTCTTGTTCCAACGCGATGAAGCGATCGCTGATGGGGTCCGGCAAATCGACTTGGTCCATCGTCGCATCCGGCAGCCGTTCGCCCAGGGATTTGATCACGCGTCCCGGCACACCGATGACTGTCGAATTGGGGGGAACATTCTTCAATACGACAGAATTAGCCCCGATCTTCACATTGTCACCGATCGTAATCCCTCCCAAGATCTTGGCCCCGGCCCCAACCACCACATGATTACCCAACGTTGGATGCCGTTTACCACGTTCCTTGCCTGTCCCTCCCAACGTCACGCCTTGGAAGAGAGTCACATAGTCTCCAATCTCAGCGGTTTCGCCGATCACCACTCCCATACCATGGTCGATGAAAAACCCTGTCCCGATTTTGGCGGCAGGATGAATCTCCACACCGGTCACCCAGCGGGCTAGTTGTGAAATCGCACGCGGCAGGAAGGGAATGCCCATCGACTTGAGGCAATGGGAAATTCGATACGCCAACAACGCATGGAAGCCTGCGTACGTAAGGATGACCTCCAGCTTGCTTGTTGCCGCCGGATCTCGATCAAAGACCGCTTTGAGATCTTGTGTAATGTGCGCCAGCATCAGCAGTCTATCCTACGACCTCAGACCTGCTCGATCAAACAAACGGCATGAGCGATCATGCCCTCCTCATGGCCCACGGCATCTAACCCTTCTCCGCTCTTCACCTTGACATTGACTAACTCGGGGAGGACCCCGGCGGCTTCTGCCATGGTCTTCTGCATCACCGCAAGGTGCGGTCCAAGACGGGGCGCTTGAGCCACGATCACGGTGTCAATATTTCCCACTCGATATCCCTTCACTCTCAGCTTCGACATGACATCTTCCAACAGTTTGAGGCTCGAGATTCCTTTGTACTTGGGATCCGAACTGGGGTAGTGCCGTCCCAAATCTCCCTCTCCCATTGCACCCAACAGGGCATCGCACACGGCATGAACCAGCACATCGGAGTCAGAATGACCAACCAACCCTTTGCTATGGGGAATTTCGACCCCGCCAAGAATCAGTTTGCGCCCTGGTCCCAATGGATGGACGTCATAGCCATACCCAATACGAAACCCCTTGCTCATGTTGTCCCTTTCATGCGTCCTGACTGACGGGAGGCCAAGATGGCCTCACCGATCACCATATCTTCAGGCCGCGTGACCTTGATGTTCTCTCCGCTCCCTTCCACCACCTCAACTGGGTGACCTGCCCATTCGAACAAGAACGCATCATCGGTGGCGCGCACACCGTCCGCATGAGCTTTGCGGTGGGCGTCCAACAATCGATCACGTCGGAAGGCCTGCGGCGTCTGTGCCAACCAGAGCGGCCCCCGATCCACCGTTCGTTCGATATGATGATTGTTTCCAACCTGTTTAACCGTATCACGCATCGGCAAGGCCACAATGGCCCCGCCCACGCGGCGAGCCGCCTCGACCACATGAGCCACCATATCCAGAGTCAGGAACGGCCGTACCGCATCATGAACGACCACGATATCCGTCTCGACCGGCACGTGTTCAAGGGCATGCCGGACCGAATCCTGGCGCTCCTTTCCACCCGCGACCACCCTCGTGATTTTTGAGAATCCATATCGAACGGCAAGGTCATTGAGGCAGTAGTCGAGGTCGGCCTCTGGCACAGCCAGTATAATCTCGTGGATGACGGGAGAGTGCTGAAACACACGAAGGGAGTGGACCACCAGCGGTTCACCGCCGAGGGCGAGAAATTGTTTAGGCACCGAGCCGCCCATGCGAAGGCCTCGTCCAGCGGCAGGGACGAGAGCCACGGTGTGGTTACTCACGTGAAGCGTCTAGGAATATCTGCAGTCACTGTATGATGGATGGCCCACTGACTGCTCATGGACGAAGCGTGAGATAGATCGTCCGCCCCTGCCGTTTCAACAATAGCAAGACGGCTTGATCTTTTGGCAATTTACCGGCGATTCGCTCAAAAGTTTTCACAGACGTGACGGCTTGACGATTGACCTCGAGCACAATATCCCCCTCACGAACTCCCAGCTCTTCCGCCGTGCTTCCGGGCTTGACCCGAACAATCACCGCGCCCCGTTCGCTGGATTTGAGCCCATACCGGCCAGCTAATTCTTCCGTGAGATCTCGCACATCGAGACTGGAGAGTATGCCCGTCGGCGTCGCTGCATCCCCTCCATCCTCATCGCCGTTTTGTGACATCGACTTGGGTTGCTCGACAATGGTGAGGTCAATGGTTTTGGGTTTCTTGTCCCGGATAAGCTTCACCACAACTTTTTTTCCAACCGGAGTCTGGGCCACAGCATTGCGCAGATGAGTTGGTGAATCCATCGACTTGCCATCATACTCGATGATGACGTCGGCTCGTTCAAACCCGGCCTTTTTCGCCGGGCTGTCGTCCATCACATCACTCACCAACACACCCTTTGTCTCCGTGATTCCAAACTGGGAGGACAATTCCGGTGTGAGCTCTTGAATCGAGACGCCGAGCCACCCTCGAACGACTTTGCCCGTCTGCACCAGTTGCCCCATAATCGACTGTGCCATATTGCTCGGCACGGCAAACCCGATCCCCATGTTGCCGCCGCTCTGGCTGAAGATGGCCGTATTGATTCCAACCAGCTCACCCCGCACATTGACCAGAGCTCCACCTGAATTCCCGGGGTTGATCGCCGCATCTGTCTGGATAAAATCCTCGTACTCCGCAATACCAGCGGCTCGTCCAAGGGCACTGACAATCCCCAACGTCACGGTCTGTGTCAGCCCGAACGGATTCCCGACGGCCAGGACAAACTCCCCGACTTCCAGCTTGTCTGAATCGGCCCAGGCGACAGTCGGAAGCCCCGTCGCGTCGATCTTCACAACGGCCACATCGGTCTTTGGATCGGTCCCGATCAGCTTCGCCTTAAATTCGCGCTTATCTGACAGCGTGACGCGAATTTCATCCGCCTTGCCGACCACATGATTGTTGGTGATGATGAGCCCGTGTGATTCAACGATCACGCCGGACCCAAGCCCTCGTTCTTTTCGCTCTTTCGGATGTTCAAACTTTTTGAAAAACTCGTCGCCGAAAAACTTTCTAAACAAAGGGTCATCAAAGGGCGCTGTCCCGGAGCCTTCAGAACGTCCGCTCTTGGTCGCGTAGATATTGACCACCGCGGGTTTCACCGACTTGGCAATATCGACGAATGTTTGATTGCCCCCGCCCAAAACTGGTTGAGGAGCCGTAGACACGGGTCTAGCGATGGGGAGCGTCGGAGCTATGGAAGATGCATCGGGAACCGCATGTCCCGCCGGCAACCAGCCGAGGTCCGACGCAACCACAAAACCTATAACAATCCCAACCGTTAACAAGGTTGCGGCAACCATCCATCTTCTCATTCCGCGAGGCGGTTTGTGTTCAAAATCCACTTGATTCATGATGCCATTTCGCTCGTGTCAATACGGCATGGAAGATCACTTAATCTCGCCGCTGTAAATCCCCATGATCGTGTGAAGAAACTCGGTCGCCTCCGCCTTTGGACGCTGGAATGAATTCCGGCCAATGATCGAGCCAAAGCCTCCACCATCGCGAATGGCTCGAGCTTCTTCGAATACGTTCTTATCCTCGCTCTTGGCCCCGCCCGAAAAGATGACGATCCGACGACCATCGAACGAGCTCTGGACGACGTGCTTCACTCGCTCCGCCAGCGTCTTGATCGGAATTTGCGTCGATTCATACACCTTCTTGGCCGCAGCCTGTTCCAAATGCGCAGTCGGCAATTTTACCTTGATAATGTGTGCGCCCAATTGAGCCGCAATCTGCGCCGCATACGCGACCACATCCATGGCCGTCTCACCTTCTTTACTCAACACCGACCCTCGCGGATAGGACCACACGACCACCGCAAGGCCACTGTCTTTCGCTTCCTCGGCAATCACCTGCAATTGCTCATACATGGCGTTGCAATGGGAAGAACCGGGATAGATCGTGAACCCGACGGCCGAACAACCCAACCGAAGCGCATCCCTCACACTACCAGTGACTGAGGGCAATGGATCCTTCTCATCATGCAGCACATCATGGTTGTTGAGTTTGAGGATGAGGGGAATCTGCCCCGCAAACTCATTGACCCCAGCTTCCAGAAACCCCAGTGGGGCAGCATAGGCATTACATCCGGCATCAATCGCGAGCTGAAAGTGATAGTGCGGATTATAGCCGGATGGGTTCGGCGCAAAACTCCTCGCCGGCCCATGCTCGAATCCTTGATCCACCGGTAAAATGACCAACTTGCCGGTCCCCGCCAACTTACCTGACCGGAGTAGACGCGCGATGTTGGTCTTGGTCCCTGCGTTATCGCTCCCGTACCAACTCAGAATTTCTTGAACCCGGTCTCTCATAGTTCCCTCCCAACAACATCACAGTACCATATACATGAGTGTCAGATGTTCCCCTGAATGTACGCTTCCGCTTGCTCGACGTCGCTGCGGCTCCCGATAATCAGCGGCACGCGCTGATGCAATTTCTTCGGCTCCACTTCCATAATTCTCGATGTGCCCGTTGAAGCTTTTCCTCCGGCCTGTTCGACGACAAAGGCCAGCGGATTCGCCTCGTAGAGTAGTCGCAGCTTCCCTTCTGGTTTATCGGTTTCGCCCGGATAGAGATAGATCCCGCCTCCGAGCAACAGGCGATGCACATCGGCCACCAAACAGCCCGAATACCGAGCGCTGTACGGACGACCGGTTGTCTTATCGCTGACCTTGAGCGAATCCACATACTTCCTCGTTCCCTCCGACCACTTGTTATAGTTCCCTTCGTTGGCAGCGTAGACCTTGCCCTTGTCAGGAATTCTGACCTGCGCGTGAGAGAGAAGATATTCTCCGATGCCGGGTTCAAGCGTAAATCCATACACGCCCTGCCCGACAGTGTACACCAGCATCGTGCTCGATCCGTACAGCAGGTAACCGGCCGCAACTTGTTCGGTTCCTCGACGGATCATTTCGCCTTCGGTGGGCAACCGATCGGTTCGGTCATACTTAAGTACTGAAAAAATGGCCCCGAGCGGCATATTGTTGTCCGTATTGGAGGAGCCATCAAGAGGATCGAACAGCAGCATGTACTTCCCCTGCGGCCAATTGCCGGGCATTGAGATCGGCTTTTCCATTTCTTCCGAAGCCAAGGCGCAGACATAACCGCTGTGTTGAAAGACCTTGACGAAGTCGTCGTTGGCAATGGCATCCAGTTTTTTGACCGTTTCTCCCTGCACGTTCGTGTCGCCGGTCGTTCCAAGAATGTTGATCAGCCCGGCGCGCCGTAGATCTTCAGAAATGAGCTTGCCGACCAGACCAATCTGGGTCAATAAACCGGAGAACTCCTCCGTCGCAGCTTGATGCGAGGCCTGATTCTGAGTGATAAAGCGGTTTAACGTAAGTGGAAATTCTCGCATGATGGCGCCCAGTATAGCGGGTTTGACCCGTGCGAACAACAATCGATGTTCAATACTCTTGCTTTGGAGCAGCGGTTTCCGGAAAGCCGTCTACCAAATCAGCGACAATGGACCCGAGCACGACCTTCGCCTTCATCCGAAGAGGAGTCTTCCTGTCATCGTTGGTAACCCACACGCGAATGTTACCCTGATTCATAAACAACCCATGGAACGGCATGATCACCAGCACCCGGACCGTCTCCGCCTTTCCCCAGGCCCCTTCAATGGTCTCGATCGCTTCGACAAGAACCTCGACCGGGCGATTCTTCTTATCGTGGTACACGTTCATCTTCAGTGAAGCCCCCGGATTCGGTGGCAAGACCGTCCGCGTATAGTACAAGCATGACATGATATCCTGTGTCCCGGCTGGGATAGGAAGCGACTCCGTCGCCCCTCCTCTGACGGCCGTGACTGTGCCTTCTTTTTGATGGAAGACATACTCGATATCTTCTTTCTTTCTCCCTTCTCGCCGACGGAAGGTCATATGGTCCGGAGCCAGTGTCTCCAGATCCAGCTCCGACTCCACTCGATTATCCACAGGAAAGAACTTCGTGATGATCGGTGTTGAGTATGCCGTCCCCACCAACTTGGCAACCGGTCGATCGTTCGGTCCCTCTATCTGAACCACTTCCATCACAGCAATCGCGGCTGTCATATTGAGCCAAGAAACCTCATACGTCAGCCGTTCACCGACCTGAAAAGGATGTTTGAGTTCACTTTGAGCGTGCGCTTTAATTGAACCAGCAGGTAAGAGCAGGAGCAACACGGCAACGACAATCAAAGCAGAGCCGCACATGCGGGAGACATCGGGAATTCGATCGGGCCAGGCCGTGGCAGCCACTAACACCCGACCGCTCGTTTCGCCTCCAGGAGTTCCTCCTCGACGATCGCTCGAATGACGTTAAGCTCTGCAGAGGACGTCGCCTCAAATCTGAGCACCAAGGCTGGTTGCGTATTGGAGGCCCGGATGAGCCCCCATCCATTATCAAATATCCCACGGACACCGTCGATTGTAATCAAGTCTCGAAGTACCAGTTTGCTCGGCCCAAGGCCTTGCTTGCTCTGCAAATACTCCGAGAATCTCAGGCGAACCCGCTCCACGACGTCGAATTTGACTGCATCAGGAAGGTCCACCCGGATCTCTGGAGTCACCACCGTTTTGGGCAAGTCAGCAACTAATGTGGAAAGCGGACGTTGGGTCTTCGCCAGGATTTCAACAAGCCGACACGACGCATAGACCGCATCGTCGTACCCAAAATATCGATCCGCAAAGAACATGTGTCCAGACATTTCACCAGCCAATACAGCCGATTCCTCTTTCATCTTTGCCTTGATCAGCGAATGACCCGTCTTCCACATGATCCCACGTCCGCCTCGCTTGGCAATATCGTCATAGAGACTTTGCGACGCCTTGACTTCGGAAATGATCGTACTGCCTGGTTTTTCGGCCAGGATCTCCCGCGAATAGATGACTAACAAACGGTCACCCCACAGCACCTCCCCCTGCTCATCAACTGCCCCGATTCGGTCCGCATCCCCGTCATATCCGATCCCTACGTCAGCCCGGTGACTTTTCACGGTCTGCATGAGGTCGGCGAGATTTTCAAGCACCGTAGGATCCGGATGATGGTTAGGAAAGCGTCCGTCAAGATCGCAATACAACCCAGTCACTTTGCAACCCAGCAATTCAAGAGCTTGTTTGGCAATCAGAGACGCTGCGCCGTTTCCACTATCGATCACGACATGCAGCCGGTTTGCGTGGACATGAGAGAAGCTTTTCTGGAGGTATGCCAGATAGTCGGGAATAATCGGATGCTCGGAGAGATGGCCGTTCCCCGATACGAATACCCCTGCTTCCATCACCCTTCGAAGTTCCTGAATTTCCTCTCCAAAAATGGCTGATTTGCCGACACAGATCTTAAATCCGTTATACTCCGCCGCATTGTGGCTTCCGGTAATCATGATACCGCCGTCAACCGGTAGCGTGAACAAAGAAAAATACACGAGTGGTGAGGTGCAAAGCCCAATATCGATCACATTGAGTCCGCCCGCGAGCAGTCCCTTGAGCAGCGCCTTGTGCAAGGACGGAGAACTGAGCCGCCCGTCACGCCCCAGGCTGATCGTCTTCACGCCACGCGTCACGCCATACGTGGCGTAGGCACGGCCCACCCGTTCAGCCAGATCCTCGGTCAATTCGCTGCCGACAATTCCTCTCAGATCGTATTCGCGAAACAATCCCATAGGTTCGTTATTCGTGAAGCGTGATTCGTGAAGCGCGGGAAGAAATCTCCGTCTTGGTCATCCCGATCGACGCTTCACGCTTCACGCTTTACGCTCCTTCCGTAATCATCCTTAAACCGCACAATATCATCCTCACCGAGATACGTTCCGTTCTGTACTTCGATGATATGCACGATCTCTTTGCCAGGATTTTCTAGTCGATGCCGTGTCTTCATCGGAATCGCCGTACTTTGTCCGACCTGCAAATCAAAGATTTCTACGCCTCTCGTGACACGCGCTGTACCAGCTATCACAACCCAGTGCTCACTGCGTTGGCGATGGCGTTGGAGCGAAAGACGGCCTCCGGGATTCACTGTAACGCGTTTCACTTTGAACCCAGGCCCCTCTTCCAACACGGTGTACGACCCCCAAGGCCGCTGAACCGTCAGGTGTTCCAAATGTTCAGGGGCTTGCTGCTGCTTCAGAATATCGACGATCTTCTTCACATCCTGCGCCCGCGCTTTAGGGCACACCAACGTCGCATCGGGGGTATCGACCACCACCATATCGTGTAACCCGATCGTTGCGACGACACGCCGATCCGCATAGACGATCGAGCGCGTACTCTCAAGATCGACCACTCGTCCGATCACCACATTGCCGGCCTTATTTTTCTCCGCCACTTCGTCCAGACTGCCCCAACTCCCGACATCTGACCATTGAAACATCACCGGCACCACGGCCGCCTTCGAGGACTGCTCCATGACACCGCTGTCGATTGAAACCGGCTTGATCGCGCGATAGACGTCATCAATCACCTGCGTGGATGCCCCGGTCACTTTCAGCTCCCTGATTCGATCCATCGCGGTCGCAATGGCCGGCTGATGCCGGCGGATCTCTTCCAGAATCGTCGCGGCACGCCAGACAAACATGCCGCTGTTCCAAAAATACTGCCCCGCCTTGAGGTACTGGGCGGCCTTCGTGGCATTGGGTTTCTCCACGAATTTTTGCACACGGTATCCACGTAATTTCCCCTGCTTACCGAGCAGCATCTTGTCGTTCGGCTTGATATAGCCGTACCCGGTTTCGGGTCGGATCGGCTTGATCCCGAACGTCACCAGGTACCGCTCCGCAGCCAATTGTGAGGCTAATTGAACCGCGGCTTCAAAGTCGCGCTGTCCCGTCACCACATGGTCAGCAGGGACCACCAACATAAGGCCATCCGGATCGCGGGCCAGTACTTCCATGGCGGCTAAGGCGATGGCAGGAGCGGTGTTTCGTCCTTCCGGCTCAAGCAGAAATCCATGCGTCAGCTCATCTTTCCAATCGATCAGTTGCCCACGGATGAGATCAGCTTGCGCCGCATTCGTTGAAATAAGCACGTTGGCGGCCGGCGCACAACCGAGGACACGTCGCACCGTCTGCTGAATCAACGTATGCTCGCCACCGATCCGCAAGAGCTGCTTCGGAAACAGATGACGGCTTAAGGGCCAAAATCTGGTCCCGCTCCCTCCCGCCATGATCACCGGATATAGTGGGTATGTACGAGCCATGCCTCCCTCTCAATGCGTCTTGTTTGTATTCTTTGTCCCAGGACGAGCGAGGAGTATCATTTCTGCAAGTTCCCTCACCGCCCCCTCCCCACCCTTTTGTCGGCACACGTAGTCGACAACCTTCAAGACTTGCGGAAGCCCATCCGCAGGAGCCGCTGAAAACCCAACCGCCTGCAAGGCCTCGATGTCATTCACATCGTCGCCGATGTACGCGACCTCCCTGAGAGAGAGGCCATGTCGCGTGGCCATATCACGAATCACCGACAACTTGTCCATCACTCCTTGATGAAGTTCAGGAATCGCGAGTTTTTCCGCCCGGCGAGCAACCAATCTGGTTCGCTCCTGCGTCACAATTGCCGTGATAAGACCAGCCTTCTGCAGTAATTTGATCCCCATTCCATCGCGGGTGTTGAACTTCTTCCATTCATCACCCGACTCGGAATAGTACATGCCGGCATCGGTGAGCACTCCGTCCACATCCGTCGCGAACAGGCGGATTTCCTGCAAAAGGCTTCTTAGCGATTTTTCTTGAGTTTTCGATTTCACGCGCTTGTCACAAGATGAGCTCAACGACCAGGCAAGAATCGACCCCTATCTTAACGAGTCTCAGAACAGTTGAAAAGGCTTTTGACCAAGAGGAGCACAGCTCACTCGTGAAAATAACCAAGTGGCAAGCGGGCGACTTTGGCAAATCGTGCCAATGCCTGCCTCCATTCAGGCAACGCAAGGCCCAGAGAGGCCAACCGGTCTGGACTCAACACTGAATATGACGGCCGCTTGGCAAGACGTCCTGCTTGCTCCGTCGTGATCGGCATGACAGAACAGCAGAACCCCATTTCACGAATGATAGCCTGTGCAAACTCATACCATGTGCACTGTCCGCGATTGGTGACGTGGATCATCCCTTCCACATCCTTTCGGACCAACGAGGCAACGGCAGCAGCAAGGTCTTCGGCATACGTAGGGCAACCAGATTGATCATTCACGACCTTCAGAATTGGCTCGCGCTGTGCAGCTCGTATGATCGACTTCACAAAATTCTTGCCGACCGTCCCATAGAGCCAAGCGGTCCGGATAATGAGCGCCCTGGCGCCAGACGCCAGTATAACCTGCTCTCCTTTCCATTTCGAAAATCCATATCGGTTGATCGGACGAGGGATATCATTCTCACAATACGGTATACGCTGCGTCCCATCAAACACATAATCGGTAGAAATATAGATGAGGCGGGCTCCAAGCCGAACAGCGGCACGAGCAATCTGCTCGGTCCCCTTGGCATTTACCGCCAACGCGAGGTCCGGCTCTCGCTCAGCCCCATCGACATCGGTGTAGGCCCCCGCATGGATAATCAGGTCAGGGGCAGATCCGACAATCTCTTCTTCAACACTCGAACGCGTGAGATCAAAATCCGGTAAGTCTTTGGGTATAACTGTTTCGTTTCCGAACACCTCGCAAAGAGCACTGCCCAGTTGCCCATTGGCCCCAGTGAGGAGAACTCTCATATCGGTAATACGCTCGGTTGAGACGAGGCTGCAGGTAAAACTTTCCGCAGTGTTACTCGCGGCTACTCAATGATAATTGTCATCTCAGCTAGCTTGCTGTAACCGTTGGCCGTACATCTGCTCATAATACTTCCGGAACTCTCCGGACTTGATGGGGCGCCACCAGGACTCATGTTCTTGATACCATTGAATGGTCGCGCGCAGCCCTTCTTCAAACGGTACGACAGGGTGCCACCCCAGCCGACGGAGCTTCCCGCTATCAACTGCATACCGGCGGTCATGACCAGGCCGGTCTAGCACGAAGCAAAGCAGGCTCTTTGGCTTGCCGAGATACGAGAGAATCTCCTCGGCGACCACAATGTTTTCGCGCTCGTTTCCCCCACCAATATTGTACACATTCCCTGGTTCCCCCTGAAAAAAGGCTTGCACGATCCCGGCACAGTGGTCTTCAACGGCAAGCCAATCGCGACGATATCTACCGTCACCGTACAACGGTAACAGCTGATCATCGATGGCATTCGTTACAAAGAGTGGAATGAATTTCTCCGGATACTGATTGGGACCATAGGTATTGCTGCCCCTCGTCACCACCACTGGAAACTGATAGGTGGTCCAATAGCTCAACACGAGAAAATCTCCCCCCGCTTTACTGGCCGAGTAGGGGCTACGCGGCTCCACCCGGTCTTCTTCCGTCGACAATCCAGATTCGACACTGCCGTACACCTCGTCCGTACTGACTTGAAGAAACCGTTTCACGCCGGCATGCCGTCCCTTTTCAAGCAACACGCCCGTGCCCACCACATCAGTGCGCGCAAAGCACCCCGGGTCAAGAATCGAACGGTCGACATGCGTCTCCGCTGCACAATTGATGATACCTTCGATTCGATGTTTACGAAGCACGGATGAAACCAACGATTCGTCACAGATGTCGCCATGAACGAACACATACCCTGGATGTCGGCTTAACGTGTCCAGATTGGCCAGATTCCCAGAATAGCAGAGAGCATCGAGGTTGACGACCTGGTGCTGTGCGGAAGCCAGCAGATATCGGACAAGGTGAGAACCGATGAAGCCTGCTCCGCCGGTGACAAGGATGCGCATCTAGGCCGCTACAGTAAGATTATTGGCGCCGCTTTGGCCAACCAACTGATTGGCCAGATAAAGAGATTCGATGGTACCGGCATCCGTCCACCACCCCTCAAGCAGATCCCATGTCAGCATTCCGGCCTTGATGTAGGCGTTGTTGACATCGGTAATCTCCAGTTCGCCCCTCACTGACGGTTTGAGTGATCGGATGAACCCGAACACTTGCGGATCATAAAAATAAATGCCCGTGACGGCATACGGCGATCGAGGATGGAGCGGCTTCTCTTCAATCTTTACGACACGGTCTCCGTCCAAAACCGGCACACCGAACCGTTGCGGGTCCTTCACTTCTTTGAGGAGGATTTTGGCCCCTTTTTGCTGACGTCGAAAATGATCCGCTGCTTTGGCGACGCTTCCTTGAATAATGTTATCGCCCAATACCACGCAGATGGACTCCCCATCGGCAAAGTGTTCAGCCAACCGAAGCGCGTCGGCAATGCCTCCCTCACCTTCCTGATAGGTATAGTTGAGATGCTTGAGTCCAAACTCCTTTCCGTTTCCAAGCAATTTCAAAAAGTCACCCGCGTTGTTCCCTCCCGTCACCAACATAATTTCCGTCACATCCGCATCGACCAACGTTTGAATCGGATAATAGATCATCGGCCGGTTATACACCGGAAGCAGGTGCTTGTTTGTGACCTTGGTGAGCGGCAACAACCTCGTCCCCAGCCCACCCGCCAATACAACGCCTTTCACGGTTCTACCTTCCTGTTATAAATGGTTCCCTATTGTTCTTATCGGTTGCCATCGGTTAGAACTGTAGGGCTTGACGTTAACACGAAGGTGGGAAATCGGCACTTGATATGCAAAACTATGAAACACCCTGAGAGAGATCCGGCTGAAAACTCGGCACAAGCCGCTTGAGATCTTGAAGCAGTTCTTCTTCATCGCTTTTCGGGAGCATCGTCGGCAACGACTCCACCCATTCGCTCAGTTCGCCCACAGGAACAGGGGTCCCCAAAGCTCGATGGATCTTGGGATGGGTCGTCGACTCGACTTGTACACTGTCCTCAAACAGTTCTTCGTACAACTTTTCTCCTGGCCGCAGACCGGTAAACACTATCTGGATATCCTTATCCGGGACCAGACCGGCCAATACGATCATATTTCTCGCCAGATCGACGACTTTGATTTGTTCCCCCATATCGAGCACAAACACCTCTCCACCCTGCCCCATCACACTCGCCTGTAAAACCAACTGCACCGCCTCCGGAATGGTCATGAAAAATCGCTTGATCTCTGGATGAGTCACGGTCACCGGACCGCCCTTACGGATTTGCTCAGAAAACAGCGGCACCACACTCCCGTTGCTACCCAATACATTGCCGAACCGCACAACCGTAAACTTGGTCAGGCCTGTTCGATTCAACTCCTGCATCACATGCTCGGCAATCCGCTTGGTTGCTCCCATAATGCTCGATGGGTTCACAGCCTTATCCGTGGAAATCAAGACAAATCGATCCACGCCTGCTTTCAACGCGGCTTCAGCAACCACACGAGTCCCGAGAACATTGTTGCGAATCGCCTCCTTCGGATTCAGTTCCATCAGTGGAACATGCTTATGCGCCGCGGCATGAAACACGATATCGGGTCTAGCCCGTTGGAACACTTCCGACACGCGGTCGGGAACAGTGACATCTCCAATGACAGGGAAGATCGTCACGGCTGGGAAAGCTCCCTTCAACTCCAGCATCAGCGAATGAAGAGCATTTTCATACCGTTCGAACAAGACGAGTACGTGGGGATTATGCCGTGCGATTTGCCGGCACAACTCTGACCCGATCGAACCTCCCGCTCCAGTGACGAGCAACGTCTTTCCGGATATGAGAGGGTATAGTTCCTGGCGATCCGTCTGGATGGGCTCACGCTGCAGCAAATCGTCCAAACTCATCGGTCTCACTTGCTGCAGAGAGACGGGATCATGCAATAATTGTTTGACATCGGGGAGGGTCTTAATCGGAGCTGTGCAACCTGCTGAAGCCGCCAGAATTTTTTGCTTCACCATAGTCGAGGCCGACGGTATGGCGACGATGATCTCGTGCACCTCCAGCGCTTCCGCCGCCTTCTTGATATCAGCGATCGTTCCTACGACTGAGACTCCATGAATTTTCATTCGACGTTTGATAGGATCATCATCCACGAACCCCACCGGACGGCAGTGATAGCCTCCGTCCGACAACATGTCCCTTACCAGCAACTCGCCCGCGTGCCCGGCACCGACGATCAGCGCTCGTCTGGCGGTTGGCTCAATAATCCGTATCCATTCCCTGAACCATCGCACCATTACACGAATACCGGCAAGATAGAGACCAGTGAGGAGTCCGGTTAAAATGATGATCGATCGCGGATATTCGGCCCACCGCAATGCCAGATGGCACAATCCGTAAAATGCAGCGGCGCCGACAAGCGCAGCCAAGAAAATGCGTCCCAAATCATGGAGACCGACATATCTCCATAGTCCTCGTTGAATTCCGAATACCCACAAGCTGCTTCCAAACACAAGTACAATACCGGGGAGATATCTCCACATGATGCGATCGTAGGACACCGGGATGTTGGCATCAAAGCGTAAGGCAAACGCCGAGAGGTTCGCAGCGACAATGAGAACAAGCTCTATCCCGAGTACAAGCACTGAACGATAGCCCTGCACAATCTGTCCAAGCAGACTGTCGATCCTGTGAAGGAGAGTGCTCGTCACTTGCTTCACGATTGAGAGACCTCCGCTCCCACACGCCACGTCCGATCGTGTTCGCTCAAGAGCATTGCCTCAGCTGCTGCAATCACACGACCGATTGACAGTCTCTGTAGGCAATCACTTAGACTATTGATGTGGCGGTCGCAGCCTTCCCCAAGACACGGCACGCAATCCCCTTCCCCTTGGAGCAGAAACACATTTCCCTGCCGCTGCGACCCTTGTCTTCGCCATGGGCTTTGCACCGTTTCAGGAAAATCTTTCGGCCAGGGCCCCCACTTGACCGGATTCGATGGCCCAAACAACACGACGGTCGGCACACCCACGGCCGCCGCCATGTGACTGACAGCAGTATCTGTTCCGACGTACAAGGCCGCGCGGCTGAGCAAATAGCCAAGCGCCGGCAACGTGGCCTGACCAACCAGATTCACCGCATCGGATAGCCCATGAATCACCTGCTCACAGGAGGTTTGTTGATCAGACACCCCTCCCGTCACAATGACCGTCATTCCCTGATCCGCTAACCACCGTCCAAGGGCAACCCAACCGGATGTCGTCCAGGTTTTGTATGCGAATTTTGGCGAGATATGCAGTACGGCATATCGAGGAGCGCCATTCATTCCTGGATATACGTCGTGAATGGCTTTTTCATCTTCACGACTCCAACTGACGACGGGGGTTCTATGCGGTTCGATGTTTAACGAGGCGAGCAATCGGAGATTCATGACGACGGTATGGGTATGGATATTGTCAAACGGTACCCATTCATCGAGCAACCTTCGTTTCCACCACGATTTACTGTCATCTAATAGAGTGCCGACACAATATCGTCCTGCCGCCCAGGTTTGAACGGTCGGGCGGTCTCCGGCCAAGACCGACAAGGCCAGGTCGTATCGACGCCAGAGCGACCACAGCAATTCCAGATGAGGACCAATCGCTGGGCGTTCGGCGATCGTCCAGATTCGATGGATGTCTGGGTTTGCGGCCACAACATCTTGCGTTCCTTCAAATACAAGCATGTCGATGGCGGCTTCCGAATAGGCGCGCTTGAGCGATCGCACAACCGGCGTCGCCAACAGGACATCTCCGATCCGGCGCGTACACACAATCAGTATGCGGCGTATGTCCCGCTTCATTTCATAACCATCACTCTCATCACAGAGCGCATCGCCGGTCGACATCAGAGACCACCACCCTGATCCAGACCAATGGCGGCTCGAACGGTCGACGAACTCAATAGATCATCCAAGCGGTTCTGATTGTCGGGCAACCTCATGCGATCCTGCTCTGGATGCCATAAATGAAACACGGTCGCAGCCATCCGCGCACTCTTATGCTTCACTCCGGCATGGAGAAGGCGAATAACCAAATCTGAATCTTCCAGTCCCCATCCTTCGTAAGATTCATCGAGTCCATTCACACGGATCAAGTCGGCCCGCCACGCAGAGAAATTGCACGTCTTGATGCCTTTCCAACGGCGCGGCATCCACTTTCGGAACGGACCATTCGGCAGCTGCATCAGCGGAAGCACGCGATTGACGTCACGCCGGGCCCAAGACAGTGCCCAATCCATTCCGTTCCATGCATGAATCGGCAGCCGCTGGTGAAGAACATGGCTCGTCAACCCGGCCGAGAGCAACACACGATTCGATCCGAGAAAGTACCCTGGCTCGGCCAATTGCTTATGGACTTGCACGAAATGACGAGACGGAACACAATCTCCGTCCGTGAAAATCACGTAGTCGGCGCTTGTCGACGCAACAGCGCGATTACGGATCGCTGCGGCCCGAAACCCCCGGTCCTCCTGCCAAATATGCGTCAGTGAGAACGGAGCCCGTCGTGCGAATTCGCGCACGACCTCGGTTGTCTCTGCCTTTGAACCGTCATCTGCAACGACGATCCCGAAATCGTGATCGCTTTGTCCACAATAGCCTTCAAGGACAACTGCCAGAGCATCTGGGCGATTGTATGTCGTCACGATCACCGCTGTGTTCATTTCGATGGTGAGTCACTGCGGCGTCGAAGAGGCGCCTGTTTGGGAAGCGGCCACATCTCCTGCTGTTCGAACCGCTTGGCATACCGATAAAATGTTCCCTCGAAATTTCCAAACGCAATGACAAAGCCGGGCCAGCCATCCAAAAACCCTCGCTTCACCACATAATGTTTGATGAATGACCAGATGCCGTGAAACAACGCAGTCCCCATCGATACTCGTTGATCGGCGAGTTTCAGGACTCCAAGCGACGAATACCGGTTGGCCTTCTTGACAACCTCCTCAAAGTCCCTGAACGGGATCTGCCAAATCGCATGCTCCAGCCGACCGACTGGTTTGGCAGTCAGTAATTCATACCCCTCGTGGACGGGAGACTCCACGTATTTCATAGATCCTTTCCTGAACAATTGTGGTTGGCGAAAATTCGGATACCAGCCGGAATGTGTGATCCAGCGACCCATGAAATAATTCCGCCTCGGCACAAGATAGGCGTCGTGCGCGGGAGTTCCGGAAAGGATCATGAGAACTTCATCACGGACCTCCGGTGTACACTGTTCGTCAGTATCGAGGCTAAAAATCCACTCATGCGTACAGGCCTTGATGGCTTGATTTCGTAGATGGCCAAATCCATGGAATGGAATCTGGACCACGCGGGCTCCCAAGTCCTGTGCGATCCGAACCGTCTCGTCGGTACTAGCAGAGTCAGCCACGATGATTTCATCAGCCCACAGCACGCTGTTAATGGTATCAGCGATCTTCTTCGCTTCGTTGTAGGCGATGATATACGCGGAAAGGCTCATATCTTAGTTTCACCTTGTGAATCAGCCCCGGAACACATGAGACCGGAAAATAAACAGTAAAACAGTTTCTCGGTATGGTCATTGAGCGCAGGTTGGAACAGACAACCAATTGCGATGGTGACCACCAGCCCTCTGGCAAGCAGTCCACAGGTCGCATCGCCGGTAAGGTCTGTCACGCGCCATTGTTGAATAAAGAGCCAGAGCAGCAGACAGAACCCGACTACTCCCACTTGTGCCATGACCAGGAGGTATTGATTATGGGGATGAGTTGGGACAGGCAGGCCAAGTTTTTGGACATGTTGAGCGTAGGCTTGCGCAAAACCTCCGGTACCGACGCCCAGCAGAGGATGATCCTGAATAATCTCGACGGTGTAATGAAAAAACTCCATTCGCTCGGTCACCCCATCGTACGTAGCCGTCTGGGGGTTCCATTGCGTGACACCGGTGGCGACAAGGTCGACCCGATCATGGAACGATGTCGAGACCTGATAGGCAGCCGAAAATGTCACACTGATGGCGACGACCGCTGCGACCATGCCTCGCCACCCGAAATACATATGAAAGGCCAACAAGGCAAGCCCGGCCAATACCATGTATCCGGTTCGGCCTTGCACCATCAATAGGACATTGATCGCAGCCAAGCATGCAGCCACCGCCCACCCCCATCGGACCCATCGGCATGAGGATTTCCAGGCCAACACCCCGAATAACAGCACAGCGAATGCCATAAGCATGTTATGGGTAGTGTGTCGTTTGAATATACAGGGGTCGTACACATTACAATCGAGGCGCTCGTGGATCGGTAGAATCCCCAAACCTAATACAAATGACAACACCAAGGTCACGACCAATGAGGCCGCCAAGGCGAGGATGGCCCGATTCTTTTCTTGGGCATCGATCATCATCGAAACCAACAGTGGAATTAGCAAAAGGTTGGCGTATTTCTTCACCCATAATGCTCGCTCCCCCAACTCTCCTCCTCCCCACAAAGTTCCCAGCAGCAGCCAGGCAAACAACAAGAGCACCGCCACTGCGACCGGCTTCGTCGTGATCCGACGAAGCCTTTCGCGCCACCCGCCGCTGATAGCCCAACACAGCACGAGCAGACCAATGAGGATACTGTCCGCCACAACCCAAATGGGAATCGTGAATCCCAAAGCCGTGGTCGCCCAACCTGCCGCTCGTCTCGCTTCTCTTTGCAAGCGGTCAAAGCCCCAACTCATTTCTTGCATGCGAAGACGATCACAGATATTCGACAAAATGGAGCGCTGTCATGTTCAGGCAAGATCAAGCTACGCTTTGACGGTAACCCGTCGAGAGTCTTGGGGCGCTACAACGGGTACAGGAGTGCTGACACGAGTCGCAGCAAGACTGTGAGCCGTTCCGGAAACGGTTCGTCGTTGTTCAAATGTGTGCACCAGCCTCCCGAGAACGAGAAAGACACCCACCCACACGCCAAGAATCACGAGCCTCCAGCTGTCCGTCGAGTGATGATACAGAACGGCCAGTCCTCCACACAGAATCATGACTCCATACTCTGCAAGCACGGTCCGACGATGGGTCCATCCGCTCAAAACTAACCGTTGATAATAGTGTTCCCGGTGAGCTTGCCAAATCTTTTTGCGACGGAGCACCCGCCGGATCAACGTGACCGTGGCATCCACGATGAACGGGGAGAAGATCATGATCGGGACCCATATCTCGAATATTCCGTCCCGAACACCAAGGATCATCAATGTCCCCGCCAAGAATCCAATCGTGATGCTCCCTGCATCGCCCATGAAAATACGCGCGGGAGGGAAATTATGAGTGAGAAATCCAAGAGCGGCCATTGCCACAAACACGGCGATGATGAGCATGACCGGGAAGTGAGCTTGCCACCCAAAATATGCGAGAAATCCGAACCCGAAAAACGTCATTCCGCCCGCAAAACCGTCCATACCGTCCATGAAGTTATAGAGGTTCGCCATCCACAGGAGGACGAGGACGCTCACCGGAATTGTGGCTATTCCAAACAGGATGTTCGGTCCCCCCGGTATCGGGATGGACGACAAGGTTAAGCCCACACCCCCGATAATGATGAACGCGGAGACGGCTTGGACACCCAATCGGAGAACGGCAGGAAGCCCGACACAGTCATCAAGGAAGGACACGACAAAAACGAGAAGCATCGACACCACGATCCAGAGACTCCCTGACGCCACACCTTTCGGTAACACAGCTTTCGAAGGCTGGGTAATCGCCAACACACTGGCAGCCAGAATGAGACTGATCACCACACTGCCGATGACGGCTAACCCTCCCGTCTGGGGAGTCGGCATGGAATGCAATGTTCGTTCGTTGGGATGAGCAAGGATGGAGAGAAATGATCCCGGCAAACATAACCGGTTGGTGAGCCACCAGGCCAGTACAAATG
>SWDO01000014.1:285340-344238 GCA_005116895.1 Nitrospira sp. | reverse complement strand
AGTCCTGAGCCAGGCTAACCATGGGCCAGTCTTGTGTTGGCTGGCCACTCGTTCAAAGCTCAGCCAATCGATGGATCGGATGGGTTGCTGCGTAGCTCGTTGAGCCAGTTTCTCGAGCAACTCCTCAAATCGCCGATCATACGTATGATCCTTTCGGACTCGCTCGAATCCTCGGTATGCAATGGCATCTCGTTGTTCAGGATTGGCCAGAAAATAATTAATACGCTCGGCGAGTTCATCCGGACCATCGAATACAATGATTTCTTCACCGATGCGAAAGTACTCTTCAAGATACTGAGCGGGTTCAGTGAGTAGGCACCCACCTGCACCTGGCACTTCGAATACGCGCGCCTTGATTTGGCGGCTACGGTACGGCAGCAGCCCACGAAATTGAATGCCCGAGTCTCCGAAGTTTAGGGTGAGCACGGACTCACGGTAGATACGCAGAAGATCCGTGGCAGAAACTGGCCCTGCAGGCCAACCGTGACCGAAGCACTCGACCTGGATGCCTCTGGCTCGTAGGATTTCGATCCACTTGCTTCTGTTGCCATACGCACTGCCCACGAACGTCACAGGGTGCGTACACTGCTGGGCAGGCAGCGGCTCAACCAACGTGTCACGGCTTGCCCCCCATTGAGTCAACACAAAGTTGTCTAACTTATTGTAGTGGGCTTTCTTGACTGCCTTCGGATAGGTGGTCGCATAGCAGTCGACATGCGGGGCCACGAAGCGCGAAAACTGTTCATATTTCCAGGAGTCGTCCGTGCCCCAGTTGATGATCACAACGGACCCGTTCGCCCGAACAAGGTCCAACGTCTCCCGCCACAACTCGTAACTCAGAAGCACACAAAAGATGACGTCCGGTTGTTCCTGATCGACTCGGCGTAAAAATGCCCGATTCAATTCCGCAAAGTCACAATAGGCGGAACGATCCCAGGAATCAAAAAACGACACGTCATGCCCCAGTGCCCGAAATGCAGGCAGGAAATTTGCGTACTCGTACCCATCCCCGCGGAGAGGATCACCATAGTTGTGCCGGCCAAAAACACAGAAAATGCGCATCAATGGAACGTTCTCTTGGAGGAGTGGGTAAGATATATAAACCCTTCACCGACACATGCTTCGGAAAGAGCACATACATTGCCCTCACAAGCTATACGGCAAGTCCGCATCAAATACTGGCTCACAAAGACACTACGCCCTTGTGGAAACGCGCTTACAGGCCTGGAGTAATTTCCGATGTGTCCACGCATGGCGATCAACAGCAATCGTATTGATATAGGTATCTGCATAAATCAAATAATCATTTTGCTGCAAAATGCTCTGTAGTTCGCTAATTTTCTCCTCGCCCCCATCTTCCGTATAGGTCAGCGTCTCGACACAGAACACCTTCGGCCTGAACCGCTCGAAATCAAAACCTTTCAGTATCGATAGATCCATCCCTTCTACATCAATCGACACAAAATCCGGCACTGATTCGAAGTACTCCTCAAGAACTTGGTTGACTGTTTTAATCTCCACCGGAATCACACGCTCAATCTGTTCTGTCCCATAAGCCTGATACCGCTCGGCCTCCTCACGGGAAAAGGTATTGAGCGTTGACGTGGTCATCAAGAAAAGATCTGCAGTGCCAGGCACATTTCCAATGCCCACCGGCAAGCAGATATCACGAGGGCGAACTTGTTTGAATGCCCTCAGGGCATTCGGGTCCGGTTCAACGCATACACCACGACCACCCTGCCTATAGAAATAGTATGTATTGCTGAGGTATCGAGGATGATGTGCACCAATATCAAGATAGGATACTTGACCGACATCAAGCACGGCCAAGACATAATCAACGATGAGATCTTCCCCACACTGAGCGTATGAGACCTTTTCAGATCCGATTGCCCAATTGGCCAAATGACTGAGCCGCCGCCTCAGCCGACTAACTAGCCCCATAGCCCCCGTTCCTCACATTCATGAACCGTTTCTCCATAGGTCAGTGATCTGGAAGAGATGGACAGGGCGTAGGAGAACCACAACATCTCACAATCATATTCAGCCCTATTCCCAAAGACACCGAACACTTTCACAGTGAACAGGCCGTAGTTGCCCGCCTCGCCGTCACATGGTAGCCAACAGTAAAACGCCTCTCGCGGTCGAACTGATCAAGCCATCTGCATAACACAGGGACGATCAAGCCAAGGACAGGAACCAGCACGACCCACATCGGAAGCCAGAGCAGCCGAATCCCCACCGGGAGATTCGTACTCCACGGACTGGTCGCTTGAATAAACCGTAATGATTCCTGTCCGAAAAATCGAAAGGATCCTTCGTTCGGCTCAACGGTGATTCTCTCAAATCCAGCCTCCGTCAGAAAGCGCTCGTACCACCAGGGTGTATAACCACCATAATAATGGTAGGGCTCTTGATGAATTCCTGATCCAAGCGGCGCGGTAAGAACGAGTGTTCCTCCTGGCTGGAGAATCCTTGCCAGTTCATAGACCACCCGAATGGGCTCAGGATGATGCTCGAGCACCTCCGTACAAAGCACCACCCCAAAGCTACCATCAGGGACTGGAATGGCCGTCACATCCGATACGAAATCAAGTGCTCCATAACCGCCATGTCGAAGCTGCTCGCCCCGCAAAGGCGCGAGGTCCTGAGTACGATAGTCGCAGTGTGCGAACAGCTCACGATACGGGCAGGACCCGGCACCGACATCCAGCACGCTGGTCCCATTCGGCACCAACGACGCCTGTTGCGCTATCCATCGATCGCGCCGTACGACGTTATAGGCAAACAGCTCGCTCTGAGCCAGCCAGGCTCGTAGCCCCCTACTCACGTGCCTTCACACATTCAAAAAGACCGCACCCATACTCCAGATTGGCGGCCGCTTCCGGCGAAATCTCCTCGTTGAACCGCCCCACATCGTCAACGAGAGAAAAAGTCTTGAGCTGGAGTTCTTGGAAAAAACCCCGGACCGTGCTTGGCGAAAATACTCGATGCGCATTGAAACACACCCGCTCACGTCCAACCGGCACCGAGAGGAAGAGCCTCCCGCCCGGTTTCAATACCCGCTGTAGCTCCGTGGCTGCCAGCCGGCTCCCCTCAGGGTTGATGGGGTCACCGTATCGACCAAGTCCCACATGCTCAAGGACATGAAGACAGGACAATGACGTGATGCTTCCGGCACGAAAGGGCAACTGAACGATATCTCCACCCAGCGGGAGGAAGTTCGAAAGGTGAACGCGGAGCGGCCGATAATCGACAAAAATGGTCTTTGTGGTCGCGCTTAATACACTGATCATCATCACGCTCGAACCGATGTCGACATGAAAGGGAGGCATCACGTCGTGCAGGCACCGCGCAAGCCATGCAGCTTGAAAAAAATAATGTGGATCGAACGGTGTGTCCACGACACGATCAGCGAGACATGGATACGAATCGCGGAACGAGATCTGTTGTGTGGCAACCATCTTGTTATAGGTGTTCCATTCCACAAAATAGCGAGGCAATGCGCCAATGCTGGCAAAGAGGTGAGGGCCAAGAAACGCCGCACCCCACCGAACGATCGCACTGTTGCGGAAATGATGTTTCACGAAGGCGATGGGGAAACGATCATTATTGATATAAGCAGCGCGAGAACAACGGTGAGCGATAGAGATCCACTAGTGGCATACTCGATCGGTGAGACTCCAATATTCAAAAACATCATGAGGAAATGGCCTTTCCCGCTCAAACCTCTGTGCCATGGCAGAATAGCTCACAAGGTCTCTCATATAGAGCGACTTCCAGTCATCGACGCACTGTTGCACTCTACTCACCCAATCATGTTCCAGAATATTCAACTGGGTACAACATGAGGCTATACGAGAGGCATCTTGTGTACCCAATGAGATCGTGGCTCTCCCCGTTTGAAGCCCGGCAGCGATCCGCATCAGTGACAACCATTGCCATCCTTCTCGCTGTGGAATATTGACAATCACTTTCCCTGATCGATTGACGGCGTTGCGACGATTCCTTGAAATAAATTGCCGCGGGCAGGCCACCGACAAGCCTTCCCTCTCCAACAACGCGAGCAATTTGGTCCGATATTCCGTCATGGCCCCGGTAAACACAAGGTCGTGAATGGTATCAGACGCCTTACCAACCGCTTCGCATGAACCATCCCCAAGGGCAGGAAACGGGATCGTGCGCACATCTAGACCAGGCAACATAACCGATATGTTTCGCAATTCGGGCAAGTCTCCTAAGACAAAGAAACACCGTAGATAGGGCAAGCACTCCATAAGATGCCTGATCCGCTTCAAGATCGTGGCCGAATGCATATAATCGTTCTGACTACCAAGGGGGGCACCGTGGAAATAGATCTGGCCATGTTGGAAATCCAAATGCTCGGTCATGATCACTGCGACTCGTTTCCGTGATGATCGGCAAAAATCCAGTAATACATCTCTACTCTTTTCGGTGGGAAAACCTTCAATGACGACATTCAGAGAAGACCGGCGTGGCTGCCTTCCTACGGAAACCGGATAGCCGTGCTGTCGGAAAGCAGTGACCGCAAAGCTCACCTGGTCACCAATCCCGTACAATTGATGGTTGTAGACCCAACAATGGATGGAGGGCTTCTTCAGCGGGTGCCTCGTCTCGACGCTTCGACAGAATCGACGGGATTTCCCCAGTCTTGGAGCCACGCCGCCTCGGCAGTGAGTGCACTCAGAATTTTGTGCTGAACCTCTTCAAGCGAGAGGCCTGAAAAAGAGGGGGTAGATTGTCTTGAGGGCAATTGTGATTGTGCAAATTCGCCTTCCCTTTGCAAGATGGCATGGAATTCCTTGCCTTGACGGACTATGTTGAAATTATGAAAATCCTCCAAAACGATCTGGGCTGGTTCAGCATCTTCTTCGCAGGCAAACGACTTCGACGCCGAAATACTTGCGGAAATACTGCGGAGCACCTCACTGACAGAATCCCCCCGATGACACGAGGAATAGCCATCGGCCTCGGCCTTCTCCGGAGAAAACTCCCCTTCCCGCTGAAGAATGGCATAGTATCGATCACGATGACGAATAATGTTGTAGCCGGTTACCCCCTGACGAACGAGCTCGATCTCAGGTACTGCCTGAGGCCTGAAAAACCTGAGCCCTCCATGCCGACGATACACCGCGAGGACTTGGGCGGCATACTGGTACAAGGCAGGAAATGGCCTGAGAGTTTTGGAAATCCATTGAACCAACCTGCGCCGCACTCCTTCGCGTCGCGCTCCGAGCGGGTGAAGGTATGTTCCTTCCAGTTCTTCCAAGGTATTGGCGTACATCCCAGGCGGAGCGCCGTTTTTACAGTACTGGGCTAATACCGACCAGTCATTCAGCTCAATGCGAGGATTTCCATACGTCTGAATCATGGCGCCGCTCAATTCCCACACCATGCCGAACTCCGTCTTAATTCGTAACATCGGCTGTGGAGGGCTTTCAAACACTCGTGCCCAGCCATGATTCTGAATCGTACAATCGCTCAAGGCCAATTTCAGATTGCCGGAAGCAACTTCTGTTGGGTCAGACGCTCCTCTGAATTGCGAGTAGAGCTCAGAAACCGAGCCCCAGAAGTTCTCGGCAAAACTCTGCCCTAAAAACTGCGTTTGCGCATGGACGATGGTGCGCCTGTGCATGTCCCAATATGCGTCATGATCTTCAAGAAGCCGGCATATGCGGGTGGTCAGTTGCTCCACAAGAAAACGATCAAGCTCCGGCCTTCGATAATAGTGGTCGACCAAAATGCCTGTTAGCGCGTCTTTCTGCCAGACCTCATTTCGCACGCCGCGCAGAACAATCCCATTTTCCTCATCATGAACGAATACCGAGGTCCCCACAGTGTCAGTCACGATTGGAATCGCTCCCGCCCTCATGGCCTCCATAATCGAGACAGAATGCAGAGCCACACTGGGGAGCATGAGAAAATGCGCGCCGGCCATTAAGGACTGTATTTCATGGCTGGTCAGATAGCCTTGATCCCAGACGATACTTCGGCCAATCTCACCTTTGACCCAGGAGACATCAACGCCATATTCGCGCAATTCGACATCGCCAGGCATTGTGCTACGAAGCATCAGAAGGCCGTCTCGACCACTAGCTACAATCTCCTTCCAGAACCGCAAGACAAGATGCCCGCCCCGACGAAAGAAATTCACCGAATTCTGGTTGGCAGAATTGATAAATAAGAACCGCGGCGTGGAAAGCGACGGTTTTTGCTCTGGCTCGTCCATAGAGAACGCCTTGGCACTTAACCCCATTTTTGAGGAAAACAACTTCCCGTCGATGGCCGGGTCGGACAAGAACGAGCTCAGCGCATGAAGCGTGTCCGGCACATGGGAAAAGATCCCGAGACACAGAGGACTCGCAAAGATGCTTCGATAATGCTCCTTGAGTTCTTCATGGTTTTCAACATTGCCACTTCCTTGCTGAGCAAACGGGAACAGAACTGGCGCAAACGACTCGCAGTGAAAGACAAATGGTCGTTTGAGGGAGGGAAATGGAGCGGTATGATGAAATTCCAGGTCCCCCTTGAGAGCGGTTGTCAGAACGTGATCAGGGGGCCAGAAATACTCTTGATATCTCTTTGCAATAGAACTTCCATCACCTCGATCGTGACGATGCGCTTCCCACTTTGCTCTCTCTACCACAGTCCTGCGCACAGAAGAATCATCCCGGAACTTGCGATAGAGTTTGACATTATCCCAGGCGGAAAGTTTGATATTCTCCGAAACATGATCGAACAATGCCCGATAGATCGGATGAAATCCATCCAATGGAATGTAGTGGCTAAGACTCCAAGGAATCGAGACGTTTAAGAGAGGACTGGGCATTGTATGTTATGTCGCCGGTTCATCGGCCAAGAGATGTGCCAGACTGCACAACCAGCTTCGGCCGTAGACTAAGAAACTAGTCGTTCTTTTCGCCGCCACACCCCAGGCTCTTCCAGATGTGGTGCGTTAGTGCACGGCCAAAAGTGGTTGGGGATATTCTTGAGTATATGCAAATGCGAGGTGGCGCCCATCACGATTGAAGAAGAACCCGTTAGGACCACCCGGCGGATGTGACAGTAGAACCAGTACCATGCTGACTACGGCGTAAGGGCTTTCCGTCGATCCCTGATTCATTTCCGTACGGGCTTCACCGGGCACCAATACATTGACCTGAATATCCTTATCGGGATATCTCAGCGTACATTCAGCAGCCAGAGATGCCCCCAGCGCATTGACAGCCGACTTACTGACATTATACGGGCCGAAACCGGGCGTCGATGCCCAGCCCGCGAATGAGGACAGAAAGAGAATCCGAAATCCATCGCCATTACTTAAGAGCGGCATGGCCGCCTTACAGATCAACCACTGACCTGTCACGTTCGTTGTCAGGAGATTCGTCCAAGCGGCCGCACTTTGACCAGTGAGTGGGAATGCAGTCTCTCCCGATTGAGGAAGGGCGGCGCTGTTCACCAACCCATAGAGGCTAGGGGTAACGAACTGGATATTTCTCACCGCACGGGCAAGATCGCCCTCCGATCGAATATCCACCGGAACAGCGATACAACGCCTGACATCGATACCAAGCGCTGCGCCCTCGTCCACCGCTTCACGTAATTTCTCGATTCGTCGCCCTGAAAGAAAGACCCGAGCTCCTGCAGCAGCAAGCGCCAGTGCAATACATCGTCCATACCCAGTACCCGCGCCCGTGATCCAAAAATCCCTTCCCTTAAGCCGCTCCCATCTCGCTTGCGGCAAGCCGAAACGATGTTCCCGCCAAGAAGCCGGATGGACGTTTTGCACAATGCCTGGCGTTACAATGCTTTTCTGGAACAACCTCATACTTCAACGGCACTACACGACCTGTTACTGTTTTGACTTAGAGCCAGGATTTCATTTTCAACAGCATCACGAGATACATCGCGAATGACTCCCGGCATCTCAATGACGTCGATCTCGGTCAGGTCAATAGAACCTAGCGCATGCGGCATCCCGTAGATCCAACCTTCATAGGAGATGACGTCGTAGCCTTCCTCCGGCATGGCACGAAGCAAAACAGGCGACTTCGTAAACCCGGACGCGCGGGAGCGACCGTCAGTCGCGGCGACAGGGATCTCCCGCGCTTCCCCTCTGACTTTCCGAATCATACCGTCAACTTCAGCAATGGTTTCTCCGACCAGCATGCCGGGAACCGACGCGATTAAACCGGAATCCCATTCCACATAGGCCCCATGAAGCACCCCGTAGAACAGGCCGTCAAATTTCACGAGGTTGTAATTGCCGATGGTCCACAACAATTCAGGTTGAGCGTTCTTAGTCACGACGGACAGGATAGAGAAATCTTCTCCAGTCACCGGTACTCCGAACGACGTTTGGCTACCGACACCCCGTCCGGTCACAAGGCGCATGATACGCTTCAGCGGCTCTTTGACATAGGCGACAGCTACCGCGTGTGGGAGGAGACGGGCAAGTTGCAAATCACTCAGGTACCCTCCGTTTCCGCTGTTGAAACGTTCCTGACGGATGAGACGCCGAAGCTCCTCTTCAAATGATGCAGGCAGCAGCTCGGCCATCTGACGCCATACACTGACATTGCGTTTACTTTCTCCCGTGCTCTTGGATTTTCTTTCGATCGATGATCTCCGACCAAACGGATCCTTTAAGGCTTCCTGCTCCACGGCAAGATACATCTTGCCGAATTGCAGGATGCGAGGCTTGCTGGGGATCGTAGCGGATTCAGGCGCGTCGCCCACGCTATCCACTCGCATGTAGGATCCGGACGCGCGCTGCTTCTTTTGATCATCGTAATGACCGCGTGAATTCGCCCACCGGCCACTCTCGTCAATAGCCGCGATAAGCTCCTCTTCGGTTGGATACCGCAGAATTCCCGCGATTGCGTCCGACTCAGGGCTTGTCACGTCAACACTGCTCAATGCGGCGGGAATGCCATAGTACCAGCCGTTGTAGAAAAGGATCGCATGCGTGTCCATTTTACGCACCATGCAGGGCGATGCTCCCGCAATCCCGAATAACGGAGGCTCCGCCAATGGTTTGTCGGCATCCGACGTTTGAGTATCTTGCGCAGGATACATAGGAAGTGCTTTTACTGGACGCACCGGGGTTTCCTCAGCAAGCGGCGAACGCTGGCTGGCAACTTCAAGCGCCCGCTCCTCTTCCGTAGGACTCAGGATATTTCCGGCATCTTTACCCCCGGCCACTTCAAATTCTCCGGCGCTGATTGCGTCGCCATTCGCTGAACCGGTTCGTGCTTTGTCGCGATTGAATTTGACATCCTCAATTACCCGATGAGCCCAAGCACCCACATTAAATCCCGCATCGTAGAGGGCAAGGACGATACGCTCAAACCGCTCTTTTCGTACCTGAGCGTCGATGTACGGATCGGTGCTGTGCCACTGGTCTGCGGGAAGGGCTCTCGGATACTTCTCGTACATTATTTCCTGAGGTTCCTTCAACACAATGTTGTGGGAGGCCGGATCAATCCAGTAAACGCTGCCGTTCACCAAGATCAGCGGGTTGATGTTCGCCAACCGACCGATATACTTCCGATTCTTGAGAATGAGATCAATCCCCTCTTCCACGTCTTGATCCGTTTCTCCGGGAACGCCGATGACCCAGTTAACCTCGGTAAAGATCCCTACCTCCCAGCAGTCCTTTAGGTTCTGGGTGATTATGTCAGTCGTGTATCCCTTCATCTGCAGCCGTAACGTGCGCTCTGAAAACGCGTCGATCCCGAAACGAAGCGCGACGAAGTTGGCCTCCCGCAGCTTCTCGAAGAAGGCCCGGTTTTGCTTTCTGTTGACGCGGAGCTGGCCGGTGAGCTTTACCTTCCGATGAAGACCACGACGTATAATCTCATCACAAATCTCCATGACTCGCTCGGGCATACCGCCAAGGTCGCTCTCGTTAAACATGAACAGATGGCAGCCCTGTCCGACCAACCACTCCAGTTCATCCACAAAGTTTTCCTTGGTACGAATACGCCAGTAGAACCGTTCGGCGCAGAACGTACAGCGCGACCAGCGACAACCCCGGCTTGCGATAATGGGCGTCAATTGGTAATCATTGAAGTTTCTGTACACGCTCAGGTCGCACCACTCGTATTTGGGGAATTCAATCTGATCAAGGTTATGAATCATCGGCGCCGGAATATAAGAATATTCGGGCGTATCGAAACGAGACAGTACGCCCGGCTGGTTGAACGGCCGCTCTCCCCCAGCCAATGCCTCTAACAGCGGACCCGCCGTGAGGTCTGCTTCGCCGATGCACATGTAGTCGCATTCTGGAAATGCGCGAAGGCCGACATCCGCGTTGTAGCAACTGAACCCGCCCACCACAATCATGATATCGGGTAACTGGGCCCTGACGCCGAGCGCAACCGCCCGTGCCGCCGCCTCATTGCATCCTTGGATCGAAAGCCCGAGTACTTTTGGCCGCGCTGCAACTAAAGCCGCAATCGTCTCGTCGATGACCGGTCTGAAGAACTCCAATACTTCGTTGCGCCCGGTTGGACCGGAAGCCCCTCCCCCTGTTGCAGTCCACAGGTCGTAGTGCTCCGCCTGCCAAGGATCCTCCGGCAAAGACAAATCACCAGGCAGCGTGATGCAGCCACCCATGTCAAAGAGCCGGTGAATATGAAACCGATGGTAGGAGATAATATCGAGATCGACGATCTGAAAGGACACCGCAGTCTTCTTCAGGGCATTGTTCAAATATCCCAATCCATTGGGCATCAAGGACAGGTTACGTGAGGGGCAGTCGACAATAGCCACGTCCAGATCCTTTCTGAACTGGATCTCTGGAAGTTCGATCGGATAAATATTGCGTGGTAACGGCGTCCATCCGCGGGCCGGGATGACGTCGGGCGCAACCTCCGCCAAAACCGTGAGATCGACTATCGCGACCGATTGAGGCAACTGCTTCATCATCTGCATGCGTGATAACGCCAAGGTTTCGCAGAGGAACGCTGTTTGCGTTTCGACGGGCAACGCCCCAAGCTTGATACTGGCTAAGCCATGCAGCTGGTGCAGCTCAGAAAGCTTTTCGTACAACACAACGCCGACAATCCGAGCATTGAGACTAGGGACATGCTGCAAGAGATAATCTATAAACCTCTTCGAACCAACCAGGGTAAGGCCTGGCAATGTCATGAGATGCGCCCCAAGCGCACGCAGACACGCCACATCATCTGACCCATTGTCGAAGGCGAAGCATTGGTGAGGACTGAACGTGACACGTGCCCCCTCAACCTTGGCAGTTGCATGGCCTTTCTTAAGAGTCAAAACGACGGCTGTATCGGTCATCACTTACCTCACATCAAAGTTAAAGAATCGATACTTCAAAACGACCCGGCCCTGCGCGCGATTTATCCCTTCCAGCGGTTAACGATGGGAGCGAGCGAATACCTACAACATGCGTACGGATGCTCTCTCAAATAACTTTCAGCCTGTTCCCATTCGAGTCATCATCAACTTTTATCGTCATCCACCGAGGCGTCACAACCAAATCAACGCCCTACAGGCTGAGTTGCATATTTAGGAAGAGATCGCACTTCATCGATGGTGGCGATCAATCGTGCTCCGTCCCACCCGCTGGTGGCGTCGCACAACGCCGCCAGCTCATCCGGTATCGAACTTTTGTTGATCGCGGGCATCGCGATAATGGGCTTATTGTGCTTCTTCGCCAGCTCGACTTCCATGTCAACCCAAACTCGGGCGCTCCTAATTTCATATACTCCCGCAAGCAGAACAACGACGTGCACGGGAATGACCTGGCTTTCCAAGGAACTACGAATAAATCGTCCTCCGACTTCCGTATTCGGACTTATTGCTGGGTCATGCCACGGCAAGCTGAAGTTCCGCCACAGGAGCCCCGGTATCTTATCCATCAGTTCAGTAAATTTCGTCCAATCCTCATGAAAACGCCACGCATGAGTTACAAAGAGGTCATAAGTTTTTGAATTTCCCATTATGAGCGTTTCTGAATCGATCTCTACCTGGTCTAACCCCTAGATGCCACGTAGACTTTTTCTAGAATCACTTCGTAGTTTTTGGCAACCAGTAGATCCGGGTGAACCCTTCCTTCATCCGTTGATAAATCAAGGTTGCCGACACTCTGAGGCGCAGCGTAGAAAGCATCCTTAACTTTTACGATGTTGTATCCCTTCACGGAACAGAGCAGAGTTGGATGATCTGCAGGTAGGGCATGGTCGACTTTACGTGGGACGACATGATTTCCGTAAACAGTACGGAGCACTCCTGTGGCACGTTGCCCGATCAGGGAAACAATGCCCTTACGAATGGGGCTCCACAGGTGATCATCGAAATAACGCCCAATAATTTCTCTTGCCAGTGACACCCACAACGACCGCACTGCCCGAGGGGAATAACCGCTCTGTCCGGTCAAGTCGGCATACCGTGTTTCAAGCTCGGATCCGATGCGCCGATCCCGCATCCGCAACGCCCAAATTTCAGAATTCTCACACAGAGGCTGAAATCGACCTGTCGAAAACGCTTCAACAGCCGTCAGCGCATGACCATCAACATGTGGATAGGCCTTTTCCAGCAGCTGTTTCAACGACGCCCTCTGACCGTTTGTCCCGATGGGATCCGGATGCGCGAAATGCCAGAGGGCCACTGATGGATCATGCCAGAGCTCAGGCCATCCGGCGTTGATGAGGCGCCACCCCAAATCATAGGGCCCGCACAGATAGCCTCTGTAACTGGAATGCTCATCAAAGCCCCCGAATCGAATCGCGTCGGCTCGTCGCACGCTCATACATGCACCTTCGTTGACAATGAGAGGCCACCATTGCCAACGTTCGCTATCTTTGAGTATCTCAGTGTCGTTCAGGCCTTCGGGATAGAGGAGGGACTTGCGCCATTCATAGTGCATGAGCACCAACGGAACAGCTGATCCACCACCCTCCATCTCAAACGAGCGAAACACGGAACGGACAAAATCAGGCGGAAATACTGCATCGCTATCGCAAACACAGATTAAGTCCCCTCGCGCGTGCAGCAAGCCTGCATTGTAGCCCACATGCTTGTGATAGATGCCCTGCTGATTACATGTAATGACAACATCCGCCTTTTCCATCACCTCGTCGACGACGCGGTCATAGACTTCCACCCAGATCAGTTCATACTGATCCTTGGGCACATCTTGGTGCAGCAGCCAATCCAGAGTTGTGAAGCGCTCACGACAGCCCCAATCCAATAGGATAATGGACAAGCGAGGTGAAGATGGTGATGCATTCTTGTGGATAATCATGGAGATGTTACCTGTAAGCCGCGCCTTGTTTAGTAGCTTTACGGATGCGCGACAGAACCACCTCAAATTCCTTTTCCATCACTACATCGGGAATGGTCGAGAAATCGGCCTTATCTACCTCCAGAGGGCCCAGACAATGTGGTATGCCAAAATACTTACCATCATACGCCACGATGTTGTAGTCCTCTTCTGAGAGGACGAGCTTGGGAGGGCTAGGGGTAACCCTAGCGTGGTTACGAACGCGCGCCAAGGCCGAGGCAAATCGACCTTCTACTATTACGTTTGGCATGGTTGAAAAATCGGCCTTATCTACATCCAAAGGCCCCACAGTATGCGGTATTCCGAAATACTTATCACCATACGCCACGATGTTATAGCCCCCTTCTGAAAGGACGAGTCGGGGAGGCTTAGGGGTAACCCTAGCGTGGATAAGGCCGGTATTAAAATCAACGTCCTTCACATAAGATCCCAATTCTCCCGTGAAATAATTTTCAACGCAGTCCGCATCAAGCCTGTGAAAGGCGATACCGAACTTGAAACAGTCACACGCCGCGCAATCTGTTGGCTCATTAATTATCAATTGCCGCACGCGATTCGCTTGTTCGCCGAACCAGATATCCTCGAAGCTGTCTTTATGAAGATTGCCAATCGAGTACTTGTAACAGAGTTGGATATCACCATTGGCCAAGATCGTGGCACTAGTAAAAGCCGCGCGGCAGTCATAGAAACGCATCAACGGATGGTCGCCGAGCTGAAATCTCTCCCGCAAGCTCAGAACCTTCCGCTTCGCCGAATTGCTAGAACAGACATACAAACCATCGTAGTTATCAGGAAATCTTTCTCGAATTTTGGAGGAGTATAGATATGGAAGAAGCATGACCGTCTTCAGATTATTCTCGATCAAGTGTGCCGCAGCGCTATCAAATACTCTCTTCATATCTTCTCTGATTGGATACAAGCTTTCCTGGATCAGCTCTTGATCGGGATAGCGCACCTGCATCGGTAAAAACCGCACGACATCAAAATCATGACGATCCCAAAAGTCGAGAATCTCGATTGACTCATCGAGATTACTTCTCATCGTTGTGCTATTGATAAGGAACGCCGTTTGCCTACCCGAAAACCCCGCTCGAGCATCCAAAATATTAGTCAACGTCTTGTTATGGTCGGCTCCGCGACGGATATATTCGAACGTATCTTTTCTAATGCCATCGAAGGAAAAATTAATGATGTCCATATCGCAATCAAGCAATATCTTTAACTTACTCTTATCAAGCAGTGTCCCATTGGTAATGAGCTGCATTCGAACACCAAGATCGGCGAACCCTCCCATAAGTCGATCAAAATCGTTGTATAACAATGGCTCGAAACCGGATCCGATGGAAGCAAAAGCTCCTTCCAATGCCTTTAACTTGGGGACCAGAGTGACGTCAAAAACTGGATGCTTCTCTGCAGGCATGAAGCTGACGTGACACATGCGGCACCTAAGATTACACGTCTCTACCGGATCGATTTCAATCATTTTCGGCAAGGACAGCGTACCGTTCATATCGAAAAATCGATTCATTGCTTGGCTCCTAGAGTCAATCGTGGATTAGAGTCGGACTCGTGATTGTTCTTCTATAACCTCAAAGCTCGGATCAAGGTCGACGAGACCATCAAACGTTCGGTCTCGCTCCAAGGACACCACACAATGAGCAATCGATCGGCGAACATCCAGCACACATCCCCCCCGAGTACCATCAACTTCCAGAACGGCAAGATCAAAAAAGTAGTCTCCGGGACTTACTGTGAGCGCAAACGAAAACTTAAAGATCCAGACATCTCCGCTAGAGGCCGGTCTTATTTGCCTACCCATAATAATAGTATTCGTGGCATAGACATAAATTCCCTCGACAGTCTTAATGCAGAACCCAGCTGCAGGCGCCGAGACATCGCCAAAGAATGCCACCTTCACATAGATATTGAGCGTCGACCGAAAGGGAACATCCACAACATCCCACACATCGTCATATTGAAGTGCGTAGTCTACGATTTTGGCTTCGCCGTTTCCAAATCGCGTTTCGGTCCTATTGTAACTTCTCCGTACAGAGCAGACATCGTCTCTCTGGGACTTGTCAAGCATATCGAGAGCTCTACAGTTCATGCTCTTACCCACTTCTTTCTCGGCGATACTCTGCAAGCCTTGCTCAGAACCGTTCCTTCCAAAGAGCAACTCATGATACTTATCGACGACCAATCCCGGCTCTCCGTCTGCTACAAGCTCCCCATGATCCAGCAAAACCGCCTGCTGCGCATAAGTTGTGATCAACGCCATACTGTGAGTAACGAACAAGATCGTGATACCTCGCTCGCGCAAGGCCGACAAATGCTCATAACACTTGTGTTGAAACTTCGCATCTCCTACCGCCAATGCCTCATCAATTATTAGAACATCAGGGTCTACGTGAATCGTGGCAGCAAACGCAGCCCGCACAAACATCCCCGATGAATATGTTTTGACGGGCTGATCGAAAAACTCGCCGATGTCGGCAAACGCTTGGATGTGCGGCATGCGCTCGATCATCTCATCACGCGGGATTCCAAGTAATGCGCCATTCAGCATCACATTGTCACGCCCTGTGAAATCTGGATTGAACCCAGCTCCGAGCTCGAGCAATGCCGCAACTCTCCCATTCACAACCACGCTGCCGCTTGTAGGTTGGACTATTCCCGCAATGATCTGAAGAAGGGTGGATTTCCCTGATCCGTTTCGTCCGATAATTCCGATGGTCCTCCCCTTCGGAATATCAATACTGACCTCATTGAGAGCCAAAAACTCTCGGTGATACCGTTTCCGGAATGGATGGCACGTCTCGAAAAGTCGCTCCCGTGGAGAAGCAAAGAGCCTAAATTTCTTAGATACGTTCCTAACCGAAATTGCAATCATCTGAAGATGTAGACGGTACTACATTACGTCGGCGAATTCCGGCTTGAGTCGGCCGAACACGTAGGCGCCCGCTAGAAGAAAAAGGAGTGCAACGCTCCAAAAGTACAAAGTCTGGCCAGCGTCTGGAAGCTGATGGGAGACCAACACACCACGATACCCCTGAATAATGTAGTCGAGAGGGTTATACCGCAAGATCGGTTGGTACTGTTCTGGCAGATTATCGGGTGACCAGACGATAGGGGTCGCCCAAAATAAGAGGTTCAATCCAATACCAAGCCCATGAGAGATGTCCCTGTAGAATACTTGGATAGCTGACAGGAACCAGCCTACCCCTACGACGAGGACACAGGTGCAAAAAACAAAGTACAGCATCAGGAGCATAGAGAGATGAAACGTTACGTGATAGTAAGCCAGCATCCCCGCCAAGAGGACCGTGAAGACCCCGTGGGGCACTAGACTTGCCATCAGATGGACTATCGCGAGAACTTCCGAGGGAAAAACAGTCTTCTTGATAAAATGAGCGTTCCGGACGACGGAATCCGTGATTGAGGTCAGCGATTCGTTAAAAAACAACCACGGCACAAAAACAGAGACAAACCAAAGTATGAATGGTGTATTGCCTGGCCCCTGAGATCGAAATCCGATGGCAAAAAAAAAATAGAATATGAATATGACGGCTACCGGATGTACAAAAGCCCACAGAATCCCGCCCTGCGTCCCAGCGTATCTGCCTTGCAGATCTCGAGCCGCCAGGGCAAGAATCATCGTCTGGTGGCGATACAGGTTTCGAAACAGCTGAAGAATCAGCCTCACCTGTCGCCTGATAAGGAGTGAATTCGCATACTATTGAGCCGAATGGTCAATACCTTTCGGTAATCTAAGCGTGCATCGCCATTATACGTTATACGTTCCCATAGCGCGTGTTCTTGATCATCGTGTATCCCTTGATCAAGTCGCTGATACCCGCATCGAGCGAAAACATCGGTTTGAATCCGGTGGCTTCGATTTTGGCGTTCGACACAATATAGTTACGTTGATCCGGGTCCTTGCCGACCGGAGCATCGAGGAATACGAAGTCCGGCACCTGCTTCTGGATGTGTTCACAGAGCTCTCGCTTCGACACATTGGCATCAGACAGACCGACGTTGTAGATCTGGCCTTTCATCTTGTCGAAGTTTGACATGGCATGTTGGAACACGCGCGAGACGTCACGCACATGGACGTAATTGCGCTTGAAGGAACTTTCAAACAACACCACGAAGCGATCGTGGACGGCCCGGTACGTAAAATCGTTTACCAACAGATCGATCCGCATGCGCGGCGACATCCCGAACACGGTGGCCAGTCGAAAACTGATCGCGTTCTCCCGCTGCATCAACTCTTTCTCAATTCCAACTTTTTCCTTTGCATAGATCGAAATTGGGTTGAGTGGCGACTCCTCGGTGCAGAAGTTATTCTTGTCCCCGGTGCCGTAGGCGCTGTTGGTCGTGGGCATCAGGACCATCTGCTGCTTCGACAGCAGCTTCAGCATCAGAACTATGGCGTCATGGTTGACGGTAGTCGCGCCCACCGGGTCCTGGCTGCACATCGGCGCCCCCACCAGCGCAGCTAACGGAATTACAATATCGGCCTTCTTGATCAGCGGAGCCATGACACTTTCGATCCGGATATCGCCTCTCACGACTGAAAAGTTGGAATGATGGCACATATGGTTGAGGCTGGACTGCTTGTACATGAAGCTGTCCAACACCGTCACCTTGTGGCCGAGCTGAAGAAGATCTGGGACCATGGTAGAGCCAAGATAACCCGCACCGCCCGTGACAAGGATGTTGAAGTTCATAGATGTGTCCTTTTCTGTTGATTGAACCGTGATCGCAGAAGCCTAGCCAGCTAGCAGGGTGGCGGCTCGATGATAGTCGGCGGGCACTCCGATGTCGATAAACGTCCGCGTGAATTCAAGTCCAAATAACCGCTGGTCGGCGGCGAGCGCGCCTGGAAACAGGTCGTTTTCTAAGGACAGCTTTTCACCGAAAGTCCGAGCCCCGGACAATACGCGTGGGTGCACCCAATAGACTCCCCCGTTGGCAAGACGAGGCCCTTGCTCTACGCCCGATTTCAGAGACGTAATCCGTCCCTCAGACGACAGCTCGATGCCCATGTACCGCCCCTGCTCACTCGTTCTGAACAAAGACAAGCACCAGTCTGCGTCATGTTCCAACGCATAGGCGTTCAATACACTCCAGTCCACCCCGAAGTAGGTGTCTCCATTCAGAAGCAAAAATGGCTCTCGAAGGCCAGTTTTCTCTGCGGCAAGCAGAAACGCACCACCAGTACCCAATGGGTGTTCCTCAATAGCATATTCCAGGTCCACACCTTTGTATCGAGGCCCAAAATGTTCCGTGATAGCTTCATGTCGGTACCCCACGGACAACACGAATCGGCTAACGCCCTGGCTGATCCAATAATCGAGTTGATATTCAAGAAAAGGGCGTCCGCTGATCGGAGCCATGGGCTTCGGAAGGTCGGGCACGGCACTGCGCAACCTGGTCCCGAGCCCGCCGGCAAGAATCACGGCCGAGGGCATGACGGTCTCACGCAGAGTTTAGTACCTTGCACAATTCATCGATCTCCTCATCGTGCAGATCCGGATAGTTCCCGATGTAGAAACCGTAGAAGTGAACATGCTCGGTTTCCGGAAACTGCAAATGGTGATCTTTCGGCACAACCCCTTTTAGATACGGCTGGCGAATTTGATTACCTCCACCCGCACTCCCACGCCGAAACTCGATTCCCGCCTCGCGCATCACCTTCATGAGACGCTCGACCAATGCGTTGTCCGGCCGTTTCAGAATCAGATTAAATGCATAGTTGCTCGATCCTTCGATCTTGAAGTCAGTTCGGTACCTCGTCGAGTCGATCTGCTGCATGAATCGCACCAGATTGTCCGTCCGACGCTTCACGTTACGATCCAGACGCTTCAGTTGGCTTCGACCCAGGATGCCGCCGATCTCCGTATTCCTGGTGTTATAGGCCGGGAATGCAAAAATGAAGTCAGGATTCAATTCCGGATTGGCGGATCGGTAGGCCGCTTGGACCGCCGGATCGTTGGCCTCTCGGACCATGCCATGAGACCGCAACATACGGACCTGCTGATACACTTCCTGATCATTCGTGCAGATCATCCCTCCCTCAATCGTGCTCATATGGTGCGCGTAGTAGAAGGAGAAGTTTGAAATCCACCCCAAGGCACCCAATTTCCGACCCTGATGCGTGGCCCCATGAGACTCGCACACGTCCTCGATCAGTGGAACATGTCGCTGCCGCAACTCGGCCAACAGCCGATCTTCCAACCCATCGAAGCCTTGTACGTGCGTCAGAAATACTGCGCGGGTCCGTTCCGTAATGGCGGTGCAAACTTTATCAGGATTCATTCCCAGGGTCCGGGGATCGATATCCACGAAAACCGGCGTGAATCCATTCTGCAACACCGACGCGATATCGGAGACCCAGGCCAAGGGCGGAACGATCACTTCTCCGCCCTCGGGGTAACGGATTTTCAGGACGGCCATCGTCAAGAGATTCGCCGACGCTCCGGAATTGACGAAGACACTGTGCGTTACCCCCAACCAGGCAGACCATTCGGCCTCAAAGGCCCGCACATTCGAACCGTGCGTCAGGATCGGATCTTCCTGTTTGAGATGCTCGATCACCGCATCCAAATCTTCACGAAGTATATTGTTGCGCATCAACGGATATTTCATAGACACCTACTCACACCCCTCAGAAGCATCCGATACAAACTTCACCTCCGCAACCAGACGCCGCTATCAGACATTTTAAAAACCACTTCTACCTGTTCGCAGGATGCTCAAAAAGGCCGTCCAGCAAGGCCGCAGCGAGCGAAGAGACGAGGCGTACGCTTCGGTACGTTGAGCCTCTGAGTGATGCGAGAACGCCGCTGGCGGACTTTTTCAACAGCCTGTTATTTCTCGTTGTAGTAATCGCCATACTCGACAATGATGGTGCTGCGTCCATCGTCACGCAACAGGGCCCACTCATAGGCCGGAAAGACATCTTTTGGTTCTTCCAGCCGGATGATCTCGATCGTGCTGCACATCATGCGGATCGCCTCGGTAAAGTCACCCACATGCTGATGCTGCGGGTGAAGCGGACGCTGGGCCCCGATTCCCGTCCTGATAATGGCTTTACTTTTGTACCCGCCATTGGACATCACCTGAATTTTGTCTAAATGGTTGACTAACTGATTAATGGCCAAGAGCAGGAAATTCCATCGCGGGAAAATGCTCACGGGAACGAGCCCGCTCAAGGCCAAACCGGTCGTCATTCCCATCTGCATCTCCTCGGCGACCGGAAGCTCGATCAAGCGATCGGAGGGCACCTCCTTGAGCGTGTTGCTCATCGCCGTTCCAGCAACAGACACTGCCTGTCCGAGAAAAACCGTCCGCGAATCCTGCGCCAGGTAATTCATCGACCGCTGAAGTTCATCAAAATATTTCATGTCTCACCTTAGAAAGGCTGTTGAAAATCTTTTTGGCAATCGCAAATCCTGGCGTGCAGAATGTTCAAAAATGCCGTCCAGCAAGGCCGCAGCAAGCGAAGAGGCGAGAACGAAGCTGGAGAAATTTTTCAACATCCTGTTAGAACTGAACCCGCACGCCGGCGCCCGCATGCGGATACTTCGTTTCATAGCGGTAGTAGCTGATGTACTCGTCGGCTGCGCCTTCAAAACTCAGGCGAGGTTGATTCCAGGCCTCTCTGGTATCGGTACAGACTGATTTTGCGTTATCCTCAATAATGAAGTGGATCGGCAAGCAGTGGTTTCGGCTGTACTTGATCGCCTCGTGCGCAATCCCTGTCTCGGCTGTCATATCACCCATGAAGCAGTAGACTTTGGCATCCTCCCCACGCCGCTGAATCGACATCGCCGCGCCGACGGCGATCGGCAAGACACCACCGACAATGGCCGAGGAGAACACACGCTGCTCCGGGAAGCAGAGGGAAATCGACCGGCCGGCCACGATCTCATCTCGGACAGAATCTTTCGGGACCCCCTTCAACAAGCACTGATAATGCGAGCGCCACGAGCAAAATACCCAGTCCTGAGCGCGAATATTGCGAAATACTCGGATCATCGCCTCTTCATTTCCAAAATACAGATGAATGGGCGCGCGAATCTTTCCTGCATTGAACAATGTGGCAATTTCCTCTTCAAATGCGATTAACTCGTCTTTCGTCATCTCCCCATCCTTCGCATGCTGCGCACAGATGCGCAGACCGTTAGTGCCGTATCTACGATCATCTCACCGCGCAACGCACCAGACGACAATGCCCATTCGATTATCTGCGGACCTCCGGCATGGATCCAGTCGCCGTCTCAACCTGCCTCACATACCATCGGTAGGTCTCCGCCAAGCCCTCGGCAAGCCCAATGTGCGGTTTCCATCCAAGCAACTGGATCCGCGTGCTATCAAGGAGTTTCCGAGGAGCGCCATCGGGCTTTGTTCGATCCCATTCCAGTTCCCCTCGATAGCCGACGACACGGGCTATCATCTCTGCCAGTTCCTTAATCGAGACATCCTGTCCTACCCCGATGTTGAGGGGAAGCTCGACGGCAAGTTCCTCTTGACTCAAGAGATGCACACAGGCATCAGCGATATCATCTGCATGGATGAACTCCCGTCTCGGCGAGCCGCTTCCCCACAAGGCGACCGATTCGGCGCCATTCACCTTGGCCTGATGAAAGCGTGCCATCAGCGCGGACAAGACATGGGCCGATTTGGGATCAAAATTGTCGTACGGCCCATAGGCACTATTCGGAATCACCGGAATGAAACGGGTTGCATGGTCTTGCTTGTTATACGCCAGACACAGATACGTCCCTGCGAGCTTCGAAATCGCGTACGGCAAGCTCGTCGGTTCAGGCTTGCCCGATAAGAGCGCATGTTCAGCCATCGGCTGGGAGCATTCTCTGGGATACATGCAGGAAGAGCCGAAAAGAATCAGTCGCTGCACGCCGGCCCGACGCGCAGCCATCAGCACATTGAGCTGAATGGCCATATTCTCATCCATGAAATCAGCGGGACATGTCTGATTTTCCATTATTCCACCGACTCGTCCAGCAGCGAGAATCACGTACTCCGGATGGATCTTTTCGAAGAACTCTGAGACCTGTCTGCCGTCCTGCAGATCCACTTCACTGCGCTGTCTGGTGATCGGAGTGCGATACCCATCCCGCTCCAACCGCCGAACGACCGCCGAGCCGATAAGCCCGGCATGGCCTGCAACATAGATGATGGCATCCCGGTGCATCATCACTTCAGGAAAGACCATTGGGTTGGTATAACACGACGCGACTGCCTGAGTTTTCAAACCGGAACGGCACATGCACCAAATGCTTTAACCGTTCCTGAACCTTGGATTGGAGCTCAGGTTTCACGAACAACAGCAGAAACCCCCCGCCGCCGGCGCCAAGGATCTTCCCGCCCACGGCGCCCACCCGCATTGCTTCCTCATACAGATGGTCGATTTCTGGCGTGGAGACCCTGTCGGAAAGGCTACGCTTACAGAGCCAGCTCTGATGAAGCAACCTGCCGACTTCCTCGATTGGTATCCTGGGGTTCTGAAGGATCATGATGGCTTCATCGACCATCTCCTTCATGCGATGGAGCTCTGCCTCCCGATTCTTGAAGTTATCGATCTTTGATTTGGCGACCTCCGACGCGATTCGTGAGAATCCGGTAAAACACAGCATCAGATGTGATTGAAACTCATGCAACCGGTCCTTCGCCAGGATAATAGGTGAAACCTGGAAGGTATCGTTCCGCTTAAAGTCGATTCGATTGAACCCTCCGAATGCAGCCGAGATCTGATCTTGCGACCCGACATTCTCCTTAATGATGTGCTGCTCCATATTGATCGCTTGGGCGGCGAGCTCGTCTTTCGGAATGTATCTGCCCCGCAAGGCTGCTAGCGCATGAATCAAGCCAACCGTAAACGACGAACTGGAGCCGAGGCCCGATCGAGCGGGCAAATCGCCGTCGTGATGAATCTCAAGCCCCTGATCATCGCACCCTACCCATGCAAGAATGGCGCGGACGGCCGGGTGCTTGATCTCCTCAACACGGCGTACATTCTCAATAATCGAATAGACAATGCGGTGCTTATGCTCGAAAAAAGGCGGGAGATACCGGCAGCTGATATGGCAATATTTATCGATCGAGGTCGCCAGTACAACCCCGCCATGCTCCTGATACCAAGCCGGATAGTCGGTGCCGCCGCCGAAAAATGAAATGCGGAAGGGTGTCCTCGTAATGATCATGCTGGAAGATCCTGCGTTCTCTCAATACGCATAGGCATGGAATGCGAATCAATCACCGAGCAACTTTCGACGCAACCGGACCTTGGCCATGGCTTCGACGTTTGCCCGCTCGTTCTCTCCAAACTTCGTTTCAACCAATTTCAGGTACGCGGGATTCGAAAAGTACTGTTGCCAGGCCTCATCCCGAAACTTCAGCACCTCCGTCGCCGTGACATGTTTTGTCGGAAGAGGCTGACTATCGTACGACAGGAAAGCGTACCCGCTATAGCTCTCCGGCAGCTTCCAGCCTTGTTGTTTGGCCATATGGTACATCGGACTTCCCGGCAAGGCTTGACAGGGATACATATTGGCCATTTCAGTGTTCAGTTCAAGCGCTAAATCCAATGTCTCTCCCATCGTCTCCAGCGTATCGTCAGGAAATCCAAAAATGTAGTTACTGATGATGTTCATCCCCTCGGCCCGCACTTTATCGCACACCGCCCGGATATTGACTTCTTGGAAAGATCCCTTCGAGACCTCTTGACGCACCGTTTGGTTGCCGGCTTCGATGCCAAGCGCCAGCCAATTGATGCCGGCTCGTCTAAACAGGTCGATATATTCGTGGCGTACTGTATCGACTCTGGCGTAGGCCCACATCCGCAAAGCCAAATTGCGTTGGATAATGTCCTGCAACAGAGGCTCGTAGTACTTCCGATTCAAGAAGAACATTTCGTCGCTGATGCGGATGGTTTCCACCCCCATCTCCGCCAGCTTCTCCAGCTCTCCGGCAATGAGCTTCGCGCTCCAGAAACGCATGCCACGGGACTGCGTCGCATCAACCGAACTGCCATTATCGACACGATTGATGATGTTGATCATGCAGAAATCACAGGCAAACGTGCATCCCAAGGATGTGTAGATCGCTGCGAAGGGCGTGCGCTTCTCATGATCGAACTCAGCATGCCAAAAATGCGCCCGATACAAATCCAGCGGACGCGTCCGGTATGGCAGGAGATCCCACGCGTAGCCAGGCATATCAATGTCCATTCGATCTTGCGGGACGACTGCTTGTGGCTCATTCAAGATCGACTGACGCGTTCCCCTGGGATCTCCTGTCTTATATCCAATCCCCTTCACGGTCTCCAGCCTGGAACGGAGGTCAGTGCGCAGAAGATTGTGCAGCGCATACACACCCTCGTTCAGAAGCACGAAATCGACGAATGGAAGCTGCAGGACATCCATCGGCAACGCGCTGGTGTGAGACCCCACGAAACAGACAGGGAGATCCGGATGCTGTTGTTTGAGTTCGTTCGCAAGCGCGCTGGCCCCGATCATTCCAGTGGTCCCGGAATTTGGATTTTGTCCGTAAACCACAAAAACGATCAGGCGAGGGTTCGCACTCTGAATCCGACTCACGGCTTCGGACAACGATAACTTCTCGGCGTCACAATCTAGAATCGCCACGCCGAAGCTTTTCGCTCGACATGACTGCGCAAGCAATAGTGCCCATGTCGGAGGCTCAATTGCCGAATAGGTCTTCGCCAATCCTTGATACGCTTGCAACGACGAATCAGCGTTCACAAAGAGCACATCCAGCTGTTTAGACGTCATACGAGACATGGACATCCCTACCGTTACCACTCCACAACGTGCCGCAGAACAGCCCTCGCCAAGAGGGTTTTGTCATCATGCCAGTCAGACCCCACAACTGCAACCGCGAGAGGGCTCACTCGCGAGGGATAGCACTGTCCACTCAGCAGAATATTCGCTCCTTGAGCTTCAATGCCAACGTATAGGGGTCAACTCGAACCAGGCGAGCGCGGAGCAACCGATGTCGCCATATGCATCTTCTCAGCGAGTGAAGTTCATGCGGCTGAATCTGCCCGACTACCTGTGACTTGCCATCTCGAAATCGATGAATCGTACTTCTTTTCAAGATGCTCTTGCCGTACTCTTTTACAGCTTTAAGATAGGCGACTTGTCCAGGCTTCTCCACATCGCTCAAACGCTGACTGCGCTGATCGTGATGCGTGCGACCGAAATTTGCGACCACCGGAATGAAATAGGGGTTATACCCCTGCGTAAAAAATCTGTACATGAAACCAAGATGCGGGCAGGTTCGAAACCAATCGCTCGATTGCCTGTCCGGAAACCATGTCCTAAGCACTTCATTCCGCACACAATAGTTGCCTTCCGGTAACGGAAATCCGCTTGCAAGCCAAAAGGCCAGAAAGTCTTGCTTCTGTGGAGGTGGATCCGAAAATAACTCTTGATAGCAGACATTCAGGAGGTCCCCGTCTTCCGACATAGTTTGAGCAAACCCCCACACCAACGAGACCTCATCATCCTTATCAAGAACCTCGACGCATTTTCGGAACCAGTTCGGATCGAGAAACCCATCCGAGACACAGCACTGAATGATGTATTGGCCTCTCGCCATAGCCAAGGCTTTTTGATAGGCCTCCACGACGTGCTCATCCCGCTCAGAGATCCACCGGACATGGGGAAATTGTTTAAGAATCTCGACCGTCCCATCTGATGATCCTCCATCAACAACAATGTGCTCAATACTTCGGAACGTCTGCGCCGCCACACTTTCGATGGTTTGCCGCAGAAAACGTCCATGATTGAGAGACGGGGTCACAATCGAGAGCACTGGCTGCGCAACATCGATGAGATCCTCACTCATCTTAGTCTGCATGATCAAACGGACAAACAGGACATGGGTAGCTCTCGGTTCGAATCAAATCTACCGTTACAGGCAGAAAGCATTCGTCTGTAAGGGCGCACTCATTACGGGCAAGCTCTAGTTTCCTCACAGATTCCACTTCCCTCAGGGCGACCTTGACGGAGCCATTCTTTTGCCATGACGTACTGCAGAAGCACCATGGCGAGCCCAGAGATGACCAGCGCGATCATGGCCTTGCTTTCAGATAACTCCTCAAATCCGGCACCCATCATCCGTCCCAGGAGACACAATGGAACAGCTAATGCTGCCGCATACAGAATTCGCCGAACCGGCCATACCACTGGCAACGCGCGACGACTGATAGGAATCACCGCAGTAAATGCAGCCCCTGCAGCCGCTAGAAGCGCCACCGCCGTCCCCAACAGAGGCTCAGAGGGCGCAAGAAGGTAGACGAGCGTCGGCGCGACGAACGCACCGATCATGACAGGTAAAATATTGACGGTCATATCGACCTTTGCCAAACCAAGCTGGTGAAGCGTCGAGGAGATAGCCCGAAACGTTTCCGTCAATGCGGGCCAGATAAGAATCGACGCAATCACTTGAAACTGCTCTCCCAGGAGGAGCTTCACCAGAAATGTTGCGTTCCCGATGAGGAATGCGCCAAACAGAATGACGGCAGGAATATAGGCTGCTGCATAGTCGTTCCATGCCCTTGCGATGCCCTCAATATTCTGCCCCTTCAGTGCTCGAAACATCGTTGGGCTATAAAACTCGTTGAAGAGACTCTCGAAGGTCTGCATGGGCACTGAGCAGATCATATATCCGGCTGCAAACAACCCAACAGTCGTAATATCGGTGACCCAGCTAAGCACAAACCGATAACTCTGCGTCTGGATCCAGAAAAACAGGAACGCGATCGCCTGCGGCCCCACGAACATGGACATCGTCTTCCAATCGAATGGGAGCACATCCGGCAGATGAAATGCGCTCACCGGAACAACCCCTCTGGCATACCGATCTAACAGCACATAGGAAAGGGAGGAGAGGAGAAATCCGAAAAAAATTCCAAGCAACCATAGCTCAGGACTTGCATCCTGTTTCGACCACCATATTGCGAGGAGGAGCCCTCCCCACGCCGCCATGTTCACGAACAAGACATAGAGAAATCGATGGCCTATAAGATTCAGCCCTGAACTCCCCATCGTATGAAGCGCAAAGCCTACCGTATAGAGTACGACTAATCCTCCAACCCAGACTGGAGCCATTCCTGAAACGACCATCAGTTGCGTCTGAATCGCCCACGCGACAGAGCCACATGCCAGAGCCACAGCGAGGATAATAAGCAGATAGTAGCCCAGTCTTTGACTTAATATTCCCGCATCCATCCACTCCAGACATCCACGACCGATATAGGCCGTCATGGGCATTAACAAGGCAGACGTTCCGAGGATGGCAAGACTCATGAGCTGGTTCATGCTTCCGACTTCACCGGGTGACAACACCGTCGTCGCGGTCTTGATAGTGATAAGCCCAGCGAGGACTTGGAGCGCTCGACCAAGACCAAGAATGATGATGTCACGAAATGGTGTCATGACGAGGCTACCCTACCGCAGAACTCCGCATCGCCCTTCGAATGCGTCGGCAAGGGGTTGCCGCGCCGGAGGCACAATCTGTTCCGGCAATTGAGATGGGGAGAAAAACTGTACCTCTTCACTCTCATGACTACATACGATTCGTCCGGACAACACTCGCGCGCCAACGACGACATCGACCAGTTGAACCACATCGCCATTGTCCGGATAGGTCACGATGCGACCAGCAGGGTCTGAATACACGCCGATCAGATGCGTGACTTCCACGGTGAGGCCGGTCTCTTCCCGCACCTCTCGCACTGCCGCGTCAATGAGCGACTCACCCGGCTCGACCTTGCCTCCAGGCAATCCCCACCATCCGCAATCGCGACGTTTTTCCAACAGTATGGCTTCTTCTGGCCCTCGAACGACCACGCCGACTCCCACGCGCACTCGCATCCCCTCTACAACGGTATTCCCATACATTGCGCAAATCTCGAACTGGTTCATACAGACGGTCCCAACCATGCTCTTTAGAATTTGACCGAGCTGGTCAGGCTCTTCATAGCAACCGACGAAATGGATTACGTTATTGCAGGAAGAAGCGCGTCCGGTTCGACTACAGGCCTCTCACACCGGCAGCACATCGTTCACATCGATTTCGACCGCCGCCGCTTGTTGAATCAGGTGCACTCCGATAACTAAGCGATGTCGTTTCTCTTTTCGCATCAGAATTCCGAGAACCCCCTGCAGGGGGCCACGAACGACTTCCACCTTCATGCCTTCATGGAGATAGGGATGTGGATCGTACGGGAGAACGCTCGTCATGAGACGGCGGAGCGCATCAATTTCCTGCTCCGGGATCGGTTCAGGACGACTTCTGCTGCCGACGATTTCGACAACACCTGTCGTCTGTTGCACCGGTGTCTTCTCTTGCTGAGAAAACCGCACGAAACAATAGCCGGAAAACAATGGGATCTCGATTTCCTTCTTTCGATCCTTCCACTGGCTCAGCCGTTTGACCGTCGGAAGCAACGGCTCGATTCCTTGTTTGTCCAACTGATCCCGCACTAGTTTTTCGTGACGAGACTTAGTACGTAGGGCATACCAGTGGAGACTGCTGGTTTGACTGGGCTCCTTGTCCCTATACGTTGTCATCGGACACAGCTTCGCCCTCTCACTTACAGTGCATAGAAAACGGTCGCCTAACGGTGCCTACATCGTAGGAGTCAGCGCGATGACCTTGCTATCCGGAACCTGACACTGTCCGAGTGTTGTACGGTGTCCCGCCGTTTGGTCAAAATCCGCCAGCAACACCACATCGAACTCCCATCCGCTCAACGCCTCTGGCTGCCAAACCGGATAGGACAAGAACGACTCCTGCTGGTTATCATCGACAAATCCAACCAAAGTCATATGCATTTCTCGGAGCGACAGATAGGCCATCTCCGCAAGTTCACCAGTTCCATAGATGACGACGCGTTTCGTTCCGTTGTTGGCTGCCTGAGACAGCGTTTCTCGTAGCCGTGCGCGCATATCACGGTAATGAGACAGGGAATACTCCATATAGAGGTAGGCCAGTCTGGATTTCTCGGCAAACCCTCGCGGAGTCAGCAAATATCGAACTCGGTGTGAGGGAATCGTCGTGATCTTGATATACCCCTTCCGCGCCAATCGTTTGAGATAGAGATTGGTCAGCCCCAGAGCGACTCCTAGCTTGGTCGAGAGAGACCGCTGTGTGACCGCACCATCACGCTCCACCTCAGCCAGCAAGAGAAGATCTCGTTGCCCTTGGAAATTCATAGAGTTAGCGTGCCATCCTCTAACGTTCAGGATATGAACATAGAAGCGCAGTTGAGTCAAGAGCGACACCCTGCAACAACTCTTCCACCCCACCGATGGACCGGCTTATAGATGAAGTACGGTAAGCGCTGACGGGGCCTCTGAAACTTTGGAGACGACGGACGTGACCGTTGCAACCGTGAATCGATCAAGACAATCCCAATAGGGACAGACCTCCCCGATACATTTATCGCAAGTAGGAACATCGGGACGCAGCAAGACTCCCGTCCCAAGCGGTTTCCACCTCACCGGCAAATTGTTTCGTCGAGGATCAAACAAGGTGACTGTGGGGATACCCAGAGCTGCCGCCAGGTGCGCTGGGCCCGTCGCTCCTGAGACGACGACATGCGCATTGGCGATCACCGACATCAGCTCTCGCAGCGACAGTTTTCCCATAAGATCTACTGCCTCTGAAGGGAACGCCGTAGGCAACGACAGACCTTTCCCAAACTCTCTTCGTTCCTGATCGCTGCCTGTCAGCACCACACCATATCCTCTGTCTGTCAATGTCGAAACCAGGTCACGATACTGCTCTAGTCGCCAGCGGCGTGCGGAAATTCCTCCCGGATGGACCACGACGCGAGGGCTCGGCAAACCCGACCACCGAGATGACCCGGCTGCTCGTTCGGCCTCGGTCAGAGTCAGCACCGGGTGGCTCACAGGCTGAGGGCACAACCCCAACCCCTTCAACATGTCAACGTTGTACTCCGATTCATGCTTGGAAAAATCACTGCGATGTTCATAGACATGGCGATTGGCTAACAGGCTATACCAGCGATATCCCGTTGCCACTCGAATCGGGACACCAGCCACCCATGCGGCCCACATCAGACGGCGAAACGGCTTCAAAAAAATAGCTGCCTCAACTCCCTGCGAAAAGGCGTGACGGAGTTCCTTCCATGGGTCTGTGAAGCGAATCGTCTGCACATAGTCCACGTCGGGATGCCGATCAAGAAGGGGCGCGACGGTAGGGCTGGTGAGAAACCCGATCCTAACCCCAGGCACAAGCCGCCTGAGTTGGGTCGCGACGGGAAGAGAGAGCAAGACGTCGCCGATGCCGTCCGGGCGAACGATCAGGACATTCATTGACATGGTACGTGAGCCGTCAACATCAACTGCGCAACCTGGATCACTTGGGCCGGCGTGACGGCATGAAGACATTCCATTTCTGGATTATGCCGGCACACACGACTGAAGCAGGGGCTGCAGGGAACCTGACCCGATAGTACATGATGGCCTGTCCCATACGGGCCGGTCCGCGCCGCACTGGTCGGTCCAAACATCGCAATCACAGGAATCCCAAGCGCCGCAGCGATATGCATGGGACCGGAATCATTCGTGATCATGGCGGTCGCTTTAGACAACAGTACGGGCAAGCACCCCAATGGAATATCACCGCACAGGTCGATGAACGGATACTTCGTCAAAGCTTTCAACTTCTTCGTAAATGCACGCTCTTCGGAGCCACCTATCATCACAAGCGGATCACGATGTGCCTCGTACAGCTGATCTATAACGGCAGCGAAGGACTCGATCGGCCAGCGCTTTGTCGGCCACCGCGCCCCAATATTCATGGCGATCCATGGCCTGTCTACCGAAAAGCCTCTTCGCTCAGCAATTTCCCGAACGGCTGCCATATCCTCTTCCAGCAACTTGAATCCAAATCGCGGCTTGTCCGGCGGAAACGCTCCTAACGCTGCGGCAACCGAAAGATATCGGTCAACGGCATGGACATCGGGACTAAGAACTGGCACACGCCGCGTATAGAACCATGGGCTTCCTTCTCTTCCATTCGCGAAGCCAATACGCGTCGGCGCACCGCTGAGCCACGCTAAAACGCCACTGCGAAACAGCCCTTGCAAATCGATACCGAGGTCGAACCGCTGTGCGCGCAGTGCCCGACCTTCTCTAATCCAACTTCCCACCGTCATATCAACCGGCCAGACCCGGTCGATTCCTTCCGCCCGTTCGACAAGGTCAGCCCACTGGCGCTTCACCACCCACGTGAGATGCGAACCCGGCCATTGTGCTTTGATCGCCGAGACAACTGGCAATGCATGCACGATATCGCCGAGCGAACTGGGCTTGATCAACAGGATGCGGGCATTCTTCAACACCGATGAGAAGCGACTATTGAGAGGGTTGATAGATAACACCGGAGGACCTTCCAGCGAACCCTGCGCGTCAAGACCTAGAAATGAAGCAAGACCACGCGTGATGATCCTTGCATCGTCCGAATCTGTTCATCCGCGTCCTACAGAATGGGAGCGAAGCTGAGGCGAATAGAGGGTGTCGAGCAATGCCTTCCCGCTCTTTGCGTCCGCCGTTTCACGCCTCTCTTCCAGTGATCGGCAGAGGCGCTGCCAAGCCCGTACGTATGGCATCGGCGTCAAGTGGCGTCGCACATTGCTATGCTGATGCACGATCCTCGAGATCCATTCGCAGTTACCCGGGATCGAGGCGTCGTAACGATCTTGGACCAGCGGCTCCATGCGCGACAGAAACATCGTGATGTTCCCGCCATCGCGAGAGATCAGATGCTTGGCCTCGTACAACCCGTGTTTCCTAGCCAGCCTGCGCAATGACACCACATTGAAGTTATACAGATGAGCTTCATGGAACGTGCTGTACGGAGCTTGGCAGGTCGCCTCGACATTCGGCACTTCCACCACAAGCGTGCCGTCCGATTTCAGCCAGGATTGGAGCAGTGCCAAAATGGAACCCGGATCTTCTGTATGTTCGAGTACGTGCCAAATCGTCACCACATCGAACGATTCAAGTCCAAACGTCGCGTCTTGCGCGAACCCGACCTGAACCGTGAGCCCATATTCCCGTATGGAATAGTCGGCATACCCTCTATTCGGTTCAATCCCGTTCACACCATGTCCCAAGGATTGAAGGAGATAGGCAAACTCTCCTCCGCCTGTACCGACATCGAGAATGGCTTTCCGACTCGCCAGCAACGACTCGATCTTCTCGAATCGCGACAAGGCCACTTTCCCGGCCCGCAAGACATGTTTTGGTCTCGGACTGTAGGTGTCTTTATAGGAAAGGCGGTACTCCTCCTCATAAAACTGCCTGGCGTCATGAGGGCGTGGATCTGACCATACGAGCCCACATGCTTGACAAATGACGGTCCGCAACGGCTTCCCGCTTCGACTTCTCTCCGAAAGAATCGACACCTCGGTGCCGCCACAGAGATTACACGGAATGGAACACGCGTTCAGGAGCTGGTTCGCTGCCATCTACCCCTCTCACTGAGGAACATAGCCGACTCAATTGCGCGTCGGGTGCCGCTATAACTTACGCCGGCTCTCCAACCAACACAAGATCGGGCCGAACACAGCCGCTCGACTCCAACAGGTATTCACGGATGTGCGACCTGCCGCTCACGGATCTGTCCGGACGACCTGCTTGCATCGGACAACAGCCAGTCTGCAGCCTCCGCCAGCGAGGATGCGATCCGGTCCGGAGCTGTCCCTGAGACGTTCAGTTTTTCTGTGTCCTGCGGGGAAACGACTCCCGTCGTCACTAAGACACTGCGCGCCCCGACCCGCTTCGCCAATTCGATATCACGCAGATGATCGCCGATCAGATAGGAATGATCGAGATTCACCCCGCACTCTCGCACCGCTTGGTCAATCATCCCACGGTTCGGCTTTCGACACTCGCACCCGTCGTCAGGATGGTGAGGACAGAAATAGATCGCGTCGAGTATCACACCCGCGCCATCGAGCAGACGCTTCAGTTTCATGTGCACGGCATCGAGATCCTTGCGCGACAAGAGTCCTCGCGCAATTCCCGATTGATTGGTGACGACGATCAATCGGGCACCAGCCTGCTTCAGACGCGCGAGCGCCTCGGAAACCCCGGGAAACAACTCAAACTGATCCGGAGACTTGATATAGCCGGGATCAGGATTGAGCGTTCCATCTCGGTCGAGAAAGATGGTGTAGCCGGACAGAATGTTCGTCTGGTCTGTGTGGACTGGACTCGATAGACAAGGTGGACCGGACGGACGAGACAAACCATTCAGCTGTTGCACTGCCGTGTCGTACACCCGGTCAACGGGGATGCGCGTCATGCAACGGTGATCGATCGGGCATTCCCTGAGGAGGCAGGGCGCACAGTCTACGGCTTCCCGCACAATCGACCGCTCTTGCCCATAGGGTGCGGTGGTCTGTGAATCCGTAGGACCAAACACCGCCACGACCGGCACACCACACGCGGCAGCGATATGCATCGGCCCTGTATCATTGGTAACGAGTAGCCGACATCGCTTGACCACCGCCATCAACTCCCGAATGGTCGTGGCACCCGACAGCACCACCGATCGCCCATTGATTCGAGCGGCGATGTCCTTTCCCAAGGACTCCTCTCCCCTTGCCCCCAGAATGACCACAACCACCTGTGCACTCTCGTCCTGCCCTATTCGTTCCGCAAGTCGCTGCGCGACTTCAGCGAATCGCTCAGGCAACCAACGCTTTGCACTTCCGTAGGTCGACCCTGGATTGATGCCAATCACGATATCTGATACACCGACACCGGCCCCAGCGAACCTGAGATCCAACTGACGACTCTCGTCTACTGTCACAACCAGCGTCGGCGACGACGCCCCGCCAGACAGTCCTAAAGGCTTCAACAGTTTCCAATAATACTCGACTTGATGAACCCCACGACTACGACTCGGCACGGCAACAGGCCTCGTCAGAAAAAAGACTCGTCCATCAGTTGCATAACCATATCGCTGCGGGATACCGGCCAGCCACGTGAGAAATGCCGCCTCAAAGGCGTTCTGAAAAAGCACGGCCAAATCAAAACCATGCCGCCGCAACGTGCCCGCAAGTGCCCATTTTCCAGAAAGCCCCGCATGAGGCCCCTTGTCATCGTACACCACAACTCGACTCAGCTCTGGAGCGGCACTGAACAGTTCGGCGACGGCCCGCTTAGCAAGTATCGTGATCTCCGCTTCCGGGAACAGTGACCGTAGCCCGCGAATAGCCGGCTCGCACATCACGGCATCGCCGATCCAATTCGGCGCCCGCACCAAGATGTTCCGGGGCAGATCCTTACGCACGAGCTCCTACCCGTTGTCTCCCGTCGGATAACGGTCCCTCGATCAACCGCTGCAGCTGGTCTTTTCCACGTACCACTTCAGTCCCAAGGCGAAGCATCCACCAGGGATCGCTCGGCTGGAGAAAAGGGGACAGTTTTCCACCATCCTTCTCAGTCGTCAGGACCATCTCGCTCCCATTGGTCTGCACAGTGGCGCGGATCTGTTTGATCTCTTCGTCACAGTAGCGATGATGATCTTCAAAAGAGGTCTCACCCAGGATCTCAACCCCGATGGATTCGGCTGATCGGCGGAATGAGTCGCTATTCCCGATCCCGCTTACCAGCCACGCCTTTTTCTTTCGGCCCCAGCCAACCGATTGTTGCCCCCCCGAAACAACCGCCATAAAGGACTCCGGTCGAAACACGACTTCAATGGCATCCTCAGATGGGCAGACAACCGCTCGCAATCGGCTATGAATCGCTTCCACATCTTGCCGTGAATCGGCGCGGGTAATCATGACGGCACTCCCTCGATCCAGCTCCTCCAAGGGTTCCCGTAGCCGTCCCGCAAGAACCAGCGCATACAGTCCCGCCGCATCGGTGGCATCCAGTAGCACCAGATCGACATCACGATGAAGCGACCGATGCTGAAAGCCATCATCGAGCACAATGCAGTCGACGGGATACCGTTCCAACACCCACCGGCCAAGCGCAACTCGATCAGACCCCACGGCGACAATGGCACGTGGGCAACGCTGCGCCATCAGAAAGGGCTCATCCCCGGCCTCCGATGGACCGGCCAACATTCGTGATCCATCGGACACCAATAGATAGGGCACCGTGCTCGTCCGTTTGTACCCGCGGCTCAAGATCGCTACCCTCTGCCCTTTGGCCAACAGCCATTCGGTGAGGAGAATGACGACGGGAGTTTTTCCCGTCCCTCCCACCGTAAGATTGCCTACGCTCACCACCCGGCAGGGCAGCCGTGTGGTCGTAAGCCAACCATTCCGATAACACCAGAGCCGACATCGGATAATGAGGCCGTACAACCCGGCAACACCATACAGCCCTTTGCGGACCGGTTGTCCAGGATGCAAGAATGCCATGTCAGTGTTTGGCCATAAGAGGTCCCGGCCCGGTTGCCACACACGAGTCGGAATACGCCGGAGCCGCACGGAGGCAGGTTTCAATGAACTCCAGACTCCGTGTGAGTGCGCCTTGATTGTCCAACACCACCTGTCTTGCAACCTGCCCCACCCGATGTCGAGTGTCAGGCTGACCGAGCCATTCTTCAAGAGAGCTCACGAGGTCCTCCACTCCCATCACACGGCGACCTCCTCCAGCCTCTGATAACAGTGCCGCGACCTCGGCGCAATGGTCCGTATAGGGCCCAAACATGACGGGGATACCCCACACAGCCGGTTCCAACAAATTGTGCCCCCCCACGGGAACCAGAGTCCCACCGACAAATGCCACGACAGCGTCTCGATATGCGCGAGACAACTCTCCTCTCGTATCCAAAATAATCGCGCGCGGGCCAGATTGCTTTTCCTGAATCCGACTCCTCCGCTGCACGGCTAATCCGGCTTCCCTCAACACGGCTTCGACTCGATCCGCTCGCTCGATATGGCGCGGCGCCAACATCAACACGGTTGTGGGATAGGTCTTCACGATGTGTCGATAGGCCGCAACCAGCAGTTCCTCTTCTCCAGCGTGCGTGCTACCCGCAAGTATCAATTGTTCATGCTCATCGAGCCCAAAGCTCTGACGGAGTGATTCATGTGAGCGAACGTCCGGGAGAGGTTGATCAAACTTGATATTACTGGTCACATGAACCCGAGACGGCTCAGCGCCTAACGCAACAATACGCTGTCGATCCCTTTCAGATTGCATGAGACAGAGCGTCAGATCTTGAAGCACAGACCGGTAGAAGGAGCGGATCCCGGGTAGATCCTGACGGCGAAACGACCGGGAAGACAAGCGACCATTCACCAAGACAGAGGGCACACCCTGTCTTCGTAACGTCCACAGGAGGTTCGGCCAGAGTTCGGTCTCGACGAACACATACAGCACCGGCTGCAGACGTCGGACCATTCCAGCCACGGCCCAGGGAAAATCAAGTGGAGCGTATCGATGTTCAGCGATGCCCCCTAACCGTTGTTCGACCGCCTCACGTCCGGTCTCAGTGACCGTCGTCACGATGTAGCGATACTCCGGATGCTGCGCGTGCAGTGCCTTCACGAGCGGCGCTGCCGCCACCACTTCACCGAGCGACACCGCATGCACCCAAATAAGGGGCTGAGGCGACCCGCTACCGTTGGGAGGGTGGCCCTGCCAACCCATCCGCTGGGAAAATCCAGGTCGGCAACGTGGCTTAGCGAGGAGAATGCCCACGATCACAGGGGCAGCGAGAAGAAGGCCGATGTTATAGAGAAGCTTCCACATGGAACACACCGCTGACCGTCACTCAACCAGCGTCATCCGTTGAAGAACCTGAAACATTCGCCTCTGGGACGGCACGTGACGGTTACCGCATGACATCTTGTTCCGCCTGTTCAGTCAGTCGGTTGAGGACCATTTCAAGTTCCAGCCGAGTCGCCTCAAGCGAGACGTCATCGACTTCGCGCGAGACCCAGAGCGGATTGCCGTAGAGAAATAGCCCCCGGGAAAACGGATACGGGACCATATAACGATCCCAGCTCGCAAAGAGTTTTTTTTTGAGCAGGCAAAGACAAACGGCACAACCGGAAGCCCAGTCGCCTTGGCCAATTGGATCACGCCCAACTTCGCTATCTGCCGCGGCCCCTTTGGTCCGTCCGGCGTGACCGCAACATCCCGCCCGGATCGGCCCACCCTGATCAGAGCGCGTAGCGCACCGGCACCTCCACGCGTGCTCGACCCACGAACTGCCCCATGCCCGAATCGCGCAATGATCCGCGCAATGATTTCCCCGTCGCCATGTTGACTGATCAGCACATGCGAACCAGTGCCTCGGTAGCCGAATAGCATCATCAACTGTTGCGCGTGCCAGAAGGCAAGAATGACGTGACGTCCATCTCGATACAGCGCATCAACCTCTTCATGCCCACGCGTTTCAAAGCGCATGGAGCGCGCAATGCATCGGATCGCGGCGGCGGCAACCGGCGGCAGAAGCGACACTTTAGCCCAACGGCTACAGGCTTTCGTGAAATCAGACACTGGTCACATCCTGGAACTGCATGGCATGCAGACGGTGATAGACGCCTCCCTGCCGAAGCAGATCCTCGTGCGAGCCTATTTCGACGACCGTCCCACGGTCTAACACCACAATGCGATCCGCATTTTGAATCGTGGACAGCCGATGAGCAATCACCAACGTCGTCCGATTCTTCATTAAGTTCGCTAAAGCCAACTGCACGATCCGTTCAGACTCCGTATCTAACGCCGACGTCGCTTCATCTAGGATCAGCAACGGTGGATCGCGAAGCAGCGCGCGAGCGATGGCCAGACGCTGGCGCTCGCCCCCCGAGAGCTTGAGTCCCCGTTCTCCGATGAGGGCATCATACCCGTCGGGGATCCGAAGAATGAAGTCATGCGCATAGGCCAGTTTGGCCGCCTGTTCAACATCAGCCTGACTGGCCCCTGTTCGTCCGAAGGCGATGTTGTTCCGGATGGTATCATCGAACAGCACAATCTCTTGCGACACGATCCCGATATGGGCCCGTAATGACTGTAATTCATATGAGTCAAGCGGAACTCCGTCGATCAGAATGCGGCCTGTGGTCGGCGCATAGAACCGCGGCAACAAACTGACTAACGTGGTCTTTCCACTTCCACTGCTCCCGACGAGCGCAATCACTTCACCAGGCCTGATGGTGAGATCAACCTTGGTCAGCGCGGGAATCTTCTGGCTCTCATATCGCAATGAGACACCCTGGAATTCAATGGCACGGTGGATCCCAGCCAACGGGACCATGCCCTGGGTCTGTGCCTGTTCCGTCTTCATGTCCAACACATCAAAGACGCGTTCAGCCGCAGCCAGGGCTTGCTGGATCAGATTGTTGGCCCCAGACAACTTCCGAACCGGGGTATAGGCCAATAACATGGCGGCCATAAACGAAAAGAACGCGCCGGGCGTCATCGTCCCGTTGATGACGAGATAGCCGCCATACCAAATAATGACCGCGATACTGATCACGCCGATGACTTCCATATGCGAATGGCCGATCGACCAGACCTGATTCGTTTTCAAGGTGGTGGCCAGAAAGGCCTGGTTCCGCGTTTGAAATCGCTCGGCTTCTGCGTCTTCACGACCGAAGGCCTTCACGACCCTGATGCCGGCAAACGTTTCTTGGAGCGTTGAAGACATATCGCCCATCTGGGCTTGTCCACTCGCCGCCAATTTTTTTAACCGCTTCCCCACTCGAACCATCGTCAGCCCAGCAAGCGGAATCACGACCAGCGAGATGCCCGCTAACTTCCAGTCCTGATAGAGAATCACGCCGACCATCGCCAGAAATGTCAGGGCATTTTGAAACATGTCCTTGATGACACTCGACGCCGCATTCGCCATCAACCCGACATCGTTCACGATCCGCGACACCAAACGACCCGACGTGTTCGAGTCGTGAAATCCGATCGGCATGCGCATGAGCTGCTGAAACAACTCTTGCCGAATGTCTGCCACCACCCGATTCCCGACATACGCCATCAGATACCCGACCCCATAGCTGAAGAAGGCCTTCACTGCCGCAACGGCCAATATCGCCAGCGGCAAGACCATCAGCAACTGTTCATTTTTTTCGATGAAGATCCCGTCGAGCACTGGACGTGCCAACCAGGCATACACCCCGGTCAAGATCGCTACCATACCAGAGCAGGCGAACCCACCCAAAAACCTCACCCGATACGGGCGAACATACCGCATGAGCCGCTTAAACCGTTCTACTCCCGACATGCCGCTACTATCACCTCTGCCGCTCGGACGGACGCGCCTGGTTCACCCAACGCGTCTCGTACTTCTGCCAAGCTCCGCTTCATTTCCGCATAGGCTGCGGGATCTTCTAAGATCCGCAGCGCCTCCTCGTAGAGCCGCTGACCAGTGGCCTCATCCTGCAACAACTCCGGCACGACGGATCGACCGGCCACCAAATTCACGAGTCCAATCCATTTGACACGGAGAAAGAAACTCGCGATCCAAAATTCCAATTCCGACGTTCGATAGATCAACACCATAGGAGTACCCACGACGGCTGCTTGCAACGTGGCGGTCCCCGAGGCCACCAGCACCACATCGGATACGGCCATCACTTCACTGGCTTGTTCTTTGACCAGGGTGACAGGAACCGAACTGTGCCGCAAGAGCGGCTGCAGCAGATTATCCTGAATTGTGGAGGCCTGCGCCAAGATAAACTTCGTTTTTGGCGCCCGGTGAGCCAATAGTTCTGCGGCCCTGATCAGGATCGGCAACAGAGCCTGTACCTCATGTACGCGACTCCCCGGCAACAGGCCAATCACCCGCTCATCCTGAGCGAAGCCAAATCTGCTGCGCAGCGCCGTCCGATCGTAGGATCCTTCGACTGCATCCAGGATGGGATGGCCGACAAATGTGCAGCGCATACCCGCGCTGTCATAGAGGGGTTTTTCAAAAGGCAGAATGACCAACACCTGATCGACTCGTTTCTTGATCCAGTACATCCGCCAGGCCCCCCAGGCCCAAATCTGCGGCGCAACATAATAGAACACGCGCAACCCAGCGCCCTTGGCGAAATAGGCGTACCGTAAGTTTAATCCGGGGTTATCGACAAAGATGACCGCATCCCATGGTTCGGACCGAAACAACCGTCGCATGAAGAAAAACCGTCGCATGATCGCCACCAACACCAAGGGCCCAACCATCCCCATCACATCGAACTGCCCCATCTTGCAGACCAATTGCACGCCAGCTGCCTCCATCGCTGTCCCTCCGATCCCAGCCAACAAGACCTGAGGGTCCTTGGCTCTGAGCGCCTTGGCCAGATTGGCTCCGTGGAGGTCGCCGGAGGCTTCACCAGTAATGATCAGAATACGCGCCATGACGATGTATTGGAGCACAGACAGTGATTGCGATTCGATGCATGCGGCTGAGAAGGCACGTGACGGTTGATCCGTGGAGATGGTCTCATGTCCGCTGATATACAGACATTTCCATCGCCGACAGCACACGATGGGCCAGCTCCAGAGCAGCGACCCCGTCCTCGCCAGACACGACTGGGCGAGATTCTGAACGAATCGCATGGAGAAACGATTCCAGCTGCTGTTTCAGAGGTTCACCGTCTCCGGCTTGTACCTCTTCAACTGCCACCGTGGGCTTCCCACCAGGCTCAACCGATCGGCGTCCGATCACGCCCTGGCGGGACTGAAAATCGATCGACACACACCCATCGCCTTCGAATACATGCCATTGTCGCGTTGCCTTTGGTGAGATTCGACTTGCGGTAAGGTTGACGACACACCCACTCCTAAACTGAACACGTGCATGAGACACATCACTGGTCGAGGAGAGCACCGTCACTCCAGCGGCCCGCACATCTTCGACGGGGCCTGGATCGAATGACAGCACCAAGTCAAGGTCATGAATCATCAAATCCAGGACCACATCAACGTCAGTGCCACGCCCGCTGTAGGTCCCCAGTCGATGGCACTCGAACAACACCGGTTTCCGAATGTGTGGACGCATCACCTGCATGATGGGATTGAAACGCTCACTATGTCCCACTTGTAGCGTACAGCGATTGCGTGTTGCCAACCCCGCCAGCTCCCGTGCCTCAACCGGCAGAACGGCGATCGGTTTCTCCACCAGTACATGTTTCCCAGCTTCAAGACAGGCTTTGGTCACGGAATAGTGACTGGATGTGGGGACGGCGATACTAACGATCTCAACCTGCTTCAAAAATTCTGGCAGATCACTGAAGACCTGTGTGCCATGCTTCTGGGCAATGACAGAGGCTCGCCCCAGGTCTTGATCGATCACGCCAACCAGTGTCGAATCTGGCAAGGCGGCATAGAGGCGTGCATGGTGTTGACCGAGATGCCCGACCCCGATGACACCGGCACGCAGTTTGACCATAGTCTTCTGAATTGTAAATTTGTTGATCTGAAGATCTGTTGAATTCCGGAAATCAATCGATCAACAGATCGTCAGATTCCGAAACTTCTTCGTTGACTCAGGTCTCTGGGCTCGGCTCCTCTTCGCGAGCAAGGCCAACGACGGCGATACCAGCTTCCTCCGCAGTGCGGAGAAGCGATTCTCGATCCAGCATCACGGATCGGCCGGCCTCGACGGCCAGCACCGACGCCTTGACGGATTGCATGACCTCGATCGTCCTGGGACCCACGGCCGGCAGATCAAATCGAAGATCCTGCTGCGGCTTGCTCCGCTTCACCACGACCGCACCATCCTTGGCCAGTTCACCGCCACGCTTAATTGCTTCATCGGTCCCTTCGACCGCTTCGACCGCCACAACAACGCGGTCTTTGATCACGACGCATTGGCCGATGTCGAGACGCCCCGTTTCTTTGGCCACGTCCCACCCATAACGAATGTCCACCCACTCCTTCTTGGTCGGTTGACGCGACGTGAGCGTCCCTTCCTCAACCAAAATCCCTTCCAGACCGAACGTCGACTCACAAATGGTGATGCCATCCTTCTCGAGTTCCGCAGCAAGGGCGCGTAGAATATCGTCATCCTTCCAGAGGGCCAATTTCGTGGCGAGCGCGAGTACGCGAAAATCAGGCCTGGCATGGCTATAGACATGCGTTTTCTTGATGCCTCCCAGCATGACCACATTCCGGACGCCGTCGGCCTTGAACGCGTTGATCAACTTGTTGAGCTGGCCGATCTTGACCCAATGGATCCGATCGACATGCTGTTCGAGCTCCGGTTCGGTTTCCCCCTCATGAGCCACCGCATACACTTGAAGACCCATCTTGCGAGCGTTATCCGCAAAGATGATCGGAAATCGTCCGTTCCCGGCGATCACCCCGATTCGACCGTCCGCTATAGGCATGGCCAGGGTCATAGTGGCTGAGAGCTCATACCGGTTGATCGAACTCGCGCTCTAGGTCAGGGCTGACAGCCCTTGAGATGCCACGTTTAGTTCCCTCCATAAACGTGAGAATCTTAGCCACATCGGCCTGTCCCTTAAACTCCTTTTTCGCCAATCGAATCGCCTCGGCTGTCCGGTGGCCTGAGCGGAACAACAAATCGAAGGCCTTCTTTAACAGGGCAATCCGATCCACTGAGAACCCGTGCCGTTGCAAGCCAACCGAGTTGAGACCGTACAGATGCGCGCGATACCCGCCGGCTGCGAACGCAAACGGTGGGATATCCTGGCCGATCGCACAGCACCCACCGACCATCACATAGTCTCCAATACGCACAAACTGAAGAACGCCGGTCAAGCCCCCGATGACCGAGTGATCACCGATGGTAATATGTCCTGCCAGGCTTGCCGCATTGGCCATAATAATATGGTCGCCGAGCCGGCAATCGTGGGCCACATGCACATAGGCCATCAGAATGCCCTTGGACCCGAGAGAGGTCACACCCCCTCCCTGGACGGTTCCTCGATTGATCGTGACATATTCACGGATGATGTTGTCATGGCCGATGACGACCTTGGTCGGTTCCCCTTTATAGCCAAGATGCTGTGGAGGCCCTCCGATCGAAGCAAACGGATGCACTTCATTCCGCTCCCCGATTTCCGTCCACCCATCAATCGTCGCATGGGAAAGAAGTCGGCTCCCCTTTCCGATCACGACGTGCTCTCCCACGACGCAGAACGGCCCAACCTCTACGTCATGATCGAGGCTCGCCTTGGGATGAATGATCGCTGTTGGATGTATCTTCACGCATGCCCCCTTTACTAGCGTCAACCGTCACCGACCATTGGGCGACTGCCTGATCACTGCATGGCCCACACGCCGACCGTACGCTTCAGGAATCGAGTAATAATCAAACCGGCTTATTTCGTGTCCGTCTTCTCGTCCATCACCATCGCCGTCACGACGGCTTCACAGACCAACTCATTATCTACGTAGGCTTTCCCTTGCATCTTCCAGAATGGCGGACGCTTCTTGATGACTTCAATCTCAAGACGCAGCTGATCGCCTGGGACCACGGGCCGCCTGAACTTGGCCTCCTCAATACCCGTCAGATACATAATCGTTTTTCCGACCGTTCCTCCAGACTTGAAGACCAGCACGCCACCCACCTGGGCCATGGCTTCGACAATCAGCACCCCCGGCATCACCGGGCGGCCTGGAAAATGTCCTTGAAAGAACGGTTCATTGATCGACACGTTTTTGATGCCGATGATCCGTTGATGCGGTTCAAACTCTTTGACTCGATCCACCAGCAAGAACGGATACCGGTGGGGAAGTAATGCCTGAATCTCAGCCTGCTCGACCACTGCCATGGGCTCTGCCTCCTCTCCGTCCAGAATAGGGCTACCGTCTACGGATTCTGCCGATCAAATTCCTTGATGATCGAATCTGTCACATCCAACGCTGGCTGATGATAGAGGACAATGCGGATGAGCGCTTCATTGCCCCTGTCGAGGATAGCCGTATATCCCTCTTTCTGAGCCACAGCCTGCGCGGCAGCGGCAACTTTCTGCGCATATTCCACGACCATTTCGCGCTGTTTTTGCTGAACTTCACGATTGAACTCTTGAAGCCGGCGCTGAAACGCTTCCATCTTGCCGCGCAACTGCTCCTCTTTTTCTTGCCGTGCCTGGTCAGCAAGCTTGACGTTCGGATCTTGTAAGGACTGCTCCAAGTCCTTTAACTCTTGCTCATCGGCCTGAATGATCTTTTGTCTGGTCATGGAGTATCCCTTCACTTCTTCCAAGGCCAGCTTCCCAGCCTTTGTTCGCTCTATCACCATCTGCTGATCCATGACCCCGACCCGAACCACATCTCCTGCATGGAGCGGCGTAACTCCCTGCGCCAGCAATACCGCGATGCCTAGCCATGTCGCCCGCGCTACACCTGTCATAACCCACCTCCCTCAGACACTAGGGGTATTCTCGATTGAACTCTTCGATGACCTGGCCTGAAATGTCCAGACCTTCTTCATGATAGATCGTTGGACCACCCTTACTCCTGTCGACCACAACCTGCAATCCAAGACGCTTGGCAACTTTCGCGACAACCGTTTCGCTCTTGTCACGAAATCCTTCCAGCACGTCTTTTTGTTTTTCTTGGACTTCCCGATTCAATTCCGAGGCCTTTTGCTGGTACTCCTGCATGCGCCGGCGAAACAGTTCTTCCCGCTCTCGTTTCGCGGTGGGGCTCAGAACGGAGGACTGTTTGACAAAGTCCTCTTCCATCCGCCGTAACTCCTTTTCCTCCAATTCCATCAGCGCCTGTCGATTTTTCGAAAAGCCGGCCAGGTTCTCCTTCACCTTCTTGCCCGCGCTCGTCTCGCTGAGCAAGCGCTGTAAATTGATCACCGCCACCTTCCCGTCGATTTTTCCTCCGCCTCCCGCGCATCCTCCACTCAGAGCCAGCATGACGGCGACCGCAGCCGACATCGCCGTCCATTCGATCCGTCCCGCCACGTGCGTCCACCCCTTCTCGTTGCAACGTACCACGCCAAGACTCCGACTAGAATAAGGTCCCGATCGTAAACTCGAACACGCCAAATCGCTCACCGGTCCGTTTATCAAGATTGATCCCATAGGCGACACGCAACGGCCCAAACGGAGAGATCCAGCGCCCTTCGAGACCAGCCGCACTCCTCAGATCGAGCGACAAGGGTTCATCGTCGTCAAACCCCTTTCCGTAGTCAAAAAAGAGCACGCCGTTCAATTTCGCCTCGGACGAGATCGTAAAGATCAGCTCGTTGCTGAAGATCAATTGTTTGGCCGCGCCGAATGGAGCACGAGTCGTGGGGACCGTGGGACCGGCCCGGCCGAAGGCAAACCCACGCATGGTATTGATGCCGCCCACGAAGAACCGTTCATTTAAAGGAATCTGTGTCCCGCCGAGTGCGATGACCTCTCCGAAACGAGCCCGCAACGAAATCCTCATATCCAGTGGAAGGGGTGTGACCTTGATGACGTCCACATGGTACTTGATGAAGTTATTGCTCCCGCCCATATAGGGTGTTCCGATATCAAACCCTCCACCGATGCGCCAGCCGGATCTCGGATCAAGGTAGTAGTCTCTGGTATCCCGGAACAAAGCAAACCGAAATCCTGTCGACGACCGGGTCCCTAACTGTCGACACACGATGGGGACCAAATCAGGACAGATACCGAGTTGAGGGTCCTTAAACGTGATTTGTTCTCCAAAGATGCTGACACTCCCTGTCACATATTCCGATAACCAACGGCCGAGTGTCACGTTTCCACCGGTCCGTTCCTCAAAATAGGACAGGTAATTCGTGATACTGCGGTAGCCGTCTATTTGCAATGAGGTCAAGGAGTCATTCAAATAGGGATTGCGGAAGGTAATGGACCCGAGACTTCTTCGCTGGCCCAGTTGCCCGCGGATGCGACCCATATAACCGTATCCACCCAAATTCCCTTGGGTAATATCGGCGATCGCCACCAGTCGATCCAGCGTACTGAACCCACCGCCGAGGCTGAACATCCCCGTCGGTTTTTCCTTCACCCGTACGTTCAGATCGACCTTGTCTGGCGCGATTTGCGCGGGCAGGATTTCGACCGTCTCGAAGAAATTCAAGTTGTTTAATCTTTGGAAGCTTCGCTTCAGAGACGCGGTGTCGATCACATCCTGTTCGTCGACTCTGATTTCTCGGCGGATGACGTTGTCTCGTGTTTTGTCATTCCCGTAGATATTGATCTGCCGGATCCGCATCATCTCCCCTTCTTTGATGCTGAAGTTGATGGTGACGGTCCGCTCTTCATTGTTTGGATTCACATTGGGTACGACTTCGGCGAATGAATACCCCTTACTCCCGTACAAATCCGTAATTCGCGAGATCTCATCTCGGATTTTGGCACGTTGAAAGATCTCACCATCCTTGATCTTCAATCCCGCTCGAAGCTCAGCGTCTTCAAATACCGTGTATCCTCGAAACCCTATCTCAGCGATGGTGAATGGCTCTCCCTCCGTAATGGGGTAGCTGACGGTGAACCATTTTTTATCGTCGGTGAGCTCCACCGACGGCTGGCCGACCCGAACATTGAAGTACCCTTTATTCAGGAGTACTTCCCTAATGCGCTCCACATCATTCCCCACCTCCTCGTGTTTCAAGACGCCCGCGTCGGACACCATCGACGGCAGCTTGAACTTCGTGAAGACGCCATACCAGGGGATCCATTCCCGCGTCGACATGACACTGAGCATCTCGGTCTTCGTCGCCGCGCGCAGTCCTTCGAATATCACCGTCTTGACCTTGGCTTTCTCCCCTTCCGTAATATGAAAGGTGAGACGCTTCCGATCCTCATCTAATGCCTCGATCACGGGAACGACCTGCGCATTGTAATAGCCGTCATGCTGATAGACCCGCCGGATGGTCTCGGCGCTTTCCTTCACCTGTTGCTGATCAAGGAATGTCTGGCTCTTGATGGTCGTTTTTTCCTTCAGCTTCTCGTCGGTCAACTGTTGATTACCGTCGAAGACGATCTCGGTGATGAACGGCTTCTCCTGCACAACGAATGTCACCGCCATCCCCTCGGCAATCGAGTCGTTTTCAACCTGCACATCCTCGAAAAATCCCGTATCGTATAAAATCTTCACCTGTCCACGCACATGGTCCGGCATATAGCGATCACCGGCTTTCAGCGTGAGTCGACCAGCAATCGCCGGCATTTCGATTCGTTTGGCTCCCCGAATATCAATCGAGGCAACCTTGAGTTCAGGAGTCTGAGCGAGTGCTTCGAGCACACTCCACAACACAGAAACAACCATGACCGCGACCACGAACGATCGAGGTCTGTAGACGGCATGCTCGGTCACCGATACGGATTCCTGTAACGAAGTATGGGGATGGATGATGCGGTTGAAACCATCACACAGGTCCTCTCCGTTATCGACCGTACGCCAACTTCCTACGAGTCAGTCTGTCCCGCTCAGAGAACGCGCTGCCCCACACGGGTGTTCTCGCCGGAAATCCGAAGCGAGGCAGCTCTACCACGTGAGCAGCTCTCACGTCACCCGCCCGCGCAAAACTTCCGGATTATATTGAGGTCATCCTGCATTGTAAAGAAGCGTCCTCCCTTTCCGGTCGGACTCGACGTGCATCACTCCTTACTCCGCACTGAATTCCGGAGCTCCATGAGGGATGGTGCATCGATCCTCGCCGTCGGCCATCGATCCCAAAAAGTCTGTGTGCGACACGCGTCGCTCATGAATATCGCTTGTGTTCTCTCTCATGGAAACGACACCGTTGTTTTCGATGCGATGAGTTCGTCCGTTTCTTGACTTCACTCCACCCATCACATAGTATCCTTCCATGTCACGCCTGACGGTCAGAAAAGCGATCATTCCAGCCGCCGGTCTTGGGACGCGATTCCTTCCTGCCACAAAGGCATCTCCCAAGGAGATGCTGCCGTTGGTCGATAAGCCACTCATTCAATATACGGTCGAAGAAGCGGTGGCTTCTGGTATTGAAGACATCATCGTGATTACCGGCCGTGGCAAACGCGCGATTGAAGATCACTTCGATCGCTCCGTCGAGTTGGAAGAAAATCTGAAAGGCACCGGTAAGAGTCAGGTGCTCCATCAAATCCGACAGATCTCGAACCTCGCCAACTTCTGTTATGTGCGGCAATCAGAAGCCCTCGGCTTGGGGCACGCCGTGTTGTGTGCGCAACACCTGATCGGCGACGAACCTTTCGCCGTCATTCTCGGGGATGAGATCATTGACGCCGATGTTCCAGGGCTTGCGCAGTTGATCCACATCTATAAAAAGCGCCATGGGGCAGTTCTCGGGGTACAGGAAGTTCCCAAGGCAGACGTCAGCCGTTACGGCATCGTGACGCCCAAGCGCCTCGCTCACGGTCTGCATCGGGTCGAGGATTTGGTCGAGAAGCCATCGCCGACCGATGCCCCCTCCACGCTCGCCGTAATCGGCCGGTATATCCTTCCTCCTGAAATTTTCCCGATCCTAAGAAAAACTCCTCCTGGAAAGAACGGAGAAATTCAGCTGACCGATGCGCTGAGGACGCTGGCAAAAAAATCTCCGATGTTTGCGCTTGAGATAGAGGGACAGCGCCATGATGCCGGAGACAAGTTGGGTTTTTTAATCGCCACCGTTGAGTTTGGGTTGAAGAACCCGGCATTGGGAGCAGAATTCCGCGACTATCTTTCGACCAGGATGCACACCACATCGAGTAATCGTCGGGCATGATCTCATCGGTCGTGGTGGCAACTCAGTCGCGAGACTCCCTGCAACGGCCATTCTGCATCCGGCGTGATCATTCGGATGGATTATCGAACCTGGTGCGCGGTTCCATCGGATGGAACACTGAGACTCCTCAAGCGAGAACGCATGTTGCCCAGGCGCGTGATGAGCACAGACAGACCCTGATTCGTCTAACCCGCCACTTCCATAGATAAAGAACAGGCAGGCACATGACAGACCCAAACGAACAAGAAATTCAGTCTCCCCAAAATATTGAGGTGCCCAGTCAACTCCCGCTGTTGCCCGTCCGAGATATCGTCGTCTTTCCGTACATGGTACTTCCCCTGTTCGTCGGACGCGACATGTCGATTAAGGCCATCGAGGCGGCCCTTGCCGGCAATCGAATGATCTTCCTTGCGACTCAAAAGGCGCTCGACGTCGAAAATCCGACGCAGAAAGATATCCACACCGTCGGCACAGTCGGCATCATCATGCGGATGCTGAAGCTGCCGGACGAACGCATCAAAATCCTGGTGCAGGGCATTGCCAAAGCCAAGATCACTAAATACATTCAGACCGACCCCTACTACTCCGTTCGAATCGACAAGCTCGCTGATACGAAACCAACGGCCACGCCCCTGGAGGCGGAAGCCGTCATGCGAACCGTGAAGGAGCAGATCGAACGGATCGTGAGTTTGGGGAAAATCCTGATCCCCGATGTCATGGTCGTCATCGAAAACCTCGAAGAACCAGGCCGATTAGCCGACATGGTGGCTTCGAATCTCGGCCTCAAGGCCGACACCACCCAGGTGGTCTTGGAAATCTCCGATCCCATTCAACGCCTTCGCCAAGTAAGCGACATTCTCGGAAAGGAAATCGAAGTCCTCTCCATGCAGCAAAAGATCCAGGCGCAAGCCAAAGGGGAGATGGACAAGACCCAGCGGGAGTATTTTCTGCGTGAACAACTGAAAGCCATTCAGAAGGAGTTGGGCGAACTCGATGAGCGGGCTGAAGAAATAACGGAATTCCGCAAACGCATCAAAGACGCAAAGATGCCAGAGAAGGTCTTGAAGGAGACCGAAAAGCAGCTCAAGCGTCTCGAGAAAATGCATCCGGATACCGCCGAATCCGCGACCGTGCGAACCTATCTGGAATGGATGGTCGAATTGCCGTGGTCCAAGCGCTCGAAGGATAGCCTCGATCTGAAAGCGGCCGCAAAGGTATTGAACGACGACCATTACGACCTCGAAAAGGTCAAAGAGCGAATCCTGGAGTATCTGGCTGTCCGAAAGCTGAAAGAGAAGATGAAGGGCCCGATTCTCTGCTTCGTCGGCCCACCAGGAGTCGGAAAAACCTCGCTGGGAAAATCCATCGCCCGCGCATTGGGGCGTGAGTTTGTCCGTATCAGCTTAGGCGGCGCGAGATTGCCAACGTCATGCGCAAGGTCGCGAAGAAAGTTGCCGAAGGCAAAGACCAGGGATTTCCCATCGATCTATCGAATCTCAATAAATATCTTGGTGTGTCGAAGTACGTGCCGGAAGCAGAGCTCGAAAAAGACGAAATCGGCGTGGCAACCGGCCTGGCCTGGACGGAAGCGGGTGGCGATGTGCTCTACATCGAGGCGACGGTGATGAAGGGGAAAGGCCAACTAACCCTCACCGGCCATCTGGGAGATGTGATGAAAGAGTCCGCTCAAGCGGCGCTCAGCTATGTCCGTTCACGGGAAAAAACGTTGAATCTCAACCCGGACATGTTCAGCAAACAAGACTTGCATATCCATGTGCCAGCCGGAGCCATCCCCAAGGACGGTCCCTCCGCCGGCATCACGATGGCCACGGCGATCGCCTCAGCATTTTCCGGTACTCCTGCGAGACGAGATTTGGCCATGACTGGAGAAATCACCCTGCGCGGCCGAGTCCTCCCAATCGGAGGACTCAAGGAAAAGATTTTGGCGGCAAAACGGGCAAAGCTCACCACCGTCATCCTTCCGCGTCGAAATAAAAAGGATCTGGAGGAAATCCCCAAGCATCTCCTCAAAGGCATTCACTTAGCGTTCGTCGAAACCATGGACGACGTCATGAAGATCGCCCTCCGCCGACAAGCCAAGGCTTCGCCGGCCTCTCGGAAACCATCGACACCTCCGGCGCCATCGCGTATCCCCCCTCTGCGATCCGGTAAAGGTCGACGGCCTCACGAACTCCCTGCCACGGTGATGGCACACCGAGCACCGGCACGGTCATAAAGGATCGTACCGTGGCCCGCCGTCAGGCCAGCCCCCCCATTCAAGAATTTGCACTCATCCGAATGCTCGAGCGTCGGTTTGCCCGTCGCACATCGGGACTTGTCCAAGGCATCGGCGACGACGCCGCTGTGATTGACATCTCCTCGCCGACGTGGTGGCACCTCACAACGGACTTGCTTGCCGAAGGCATTCACTTTGATATGAAGTCAGCGACCCCTGAGTCCGTCGGATACCGGGCAGCCATGGCCAACCTCAGCGATATCGCCGCCATGGGAGCCGTCCCCCGTTATCTACTCATCTCGCTCGCCATCCCAAAAACATGGACGCGGCCGCACATCCATGAGCTATACACCGGCTTGATGAAGGCTTGCCGCCTGTATGACGTGACACTCGTCGGTGGGGATACCTCGGCGTCCAAGGCGGGACTCTTTCTCAGCATCACCCTGGTCGGCGCGACAAGCAGGCGCCGGGCACTGTTTCGACATGGTGCCAACGTAGGAGATCACATATACGTTTCGGGCACGCTAGGAGACTCCCTAGCAGGCCTTACGCTCTTGATGGGGAACACAGGCTCAGGCCCCTCAAGAAAAAGGAAGTCCGAGTTCTCTCGCACTCATCGAGCGTTTCTTCTCCGCCGCCATTTCCGCCCTACCGCGAGGGTCGCCGAAGGCCAGTGGCTCAACGAGAAACGACTTGCCTCCGCTGCTATCGATCTGTCCGACGGCCTCTCCGGAGATCTTCGGCATCTGTGTGAAGCAAGTCGAGTCGGGGCAGAGGTAGAACTCGACAAGATTCCGATCTCACAGGCCTGCCGAGCCTATGCCCGGGCGATCGGAGTGTCACCGATTCGACTCGCACTCACTGGAGGCGAAGACTATGAGTTACTGTTCACCACGTCGCCACCCGACGGCAAGAAGGTTGAACGGCAAGCGCGAACACGCGGCTATCGCATCACCCATATCGGAACGATTCGCCCGCAGCGGTTCGGGATTCAGATGATGACTGACGGTCGGACGCAACCTCTGCCGGTCACAAGTTACGAGCATTTCCGTTAATGGCCAAGAGCAGTCACCAGCCCTCGGCTCAACGGACCCGATCATTTCGGGCACTCTTGCGCCAAGTCCTCCATTTACAGGAGTCACCGCAACGCACCGCGTTGGCCTTTGCGCTGGGCGTCTTCATCGCATTCTCCCCCGCCTATGGTCTGCACACGGCAATGGTAGTGCTATGCACCTGGCTGTTCGGTCTCAACTTCTTGGCCTTGCTCACCGGTGCCTTGGTCAATAATCCTTGGACCGTCATTCCGATCTTAGGCGCAACCTACTGGACCGGCGCCCTCTTGCTCGGACGTACGGATCAACCGAGCTTCGACTGGCAGGATATGAGTTTCAGCGGCATCTACCAACAAGTCCTTCCCTACGCTGCTCCCTTCGTGCTCGGAGGACTTGTCCTCAGTGTGCTCGGAGCCCTCTTATCCTATCCTGCCGCCTACTTATTTTTCCAAAAACATCGCTCCGCGCCTACCAGTCCCACGACCAAACCGTTGCCGCCCTCTGACCAAGTGGGCTAAGATACCCACTGACTATGGAATCAGAAGACCGACCGAACGCTCCCTATGATGGCTCGGCACTCATCGCTGACCCCATCCACAAGTACGTCACCTTCACCGTCCCCTATGCTCATCCTGATCCGCATGAGCACACCGAGAAAGACCTGATCGACTCCCCCTGGGTCCAGCGGCTGCGATACATCTACCAGCTGCAGAGTGCTCGCTGGGTCTATCCTTCCGCGGAACATACCCGGTTTGTGCATTCGCTCGGGACGATGCACGTCGCGGGACGATTTGCTCGACACCTATACCCGTTTCTCAAGAAAGTCGTGAAGGATGTGCCCTCTCTCAATTTCGTCGAAGAGTTCCTCCGTGTCACAGCCTTGGTCCACGACATCGGGCACGGACCGTTTTGCCATTTCTTCGACGACAATTTTCTCCATGCCCATGGCCTCACCCATGAGCGGTTGGGCCAGATCATCATCCGAGAACATTTAGCCCCCCTCATCAAGAAAATCCGCAGAAGCCCGTCCGGCCCCTTCGCGAAAGGAGAAGAACTGAATCCTGACCAAATTGCTCATCTGATTCTCAAGGAAAAAGGCAAGGACAATTCCCGCCTCCCTCGATGGTTGAACATGCTCCAGCCCGTGATTTCCGGGAGTTACACGGGAGACAATCTGGACTATGTCTTGAGGGACTCGTATATGTGCGGCGTGGCGGTCGGCCCGGTCGATCTGACACGATTGATTCATTACACCATCGTGACAGAAAAAGGATTCACTATTCACAAGACAGGACTTCCGTCCCTTCAAATGTTCCTGAACACCAGGATGTACCTCTACTCCAACGTCTACTTCCATCGCACCACCAGAGCGATCGACATCCATCTGCGGGACATCTTCGGCCAGACGATGCAGCTGCTCTGCCCCAAGGATCCGCGTAAGAATATGGATCGGTATCGCACCCTAACCGATTGGTCGCTCTTGGAAGAAGTCCGAGGATGGACACAGTCCCGCCACAAGACCCGCCGGCAGTTGGGACAGGAGTGGGCACGGATCTTAGGCCGAGACGTCAAATGGAAGATGGCCTACAGCACGACGTTGAAAGAAAAGGGACAGGAACGCGGCATGGCGTTTCCCAGCCATCGGCATTTTGAGCAGCAGATTGCCAAAGAGCTGCCGTCCGGTTTGAGACGGCTGCCGTTTCGCGTGGACATGGCCCTGTTGGATCCACGACCGGACCCCAAAGACCATCGGGGTAATCCCCTCTACGTCTACGATCCTGGGACAGGTCAGGTTTCGACTGAACCGCTTGAGGAATGCTTAGACCTGCTGCCTACGCGACTCATCCAGTTTCGAATCTATTCTCCCGGCTCCTGCAAACGCAATGTTGTCGTAGATTTCCGACACCTTGTGCAGCGAGGCGCTCGGATTATCCGCCGTCAACAGAATGCCGTCGACATACTCCATCGCGATGATCGAGCGGCCTTTGGCAATCCCCTTCTTGGCATACTCCGCCTTATCCTGCATCATCTGCTCAGGGGACACGTAGTAGGGCATCGGCATGATTACGTCTCCCGTGAACGGCGTGCGGCCATCACATCGTTACACACGGCACGCAGGGTGTCGTCGGATACATCGGCGATGCCTTGGGCCGTCACGACCTTCGCCGTGGGATAAATGCCTCGCACGAGGTCAGGTCCGCCGGTCCCGACGTCGTCATCCGCGGCATTATAGAGCGCCAACAAGGCTAATTTGATCGCGTCCCCCTCGGAGAGTTGCCGTTTAAAATGTTCGCGCATCGTGTTGCGGGCATCTTTCCCACCTGAACCGATCGCATGGTAATCGGACTCTTCGTACCTCCCGCCGGTGATGTCGTACTTGAAGATGCGGCCCTCGCCGCGCTTCACGTCATACCCGACATACAACGGCATGACGACCAGTCCCTGAAACACCATCGGAAGATTCGCCTTGACCATCTGGCCCAGCTTATTGGCCTTTCCTTCACAGGAGAGCGGCACACCTTCCAGTTTTTCGTAATGCTCCAACTCGGTCTGAAAGAGCTTGGCCATCTCGATGCAAGGCCCGGCCGCCCCCGCGATCGCCATGGCCGACCAGTCGTCGATCTTGAAGACTTTTTCGATTCGGCGATCCGCGATCTGAAACCCTTCCGTAGCTCGGCGGTCTCCGGCAATCACCACCCCCTGCTGATACTTGAGAGCCAGTACGGTCGTGGCAGAAGGTACAGCGACCGGCCCAACGGCGCGCGCCTGGTCGGGAACGGCCGCCATGCCGTGGCTTCGCAATGCCAACTCGGGATGATGCGTCGAGACAAAGTCAAAAAAACTGGAGCCGTCGTGGTCAGGGAGATAAGGCAGCTTCATCGCGATCTTCGAACCACCGTTCGTTAAACGTTGAGTTTCTCAATCAGGGCATCGACCGAATCAGTTGTATCAAGCAACTCCTGCGTCAAGGCCTGCGTCCCTCGATGGGGGTCCATCAGCGGCACTTTTTTGATCGTCGTATTGCCGACGTCGAACAACACCGATGTCCAGCTGGCCCCATAGAGCGCCTTCGCAAACTTACTGACACAGCGCCCACGAAAATAGGCCCTCGTTCCCGTTGGAGGGTTCAATTCAGCGTGCTGAATCTCATCTTCCTCAACAATCCGTTCGATGAGGCGACTGCGTTCCAGGGTATAAAATAATCCCTTCTGCGGACGAACATCATGGTATTGGAGATCCATCAGCTTCATTCGTGGATCATCCCATCCGCAGCCTTTACGCTCCATGTAGGACTCGATCATATGCCGTTTGGCGACCCAATCCAATGCCTGCACCAACAGCCGCGGATCCTGATCGAGCTGGTCCAGAACCTTCTCCCAACGATGCAATACATCCTGAGTGGTAGGACTGTGAGCCTGCGAGGCATAAAAAGTCTTGGCGGCACCCAGGTACGCCCGCTGGACGGCAAGAGCCGTGGTGGGCCTTCCACCGACAAGCTTCAGGGTTTCCTTCACTTCCAGATCGCGCGACACCTGCTTAAACACACGGACCGGTTCGTCCAGTTCAAGCTGGGGCAGATCAGCTCCTGATTCCAGCAAGTCCAAGACAATGTCCAACGTTCCCACCTTTAAATAGGTGGAGAGTTCCGCCATATTGGCATCGCCCGTGATGACATGGAGCCTCCGAAACCTCGTCGCATCGGCATGTGGTTCGTCCCGCGTGTTGATGATCGGTCGTTTGACCATCGTATTGAGGTCCATGAGACATTCGAAAAAGTCGGCGCGCTGCGAGATTTGATATTCCGCCGGGCTGGTTTGATTTTCAGCTCCAACTTTTCCTGCTCCGGCAAAGATCGGTCGTGTGACGAAAAACGGCGTCAACACCCGAGCAATCCGGTCGAACGACACGGCCCGCGAGACTAAATAATTTTCATGGTACCCGTAGCTGTTGCCCTTGCCGTCAGAATTGTTCTTGTAGAGGACGTACTGTTCGCTCCCTCTCACCCGAGCCAATTCTTGAAGACATTTGGCGAGAATGCGCTCCCCGACTCGTTCGAACGCCACCACCTCCCGGGCGTTCGAGCACTCCGGTGTCGAGTATTCCGGATGAGCGCCATCGACATATAACCGTCCGCCGTTCGCCAGCACCTTGTTCAGCTGCCGGTTATAGTCTGGATTGGGGCGCTCTCGCTCACCATCGACTTCAAATCCACGGGCATCCACGAGGGGATTTTCGTGCTCGTAATCCCAGAGCGCCCTTGGAGCCGGCAATCCTGGATACTGTCCAATGACGGTGAAGGAGCCTGACACAGGGTCCATCGCAGATGGATCTTTTGACGCAATGCCGAACTCGGTTTCAGTGCCAAGCACGCGCAAGCGATTCGTGGCGGTATGGTCTGGCATAGGTTCGCTAGAGATAGTGGCCGGTATTGACGGTTTCAATCTGCCGATGTTCGGCAGGTCCACCGCTGATGGTCCGGAGATGAATGATTTTCTCGCCCTTCTTTCCGGCGACTTTTGCCCAATCGTCCGGATTGGTCGTGTTGGGGAGATCTTCGTGTTCCTTGAACTCCTCACGGATGGCACGAATCAAGTCGTCCGAGCGCAGGCCGGCTCCCTCTTGCGCAATCACGCGTTTCACGGCAAATTTTTTCGCGCGTGAGACAATGCCTTCGATCAAGGCTCCACTGGCGAAGTCCTTGAAGTACAGCACTTCCTTTTCGCCATTGGCGTAGGTCACCTCGATGAACTTATTTTCCTCACTGGCGGCGTACATTGTCTCGACCGTCAGCGCCGTCAATTGATCCACGAGCGCCTGTCGATCGCCTCCATGCCGTTCCAGGTCTTCGGCGGCAAACGGGAGATCCGTCGAGATGTACTTCGAGAAAATATCCTTGGCAGCCGTGGCATCTGGTCGTCCCACTTTGACTTTGACGTCCAATCGTCCGGCGCGAAGCACTGCCGGATCGATCAAATCCTGGCGATTGCTCGCCCCAATGACGATGACGTTGCGCAATCGTTCAACCCCGTCGATCTCAGAGAGAAACTGCGGCACAATGGTTGATTCGATATCCGAGGACACGCCCGTCCCACGAGTCCTGAAGAGCGCATCCATTTCATCAAAAAAGACGATCACCGGATGGCCGTCATCGGCCCGTTCCTTCGCCTTCTTAAACACTTCACGCACCTGACGCTCCGACTCCCCGACATACTTATTGAGCAATTCAGGACCCTTCACATGCAGAAAGTAGCTCCGAATTTCCTTCCCTGCGCGATGGCCTAATTTCTTTGCAATCGAGTTGGCCACGGCTTTCGCAATGAGCGTCTTCCCGCAACCGGGTGGGCCATAGAGCAACACCCCCTTCGGTGCGCTGAGCTTATATTCAGAAAATACGTGCGGATGCAGAAACGGAAGTTCGACCGCATCACGGACCTGTTCCAATTCCTTCTGCAGGCCGCCGATATGCTCATAGTCGACATCCGGAACCTCTTCTAATACCAGCTCTTCCGCTTCGGACTTCGGCAACTTCTCAATGACATACCCGGAACGGGAATCATAGAGGAGGTGGTCGCCGACACTCAGCCTCTCAGCGAGCAATGGATCGCCGAGCTCGGCCACCTTCTCTTCGTCGAAATGGAGAGTGACCAAGGCTCGTCCCCCCTCCAGCACGTCTTTGAGTCGAACAACCTCTCCCTGACTGTCGAACCCCTTCACCTCAATCACGTTGAGCGCTTCATTGAGCACAACTTCTCGGCCCTTCCGCAACTCAGTGCTCTTAATCGAGGGGTGCAGGCTCACCTTCATTTTCCGTCCCGATACATACACGTTGCCCGTTCCATCATCGTTCAGGCTGGAAAAGATGGCGTAGGCCGACGGTGGCGCTGTCAGCTTCTCGACCTCGGCCCGCAGGGCCTCGATCTGAGCTTTTGCGTCCTGCAGCATCGCCACAAGTTTTTCGTTGTGCTTGGTCGCCTGATCGAGTTGATGGCGGGACTGATACAACCGATGAATTTCTTCTTCCATCGACTGAATCTGAACGCGAAGCTTGTCGACTTCACGACTGTGTTCGTCGTTCTTGTGAATCATCTCCCCATTCCCCTCGGACAACCGCTTCGTAATCTTCTTGACGGAATCTCGGAGGGACCGGAGCCGACCGCGCTGATCTTTGCTAGACGCCATTCCGGCACAACAAGAATCGGACGCAACGTCGAATGAGTTCGTGGATCATGCGTGTGATCGGATTCTAACACCCGACCTAGAGGTGGTCAACTGCAACAGGGGATTCTACGCAAGGTAGGTCAACGTGGCCCAATCACGTCGCATGCCTGCATCGCGGTGTTGAACTCACCCACAGCGCCACTGATATCGGCAGAGGTGAGCAGCGCGCCGATCACGGCGACTCCATGGGCCCCGGCTCGACGCACATCACGTACCCGTTCGCTTGTGATGCCTCCGATAGCAAAGATGGGGACCATCGAGTTGCGACAGACATCGGCAAGCATATCGAGTCCGAGCGGAGCACCGAATGAACGCTTTGACGGAGTATCGAAAATCGGCCCGAAGA
>SWDO01000014.1:264902-285240 GCA_005116895.1 Nitrospira sp. | reverse complement strand
AGCACGAGATCGACACGATCGTTGAGGATCAACGGAACGGCTCGCGGTGCGGTCAGCGAGTAAATTTCTTGAGCCAGCGGGAGCAGCTCACCAGTAGGCAAATCCCGTTCTCGAAGCTGAATAGCCGGCACACCAGCCATGATTGCTTGACGCAGTACTGTGGAGAGGGAACGTCCGTGAACTTGATGACGATCGGTTACCAGAAGCAGGCGAAAGTGTACTGGGGGCATCACTGAAGGACTGAGGTCAAAGGACTGAGTACCGAGTGCATCCGGAAGACTGTTCCGCTCATGTTGTGGACGGTCGCTTGTTATTGACCAAACTCAGTCCTCAGCACTGTTTTCAGAGCATGCCTTCGATCGGACTGCTCGCCGTCGCATAGAGTTTCCTGGGAATGCGACCGGCCTTATAGGCCAGGCGACCGGCCTGAACCGCATAGTTCATGGCTTCCGCCATGGCGATCGGGTCCTGCGCACCGGCGATGGCGGTATTCATGAGCACCGCATCCGCCCCTAATTCCATAGCAAACGCCGCATCGGAAGCAGTCCCGACACCGGCATCGACGATAATTGGCACCTTGATCATTTCCATGATGATTTTTAGGTTATAGGGATTGCGAATCCCGAGTCCTGATCCGATCGGTGCCGCCAACGGCATGACGGCTGGACATCCAACATCGACGAGCTTCTGAGCGACGATCGGATCATCATTCGTATAGGGCAGCACGATAAAACCTTCTTTGACGAGAATCTTCGCCGCTTCGATCAACCCTGCCGTATCGGGGAACAAGGTCCGTTCGTCGCCGAGCACCTCTAACTTCACCAAATCAGAAACGCCAGCCGCGCGCGCCAGACGGGAGTATCGCACCGCATCCTCCACCGTGTAGCAGCCAGCCGTGTTGGGCAAGATCGTATATTTCTTCGGATCGAGGTAGTCGAGCAGATTCTCTTTCGATCGATCGGTGATATTCACTCGACGTACCGCGACTGTCACGACATCGGCGCCAGAGACTTCAATCGCCTTTTTCGTCTCAGCAAAGTCCTTATATTTCCCCGTCCCGACCCACAGGCGGGACTTGAACTCACGCCCCGCGATAATCAGCCGATCGTCTGCCATAGTGTCCTCTTACAATGACCCACCGCCGATAAAACCGAGAATCTCGACCCGATCCCCATCTTTCAGTAGCCGCCGATCAAACACCGCACGATCCAGGATTTCAAGATTCAACTCGACTGCCACCCGTTCCGTCCGTATATCCAGATCTTGCAGCAGCTCAGTGACCGTTGCGCCACTGCGCCAAGTCCGTACTTCCCCATTCACATGGATGTGGATTGCATCATGCACATTTATCATCCTATGAGAGTAGAATTCACCTTGTCAACAAAGTGCCCCTTGCCTGAAGGACCAAAGAGACCGCACAATGGAACCCTACGGTCCTACACATGAAAGAGAACAACCAGCAACTCGCCACCCTCTTCCGATCAATGGCCGATCTCCTTTCGGCCCAACGCGCCAACCCCTATCGTGTGCGGGCCTATCGGCGGGCTGCGGATGCGCTCCTGGCCATCGATGAAGATGTGGCAACGCTGGTTGAGCGCCAGGGGCTTGAGGAGGTTGATGGAATCGGGGCTGACCTGGCAAAAAAAATAGAAGAGTTTCTTGAGACCGGCACCATCCGTGCCTACGAAGAACTGAAGACGCCACTCCCGGCGGAGGTGAAGAGTTGGGCGAACCTACCAGGACTTTCCGAGTCGCTCGTGACCTATTTATACTTCCGCCTCGGCATACGGACGCTCGACGACCTCGAGCAGATCACCCGCTCGCACCTGCTTCGGACCCTGCCGAGTTTTTCAGGGTCCGAAGAGCGCTTACTCCAGGCCCTTCAGGAACGAATCCATGCGCGAGAACCTTAGGACGTCTTGAGGTCCTTGAAGATCTTCCAACTCTTCAACAATTCCACAGCCTTCTGAAGCTGTGCGTCCTGTTCAAGCGAAGGCTCGCCCCCGGCTTCAGGCAATGCCGGTGGAGGCGTCCCATTCTTCGGTCCCCCCTCGTCCGGAGACTTGCCATTCTGAGGTGAGGTTTCCTTTCCTGTTGGTGGCTTGACCGCCTTCGGCTCCGCCTCCTTTTCAGTAAGTTTCCCCTCAGACACTTTAGCCACCACCGGCGCTGAAAGCTTCACGATGATGTCCGGCGTAATGCCGGGCGTCTGAATGGACCGGCCCTTTGGCGTATAGTACTTTGCGGTCGTGAGACGAAGCCCAGAACCGTCACCTAGCGCGAGGATCGTCTGCACCGATCCTTTCCCGAATGAGGTCGTCCCAACAACAAGGCCTCGTCCATAATCTTGTAGCGCTCCGGCGACAATTTCCGATGCACTCGCGGATCCTTCATTGACCAGGACAATGACCGGTAGATCCTCCAACTGATCCTTGGCTTTGGCGAACCATTCGTCTTTTTTTCCTTCTCGGCTCTTTGTATAGACGACCAGTTTCCCGCTGGGAAGAAATTGTTCAGACACATCGACGGCTGCGGTCAGCAACCCGCCGGGATTGTTTCGGAGGTCAAGAATAGTTCCTTGGACCTTCTGTTCCTTGAACTGTTTGATGGCCTTGGAGAGATCTCGCCCAGTGGCTTCCTGAAACTGCGTGAGCCGAACATAACCGAGGTTGTCGATGACCTTCGACTTCACGCTTTCAATTTTAATAGTGTCTCGGACGAGGGTGAAGACCAATGGGTCCGGTGTGCCATCTCGTTGAATCGTGAGATTGACCTTGCTGCCTTTCGGTCCTCGCATCTTCTGGACCGCATCCATCAAGGTCAGGTCCTTGGTCGTATCGTCATTGACCTTCGTGATAAAGTCGCCGGCCTTAATCCCGGCTCGATGTGCCGGCGTGCCCTCGATCGGTGCGATAACGGCCAGACGGTTATCCTTCACACCGATTTGAATGCCGACTCCCCCAAATTCTCCCCTGGTTTCAACCTGCATCTCCTTATACATCTCCGGAGTCATGTAGGCTGAGTGTGGATCGAGCGTCGAGAGCATGCCACGGATGGCTCCTTGAATGAGGTCCTTGGGTTTCGTCTCATCGACATAATGTTTCTGAACTTGATTCAGGACTTCGGAGAAGGTTTTGAGCTCCTCATAGGTTTCACCCGCATGACCGGTCCGCTCCCACCCTTTTCCGATGACCAGTCCACCGAGCAGCGCAAGGGCAATCATCGGCACGACCACCCAAGACTTCTTCCGAGGCTGCTGTTCCATAATCTTTATATCCCTTCTTTCCTGAGTTGTCGGACTCTCCGATCAGAATACACCAAGAAGGCCATGCTTATCGTTTGGCCAACCAGTGGAGGGGATCCACCGGCTCAGCTCCTTCCCGCAACTCGAAGTATAAAGTATTTTCTCCAATCATGCCCGTATCCCCAGTCTCCCCGATCGGTTGACCTTCGGCAACCTGCTCGCCCGATTTGGACAGAATCTTGGAGGCATGCGCGTATAAGGAAAAGAACCCGTTGGCATGATCTAGGATTATAACGAGTCCGTAGCCTTTCAACCAGTCCGCATAGACCACACTTCCCGTCATGACGGCATGGATGAGGCTTCCCTCTGCCGTTCGGATTTCAATGCCCTTGCGCTGCACGTAGGTATTGAACGTCGGATGTTTCTGGCGCCCGAAGAACGACACGACTTTTCCATCGGCTGGCCACGGGAGTGTGCCTCGGACTCCATGCGCCGATGGTGACGACAAGGGAGGGGCCACGGCCATGGTACGTCGGCGCGTTTCCAACTCATGCAACAAGCCATCCACCCGAGAGGCGGAACGCTCCAGTTCGTCGACCGTGCGATTATAGGAGTCCTTTTCGTGCGTAATCTTGACTAAATAGACTTTCTTCTCTCTCTGAAGCACTCGAATGTCGGCCAGCTTTTTCTCGATGGTTTGCTTGAAGGCAACCAGTCCGACTCTGGCCTCGGCGCGTTGACGCTCAACCTGCTCCATCCGCTCCATATCGACGCGGAATGTCTCCAATAATTCGTAATCCTTGTGTGACACAACCGAGAGGTATTGTCCACGACGCTGAAAATCGCTGTACGAGTCCGCTGTTAAGAGGGCCTTCACACGCCCAAACCGCCCTTCCATATACTGCACGCGGAGTCGGGCAAGAATGGCCTCACGTCGGGCATCAATACTGGTTCGCATCGCCCCCAGCCGATCCGTAATCTCGTCGATCTCCCGATCCTTCTGTCGCAGTTTTTTGCTGATCTCATGATGATCTTGTCGATGATGCACCAGTCGCTCATCCAGTGATTGGAGCCCTTGCAACACCGACTCTCGTTTTTTCTCCGCAGCCTCGGCGCGTTTCCGTTTTTCCTCAATCTTGCCCTTCAGCTTCTCAAGCGTCTTTCTCTCACGCTCGATTTTCTCAGAGATCGGATCATTCGCCGCACCCGCCACAGATGCCCCCCCTCCTCCCACCACAAGACACCAGAAGAGGATGGCACAGAAGCCTCTCATGCCCGCCCGTCTCCAACACGTAGCAGCGACACCACGCTCCCGGCAAAGCCAAGCCCCATTCCCGCCATCACCAGCGCCAGACACACCGAGAGGGGGAAAAAAGAGATCATGCCTTCGATCCCGCTAAAACGGCCCGTCAATTGAATCTGCTGCCGAAACAGTTCAACCGCGAACTTAAGAATCCCCAACGACAGCGCGCTACCACAGGCTCCGAGTACGGCTCCTTCGAGAAAATAGGGAATACGGATGAATGTACGTGTAGCTCCGATCGAGCGAAGAATTTCGATCTCCTCCTGTCTGGCCAACAGTGCGAGTCTGGTCGTATTTCCGATGATCGTCACTGCGGCTGCGGAAAGGAGGATCCCCACCCCGATCGCCGCCAGCTCGATGTATCCGATCAGTCCGGCCAACAGACTACTCCATTCTTGATTATAGTCGACCTTCGCGACCCCTTCCATTGTTTGCACTCGTTCTACCCACGCTTTCATGGCGTCCGGAGACCGAAAGCTCGGCGCAAGCGTCACAACGAACGAGGCCGGGAGCGGATTCTCCCCAAGCCCTTCGAGTAAGTGCGACTCACTGGGAAATTGAACTCGAAATTCTCCCAGCGCCTGTTCTTTTGAAATAAAGAGCACCCCGTCGACCATACGATCGGTCTTGAGTGTTCGTTCGAGTTCTCGCACCTGTTCGCTCGACCGTCGATCCTCCAAATAGACCATGACCTTGACATCTTCCTGGAGCGACCCTGCCGCGTTCCGGAGATTCATATAGAGCAACAGAAAAATGCCGACACAGGCCAAAGCAAAGGCCGTGGTCAGAATGGCGACAATCGTCGTCGTCCGATTGGTCCGCATGTTCACCCACGCTTCGCGAACGAGATAAAACAGGCGTCTCATCCTCCGACCCCTTCCCCGACTCTGTGCTCTGCCAACAACACCCCATGCACCAATGTGATCACCCGTCGATTCACATATTTCAGGACATGAGGATCGTGCGTCGCGACGACCACGGTCGTCCCTCGGGCATTGATCAATTTAAATAATTCAATAATTTCCCTGGTGCGTTCTGGATCAAGATTGCCTGTTGGTTCATCGGCCAGAAGCACCACCGGCCCATTGACGATCGACCGCGCGATACACACACGCTGCTGCTCTCCCGTTGAAAGACTGCTCGGTAACTGATCATTCTTGTGATCAACATCGACCGCGCGCAATGCCTCCGTGACTTTACGACGGATATCTTTCTCGGAAGCTCCCTGGACAATCAGCGGAAGCGCCACATTGTCGAAGACGGATTTCTTCGGCAACAGACGAAAGTCTTGAAAGACCGCCCCAACCTTCCGCCGAAGATAGGGAATTTCGGATGGTCTGAGCTTGGTCACATTCTTGCCGTGAACGAAAATCTGACCCTCGTCCGGCTGTTCCTCCGCGATCAACATGCGCAACAGGGTTGACTTCCCGGCCCCGCTCGCGCCCATGAGCAGGACAAACTCCCCCTTCTCGATCTCAAAGGTGACATCAGACAACGCGGCTCTGCGATCATGCCATTTTGACACATGGATGAGTTGAATGATGGCATCCATGGCAACCCTTTCGAGTAAAGACGAATACCCTCAGTGTTCGGCAACGTCAAATGCGTTTTGGAGATGTTCGATCCGCCCCTGGTCGGAAGGTCTGCCCTGGACCAACACCACATCGAATCGGCAAACCTTATCGGACCAATGGCGTTGGGCTAAATACTGCGTGGCCAGTTTTGTCAGCTTCACCCGTTTGCGGTGATCCACCGCAAGCAGAGCCCCGCCGAAGGCGTCTGTGGTCCTGCCCTTCACTTCGACGAAGACCACGACACCATGATCGTCCGCGACGAGGTCCAATTCACCAAGCCTAGTCCGTACGTTACGATCGAGAATGCGATAGCCCTTGGCCACCAAGAACTGTTCGGCCTGCATTTCGCTGGCTTGGCCAAACTGATGGCGGGGGTCTGACGTAACCATGCCGTTACTGTTCGAGCACGGTGGAGCTCATCCGCCCGGACGACTCACGCTTCGCGGCGAGGATTGCCTCGTGCACCGGCGTGAATGTTCGGCGATGGATGGAGCAGGGGCCATGGCGCGTCAATCGTTGCAGATGTTCTCTCGTGCCATACCCCTTATGCGAGAGAAAATCATATTCGGGAAACATGTCATGGTACGCTGCCATGAGACGATCCCTCGTAACTTTGGCGATGATGGAGGCTGCCGCAATCGAGAAGGAGAGGGAGTCTCCCTTGATGATAGGCCGTTGAGGGATTCCGATCCCAGGAAGCGTCACGGCATCAATGAGTAGATAATCGGGGGGAGGAACCAGCTGATCGATGGCTCGCCGCATCGCCAGCTTGGTCGCCTCGAGAATATTGAGCCGATCGATCTCACCGACGTCCGCCGATCCGATTCCCATCCCCACGGCATGCTCAAGAATCGCGGCATACAATCGGGCTCGCTCCCCTTCGGACAGCTGCTTAGAATCATCGATCCCCGAGAGCCGACAGCGGACTGGTAAGACAACCGTAGCGGCAACCACCGGACCGGCTAACGGACCCCGTCCGGCTTCATCGATGCCGGCAATACGACGATACCCACACAGCCTGGCCGCCCGCTCGAACTCTTCGGTGGGTCCCATCAGATCAGACGTCCCTTCACCGATCACCGACTCACGCGATCGCCCCCGCTGTGAGGGAAGATGTGCTCCGAAGAAAAGGCTAGGAAGCCGTTACGGTCTCCGCTTCGGCAGCCGGAGGTTGTGCCGGGGATTTGCTCCCTCCAACAAACTCCCGCTCCTCGACCTTCGCAAACCTGCCCTTCTTGCCGCGCAGATAGTACAGCTTCGCGCGTCGAACGCGCCCTTGCCGAATCACATCAACCTTGGAGACGATCGGAGAATGCACCGGGAAAATCCGTTCGACCCCAACTCCGTATGAAAGTTTTCTGACCGTAAACGTTTCGGTATTCAAACTTCCCTTGCGCGCGATCACAGTTCCTTCATAGACCTGGATACGCTCTTTTTCGCCTTCGATGACTTTGACGTGGACCCTGACGGTATCCCCGATCTCAAAGCGTGGCGCTGATTTCTTCGTCAAGGACCGCTGAATTCGCTCCAACTGATTCATGGACTTAACCCTCCTCCTCCCAACGTGATGTCGTGGCTGTCAAAAGGCCCTCGCTCATCAATTCATTCAACAACTGTTGATCTTCCCTCGTGAACACCCGACCTTGCAGAAGATCGGGGCGACGCAGATACGTGCTGCGCAATGCTTGTTTTCGACGCCACAACCGAATGGCCTCATGATGGCCCGAGAGCAAGATGTCGGGCACGCCGACTCCTCCAATCTCTGCCGGCCTCGTATACTGGGGATACTCCAGCAACGAATCAGAAAACGACTCTTCCAAGACAGAAGTGGGATCGCCCAAGACGCCAGGGACAAGTCTGGCTGCTGCATCAATCAAGACGAGCGCCGGCAACTCACCTCCGGTCAACACATAATCTCCGAGTGAAACTTCCTCTGGAGCGACAGCCATACGGACACGCTCATCCACTCCCTCATAATGCCCGCATAAGATAACGATTCGTCGGCGCTCACCCGCCAACTGCTGCGCATAGTCTTGCGTAAACGGCCGCCCATGAGGAGTTGGGAACATCATCCGAATGTCTTCACCACTCGCTCGCGCTTCATCTTGGATCGCGGCAACCGCAAGAAGAATCGGCTCGGCCTTCATGACCATGCCGGCCCCACCTCCATACGGCATATCATCGACCACTTTGTGGCGATCAGCCGTAAAATCTCGTAAATTATGCACCTTCACGGTAAGCAACCCCTTGTCTTGCCCTCGCTTGAGCATGCTGTGAGTCAAGACCGGAGCGAACATGCCTGGGAACAATGTCAGCACATCGAACCGCAACATGCTACTCACCCAATCCGTCGATCAGCCGGACGGTCATTGTGCCAGCTACCACGTCGACGGCGCTCACCCATTCTTTGGCGGCAGGGATCAAGATCTCTTTGGCTCCTTGGCGAACAACAAATACCGGATTCCCCGGCACCTCCAAGATCTCTTCCAACACGCCGATCAACTGACTCTCCTCGGTATAAACAGCAAGACCGATGAGATCACACTCATAGTAGTGCCCATCCGGAAGCTCAGGCACGATTCCCCGAACCGTTCGGATGAATCCACCCCGCCAGAGACTCGCGGCCTCCGGCGTGGTTACACCGCTCAATCCAAGAATAAATCCAGTCCCAGCCCGCCTCACATGGGTGACGTTGGTCTCCAGCGTCTGCCCGTTCCTTGCGAGGAGACTCACACTCCTCAGCCCTTCAAATCGACCCGGGACATCGGATAGCGGTCGAACCTTCACCTCTCCTCTGACGCCAAATGGCCGCTCAATCAGTCCCACCGTCACGGTGTCCAGCTGACTCACCATCACGAGATCAGGACTTTACAGAGGCTTTTTTCTGCGCGGCTTTTTCAGCCTCAAACTGCTTCCAGACTCCTGCCCGACGCAGCAACGTCCGCACGGTCACCGTAGGTTGCGCGCCGTGCCGCAACCAGGACAGGACACGTTCCTGCTTCAATTCCGGCAGGCCGGCTTCTTTCAACGGGTCAAAAATTCCAAGAATCTCCAAGAACCGACCGTCACGTGCTTTCCGTGAATCGGCGGCCACCACCCGATACATCGGTCGCTTATGCCTTCCCGTTCGCGCCAGTCTCAAATGTACAGCCATAAAGTCCTCCTTAGATAAGTGAGCCGACAGCTGTCAGCTTCTTCATTCCAAACATTGCTTGCAGCCCATAGCTGAAAGCCATTCACTGACAGCCGACTGCGTCCCTCACATCGAGCGCATGAGTTGGGCAAGCTGTCGACGCCCTCCTGCACCGGTCATTGCCTTTGCCAGCTTCTTCGCGGACAAAAACTGCTTGATCAGACGATTCACATCCTGCACCGTCGTGCCGCTACCACGAGCGATCCGCTTCTTCCGACTTCCATTGATAATCGTATGATCGCGGCGCTCCCGCGGGGTCATCGAATCGATCACGGCGACCACACGGCCGATCTCTCGCTCCGGCTTGTCGCCTTCCATCGCATGCTTGAGCTTTTGCCCGCCCGGGAGCATGCCAAGAATCTGTTCAAACGAACCCATGCGACTCATCTGGCCGAGCTGAGTTCGAAAATCTTCCAAGGTAAAGGAATTGCTGGTGAGCCGCTTCTGTGCTTCCTCCGCCTGCTCCCGAGTGATGCTTTCTTGGGCTTTCTCAATGAGCGAGAGCACATCGCCCATCCCAAGAATACGGGAAGCCATCCGGTCTGGATGAAACGGCTCCAGTGCATCCAGCTTCTCCCCGACACCAAGAAACTTGATGGGCTTGCCGGTGGCGGCCCGGATCGACAAGACCGCCCCTCCGCGCGCATCCCCTTCAACCTTAGTTAAAATAACACCGGTCACCCCGACCTTCTGATCAAACTGGCTGGCCATGGTCACCGCATCTTGCCCCGTCATCGCGTCGGCGACCAACAACACCTCATGAGGAGACACCGCTGCTTTCACGGCAACCAGTTCGTCCATGAGCTCGTTGTCGATATGCAGCCGACCGCCCGTATCCAAGATGATCAGATCAAAACCCTGATCGCGCCCCCGCTCGACCCCCGCACGGCAGATCCGCACCACATCCATCTGAGAAGCCTGAATGTGATCCGCGCGGTGCACCTCCACTCCGAGATCCCGACCAAGAGCACTCAGTTGCTCACCAGCCGCAGGGCGACGCGGGTCGGCTGCAACCAAGAGCACTCGCTTGCCTTGATTCTTGAACAAACGTGCAAGCTTGCCACTGGCCGTCGTCTTTCCGGCTCCTTGCAATCCAACCATCATTAAGATAATCGGAGGCATCGAGCTCAGGGCAAGTCCCGCACGCTCATGCCCCATCATCGCCCTGAGTTCATCCCAGACGACTTTGACGACCTGATGTCCGGGAGTCAGACTCTGCAAGACTTCCTGGCCAACGGCCTTTTGACGGACGCGATCGATGAATTCTTTGACGATCTTGAAGTTGACGTCTGCTTCAAGAAGCGCAAACCGCACATCTTTCAGCGCTTCCGTGATGTTCTGCTCCGTGAGCACACCCTGCCCTCGAAGCTTCTTCAGAATTTTCTCAAATTTATCGCTCAACGCATCAAGCATGACGCCATATCACCACAAAGAAAGAGGCCATCGAAGCCTTGCACCAGACATCCGATCGCCTCGAAAATCCTGGGAAAAGAGCATCGGGGAGTGTATCGGACCAAGCAGGGCAAGTCAAGGTCATCCACAAGTCAGTAGTTTTATTGACATGCCGAAAACCTTCGGATATGGTGCCCCTCAGCCACCGAATACCATACGTTCGGAAACTCATAAAGAAAGAAGAGTGGCCGCGTGAGAAAGTCACCCTGGGTTTTGATCATCTTCGTGCTGATTGGAGGACTCCTTGGTGGAATACTTGGGGAGTTTGCTCGGTACTGCGTGAGTCTTGGCTTGGCTCGCCTCGCTGAGTTGGCGAAGGGGGTGCACCAGAGCGAACATGTGAACACACAAGGTTTTCGACGAACTGCCTCATACTTCCGTGGATGAAGGTCCGCGTGTGCCCCTTTCTAGGGCTCTGCGTTCAATGCTTGCAGTCGGAGCGATCGAATGTGATTGCGCAGTTCTGCGGCGCGCTCAAAGGCCAGCTCTTTGGCGGCAGCTTTCATCTCTGACTCCAGGCGTGTGATAAGCTGATCGGTTGATTCCGAACCTCCGTACTGTTCGAGTGATTCCGCTGCGAGGTCCAACCGAACATAGTCCATGTCGGCCACCGCATACTCAAGGGAAGGAATACTTTTCGTAATACCGACCGGGGTAATGCCGTGCACTCGGTTGTACTCGGCTTGAATCTCGCGACGTCGGTTCGTTTCCTCGATCGCCTGTTTCATCGAGACCGTCACCACATCTCCGTAAAAAATCACCCGTCCTTCGAGATGGCGTGCGGCTCGCCCCGCCGTTTGAATGAGCGAGCGGTACGAGCGCAGGTACCCTTCTTTATCGGCATCAAGAATCGCGACCAGGCTCACTTCGGGAAGATCAAGCCCTTCGCGCAGAAGATTGATCCCTACCAGCACGTCAAATCCTCCGCGCCGGAGATCTCGGATGATCTCAGCTCGTTCAAGTGTCTTAATATCGGAATGCAAATAGCGAACTTTCACCCCTAAGTCGTGGTAATACTCAGTCAAGTCTTCCGCCATCCGCTTCGTCAAGGTCGTCACGAGCACCCTGGCGCCCTTCGCAACCTCCGCGCGGACCTGGCCGAGGAGATGGTCCACCTGGCCCTTGGCCGGCACGACCTCGATTCGCGGATCCATCAAACCGGTCGGGCGTACAATCTGCTCAACCACATCGGGGCCGGCATGCTCCAGTTCATAGGTCCCTGGTGTTGCGGACACATACACCACCTGATTGAGACAGCTCTCAAACTCGGAGAACTTCAACGGGCGGTTGTCGACCGCCGACGGCAGTCGAAATCCATACTCCACCAACGTCCGTTTCCTGGAGTAATCTCCCTCATACATCCCACCGACTTGTGGAACCATTGCGTGGGACTCATCGACGATCAACAGGAAATCCTTCGGAAAATAATCCAACAACGTGGGAGGCGGCTCACCCGACTTTCGCCCGCTGAGATGGCGTGAGTAATTTTCGATCCCATGGCAATAGCCCATGGCTCGGATCATCTCCAGGTCGAACTTTGTACGCTGCTCGATGCGTTGGGCTTCCAGCAAGCGTCCCGCTTTCCTGAACGACATGACGCGTTCGTCGAGTTCTTCCTCAATACCGGTGATGGCTCGCTCATAGCGATCGGGGGCAATGAGGTAATGGGTATTCGGATAAATCGCGATCTTGGGGAGCTTACCCAGCGATTTCCCGGTGAGTGGATCGATTTCATGAATCGCATCCACGACATCTCCGAACAGCTCGATGCGCACCGACTTCGCCTCAGACGAGGCAGGAAAAATCTCGATCACGTCTCCCCGCGCTCGGAACGTCCCTCGATGAAAATCCGCATCATTGCGCTCGTATTGAATCTCCACCAGTTTCGATAAGATCTTTTCTCGCCTCGTCTCGACGCCTTCCTCCAAATAAATCAGCATGTCATGGTAGACCTCCGGTGACCCAAGCCCATAGATACAGGACACCGAAGACACGATCAGCACGTCGTTTCGTTGTAACAGTTCGGTCGTGGCGGAGTGGCGCATCTGATCAATCGCATCGTTGATGGAGGCATCCTTCGCGATATACGTGTCACTCTGTGGAATATACGCTTCCGGTTGATAATAGTCGTAATAGCTCACGAAGTACTCGACGGCATTGTCAGGGAAGAAGGTACGTAGTTCCTGGGCCTCCTCGTACTCGACGACGCTGACCTAATCCGACGAGACCTGAACGGGCTGAAGAACCGTGTGGGACAGCTCTACCTTCCTCCCACTCGCCAGCAACGAGAACGAGGCGCTGCCGACCAGTCGCGATTCAGCCAGAACATCTCAGAATCCCCATTTCCTCTGTCAGCTGCCGTCGAAGCCCATTACTTCACGGCGGAAGCTACTTCTGTTGTCGAGACCGTGCGGAACACCAGGGCAGGGATTCTCAGAAAGTCCATCAAGAAGCTCCGCCGCCGTATTGAGGCATGGCACGAAGACCTCGCAAAGGCAGAAAAATACAAGAACTACGATCGCTATGGCGAACTGATCAAGGCAAACCTCGGAACCATACGTAAGGGTCAGACCGGTGTAACCGTAGTGGATTACTTCGATGAGGAGCTTCCCAACCTGACAATCCCACTCGACCAAGCCAAAACTCCTCAGGGCAATATGGACGACTACTTCCGGAAGCATCGGAAACATCTGGTGGCAGAGCGGGAGCTGCGGCCACGGATTGCAGAGGGGCAGAAAGAGTTGGAGACTCTGCGCCAGGAAATGACTGCGATTGAAGAAGGAACCTGGCAGCCGCCCGGCAAACCTCATCTCACCCCTGTGCGGCCTCTCCCGCGCACAGGCAAAAGAAAAGATCTTCAGGAACAACGCCAAGGCCCCTTCCGCCGCTTCACCTCATCGGATGGTTTGGCGATTTATGTCGGAAGAAACGCGCGCGAGAACGATGAGCTGACGTTTGGCCTCGCCAAGAGCGATGACCTCTGGCTGCATGCCCGCGGTACGCCTGGCTCACATGTCGTGGTGCGCTTAGAGAAAGGAAGCGACCCGCCGCCCGAGACGATACGAGACGCTGCGACCCTGGCGCTGCTCTATAGCGATCTGAAGAAAAGCGGAAAAGGCGACGTCATCTACACGAGACGCAAGTGGGTCAAGAAGGCGAAGGGCCAGGCGCCAGGGGCCGTCATCGTCACCCAGGAGAAATCACTGCATGTGAGTCTGGAAAAGAAACGATTGGATGCGCTCAAGGCCCGATCAGCGCACGAGTAATTGTTCGAATTGCCCCCGCCTTTCCACTCATTCCCTTACCCTCCTACAGGGCCCATATATGAGCCCTCCTCGTCTCTCTCTACTATTCATGCTGTCAGAAACGTAGATTTTCTCGCCATGGATGCTACCCGATACTATGCTGCAGGAAGGATACCCACACTATGTCAGGACAGCAGAACATTGCGCCTCAATCCCAGTCGCCCACCATCCTAGTGGTCGATGACGAGCCCACCATCACGAAGCTGTGCAAGGAAATACTTCAGCAGGCAGGCTTTTCGGTCCTCGATGCCGATGGCAGTTCAGAGGCACTCAAAATCTGCACACAGCACGAAGGGTCTATCGATCTACTGCTCACAGACCTCATCCTCCCTCCTCCAGGCTTTCAATTGGCCTCAAGCTCCAATCAATTTCCCCATGTACATGGCCACGAGCTGGCCATCCGCGCGCTCAGCATACGGAAAGACCTGCGAATAATCCTCATGTCCGGCAATATTGAGAAAGACATGGCTGGGTACGGCATCCGCCGGGGAAGTCTCCCGTTTCTCCCCAAACCATTTGAGATCCAAGCCCTGGTGACACTGGTGCGACAGGTTCTCAATACGTCTCCGCCTTCGATCGAGAGTCTGACGGTAGGCCATCCCGAAACTCCAACGGTCGGGGATGGGTGGGTTGATTAGCAAACGGGGCTGCTATCTTGACGATAACAGCCCCCTTCGTATTCGCTGTGCTCGCGATTACAGGCTACCAGCGATCGCGCTTACCGCCGCCGGCCCCACCACGGCCACCACCACCGCCCCCACCAAATCCGCCACCGCCGGTGCGAGGCTCCTGAGGACGCGCTTCATTCACCGTTAACGTCCGGCCACCGAGGGGTGTGCCGTTCAATGCGGCAACCGCCGCTTGTGCTTCAGCATCGGACGACATTTCCACAAACCCAAACCCACGAGACTGCCCAGTGAACTTATCCGTAATAATCCGCGCTGAGGCAACCGCCCCATGCGCTGCAAACAGATCGCTTAGCTGTTGCTCGGTTGTTGAATACGGTAACCCACCGACATAAATCTTCGCACCCATCGGACTCCTCCTATGACACAATAATGTTGTCTTGGACTCGAGAAAGCAACGAGGAAGGAATGGGCCGAAGGCGTCAACACAGCGGCGACTTAGCTCTGGCTTCCGATCAGATTCCCGGGCTGGCCCAATACAACATCTATTCAGGCCTTGTCACTTTCCGCGCCGGTTTTGCCAGGCCTTTAGCACACCGGTCAGTTCATGCTACTCCAGGCAGATAAGAAAAGGCAAGGTTGAGGCCAAACCAGCTCGCTGGTGAGCCCAGGTTAATAGGCTGGAGGCGCGGAAAACGGTCGGTGGGAGAAGAGAGGAACGGCATGAAAGCTATCGAACCACATCGTCGATGTTCCAGCAACGACTAACCCAACCTGCCCCAACCCCAATACTTGGTCTTCGATAGAGAGGACGAGTGTTCCATCCACAAACACTTCGATAAAATCCTTGCTGATAATGGTATTCCGCTGCACCCTGAGTGAATGCCACTCAACCGGTTTCAGCGTGACCGGCGCTTGACCGAGAACCGTTGCGAGTCCGTCAGAGAGCCGAACAAATCGAACGTGTCGAGAGAGAGGGTCGACGATCGCCGCATAAAAAATCCTTGTGTCACCCACCCCCAGGACAACCCCTCCTGATCCGACGGCCCCATCCGGCGTATGAAATCGAACACTCAGGTCAGGATATTCATACTGCATTCCCTCGGCCAACAGAAGCTGGTAACAATTCTGGGCACAGGTCGAGGAGCCAGCGACCACGTGTGGCGGAGAAGGCGCCGTCGCATGCCTTTGGACGACCCACTCCGCAAGCGGTTCGTCGGTGGAACTCCCCTTGACGAAGCTGGTAGGCTGAGCGTTGGGGAGATCCTGGTCGAAGGTCCACTTTTGGAAAAGCCCCCCCACCGCCTGTTTCCTGAGATTGGCAGCTTTCTCCTCATGTGTTTCATTCTGAATGGCGTGCGCCGAGAGACCGCCCAGCAGCAGGCTGATGCTGGTGACAAGCGCAACACAGCCAATCCTGGGAGTTCGTTTCATAACGACACACGATCGAGCTGGCTCACACACCGACAGCATCCGCACTACTTCGATCTGCCCGTGTTCTTGATTTGGAGAATCTCGCGCTGCAGCCGGTCCCGCTCGGCAAGAATCTTCTTCTTCCGCTGACCCCGATTCCAGATCCACCACCGCAGTTTCTGGCTAAAACTCACCGTCGTCGTCGGAGCGCTGCCGCCAGGAGCTTCCTGAAACGAATAGCCGTCATGGCTGTCACGTTGCTCGAAAAACCGCCGGTACAAATGATCGTATAAACCTTTTCCTGATTCACCGCCTGCCATATCCACTCCATCACTGAGTGAAGCGTTCACGCTACCCAGCTTGTTCGCGTCCCTTCAGGGACAGAGCACTGAGGCATGAATACTACCTGGGCTCAATGCAGCTCTGCAAGCAGCGTTGCCCACTGTGCTATGATCGGCCACATAAACGCAATGGCCTGATGATGACCAGACGCTCGCCATCGAAACGTGTCTGTCCCTTCACGCAGACCTGGCCCTTTTGGGTCTTGGTCTGCGCAACGCTGATACTGCAGCCTCTGTCCAGTCTGGCTCAATTATCGACGTCGACTCTTGAGGCTGCCATCGAATCGCTCTCCGCAGAGCGGATGCTCGCAGATATCCGAACCCTCAGCGGACCAGCATTCAATGGGAGGCAAAGCGGCACGACCGACGACCTGCGATCAGCACAGTGGGTGGCGCAAGAGTTTCTCTCGGCAGGCCTGCGTCTGCCGCTCATTCGCAACAGTTCACGCACACCCTCTTTCCCAAGCGGAAAGGACGGCACTTCATTAGGCGCGATGACAGCGGTAATCCCTACTCCTCTCATGGCGCCAAATCCGGCGTTGCGAGTCGGTACCGCAGATCATATGGCCCCCAGGAACCTTGGCTCAGACTATCTCCCGATCTTTGATGCGCCATCGGCTGATATCCAGGCCTCAATCGTGTTCGTTGGATATGGCATTGTCGATACGGCACACGGCATCGACGACTATACCGGAGTCGATGTGAATAATTGCATCGTGCTGTTTCTGCGAGGCAAGCCGGAGCATTATCCACGTCCCGTCGGCCACGCCGACAAAGTTCGGTTTGCCCGGGAACGTGGAGCAGTCGGCTATCTGACAGCGACCGGTCCTCTGCTCCACCCCTATGAGATCCGCCGAGGCGTGACTGGTAGCCCCAGCGCCTTTTACGGACAGTTGCCGCCTGATCAAGCCATTCCTGGCGCCTGGATCAGCACGGCACTCGCCCAAGAACTTCTCACCGAGTTGAACGGAGCCGCTCCCGATCACCTTCGCACCCTTCAGGAGCGACTGAACCATGCAGCCTCATCACAGGCCACACGCACCGACCGATTGGCCTCGCTTCATTGGGAGACTGCCACAGAGGACGGCCTCCTGGTCAATGTGCTGGGAATGATCCCTGGAACCGGAACCGAAACCGTCATTGTCGGAGCCCATCGCGATCACTTCGGTCGTCCGGGTGGGGTGCTGTTCCCCGGCGCAGATGACAATGCCTCAGGCACCGCCGTGATGTTGGAAGTGGCGCGTGCATTAGCGAAATCAGCCCTTCGCCCACAGCGTGCGATCCTGTTTGTATCGTTTAGCGGCGAAGAACGCGACCTGCTCGGCTCACGCCTCTATACCTCTCGGCCGATCATTCCCCTCGACACCACAAAGGCCATGATCAACATCGACCATGCTGGCGTCGGCAATGGACGACTCACTGTCGGCGTGACAGGGTTAGAGAAGGACGTCCCACTCGCGGCAGGGAAAGCCGCAGGCATTCACGACGCACTGGATCTCTACGGATTCTTCCCCGGCGGTGACCATGTGCCGTTCAAAGAAGCTGACGTACCGACCGTCACGGTGGTGAGTGGCGGGGTACATCCACACTTTCACCAACCAACGGATACCGCCGAGACCATCGAGTCAGGAGTCTTAACAGCCACCGCTCGGTATGTGCTGGCCATGATCTGGCAGCTGGCCTACAGGCCATGAAGGCTGCACATCATTTCACAAACGACCGGCAGCGATCGTCAAGGGCAAAGAAGATAGATTTAGAAACATCGTTCAATCCGCCCATTGCCATTGACGATTGATACTGCCGCAGGAAATACAACAACCCAGGGGCACCCAGCTCGCGCACCTACGGCATCTCGTCGAGTAACCCAGACTCGATCGGAGGCAATGGAGCGGTTTCGCGTGGAGGCCCAGGGAGGACGGTGGGGCTACCTACCTGATTCGCACCTTGGATAAGCCCAATGGACAGCTGTGGTCCGAAGGTCATCATCGCGCCACTCCACGCCTGACCAGTCGTCGGATTGCGAAAATTAAAGGACTGAAAGTTCGGGGCCGGTGCGTAGAGAAACCCTTGGGTTCCCTGGTTGTCGATGTACAGACTGCCGCCGCCGAATTTAATCAGCGGAGAGACTCCTCCACCGAACGATCGGACGCTCGATGCGCCCGCAGTACTCTGCGCGAGGGCGGCCCGATCAGCATAAGGCGCCACAACCGCCAGCACACCCAGCACACCACCTATGACCCTCACGCGTCGCACGCGGTTGCCTACTTGTTGGATGAGACGAGCATTAATGTTCATGACAGCGTCCATAGGACACATTATAGTATGCTCTTGCTCAGATCGTCGATCAAGGAGGCATGTATGAATCGCCCATCTCCACCTCGCCACAACCTCGCGAGTCTCGTGCTCGCTGGCCTGTGCTGCGTCTGGTCACCATCTCAAAGTTGGAGCCTTGATGTGACTCAGCCTATTCCCGCTGAGCGACGTGAAACGGTCTCCCTGGCTGACGCCGCGATCCGCGCACTCCAGCACAATCTCGACATCAGCATCAGCCGTCAGAATCGTGAAAGTCGGCTGGCCGATATTATCATCGAACAATCCAAGTTCGACCCCAACCTCAGCATCAACGGTCAATATAACCGAACCGTGAACCCGCTCAATCGACCTGTATTTGGAGGAACCGCTCAGAACCTCGGTCAGATCACAATCTTCGATCAACGCAGTCATTCCGTGACCGTAGACGCCTCGACCAACCTGATCACCGGCGGTAATTTCGATGTGAATTATGCTCCGGCACGAGGCAGTGTGAATCAAAATGTCGCCGGAGGGTTCTTGTTCAATCCTTCGTGGACGGGCGGCCTGGCCTTCACCTTCACGCAGCCATTACTCAGAAACGCCGGGATCGCGATCAACAAGACCTTCATCAAGGTCGCGCAAAACAATGCTGAAGTCGAGCAGCATGTATTTCGAGATCGCGTGATGACCGTCGTCTCCACGGTGGAACAAACCTACTGGGAGCTGGTGTTTGCGAACGAAAACTTGAAAGTCGCACAGGCAGCGTTAAAGGCCGCCGAAGAACTCTTAGCCACAAACCGAGCCAAGGCGAAAGCGGGGATCATGTCGATCGTCGACGTGCTCCAAGCCGAAGCCGCGATGGCATCCAGGGTCGAGCAGGTGTTGGTGGCGGAGAAAGCCATTCGTGACCAGGAAGATCAATTACGGCGTCTCTTGAATCCGGGCGAGGAAGAGTTGCGTCAAGACGTGCGGCTGACACCCGCCGATGCCCCCGTCACGGTCCTGGAGCCCCTCAGCCTCCAGGAAACCATCGACATCGCGATCGAACAACGTCCGGAGATCACCCAGGCCAAAAAGCAGATCGAGTCCGGTGAACTCAACAAGCAATTCGCCCGCAACCAATTGCTGCCGACGCTGTCGTTTCAAGGCACCCTCGGACTCGCCGGGCTCGGCGGCGACTACAGCGAAGCTTTTACCAGGAACTTCAGCGGCGACTTCTACAACTATGGAGCGGGACTGGTGCTCAGTTATCCGCTTGGCAACCGCGCGGCTGTCAGCACGTATAGCAAGCGCCAACTGGAAGCCAAGAATGCAGAAGTCGCACTTGCCAACGTGCGCCAACAAATCATCGTCGGCGTTCGGGAAGCGGTGCGCCGCGTCCAAACGGACTTCAAACGAATTGAGACCACCCGTTCGGCACGGATCATGGCCGAAAAACAGCTGCAAGCGGAACAGGAACGGCTGAAGGTCGGCCTCAGCACGACTCGCTTCGTGCTTGATTTCCAACGCGACCTGGCCACGGCTCAAGGGAACGAACTACGGGCCATCGTTGATTACAACAAATCGCTGTCCAACCTCGCTCGCCATAAGGCGAC
>SWDO01000014.1:253735-264802 GCA_005116895.1 Nitrospira sp. | reverse complement strand
CCAGTGGGGAGTCCTAACAGGATTCTTGTTGGGTGGTCTGAATACGATTGTGATCCTGGGAATCTATCCATCCTTCGGCTACGACATCACGTTCTTAAAGCAAACCCCTCATGGCCGACTTCCAGTTCTCCTGATGATACCCTGGCTGATCTGTAGCATTGCATTGTTCGTGGAGGTGAATTTTCGTGGCTTTCTCCTGGGACGGCTCGCCGAACTTGAATGGCATTGGCGGGGAGCCGATTCGAGCAAACGGCTCGCACCGCTGGCTCTCGCAATCAGCACGCTCACGTTTACATTCGACCCATTCATGGTACAGACGTTCCACCATCTTCACTGGATCGCGCTGTGGGACGGATTGATCTGGGGAATGATCTGGCTGCGAACGCGCAACCTCTGGATCACCATCGTAGCGCATGCGGCCGAGGTCATTGTGATGTACAGTGCGGTGAGGGCGGCGATCGGATAGCAGTTGATTCCCGTTACCCGCCGATTCATTCAGTCACACACTCAAGAAACCGATAAGAGACCGATCTGATATTGTTGAGAACCAGAGGGAGGCGACCCAGTGAACGATCTCGGCAAGTACGTACTCTATTTTCTCTTGGGCGGGTCGATTGTCAGTTTCTCCACCTACCTGGGAGCGCAGGGCAAGTCGTTCCTCGCCGCCATGGCCAGCACGTTCCCCGCCATCACCGGGGTCACATTTATCCTGCTTTATGCCAACGGCGGTGGTGCCACGACGGTCGACTACGCCAAGAATTTACTCTGGTTTGTCCCACCCTGGACCGTCTACGTCGTCGCCATGATTCTGGGTATCCCACGCCTCGGCTTCTGGCCGGCGATGGCTGGATCACTCGTGTTGTATATAGGATGTGTGGGACTGGTGAAGCTGGTGTTGCGTTAGATCCTGTGGGTTAGCCAGTTAGCTTCGGCTTGCCAAAGGGTACATTATTGAGTACACTTCCTGAAAGCGAGGTGCAGCCATGACCAAGACGATGTCTCTCAAACAAGCTCGGTCTCGATTCTCTTCTCTGATTGATAAAGCGGATCGCTTGTCAGAACGGTTCATTGTGACCAAGAACGGAACGCCGAAAGCCGTCGTGATGGGAGCTGACGAATATGAGAGCTGGGTGGAAACCCTGGAATTGCTCTCGAATCCGAAAGCGGTCAAGGCACTCCAGCAAGGTTTGAAAGAGGCAACGGCTGGGAAAGTGCGCTCGTTTAAGGATGTGTTCGGCGAAGATCAGTGAAAAACGTCAGACTGACCCACCAGGCAGTCAAAGACCTCGAAGCCTTCGATCAGGGAATCCGCAAACGCATTAAAGAGTCTCTCCGCCACCTGGCCGATCATCCCTCCGAAGGCAAACCGCTGAAAGGCCGATTTCAGAAAGACAAGGTGTGGTCCTATCGAGTCTGGCCCTATCGTGTTCTCTACCGCATCGCTGGCATCTGGATCGAGATCTTGTCGATTGAACACCGCAAAGACGTCTACCGGTAAGCGAAGCCTCTATACCGGTCCGCTGAAATGCAGTCGATTGATCTCCCCGAGAGCTACCAGCATCTGATCGAGGGCGATGGTAACAGAATGGCTGGCTAGGTAAGACGGGCCATCGTTCCCGGCCCAGAGATCCGGTGGGCGCTCCATGGCTCGTACGTTCTGGCAAAACCGGCCGATCGTCTCCTTCCAGTGAGCCAACCCTGCCCCTTCATCAAGAAGCAGAACTCGGTCTTGTGAAAATGATCGCTCAAATTGCCCTGCCCGCTGCTGCCACACCGCTTCCATCGCCTGCTGCCGGTCTGGGCCAAGCTCCAGCCCACTGGCCCGTTCGTTGAGCGCCGCGAACAACCCACCCACCACGTGATCGACGTGCGCTTCAGGAAAGACTCCCATACAGGCCTGCATCAGGAAATACTTATGGAAGAGAAACACCTAGGCGCTGATACGAGAGTCATCCGCACCAGGGTCATAGGCCCGAGCGAGCTCACGCAGCGCTTGCGCCGAAGGCCCGCCCAAAGCAGAACCGAGCAGCGGCACAATGCAACGGCCGAGATCGAGATACTCGGCATTCGTGAGGAGTGTCATGCAAGTCGGTTATTCCAACAGGACAGCTGTCCCATTCGCACTCACCATCAACATGCTGCTGTTGGTGCCAATCGTTTCATAATCGATATCAATGCCGACAATCGCATTCGCTCCCAAGTTCTTGGCCTGTTCCTGCATCTCTTCAAGCGCAATCGTCTTGGCCTTCCGGAGTTCCTTTTCATAGCCCGCCGAGCGCCCGCCGACGATATCCCGAATCGACGCAAAAAAATCACGAAAGATATTCGCGCCCAGAATCGCGTCTCCGGACACCAAGCCCAAGTACTTCACTGCTTTTTTGCCTTCGATATTATTAGTCGTGGAAAGAATCATGTTTCCTCCTCGTTAGGTGTCTTCATCTTCTCATTCAGTGAACCAATCAACAAGCCGTTCCTGCGAGCAGATGCTCATGAGTTGTGTATTCACATGACTTTTTGTTTCTCCATATCGCCTCGGAGATATTCATTCAAGGGATCATCCGGGTTTCCCGATAGACTCCGTTGAATCATGCCTTTGACGTCCGGCGCCATGTTCACCGGGGAAATATTGACGGCTGGATGTTCACGTCGATAGATACGGAACACCTCATCGGCAAAGGCTTGTCCGATGGAGGTGATGCCTTTGAAGTCCAAAACCACCTCTCGAAATTGGTCAATGCGAGCCATTAACCGCTTGGCTTGAGAACGAGAAATGAGCTGCTCTCCCTCGTATTTGAGCAGCACGAGAGGGATGTTGGTCTTTGAGAAGCCAAATTGGTCGAATTCTGCTCGATATTGATCGAAGATCTCCTTGGCCGTGTGACTGGCATTCGTGGCAATTTTCATCGTCACCTCCGTACCGTTCTTTGGCACTTCCTCAGATTCAAACAACCAATCATCCGTTCGTCGGATCCTGATGAACAGCAACGTACCCGAGGCGATACTGAACTCATCAAACATTCGGGCGGTAAAGAAAATGCCTTCGCCTGTATGCTTCGTTTGATCAGTCGTCAGTTTGCCTTTGGCCAACTCAAGAATCGCATGTTGAGGATCGCTGAGATTTAGCGCCTGTTGAATTTTGTGAAAAATTCCGACTCCGTAATCGCGGATTGTAATGATAATGGTGGCTGCATCGCGGGAGACACTGATCGCCGCCGTGGTCGACTGAGAGTGGTCAATGACGTTGTTGACCATCTCCGTGACACCGTGCGCGCAGATATCCAACACATTACTGGGTACACCAAGCAGGTACGGCTTTACTTCGCGTAACCAGACCTGGTCCTCCGTCAGCTCAGGACCGAGCTGGATAACCTTCTTATTGCCACCCAACACCCTGAGGGTATAGCGCCGGGCCTTAGTCTTTCCTTCTGCTACGAGAAGGCCCGCCTTTACGAGGGCCCCCAGGCGATTGACAATAGCAACCCGAGACAGACCGAACTTTTCAGCGGTAAGGCGGCCGATGTCAGTCGGATGCTCCCGGGCATTACGGATGATAAATTCTTGAATTTCTTGAGATGTTTTATGATCGACAGACACGGAACATGCTCCACCTATTCATTTATAACAACATGCTAGATTATTGTAAACATGGTTATGATTATTGTTAACTTAAGATCAGGTTTGGGAGGCGTCAGAGAGAAAACAGGACGAATCGCGCCTCACCAAGGCCTTCTATTCGGCGTTCCCGGAAACAAGCACACTATTGACAATAGGCACACATCGTCATACCATTCCCAATGTGGAGAAATGGGACTATGCGTTCGATCCAGACAAGAACACCTGGCTCATCCGGGAGCGCGGAATCAGCTTCGAACAGATCATCGCGCTGATTGAAAGCGGCCACCTCGTTCAGGTGCTGGAACATCACGACCGCGAACGCTATCCCAACCAGCTTCTCTACGAAGTCGATGTAGGTGGATATATTTACGTCGTCCCAGTCGTCAGAGACCACCAGACACTGTTTTTAAAGACGATCTATCCAAGCCGGAAGGCCACGAGAAGCCGCGCGAAAGGACGCCCATCATGAAGAAGAAACTCGTGTTGGATCACGACGAAGAACAGCTGATCACTGAATACGAACGTGGTGCCTTCAGGCCGGTTAAGAATCAGGCGATGGCCAGAAAGACCGCCATGGAAGCCGCCCATCGCTACATGCGCAAGGACGCCCGAATCAATATTCGACTATCGACCGCCGACCTTGAAATGCTGAAGCGGCGAGCCGCCGAGGAAGGCCTGCCCTACCAAAGCCTGATCGCCAGCATCCTGCATAAATACGTCAGTCGCCCTACGCCATAGACGAATTAACCAGTCCGCTTTGGGGACAGGCACATCGAGAATCAAATCGGCTCTTACCATATACAATACAGGTTCTTCTCCTCACCGAGTGGGTGATTTCGGCCTAATTTCATATCGGGTGGAGCGTTCGACTCAGTCGGCTTTCATCGCTATTACACCGGCTCCCATCCCATTCACCGGGCCAGGGATACTCGCGCGTGGAATCGCCGCCCGTCGCCGCCTGCTGCCACTCCCACTCCGTGGGAAGACGAATCTTGGTCCCAGTCTTGGCGCTCAGCCACTGACAAAAGGCCACGGCTTCGAACCACGACACCGTGTCCCGAGGAGAGTTGGCTTCTCTCCAGTTCGGTTCAGCCGCTACGTCGCTCTCCTTCATATCTTTCCACCACTTCTCGTGTCGGTAGCCATCCTTGGCCTTGAGAAATGCCTCGAACTGCGCATGGGTGACAAGGTATTTCGCCATGCGAAACGGCTTGACCTCGAACACATGGTCGATCCCATCGAGTTGTATTCTGCCCGACGGGATCTCGACCCATTCGATATCCGGCACACCATCATCCTGACGCAGTCCCACACCAGGCTGCGGATCGCCGAACTCTGCCAACTTTTGCCCGATCAGCAAACGCTCCTGATGCGAGAGATCTTCGTGTAATTTTGCAACCAGCAGCTGGTGAGGTCTTAGGAACCGCTCCAACTCGGGAGAGAGACGCTTGCCGAACCGCTCAATCGCCGCAAGTACCTTCTTCGCACGGGAGCCGAGCCACAGCTCTTGTGGGTTGCTGCCCCCTTTCTGCCACCGCCTGGCTTCTTCTTCCGCATGGTCGATATCACGCAAGGCTTCCCCACTCTTGTCAATCCAGCCCTTGAGTTTCGGCCAGGCGCTAAACAGCTGCTCATGAGCGACTTCAACCGTGGCCTCTTGTCCAGTCCCGCTCATGACCAAGACGCGGCACTCTTGCCCCGCCAATGCATCAATGAGCTGCATGGCTGCTGGATCGGAACTGAATTCAGATACAGCCGCACGGCGTCGCGTCGGCGGATAGTCTCGCTCGAGATGCACGAGTTCGGCAAAGACGCGGCCAAACGCCCCGCGGACTTCTTCGCCTAAGCCAGACAACACTTCATTGGCCTTCGTCGCAATCGCGCCGACCACCCCACCAATGGCCTCATAGGCCTCCACCGTAAACATCCTTCCCTTGCGCCTCTCGAAGAGTTGCTTGAGGGCATACTCGACGAGCGCGAGGTTCCCCGGCTCTTGCCCGGTCTCCTGCAAGATCCGCTCGACGAGTCTGGGCTCAAATGAATATCCGGTGGCCCCAGCCGGCTTCTCAATCATCTCCTGTAACATCCGAGGTGATACGGGGCCCAGGTGATATCCATAATGGCTGTTGAGCAATTTCAGCGTGGGTTCGTACACCTCCAGCTGTCCTAGGAATTCACTGCGGATGGTAGAGATGACTCTGAGCCGATTGGTTTGGTCTTGCGCGGTGCCAATCAATAGCTCAAGAAACGTCTGAATGTCCGGCTCTGTGAAGCCGCTCGTGAACAACTCCTCGAATTGATCGACGAACAGGATCCATTCCTGGCCCTGGCTGAGATGCTTAGAGAGGAGGTCGCGAAGCGTGGGACTTGTGGTCATCAGTCGTGGTCGAACGGAGAGTTGGAACGTCTCTTTCAGTCCTCGGGCAAGCGCATCACAGGGTGTATCGCCATCGCTGGGCTGGATGCGCTGCCATAGCCATTGCGCACTTACCGGCAAGCGCCCTTCTTTTATGATGGCCTTCCAGACACCAGCCGAAACCACGGACGATTTCCCAGACCCGGACGCTCCGATGACGAGCAATGCACGCCCTCCCGGCTCGCTCATCTTGGCAATCAGCTCGGCTACTTCTTGATCACGTCCGAAGAACAAGGGTGCATACTCTTGATTAAACCACTGCAACCCGCGATAGGGTGACTTGCCGTCAGGCCAGTCGATGCGCTGAATCTTTTCCGGCTCAGAGCGGCCTCCGTGCTTCTTTGTCAACCACCGCCCGAGCGAACCGATCATGTCGATCGAACGAGGATCATCGGTGAAGAATTCTACCCCGTGTCTCTTGCCAAGGCTGCTACGCCATGCCTCTAAAGCTGGATCCTGTTTCCGCTCGTCATATTTCGCCCACCACTTGGCGTTATCATCGAGCTAAAATACTAAGACGTCTACTCCATGCTTGAGCGCTGCCTCATATTCCATCTGCGTAATACTCAGGGTTTCACCCTCTGGCACATACCCTCGTCGGAAAGCGACAAGCAATACGCACAGGTCACAGCCATCGAGCCGATCCTGAGAACACTTCTTGGGCTCATCGCTCTCCGCTGTCCAGTTTTCCATCGGGTCCACAAAGAACCCCGCATTGCGCAGTGAATTGATCACGTGCGCGCGATGATCCTTGAGATCTATGAATGTCGAAGAGACAAAGGCCTTATAGGTTTTGTTGCTCGACGCCATGAACACACCTTTATTCCGAAGCCCGTGGTTGATACGTGGGAGCGCATTCTACCCGTTCGCCCCACAAAGGCAACCCTTCGATTGCCTAAGCATGAACGGACTTGAGGTGCAGTTGCGTCATTGAACCAACCCCCAACTGTTGCTACCATGCTCGGTCATTCTTTTGGAGCAACGATCACCGTGCCGAACCCTCTGCCCCCTAAACCATCAGTCGATCACCTCATCATTGAAGGGGCCCGGCAGAATAATCTCAAGAACGTCTCGCTGCAGATTCCCCACAATCAAGTCACAGCCATTACCGGCATCTCAGGGTCCGGCAAGTCGTCACTCGCGTTCGACACGATCTTCGCGGAAGGCCAATGGCGCTATGTCGAATCGCTCTCGACCTACGCCCGCATGTTTCTCGATAAGGTGGCACGTCCGGACGTCGACCGCCTGATCAATGTGCGTCCTGCCATCGCCATCGAGCAGAAAAATCAGGTGCGCACGTCCCGCTCAACGGTCGGCACAACGACTGAGATTGCCGACCTGCTGCGGCTGCTCTTCGCCAAGATCGGCAAACCCACCTGTCCGGAATGCAAGCAGGAAGCCCGCTCCTTTCAGCCAGACAGCGTGGCAGACGACCTGCTGACACGATGGCCTGATGCCAGGGCGATGGTGCTGTTCCCGATTGCGACGCCATCGGCCAAAGAAGAGGCCACGTGTATCCAGTCACTCCTGACGCGTGGGTTCGCCAGGCTCAAAGCAAACGACGAGATCGTCGATCTGCACGAGGCTGGACAGCCTCGACTCCATCAATCTCACTCGCTCCACATCGTCCTCGATCGTTTGGTCATCAGAGACGACAATCGCACTCGTCTCGTCGAAGCAGTGGAAACAGCCTTTCGCGAAGGAGAGGGCCACTGCTCGATCGACCTCATCGGTCATGGGCAGCAGGCGTACAGCACAAGCTTTCTCTGCCAAGGCTGTGGGCGGACATTCGAGCCTCTGCGGCCAATTCTCTTTTCGTTCAACCATCCACTCGGGGCCTGCCCGGAATGCAAAGGGTTCGGCAATGTGCTGCGGTACGATCCCGAACTGGTCATTCCCGACCAGGCAAAGTCTCTGGCCGAAGGTGCGATCGAACCCTGGAGCAAGCCCAGCTCCGCCTGGTGGCAGAAGCAGATGCTGATTGCAATGAAACGGAAAGGCGTCGATATCACGATCCCGTTCACATCGCTTCCCACGGATACCCAGCAACTGCTTTGGGAAGGCAACAAATCCTTCGATGGGATCAACGATTTCTTTGAGTACCTGGAAGGCAAGCGGTACAAGCTCCATGTCCGTGTCTTCCTCAGCCGCTACCGCACGCCTTTCGATTGTCCTGGTTGCCATGGCAGCCGCCTGAAGCCGGACGCGCTGTTTGTCAAAATCGCCGATGCCGACATTCATACGACGATGGAGCGGACTGTCGAGAACCTTTCAGGATGGGTAGACTCCTTATCCCTCTCGCCCACTGAGCACGCGATCGCTGCAGATATTCTCCGCCAGCTCACGGCTAAACTGAGCTTCCTCCAACGAGTCGGCCTTGGGTATCTGACGCTCAACCGGCAGACGAAGACGCTATCCGGTGGTGAAGCGCAACGAGTTGCGCTGGCCAATCAGCTGGGTTCCCGGCTCGTTGGCACACTCTACGTCCTCGACGAACCGACGATTGGCCTTCATGCAAGGGATACCGACCTCCTCGCCGGGATCCTCCACGATCTCGCCGATACTGGAAACACCGTCGTGGTCGTTGAGCATGACCGACGCATGATCGAATCCGCCGACTACATTGTCGAACTTGGCCCTCACTCGGGCGAAAAGGGCGGCGAGATTGTCTGTGCGGCACCAGCCAAGGAATTCATCCAGGACCGTCGTCCCACGACAGCCCGATACTTGCGAGGCGAAGACCGCATTCCCCTGCCCGCCAAGCGACGATCCGGCAACGGCAAGATGCTGGTGATGGCCGGCGTGGCTGAACATAACCTGAAAGACCTGTCCGTTCGGATTCCCCTCGGCATGCTCGTGTGTGTCACCGGCGTCTCCGGCTCTGGCAAAAGTACATTGGTCGAGGACACTCTCTACCGCGCCGTGGCCCGCGCGTTTCGCGTGGACTCCCTTCCCATGGGGCGCTTCAAGGCCATCAAAGGCATCGAGCACCTCAAAGGCATCAAGTTGATCGACCAACAGCCGATCGGGCGTACTCCTCGCTCCAATCCTGTGACGTACCTCAAAGCCTTCGATGAGATCCGCCGGCTGTTTGCTTCTGAACGGGAAGCACTCACGCAAGGATTCACACCCGGCCACTTTTCGTTTAATGCCTCTGGCGGTCGCTGCGAACGCTGCGAAGGCAGCGGTGTGGAAAAGTTAGAAATGTATTTCTTCGAGGATATCTACGCACCCTGCGAAATTTGTAACGGCAAGCGTTTCAAACCCGAGATCTTGAAGATTCATTACCGAGGCAAGAACATCTGGGACGTGCTCAATATGACAGTGGAGGAAGCGCTTTCATTTTTCACTGGGATGCCCAAGCTCCAGGAACGCTTACACCTCCTCACCTCCATCGGGCTCGGATATTTGCGACTAGGCCAATCCGCCACGACACTCTCCGGCGGCGAGGCCCAGCGGTTAAAAAGCGCCGCCGAGCTGAAGGACACCAGCGCGAAAGATATTCTCTATGTCATGGATGAACCGACCACCGGCCTGCACTTTGACGACATCAAGAAGCTCCTCGCCGTCCTCCACAAACTCGTCAATGCGGGCAACACCCTGGTGGTCGTCGAGCACAATCTGGATGTCATCAAAGCAGCCGACTGGATCATCGATCTTGGTCCCGAAGGTGGAGAAGCCGGGGGGCAAATCATTGCGGAGGGAAGACCTGAACAGGTGGCGAAAGTGACGGCGTCACATACGGGGCAATTCCTCACAAACGCCATAGCGAGCGCATCTTCCATAAGCTGAGAAGTCTCTGCGGCCTTGCCGTGTAACGATGTGATCGTTTATACTGGTTATGTACATCGCATGTACATTTTGGAGGGGCCATGACTACTGCGCTGAAGCACAAGCACCTCGTATTGGATCAGCGAAAGATCGATGCTGCAAAGCGATATTTCGGAGTTGCCTCCGAGCAGGAAGCGATTGACAAGGCACTCTCTCTCTTGATTGAGGAACAACGACTGAGTAAGGCACTTCGACCTCTGAAAGGAATTTTGAAAGGCGACGACCGACCATGGCCTTACCGATAGGTGGCAAGGTCCTCCTCGATACGAATGTTTTCATCGATTTCTTAAGAGCAGATAGACACATAGAATGGGTCTTGGGTGGACATGGGACTATTGTGCGGTTCATCTCAGCCATTGTTCTACTTGAACTTCGGCTCGGCGCAGACACACCAAGACGCAAAAAAGCCATTGACCGACTTCAACACGCATTCTCTTCCGAACGCACTCTCGGCCTAACGCCTACTGTTCTTGATCGGGCTGGGCAGCTCTTTCGAGCCATGTATGGAAACGCTTCCGGATTACGCGACCGACTTGGGCCCATGAATGATGTTCTCATCGCTCTCACAGCAAGAGAAATCGGCGCAACCGTCGTGACCAGCAACGTACTCGAATTTCGGCGAATCGCAGCGAAAGTCCCAGGCCTTAAGATTGTTGAACCCTAGTTACTCTCTCCAGAAACTTGTGAATGCAGACGCGGCCACTCGCGGGTGCTTGGCGGGAGAGCGCTGCCAGATAATTCGGGGTGTGGACTTGCGTGATCCACTCATCCTCGGCCTTTCGCGGTTCGATCCTGACCAGTCGAGCAGTGGTTCCGCTCTCCTCCAATCGCTGTAGGATCGCGCGCAACCGATTGGGAGATTCCGGGTGGCCGGCTCCCATGTCATGCTCAAGATACGCCGGATGATAAACGAGACCTGTCTTCCCCATATCAATTACCCGTGAAAGGTGAAGCCCGCTTCGCCGACTCAGCGAGGCCCTCGGCTTCGCCGCGAGGCGAGCGAGCGTCGTCCGTTCTGGAGTGGCTGGTTTCTAGTTTCAGGTTGCAAGTTCGACCTCGGAATTTCATCAATCCGAAACTCATAACTTAAAACTAGCAACTTGAAACGCTTGAACGAGATACGCTTCACGCGATACAAAGCACGCCGTCAGAATATCATGCAGAAAACGCCATAGACAATGTATGCCAGCACTGCTATCGTTTCC
>SWDO01000014.1:230592-253635 GCA_005116895.1 Nitrospira sp. | reverse complement strand
TGCCGTAATCTCCTTTCCCCTTGTCTTCCTTTGTGCCCCACAAGTCTTCCTTCAGATCCTTCCCAAGAATCTGTTCAAGTTTAATGAAGTCAATCGAGTACTTGGTTCCACTCGAGTTCTTCTTGCATAGAGCCTCAATCGCGCTTAGCATCAACAGCAGTTTAGACGAATACCCGGTGGTGTTAGTGGCATCTTTCCAATATTGATAAAATGCATCCGGCACCTCTGAATTTTCGAGCAGTACTTCTAGTGCCCAGCGCTCGTTTTCTTCAAACATGAGGCCGACTGGCCCATGCGGTTTTGTCCACCTGAAGACACCACAACTACAGTCACTGCGAAGCACAAAGTAGGGTTGATCAAGCCATTCCATATAACATTGACTCAGTACGCAAATCCGGCAGGCAATCTTTGTCAGGCGTTCCCCAAATTCTCGTCTAGCCTCCTTAACGTTACCTGCCTCAATGTTGAACTTTGCTAACCAATACTGATGAGTCCAGTAACCCTGATCCAGATTTTCCTGCCAAGCGGAAAGTTCAACTTCGTTGCAGGTAAATCCGAAACCTTGACCAGAAGACTGATCGACTGCATTATCAGCAAGCGTGTGGATACGCTGTTCAATCAGATACCGCATTCAGACTTCCACAACCAGGCGCTGCAAAAATAAGACATACTGATCCGACCATGAAAGAGTACGCACTTTGCAAGCAAGAACATCCCGAAAATCCGCTGTTTATTTGCTTTCCAAGAATTAAGGCACGCACTATTTAGCGTTCGCCTCAGTAATATTCTCCGATCGGTCCTTAGTATCTGCCTTACGTGCAGATCCCGGAGTTACTCCTCGTCTGGCTTTTTAGGCTTCGCCGGCGGCTGTTCATCTTCCAGCTTCTTGTGCAGAAATTTCTTGCTGAACGTCGTCACAGCGAAGGCAAGACCAATGGCGATAGGAACGAACACCGCCGAGGCAATATTCGCATTCTTGAGCCAACCCATTTCCTGAAACCCTTTAAACACATATCCACAAAGTCCAGCCAGGTAATAGGCGATGACAATGATCGACAACCCCTCGACGGTGTGCTGTAGCAGCACTTGGCTCTTGGTCGTTTTATCAACGCCCTGAAGCAGCGCAAGATTTTGCGATTCCAGAATCAGGTCGATGCGGGTGCGAATGATGGTAATGATGCCCTCAAACCCGTTTCGCAACGTGTCGATGCGACGCAAGAGCTGTTGGTGCCCTTCCGCCACACCAGTAATACCGCTCAACACATAATCGGAGATGGGGCGATAGGACTCCATGGGGTGCTCGGCAAGAGAGGCCAACGTCGTATGCACGATCTTGTCATAGGGAAGCGAGGCGGACAGCTCGAAGTGAAGTGTTCCAGCCATGCGGTTAGTCTTGAGCAGATCCTGCGTGAGGGTATTCAACCAGCGCTGCAACGTCTGGGAATCAGCGTGTCCGATGTGGCTCGTGATGATCTCGCGCTGTTTCAGATGGACCTGCTCGAACTTATAGGCCTGATCGACGGCGGCGGAGAACAGCGGTTTCTGCATTAGCAGCAAATGATAGTAGGTCTCGATCCGGACAATAGCATCGACAATGTCTTTCAGACGCGAGGGATCGCCTTGCGACGGCCCAACACTGACCCAGTACCGCTCTCGCTCTTGGTCGTCCGGTGTAAAACTTGTCGCGACACATGTCTGCTCATTGAAGATTCGGCTGCCGTATAAAAGCTGGCCAGGCATCAGTCCGCGCAGCTCGTGGCGAGGCGGGAGCATGCCTGTCGTCAGCAGAATGTCTAAACGGCAGACCACCGTCCCCAGCGGTGCCACAGGAAACGTGTACTCTGGAAACGTCAGTGGTCCAAAAGTCGGCGCGCCGTTCGCTTGCGACGGCAGGTGCCAGAGCTGGTAATTATAGTATTCCGTATGGGCTTGCCAGATGAGGATGAGCCGATCGCCGTGTTCCGATTCCTTCACACCATAGCCGAAATTCTCCCTGACATAGGTCGCCTCGGCAGAAATCTTAAGATGTCCCAACAGCGACTGGAATTCCACCCGACTGGCTGGACGCTGTATCGGCGGGTCAGACATCCGAAAGGCTTTATAGTGCACATGGGCCGGGGCCCGCAGCCATCTCCCGATCGGCTGGTGCGGGCGTTCGTGTAACTTTCTCAACAAGGCCTCAGCTCCTGGCCGAGACGTATCTGGCTGTTTCACGTATTCGTTCTCCCTCTTCGTAGCAGCTCTCTCATCCAACTCCACGTTTGCCGCGACGATCGCGACAGAAGCCTTGCATCCGAACTATCATACAAACACGGATGACCTCCGCGACGAGCCACGCTCCCTCACAGCAGAGACGAGCCTAGCACTCGGCATGGGCACGCTTCAATGATGATGGAGTCGATGCCGGTCGGGACGCGCGAAGGCTTCAGTTGCAGGATGGATCGAAGGGCATATCGACGTATGGCTGATAGGCTTCGCCCAGCGTGAGAAGCATGTCCCCCCAGACACGCGTCGGTTCCTTTTCAAACACTGCCTGCGAATCCGCGGGTAAGGTGATCCATGAGCCGGTTTTCATTTCATTCTCCAGCTGGCCTGGCCCCCACCCCGAATAGCCAAGATAGGCGCGGAAAGATTCCTTCGTCCCCACACCGGTGAGAATGCGTTCGACCATGTCGACGTCTCCGCCAAGGCACACTCCGTCGAACACGTGGTGCGCATTATCCGGAAATTGATCACCCCGGTACAGCAGCATCACTTGATTCGTCTGCACAGGACCACCGGCATAGAGCACATGGGCTGATCCTTCGAGCACCGGAACCTGAGGCAAGGCCTCAGAGATGGACATGGCCGTCGGACGATTCACGATGACGCCGAGCGCTCCTTCTGATCCATGTTCACACAGCAACACAACGGTCTGGCGGAAGTTCGGATCGCGGAGGCTTGGTGCCGCGATCAGAAACATCCCTTTACGGAGTTCGGTATCCATAGAGCGAAATCCTACTCTGCCCAGGCAACTTGCGCAAGCACTGGGCTGCTCTCAGCAGGAAATGACGGTGGAGAGAATTTATATCTTGTACAGCGACGTGCGACGATCGCGAAGCAGATCGTTGTAGCGATTTAAACTCTTGTTGCGGGCTTGTGCCGGGTCTATCTCAACGATCGTCAGCTCTTCTTGGTCATGAGACGCCCGATGTTGAATCACCCCCTTCGGAGTGACCACCTCGCTCTGGCCGATATAGGTCAACCGCTCTTTCCCACCTCGTGCCTCGCTACCGATGCGATTGCACGTCACAGCAAACACCCGATTTTCGAGACATCGCACAGGCATGGAGTCCGGGCAGTTCGGCAAGACCAGATTGGAGGGATGACAAATGATCTCGGCCCCCTGCATCGCTAAGGTGCGCGCCGCCTCCGGATAGTACCAATCGAAACAAATCATGATCCCGATCTTCGCGGCCCCGATGTCCCACACAAGAAAGCCTGAGTCACCGGGAGTGAAGTATTGTGTCTCTTCGAAAAAGAGATGGGTCTTCCGATAACATCCCAGAAAACCAGACGGTCCCACGACCACGGCGGAGTTGTAGCAGCGGGAACCGGATCGCTCAGGCAGTCCCGCCACAAGATGCAGCTTGCGGCGTTTCGCGATGTCGACCAGACAACGGACCGTGGGGCCATCAGGAACCGGTTCAGCAAGCTGATACGCTTCCTGCTGTGAAAGAAACTGATAGCCGGACGCGAACAACTCCGGCAGCACGATGAGGTCCGCATCCGCCCGGTCAAGCGTGGCCGTAACCATCTCCAGATTCTTGGCCACCGCACCGAACTGTGAATCGAATTGGTAAAACCCGACGCGCATGACATCCCTTTCTTCATACCAGAACGGGCAGGGATTGCGTCCCTGCCCGTTCTGGAAAACACTCTCGTGGGGCGCAGCCGACTACTTGACTTCAGCCAGGTGCGTAGCCCCACCACTCGCGTGTTCGGTACAGGCCTCCGCATGGCCGGCCTTCCCGTGTTTTACCGCCTCGGTCAGATGCTTGAGCCCTTCATCCAAATGAGAATTTTTCGCTCCTGCGGCCATCGCATGCTTGAGCGCCTCTTCCGCATGCTGCACACAGGCATCGGCATGGCCTTCTTTTCCATGTGATGCGGCACCTCGTGCATGCTCGACGGCTTCGCTCACATGCGGATTGGCAGCGGCAAGCGCTGAACCACTCAGCACTGGCGCGCCAAGCAACAGGCCCAGTCCAAATACAAACATCGCACTACGACAGATTCTTCTCATCATGGCTGCCTCCTTGATGGTGGAAGATACAAAGTTTCCGCTTGAAGACTTCTCGAATTCACCTTACACAGCATGTCTCGAAACTGTCAAGAAGGCTTGGAGGCTTGATCAAATCCAAGCATTTTCTGAAGCGCATGCACATCTTTCTCTGCTGGACAAGCGAAGTCTCGACTCCACTCCCACCACGAGCCAGGGTAGTTTCTGAGTTTCGAATACCCGACAAGCTTGAGAAGAAAATAGAGCCAGGCCGATCTCACCCCGCCGGTACAGTAGCAAATGACGTCCTGCCCGTTGTCTACCCCCTTTGCGGCCAGCATCTCCCTGATCACGGAGAGATCTTTCACCGTCGCATCCTTATTCAAGAACCCATTCCACGCCACGTGTATGGCTGAAGGGATGTGTCCGGGCCGGGGAATACCCGACACCTCCTTGCCAAGATACTCTTCAACGCTCCGCGCATCGAGAATCGCCGTCTGCGGATGCGGCCCCCTGACCAGGCCTTTCAAGTCGTCCTTCAGGGCGATCAACTCCCGACGTGGTTGAGCCGTGAAATTTCCCCTCGTTGGAGAGACCGACCCATGCTCAAACGGCCGCTTCTCGGCGGTCCACTTCACCCACCCACCATCCAACACACGCAACCGAGTGTGGCCCAGATATTCCAACATCCAAAACATCCGTCCTTCATCACCCCAATTGTCGAAGGGATTAGAGTAGATCACCACGTCGCTGTCTTGATTGATCCCAAGCCGCTGGAGAATACGCTCGATCTGGCCGAGATCCGGATTGAGTAATCCTTTCGCGACGGCATTGGGATCGCTGTACTCATGCCATGTGGAATGCACGGCCCCAGGAATATGCCCACCGAATTCATAGGCAGCCTTGCCGCGCACGTCGATGATGACCACACCCGATTGACCGAGCTGCTGCTGAAGCGTTTCAGTATCGATGAGTAATGGATGGGTCACGATGTCTGGCTCTTTCTCGCCCGCGATGGGCGATTCAGCTGTGCGCGACAGGTTTACAACTGTTCCCGTTCTGTTGGCGACGGACGTGCGAGAGCCGGGTTTCCTGTTGCTCCAATGCGGTTTTCAACTCGCCCGACAACGGAAATTCTCGCTCATAGACGACAAATCGATAGGGATCGTTGCCAGTCAGGCCGTATTTCGTTTGCAACATCTCATGCTGCGAATCAGTCAGAATATGGTAGCGCACTCTGGTCTTCAGCTTGAGTCCGTCCGTCTGCTCGGGTATCCGATACGCAAACTGGTAGTCACGGCTGGTCTGCGGAAACAACCGATTATCATACAACTCTATAATGGCAGGCTGCCAGAGGATCCACCGTCCCATCGTGGAGCTCTGCTGCTCCAGTATGTGTCCCTGCTGATCTTCGACAAGGAACTCCACCGTAAAAAATCGATCAGGGTCACCAGTCGGGATCTTATGCCCGGCACCGGCATTCGTCAGGGTGAGCGTAAACCCAACCCGATCACCCGGCTTCGGAGCAACGGTGTCCGCTTTCACCTGAACCGCCACTGCTCGCCCTACCATATCGGGATCATGTCCACCTCGCCAGAGGTGTCGACGCCCCTTGCGGATCGGTCCGCCCAGGGCCACCGGTCTCTCGATCTCCGGCATGTGGCAGCTCTGGCAGATGAAACCACGTTCCTGCCAGTACTGGCCTTCATATTCGGCATAGGTCCCGCAAGGCCCCACGTTATAAAACTGGGCTGGGCCGGACACGACATTATGACAGCGGTAACACAGCTGGGCTGTTTTAAAATTCGGGTCAAATTTCGTGGGATGTGGCGCCACGGAATCTTCGAACGGCCCATGGATCACGCCGTCGCGCACATGGCAGGCCGCACAGGTAACCGACTCTTTTTGATACTCCGGATCATAGCGGGGATTGGGCTTTTGAATGGCCTTCTCAACTCGTCCACGCGGAATCTCTTCCACCAGTGTAGGCTGTTGGTTCTCGAGTGGCGTGTGGCAATTCAGGCAAACCCAAATGTTCTTATCCTTCTTCCAATAGGCCTGAAAAAACGGATCTTCGTAGGCATGGGCATGAATGCTCGTCTTCCATTCCTCATAGATCTCACGGTGACATTGGCCACAGGATTCGGCTTTGAGGCTGGTCAGCCCTGTAGGGACGTTCTGAAACGGAATGGCATGGGCATAGTCATCGCGTAACCCGAAGATCACGACCGGTTTGATCTCCGTATAATAGAGATACACGATGGCCGCAGCCACAATGGCCCCGAGAACAATCTTCAGTCCACGTGTCATGCGTTCAAAAGCGCGCCGATGTGTGCGTGAACGGATGCGGCAAGCGCCGTCAGGTTATACCCGCCTTCGAGTGAGGAGAGAATACGACCGTCCGCGTGGCGTGTGGCGATACCCGCCACGATCTCGGTCAACTCCGCATAGCCGGATTCAGTCAATCCCATACTCGCCAACGGATCATCCTTATGCGCATCGAAGCCGGCTGAGATGATGACAAACTCTGGTTTGAAATCATCGGCTGCCGCTACCAGCACTTTCTGAAACACCGCGCGATACTCGTCGTCTCCCTCACCGGCTTCCATCGGCACATTGATCGTAAAACCCTCTCCCGTGCCCTTGCCTCGCTCGGTTTCTCGACCCGTGCCGGGATAATGGGGATATTGATGCGTACTGAAAAACAAGATAGAAGGATCGTTCTCGAAACTATGCTGCGTCCCATTCCCATGGTGGACATCCCAATCGACAATCAGCACTCGTGTGAGCCCATATTTTTTCTGGAGATAGCGGGCAGCAATCGCCACATTATTGAAGAAGCAGAACCCCATCGCGTGTCCCGCTTCGGCATGATGACCGGGAGGCCGAACAGCGCAGAACACGTGATCGACTTCCTCCGCCATGATGGCATCGACCGCCGCCAATGCCCCTCCTGCCGCGAAATACGCAGCATGCAGTGTGCCCGGTGACATGGACGTATCAGGATCGAGCGAAACTCGGCCACTCGTGGGTGCTTGACGGGAGAGCGCTGCCAGATAATTAGGGGTGTGGACTTGCGCGATCCACTCATCCTCGGCCTTTCGCGGTTCGATCCTGACCAGGCGAGCAGCCGTTCCACTCGTCTCCAATTTCTGCATGATGGCGCGCAGCCGATTGGGAGATTCCGGATGCCCGGCTCCCATGTCATGCTCAAGATACGCCGGATGATAGACGAGACCTGTCTTCCCCATATCAATTACCCGTGAAAGGTGAAGCGTCGTTCGTGACTCCAGTTTCGAGTTCCAGGTTTCAGGTTTTAAGTTTCAGGAAGTCGCGACTCGAAACAAGCAACCCGAAACGTGAAACTCTGGACGTATCGACCGTCAGAGTATCATGCAGAAAACGCCATAGACAATGTATGCCAGCACTGCTATCGTTTCCCATGAACAATAGGAGCCATCATGCCCAATCCACGAATCGAACCGCTGAAGAAATTCCTGGCCATGGACCCGAGCGACGATGTCGCCTGGTTTGGGTTGGGGAAAGCCTACATGGACGACGGGAACTTTGAAGAAGCCGCGAAGGCGCTCCAGCAATGCATCACGGTAAAACCTACCTACTCAGCTGCCTATTATGGGCTCGCGCAATCTCTCCAGAAACTGGAGCGCCTCGACGAATGCCGAACCGTCTGTGCGACGGGCATTGACGTCTCGACGAAGAACGGTGATGCCATGGTGACGAAGAATCTTGAGGCGTTGACGCGTTCGTTGCCGTCGTGAAGTCTGGGTTCCCATCCACGTCTCCCTTTCGCCTCCCACCCTGGGCCATCCGTCTTGCGCGTCGGCAGCAAAGCCCGATCGTGGCGGCGTCCGATCGTATGCGATTCGTCATCCAACTCGCGCTGACCAACGTCACCGCTCAGACCGGTGGCCCCTTCGGGGCGGCAGTCTTCGAAACCAAGACAGGACGACTCATTGCCGTCGGGGTAAACGTCGTCGAACCCACCAACTGTTCACTTGCCCATGCCGAAGTGGTCGCCCTCGCCAACGCACACGCGACTCTGAAGCAGTTCGATCTCGACGCGCCTGGTATGCCGAAGCTCACACTGGTCACGAGCTGTGAACCCTGCGCCATGTGTTATGGCGCGATTCTTTGGTCCGGGGTTCGAAACGTCGTCTGCGCCGCGCGAGGGTCCGACGCAGCGGCAATCGGGTTCGATGAAGCTCCAAAACCTAAAAACTGGGTGACGGAACTGGAAAAGCGTGGGATCTCAGTCGTGAGGGACATGTGCCGCGCAGAAGCCAAGGCAGTCTTTCGGCAATATCAGGAAAGCGGTGGTCGAATTTACAATGCCCGGAAGGGGCTCAAGTGACACCACGGCATGAAGCCGCTACAGCGTTTGCCTGATCGAAGCATCATGGGATTCGGAAAGCGGGGCTGAGGCGTTTGGATTGTGAATCAGCATCCGTACGCGCGGGTGACTACGCTGCCGTTTGGGCCGTTCAATCAACTCCACATTAGCAAGCTTGACCGCCGCCCTTGAGGGAAGCGGGTCGACATCCCAGAGCGAGATCAACACGGCGCTGAGGGTGGGGACCTTGGTGAGCAGGACCGTCACCACCCCGGCGAGTGCCTTCAGATCCAACCAGATCGCTTCCGAACGAGCGTTCTTTTCCCCCTGAAGGTCGGCTCGTGGGATTGAAATACTGAGCACGACCGGATCGCAATAGTCGGCCAATTGTTTGGCCTTTTGCCGGATACGCGCAAGAATTCGATGAATAAGGATAACGCCCCGATCCTCCTCCTCCCCAACGACCTCATCAAGATCGAGTCCGCGTAGAGGTAATCGTTGACGCGCCGCCGATCCCACCATGGCAGTGACTTCCACGAAAAATCGTTCGCGACCGAGATCACATTCAAAATCGGCTGTTCGCGCCTGCGACTCTGGCAAAAACGTGACCCGGACTCCGACACGAAGTAATAGGGTGGCCAATTCCAACTCAGCAAGCGCGGATTCCCTCACCCCGTAGTCATAGTGCGTGAGCCGCCAAACAAGGCGGCCCACACGGAGGTGGCTGGATTGATCGGCGCAGTGACGATGAAGCATGTTCCACCGATCATGAAGTTCGCCAGAAAGCCCTTCTTCTTCTCGTTTCCAGGCTGGTATCGGCCCCGGTTGCCCACCTCGTAGAGATGTAACCAACCTGAACGTCTTTCTTGGGCGAAACCGGCCCATCGTTGACTACGCCTCCGAATCGCCCTCATCGTTCGCTCTCAACTTCAGCGCCTCAGGCTGGCGTTGGGCCAATTCATCATAGACTTCATCCAGCCATCGGCCGGCACAACCCAGGACTTCGCGAACCAACGGTTCCGGTTGCCCAGTCCGTTTCATCGTCCACTGGGAAACATATTCAAGCAACGCGTCCCGTTCGAAGGCTGTCGCTGAATGTGTGGCCAACGCCGACAGCTCACTGAGGCCGGTGCGAAGAATATCCGCCACCGTGTCCCGTCCATAGGACGTACTCGCCGTGACATATTGGACTACGCGATGAAGTTCATGGTCGTTCATGGTGCTGTCCGTTCGAAGAATTCTTACACCATAGCCGTAGCCTGTCAACGCCGCTGCACCTGTTTAGTCCGGCAATTTTCTCCAATCTCACCGTGGCCTGGTGATACACTACCGCCTGTTCCTGGCACAAAACTTACCTGAGAGGAGACTCGGCATGGCCGCCAAACATCCGGTTCGACACAAGACGTCTACGTCCCTTGTATCCAACCAGTGGGATCTCACCCACCTCGTGAAGAACCCGCTGAAAGATTTGGAACAACATCTGGCGGCCCTGGATGCGCAGGTCGTGCAGGTCGAGTCGGCTCGTCCTCGGCTCCAGGCAACAATGGCGAGCGCTGAATTCCGTTCAATCCTAAAAATCACCGAATCGATAGCAGAAGGGTCTGCCCGGCTTGGCGCATTCGCCTACCTCTGGTTTTCGGAAAACACCAAAAACACCCAGGCACGATCGTTTAAGTCCCAGGTGGAGGAGCGGCTCACCGGCATTACCAATCGCCTGCTCTTTCTTGATCTCTGGTGGCAGGGAGTCGATCACAAGAATGCCGCACGACTGATGTCCGATACCGGCGACCTTCGGTACTATCTGGAAACTATCCGGCGCTATACACCTCATACGCTCTCAGAACCAGAAGAAAAAATTATTAACGTCAAAAATGTCACCGGCCGAAGCGCCGTCCATATGCTCTATGACGTAGTGACCAACGGACTGACATTCACGATGAAGATCGGCGGGAAAACCCGCACCATGAATCGTGAAGAACTCATGAGCCACGTGCGAAGCCCTAAGGCATCCATCCGTCAAGCCGCCTACAGAGAACTCTACCGGGTCTTCTCGGGCCAACGGGACCTGCTCGGAGAGATGTATCGGACGCTCGTCAATGACTGGAAAGCTGAGAACGTCGGACTCCGTGGGTTTGCGTCGCCCATCGCCACCCGCAACCTCGGCAATGATGTGCCGGACCAAGCAGTCGATGTGCTGTTGGCAACCTGCGCCAAGAATGCCGAGATCTTCCAGACCTACTTCAAGCTGAAGGCAAAGATCTGCAAGGTTTCTCCGATGAATCGGTATCACATTTATGCCCCTCATCGGGCAGACACCAAGAAATATGCGTATGCCGATGCCGTCCGCATGGTGCTGGGCGCCTATCGAGGCTTTTCGCCCCAGCTTGCAGACCTGGCCGAACAGGTCTTGAGGGAACGGCGCATTGATGGGCCGACGCGTCCTGGCAAACTAGGCGGCGCCTATTGCTACAGCGTGGCGCCTGGCCTGACTCCCTACGTGATGTTGAACTTCACCGGGGAAGCCCGAGACATCGCCACCATGGCCCATGAGCTCGGTCATGCCGTCCATGGAATGCTGGCCAAAGACCATTCGATTTTTACCTTCCATTCAACCCTCCCCCTGGCGGAGACAGCTTCTGTCTTTGGCGAACGCATTCTCTCCGACACCCTCATATCGAACGAGCGCAACAAAGCCGTTCGACAGGGCTTGCTCGTGAGTCAACTGGACGACATCTATGCCACCGTGATGCGGCAGGCCTATTTCATTCGTTTCGAACAAACCGCGCATCGAATGGTGGGAGAAGGGGCGACAGGAGACCAACTGGCCAAAGCCTATTTGGCTGAACTTCGACAGCAATTCGGCAAAGCTGTGAAAGTGCCGGAAGAGTTTCAATGGGAGTGGCTCATGATTCCCCATCTCTTTGCCAGTCCGTTCTATTGCTATGCCTACAGCTTTGGTAATCTGCTCGTACTGGCCCTCTACAGAATGTACAAAGAGCAAGGGGAATCGTTTGTCCCACAATACCTGGACTTGCTCGCCACCGGCGGATCGCAATCCCCTCGAGATATTCTGAGCAAGATGGATGTGGATATGACGTCCGGAGCGTTCTGGCAATCAGGATTCGATACCATTCAGGACATGGTACAGCAGCTAGAAGACACGATGTAAGCCGCTGGATTGACGGTTGCGGCAGAAGCACTCACTAATCCTGGGTCGGCGAACGACAGAGTGACCAAGAGGTCACCATTCACAGATTGCTCAGTTGGTTGATCGCCTTGATTTCATCCTCCTCCAAGGCTCGCCATTCACCCAGGTTGAGGTCGCCCAGGCGAACTGGTCCGATGGCGATGCGCACCAGCCGCAATGTGGGATGGCCTACGGCAGCCGTCATGCGACGAACCTGACGATTCAGCCCTTCATGGATGGTGATCTCTAACCACGCTGTCGGCACGTTTTTTCGAAACCTGATGGGCACAGGCCGTTCTGGCAGTGGTGGCTCAGAATCTAGCACCCTCACCTGCGCCGGCCTTGTTCGCTTTCCAGCAAGCAGCACGCCTGTGCATAGCCGTTCGATCGCTGGTTCATCTGGAATCCGTTCGACCTGCACCAAATAGACTTTCGGCAATTTGTGTTGCGGGTCGGTAATCCGGTGTGCCAACGCTCCATTCGAAGTCAAAATCATCAGTCCTTCGCTGTCCTGATCGAGACGCCCCGCCGCATACACACGAGGGACAGTGATGTAGTCCGCCAGCGTCGGTCTGCCTTCTGAATCGGTAAAGCATGGAAGCACCCCGTAGGGTTTATAAAATGCGATGGAATGAGTGGACATAGCCGTTTCGAACCCTGCCTGTATGGTATCAATCATGCCGTATCGTGCTTTGGTCGGAAGACGTCCAATTTGGCAGAAACACGGGTTTTTTGTCTATCTCTGCAAAATCGACAGTGGAACGGAACTTGTTGAAGACTGACAGAAAAGGGTATTGGCAAGGTGTGAAAGCTTCGGCATGATCTGGGAGATGAAGTACGAGTACACACCTATCGACCGGCAAGTCTCGGCCAGAAGCGGAAGTTCGGTGCCGAGATAATGGTCTCTTCCTCCATATGCTCTTCAACCGACACTTCCGTCAACGTTCCACGGTAGGTACAACGATGGCAACGAATCCGCCACTCCTCGATCCACTTTTCCTGCACATAAGACTGACGGCAGGTAGGACAGACGAACACGCCTTTTTTATAGAGCACTCGACGCTTTTCTTGCATGGTTTCCTCTCAGTCAACCTGAGGCGAGGATGGCACAAGCGGCGAGAAGATTGCAAGATTACGGAAACCAAATGCCCTCTCGCCAGCACCTCAAGCAAATAGCCTGCTTGACTGCGGGAAAACCGATCATTACGATACGCTGATGCGCTGGAGGTTTTCTACCTGGCTTACTCTCTCTGCCGTGATCACAGGGGGATTACTAGCCGATGATATGCGGATGGCCAGAGCCGCCGGAGCTGAGCTCGCGTCGATTCACACTCCTTCCGGCACCACCATCAAGGCCGAAATCGCCGACACACCCCTAAAACGCTCCATCGGACTCATGTACCGGGACCACCTCAAGAAGGACCACGGAATGCTCTTTTTCTTCAGCCAACCCCAGGCCTGGACTTTCTGGATGAAGAATACCAAGATCGCGCTCGATCTCATTTGGATTGACGGCAAGCAACGGGTGACGCATATCGAACGGAATGTCCCGATTTGCACGAAGAGCGATGATTCCTGTCCTCAGTATCGCCCGAACAGTGACGACGCGATGTATGTCCTCGAAATCGCGGGCGGGACGGTTGACGGGTACAAGATCGAAAAAGGATCTAAACTGCCGTTCGGCCAGCCTTGACGCCTGCCTTCGCAACACCATCGATCATGATTTTTCGCGCCAAGATCTCAGCCGCTTAGCCGTAAGGACACCCTCCACACGTTCAACGGCTTTGAGCACTCGGTTGAGATGACTCGTGTCGGCAATCTCGACCACGAAATCCAACTCGGCCTTCCGATCTTCTCTGGTTATGATCTCGGCACGGCTGATATTCGCGTTACATTCAGCAATCGCCGATGACACATTCGCCAGCACTCCCGTCTTATCCTCTGCAATGACCGCGATTTTGACCGCGTGTTGACTCGACGTAGCCGTATCCCACTCCACCACCACCAGACGCTCTCGATCATAGTCCAAGGCTTCGAGGTTAGGACAATCAACCGAATGGATCGTGAGGCCCCTTCCACGCGTGATGTATCCCAAGATCTTGTCTCCGGGAACGGGATTGCAGCACCGCGACAGTTGCATCAACAGATCGCGGCCACCCTTGACTTGGACACCCGGCTCTGCCCCTCTCGTACCGATGACTTTGGGAACGCTGACCGGATCGGGTTGAATGGACGTGCCCGCCGATGTCGGAGCCACCAACCGTCCGACGACTTGAGCCGTCGCAACATGGCCGAATCCCACCGCCGCGGCCAACTCGTCAACCGTGGCGTAGCCTTCCTGTTTGGCGACATCGAGCAGCGCATCCGACTTGAAGACCTGCGAGGGAGGCAACCCATGCCGACGAATCTCTGCCTCAAGCAAACGCCACCCGATTTCCAAACTCCGCTTCTGTTCCTCTATCTTGATCCAATGTTTAATCTTGGTTTTGGCCCGTGAGGTCCGCACAAACTTAAGCCAATCCCTGTGCGGAGTCTGGTTGGAGGAGGTCAGAATTTCGATCGTGTCACCGCTCGTCACCTCGTGCCTCAGTGGAACGATCTTTCCATTGACCTTGGCGCCGACACAATGATCACCGACTTCCGTGTGAATCGCATACGCAAAATCTACCGGCGTCGCTCCTTTCGGCAGTTCCTTGACGATTCCCTTCGGAGTAAAGACATAGACCACGTCGTGAAACAACTCAAGTTTCACGGAATCCATAAATTGACGATTATCAGGCAGATCCGTTTGCCATTCGATGAACTGTCTGAGCCATCCAAAGGCTTTGCTGTCTTTATCCTGCACACGCCCCTGCTCTTTATACTTCCAATGCGCTGCGATTCCATACTCGGCGACACGATGCATGTCTTCCGTGCGGATCTGAAACTCTACGTGCTCGCCCTTCGGCCCGACCACGGTCGTATGGAGAGATTGATAGAGATTCGATTTGGGAATCGCGATGTAATCTTTGAAGCGACCAGGCAGCGGCCGCCACAACGAATGAATGACACCCAGGAGCGCGTAACAATTCATCTTCGTATCAGTAATGATTCGCAAGGCGGTGAGATCGTAGACCTCCCCGAACGAGATCGATTGCTTCTTCATCTTTTGATAGATGCCGTAGAGGTGTTTCGGTCTTCCGTCCACGGCTCCGGTCAACCCATTCTCCGCCAGCGCCTTCTCAACGAGCGCTTGCACCTCCTGGATATACTGTTGCCGGTCTTCGTCGCGTTTCGCCACGGACACGCGCAGGGTTTCGTAGGCATCCGGCTTGAGGTGCTTCAGACACAAATCTTCCAGCTCGTTCTTCACCCACCCGATTCCGATCCGGTTCGCGAGCGGGGCGTAAATCTCCAACGTCTCTTGTGCGATTTCCTGCCGTTTGCTTTCCTTGAGATGCTCAAGGGTTCGCATATTATGGAGCCGATCGGCCAATTTGATGATCACGACGCGAATGTCATCCGCCATCGAGAGCACCATTTTGCGGAAGTTTTCCGCCTGCTTTTCCTCCGAACTGCGAAACGTAATTTTCCCGATCTTCGTCACTCCGTCGACGAGATGGACCACTTCCTTCCCGAATTCACGCTGTAGCTCATCGGCCGTGGCTACCGTATCTTCCAACGTATCGTGCAGAAGCCCGGCCACGATCGCCGTCACGTCGGTTTTCAGAGAGGTCAAGACACCGGCCACCGCGACGGGGTGCTTCACATAGGGTTCTCCGGAATGACGCATTTGTCCTTCATGCGCCTTCACCGAAAACGCATAGGCCTTTCGCACCATGCCGAGATCAGCGTCGGGCTGATAGGCTTGCAGACGATCCAGCAACTGATCGATATCGGTCACCGTTTCATACTTCATCTGCTATTCGCATCCTGCCGCTCGTATGTCTCGGATACGCAACTGAATCCGATCCTGGCCGTTCCAGTGATTCAGTTCTGGGGTAAAGGCCACATCGATAGGCGTCTTCAGGGACAATCCACGATCTTCCAGGGACTTCATCCCAAATCCAATACTATCAAACGGCAGAGATCCAGCCTGCCGAACAGTCATCTTCAAATGTTTCTCTCCGACCACGCGAGCATTGAGAACGTTCAGCCCTCGGACAGCGAACGTTGGCTCGGGATTCCCCGCGCCGAATGGATGCAGCGTCCCGATTTCACGAATCAGCTGTAGCGTGACCTCGGCCAAGCGCAGCTCAGAATCCAGATGCAGCATGGGAACGCTGTGAGTATTCCGCATCCATGTCTCGGCCGTTGAGGAAAAACGTTCGGCAAATTCAGGCAACCGCCCTTCTTGGATCGTAACCCCAGCCGCGCTAGGGTGGCCACCGAACGCCATGAGGAGGTCTCGACAACCGGCTAATGCTTGATAGAGGTCGAACCCTGGCACAGTCCGAGCTGATCCCTTCCCGATGCCATCTTCATTCACGGCAATCACGACCGTCGGACGATGAAAGCGCTCCATGATGCGGGCCGCGACGATGCCAACGACCCCGAGATGCCACCCTCGTGCATACAGCACAATGCCGCCCGGCAACTCCCGTGATTCCACCTGCGTTACGGCTTGTTCCACAATATCAGCCTCAAGTTCACGACGGGCTCGATTCAACTGCTCAAGCTCTTCAGCCAACTCTTTCGCTTCCGGTTCCGACTCCGTCGTCAGAAGTCTGACCCCTTTGATCGCGTCATCTAAGCGCCCTGCGGCATTGAGCCGAGGCCCAAGTTTAAATGCGATGGTCTCCGCTGTGCACTCACGACTAATACCGGCAACCTGCTTCAAGGCCCGTAGGCCACAGCGGGCACCGCGCGAAAGGTGAACCAGACCCTCTCGAACGAATAGTCGATTTTCGTCTTGTAACGGAACCACGTCGGCAATCGTGGCAAGCGCGACCAAATCCAAGAGCGACGCCAACGGCACCGAACCGGAACCGTATTTCATCTCATACGCTTGCGCCACCTTGTACGCCAGACCTCCGGAACAGAGCCCGTGAAAAGGATACCGAGCTTCGGGCCGATGGGGATTCATCACCGCCAACGCAGGTGGCATCTCCATATCACTTTGATGATGATCCGTTACAACCACGTCGATCCCCAATTGATTCGCGACGCGAATTTCATGGTGCGACGTGGTCCCGCAATCAGACGTCACTAAGAGAGAAACACCCTCCTCCGCCAAGGTCCGAACCGCGGTCTCATTCAGTCCATACCCTTCACGCAGCCGATGAGGAACATAGGCTCGGACTTCGGCACCGAGCCCACGGAAAAATGAAAGATAAATGCTTGTGGCGGACATGCCATCCACATCGTAATCGCCGTAAAAACAGACGACTTCGCGACGTTGCATGGCCTGATGCAGGCGGTCAACTGCCCGTTCCATGTCGGGAATTAAGAAAGGATCATGAGTTCGGAGAGGAGACATCCAGGCCGTCGCCTGGTCCACGTTCATCACACCCCGATTGAGCAACAACGAGGCGGTCGCCGAGGAGATCGACAAGGCTTTTGACAAGAGGCCGCGTTGGATGGGATCAACTTGAGAAAAAACCCAGAGCTTAGACTTCATCCCCATCTCCTTTAATGGCCTAGGCCACACACATACTCCCAATGGCAGGAGAACGAGGAAGACTGTAATAAGGGGCTTCTTCTTTGTCAAACCGAAGGACGTCAAGAAACTGGCAGGGTGACTCGATGGAGAGCTGTAGGTGGCGCTATTCCCCTCCCTTTTGGACGTAATTCTTCACAAATTCTTCAGCATTCTTTTCAAGTACATCATCGATCTCATCGACCAGCTTGTCGATATCTTCCTTCAGCTTCTTGCCGGTCTCGACCACCTTAGGGTTGGCCTTAACCTCCTCCTTGCCCTGCGGTTCTCGTCGGGGCTCTTGCTTCCGTTCCTGTTTTTCCATTCGAGCACCTCCCGTGGATCTGGGAAACCCTCGCGATCAGTCAGCAACTATCATCAATGAATTTACCATACTCTAGGGTATGGAAACCCGTCAAGACAAGGGAGAAACGAGAAGCGCCGTGCCCCAGTTGGGACACGGCGCTTCCTCATGTGAGTGAACCTGTATGGTATCGAGTGCGCAACCGCCTCTTATTAGTTATACGATTAACGACACGATCAGCAACGCCACAATATTGATGACCTTGATCATCGGATTCACCGCCGGTCCTGCCGTGTCCTTGTACGGATCGCCCACAGTGTCGCCGGTGACCGCCGCCTTGTGCGTATCGGTGCCCTTCAATCCCTGCTCTTCGATATACTTCTTCGCATTGTCCCAGGCCCCACCGCCGCTCGTCATCGAAATCGCGACGAATATGCCGGTCACGATGCTGCCGACCAACACACCACCAAGCGCCTGCGGACCGAGAATCACACCCACCAGAATCGGCGACACCACAGGAATCAAGCCAGGGATCATCATCTTTTGAATCGCGGCCTGGGTCACTATATCGACACAGGTTGCGTAGTCAGGCTTCCCCGTGCCTTCCATGATGCCCTTGATCGTCCGGAACTGCCGCCGCACTTCTTCCACGATCAAACCGCCGGCTTCGCCCACGGCCCTCATACAGCGCGCGCCGAAGATGAAGGGCAACATGCCACCGAGAAATAGACCGACCAACACTTTCGGTTTTGCCAAGTCGAACGCCGCCAGCGCGGGATTGATTGCCGCCACCTCGCGGGAATATTCCGCGAACAACACCACCGCCGCCAATGCGGCTGACCCAATCGCGTAGCCTTTTGTTACCGCCTTGGTCGTATTGCCGACCGCATCCAACGGATCCGTGATGTCCCGAACTTCTTTGCCCAAATGGGACATCTCGGCAATACCACCCGCGTTGTCCGTGATCGGACCAAACGCATCGATCGCCACGACAATCCCGGCCATCGACAGCATTGAGACCGCCGCCACCGCCACGCCGTACAACCCCCCAGACTCCGCGCCACCGCAGACCGAGTAGCTACCCAGGATCGCCATCGCAATCACCACCACCGGCGCCGCCGTCGCTTGCATACCGACCGCCAGCCCCGCGATGATGTTCGTCGCATGGCCGGTTTCGCTCGCCTTGGAAATGTACTGCACCGGTTCATAGCTCTTCGACGTGTAATAGTCGGTAATGAACACGAGCGCCAACGTCACCGCCAATCCCATCAACGCGGCGATGTAGTAACTGAAGCCGCTGACACCCCCTACCCCGCCCATGATCATGAGGGTGATCGGGAGAAATACCACGGCAGCGATCCCGCCAGCCACGAACAGCCCCTTGTAGAGCGCCGTCATGACCTCCCCACCCGGGCTCACCTTCACGAAGAGCACCCCGATGATCGTCGCGAAAATTGTCACACCTCCTAAGACTAACGGATACAGGATTGGGCCAGACGCCCCTTTAAACATCGTAAACGCCAACACCATCGCCGCCACTGTCGTCACGGCGTAGGTTTCAAACAGGTCCGCTGCCATACCGGCGCAGTCACCGACGTTGTCGCCCACGTTATCCGCGATGACCGCTGGGTTACGAGGGTCGTCTTCAGGAATCCCCGCTTCGACCTTGCCGACGAGATCCGCACCCACATCTGCGGCCTTGGTGTAGATGCCGCCACCGACACGGGCAAACACCGAGATTAAGCTGCCGCCAAACCCAAGGCTCAGCAAGGCGTGAATGGCTTTCTCTTGGCCTGCTATCGATTGCGCAACCATGTAAAAGGTCGTAATCGACAACAGTCCCAGGCCGATCAGCAACAGACCCGTCACCGCCCCCCCTCGAAACGCGACGGTCAAGGCGGCATTCATGCCATTGTGTGCGGCTTGCGCTGTCCGCACGTTGGCGCGCACAGCGATAATCATCCCCACATAGCCGGCAATCGACGAGGCTCCCGCACCGACCAAAAACCCGACCGCCGTCAGCAAGCCAAACTTGTCGGAGACGGCCCCAGCGGCCCAGAGCATAACGAAGAGCACCGCAGCCACATAGCCGACGGTTTTGTATTGCCGGTTCATGTAGGCACTGGCGCCTTCTTGAATCGCCTTGGCAATTTCCTGCATTTTTGCGTTGCCGGCATCAAGCTTGAATACCCACATCGCAAGGTACAACCCATAGGCAATACCAGCGAAGGCCGCGATGATGGCAAACGTGATAATCGATGAATCACTCACTGGAAATCCTCCTGCTGGTTAAACGCACTCCTTAGGTCACAGGGCTCCCCGTGGCTTCAACCCATCCAACGTACATGCATGAGTGGGGAAACCTAAAGCGGTGCGGAGTCGAACTCGAAGCTAATGACCTGAAAAACGCGCTCATTCTAGTAGAGTTGGACTGGCCGGATCAAGACCAAATGCGAGGCGCTCGGAAACAGCCGCTCCGCCCATAGATGGACTAGAGAGAGGTGAATCGGGGTTCCACCATGCCCTATCCATGGGATCCTGAGGCTGCGCTCGCGAAATGGCACCGCTAGAAATGATAGGGTATGGATCATCTTTCAAACAGGGGGGAAGCTGCAACCATGAGACAGGCGATCATCTCCATACCTCTGAGCCTCTGTTTCGCCGGCCTCCTTGCTGCGTGCGGGAGTGACAGTAACACAGAAAACGCTGCCCCGACTTCCAGCAGTCTCACGCTCCACACTGTCGCAAACAATCTGAGTTCGCCAGTGTTCCTTACCTCTCCCCCTGGAGACCAGACTCGCCTGTTCGTTGTCGAACAGGGTGGCACCATTAAAGTTCTTGATCGGGCAACTGGCAGCGTGCTCTCGACATTTCTGACCCTGACCGGTATCACGAGCGGAGGGGAACGAGGATTGTTGGGGCTGGCCTTTGACCCAAACTACAACGCCAACGGTCGGTTTTACGTCAATTATACGGATGCTACTGGCGCAATCACCATCGCCCGGTTTCTCGTGTCGTCAACGAACCCCAACGTCGCTGACCCAAATTCACGAGTCATCTTGGTCTCCGTTCCCCATCCAACCTTCGCGAACCATAACGGAGGGATGCTGGCATTCGGACCAGATGGTTGTCTATACGCAGCCGTTGGAGACGGGGGAGGTTCAGGGGATCCGAGTAACAATGCTCAGGATCTCACAAGCCGGCTGGGAAAAATTCTCCGGATCGATCCGACGACCCCAGGAACAGCCTGCACAAGTGGAACAGTCAATCCATTTGTCCTCAGCGGAGGGGATCAGCTGGTGTGGAGCTATGGGTTGCGGAATCCATGGCGATTTTCGTTTGATGGCGATGATCTGTACATCGGCGATGTCGGTCAGAACGCCCGCGAAGAAATCAACCTGTCACAAGGCTCCAATGCCGGACGCGGACTGAATTACGGCTGGCGGCTCATGGAAGGGTCGTCCTGTTTTAACCCATCCACCAACTGTACCAATGGAACGCTCACGTTGCCGACGCTTGAGTATCCGCATGAGAACGGTGCCTGCTCCGTCACAGGAGGCTACGTCTATCGAGGAACAGCAATACCAGTCATTCAGGGCATCTATTTCTATGCCGACTTCTGCGCCGGTTTTGTCCGTAGTTTCCGCTTCAATAACGGCTCGGCTCTCGAACAAACAGAATGGCCGCTGCTTGCTGTCGCTTCCATCACCAGCTTCGGCCTGGACGGCTTGGGAGAGCTCTATATCCTAACCAATGGTGGCACCGTGTCTCGGATCGTCCCGAATTAGAATTCCCTCCGGATGTCTCATGGCTCAGCCGCGCTTCTTGGGCTGGTTTACGATTGTTGCTGACTTTGCTATAGTTCGTCAGACAAAGGACCTATGGCATTTGAACCGAGCTATATCATTATCGATGGGCAGACCTTCTCGAAGGCGAAACTTCCCCTGGATAATCACGTCTACAAGAACTGTCAGATTGACGACTGTGACCTCTATTACAGCGGCGGGCAGTACGAACTGCTCGATACCCATATCACCAATTCACGCTTGATCCTGAATCATCCCGCCAAGGGCATTTACAATGCCGTTCAGATCTTCAAGATGAAATCACCCGGATCACGCATCATCTTCGAGTAATCAGTTTCTTCATGTCCTACACCTACGATTACACCAGCGCTGCTGCCGGCGACGAAAATGCATTCAGACGCTATTGGCGCGCCATGAAGATGACGCTGACCCGCAGGGTGAGAATCAAGACGTTCCAATTCGACGGTCGGGAGTACGAGTACCTATACCATCCGTATAACAGGACCTGGAAAAACGAGCGTGGCGTCGAGATCCCCATTTTCCGTGAACTTCTCCTCAAACACGAAGGCAGACGGGTGCTCGAAGTGGGCAACGTCCTCTCTCACTATTTTCCCATTCATCATGAGGTCATCGACAAATATGAGGTCAGCTCAGGCGTCATCAATCAGGATATCGTCGAGTTTGTCCCGCAGGATAAATACGATCTGATTCTCAGCATCTCGACCTTGGAGCATGTCGGGTGGGACGAACAGCCACAGAAACCAGGCAAACTCCTGCAGGCAATCGATCATCTGCGAGCCACGTGCCTCGCTCCGTCCGGCCGGCTCGTGGCGAGCCTCCCGATTGGGTACAACCGCTACTTCGATTATTTGCAGAACAACGGGAAGAGTCCGTTCACGACTCAACACTTCCTCAAGCGGATCTCAAAACAGAACTACTGGGTGGAGTCTGATTGGAATGGGTGCAAGGACGCGACCTACGGTCGGTTCGTCGCCCATGCCATCTGTATCGGAACCATTCAGGGGTAGCACAGCCAGCAGGCCTGAGAACGTAGATTTGCTACTGCGGCAATATGTCTCGCGTCGCTGGCGAATCCCGCTTATCCGACAATATGCCAACGCATCTCACCGTGCTATACTCCCATCCATCCATACGAATGGAAGCTGGAGACAATGAAAACGGCTAAGCGCACATCCAAATCTAATGTGGTCATCCCCTCAGCGTGGGTCAAAGGGTGGGGCAAGCCCGTCGTTGCATACCGAGGGGCCGAGATCCTGATCCTAGAATCACCGGCACGCGCCGCTAGTCGCACCCGACTTGCGCGCATGGTGCGCAAGCTTCGCCGCGCAACAGGCGAGCTAGGAATCACACCCGATCAGATCGCCGCCGAAGTCGAGGCGGTGCAACGCAAGCGTGCGCGTCGTTCTTGATGAATACGACCGATCTCTCCTTGACTTAAGGGCCACGCCCCCTGAACTTCAGCAATGTCGTCCGGCACCTTGACCACTTCACAATCA
>SWDO01000014.1:226634-230492 GCA_005116895.1 Nitrospira sp. | reverse complement strand
GGCCTTCGTCACATCCACATCGATACGAGGCATCCACTCCGCCTGCAGATTCCGATTCTTGAGCATCGTACCGGCAACGACGACACCGCGAAACCAGTGGCGTCCGATGGCTCTCGTCATGGCCCCACGTCTCGACGTGGAACTGCCGGTCGAGGGCTCCATGTGGCAATCCTGACAAATCGTTCCCTCGAGAATTTCGCCAGGCAGATTCTTCTGCGCCACATCCTTGACTTTGTCGAAATGGCACGCGGCACAATAATTGGCTCCTCGAAAGTGCTCAGACTGCGCGGCAGGATGGACAAGGTTTTCTTCAGGATTGGGATAAGGGCCATAGAGTGTGTCGCCTGGCTGCAATTTGAATGTCGGCGGTGAGTTTAATCCCTTTTCCATTCCGTTCATCAAATGGCAAGCTGAGCAACCGATTCCTTCGAATCCCGCCTTGCGGGCAAGCACGTGCGCCACCATCTTCTCGGCATGCTGAGGGAACACGGTAACGGCAGGCACGTGACAGGAGAGACATCGTCCCTGTTCATCTGCTGTCGGATTCGTCTGTTTCCAAAGACCCAACACCGTTCGAAAACCGGTGACTCCAACGACGTGCCATGTAAAAGGGCCGCATCCACCCGGCCAAAGGTCTTCAAATCCGGCGTCTGTTCTCTGACGCCCTTCCACTCTTCGTAATGACGCTCATGGCACTGTTTGCAGTCTTCAGAACGGATGAAGATTTTCTCAATTTCAGCGACCCACTCAGGCACAGACCGACTGTTCGCCTCCTGAGCAATCGCCTGCTCGTAATTCAGACTACTCAAAAGTCCGATCAGACCGACGAGCGATAAGAAACAGAACGCCGTGACGCCCCAGCCCCACCGCACTTGCCAGCCCTGTCTGTTCGCCTTCCCCCTCACGCCTCACCCCTCACCAACACCATCAATCCCGTTTACAACCAACAAAGTGGAAATTGACCCCCCAGCCGACTGGGTCACCTGGATCCGCCGGCTCATAGGTGCCGACCGTAAAATTGCATTCCTTCATGGCCTTCTTGATGGCTCGTCCGAAATCGTCCATGTTTCGGATCTCCTGCTTATCGATTTCCTTAATGACGGAACGAACCTTAATCCCTGCGTAATCCGCGCGTGAATTCCCAATCACCTCGAACACGGCGACTCCCTGCGGTTGCTGGAGCTTCAGTTCTTGCTGAATGTCCTCATCCACGGCTCCGACGACGATCCCGAATTCCTCACCGAGTCGAGTCGCTTCTTCCTCCGTCATCCCATCGGATTGCCCCTCAGCCTGCGTGGCCTCCACACCGGCGAAGAGGAATAGACTCAACAGCGCGACTCCCAACACTCCGGCTCCAATCACCTACGTTCCTCCGAACCTGATACCGACTCATCTTGGTTCGCAGGATGCTCAAACAGACTGTTCAGCAAGGCCGCAGGGAGCCCGGCAACTGAGGCGTACCCTCTGGGGTACCTCGCAAGGAGACGGACGACCGAGAACGAAGCTGACAGCCTGTTTCAGCATCCTGTTACAGTTTGGCGACAGGATCGATGCTCAGTTGAAACCATGGCGCCACAGCCTTTTGGCCGTTTCGCTCTTTGTTTTCCCCATTCCACACGGCGAATGACACGGTCTGCATACGACCAGGAACGAGTGTGGCTTCATTCTCTTGCTCTTCGCTCACCAGAGGGCGGCGCATCACGACATGCCAGACCCCGTCCTTCCAGACCGCCTGTCCCTGCACTCGCCCTTGTTTATCTTTTGTGGTCAACGTGCTGAATCCCCCGCCGATCAAATCCTCGACTGACGACACCCGCCTCGGAATGACTTCGAATGTCCGAACCCCGCCCTCTTTCTTTTCCGGTGTCCGAGCCGCCCGTCGATCGATATCGGTTTGCCAGTCCGCCTTCCAATGCCAGATATTGATGTAGTGGTCCAGCTGCCCCATGCAGAAAAATGCCGGCGCATCGCCGAGCGGAAGACCGATTGCGACGCCATCCCGGAAGGTCCCCGGAGTGAGCCGATCATTCTTCGTGTTGTCCTGCCATTCCAGTAGAAAGGCGATCTCGGTCCCGTTATGGATGGACCGTACGGTTAGTGCACGCACCGTGGGTTCCGGCCACACCGGTCTGGTAATCACCTGCCCGCTCAGGGGAATCGTGATTGGTGAGACCTGTTGCCAAGCGGTATCATCGGCAGCATTCGGCAGATCACCGTGGACCACGTACGATCTGATGGTCATCCCCTCGGAACTGACCAGCGGAATCCCAAACGCCCCGAGCACACTGGCCATAACAATCAGGCCTGAAAAAAACCCAATGAGGTGAGAGCGGGAACTGTCGATGTACGTCATTCGCACCGCACAGGACTCCGAGAGAAAACCGAACTCAGAATACCACAAAACCCGTGCGGGACAAACGTGGAGGATCGAGAGGATGGTTAGACGAGCTTCAGACGGCGAATCTTGTTCTCTCCACGTTCGCAGATATAGAGGTGGCCTTGTGAATCCATGGCCAAACCGACTGGCGAATTCACCACAGCCTCAATCGCCAGCAGACCGTCGCCATGTTTCAACATCCCTGCCGATTCCTTGGCGACAAATCGAGCGGCGCCGCAACCGCCGATATTCTTATCCTCATACCCACTGTCGCCATTCCCCGCCACCGTGGTCATGATGCCGGTCGCACCATCCACCCTGCGAACCCGGTGATTCATGGTATCGGAAATGTAGAGATTGCCATCGTGATCAAAAACCACAGCCTCTGGGGCGTGGAGCATGGCTCTGACGGCTGGCTTCTCATCACCGTCATATCCGTATCGGCAGACCCCTGCAACCGTCGAAATAATTCCCGTCTGGGAATCGATTTTCCTGACACGATTGCTGCCCTTATCGACCACGTACACATCGCCCTTTGCATCAACCGCGAGCCCGACAATGTCGTAGAGGCGCGCCTCCATCGCGGGCCTCCCATCATCCAGATACATTGACATATCCAGCCCATCGGAACAGACCGGCATGAGCCATCCCTGATCATCGCTGAAATCGATTCCGATCGCATCGCCTGACAGCACCACCAAATTCCTCGCCACCAAAGGCTGTTCTCGCGCTTCATCTTCGGCCGTCCAGGCCCCAGCAATCGTCGTCACCATTCCCGTCTTGGGATCATACCGCCTGACCTTGTGGGCTTGGGTATCCGCGATAAAAAGGACATCCTCGCGATCAATGGTGATCGCCGCAGGCCAGGTCAGATTGACGTCCAGCGCCGGACCGTCCCCATTGAACCCATGCTGACCGGTACCGATCACCGTCGTAATGATGCCGGTCTCATGATCGATTTTCCGAATCCGGTTGCTCCCGGAATCACAGATATACAAATTATTGTGGGAATCAAACGCCACGCCCAAGGGCAGATACAGTCCGGCTTCTGCACAGGAGCCCTCATCTCCGCTATAGCATGTTTCCCCGATGCCGGCGAAGTTGTGGAGCGTGCCTTGTAGCAGGTCAATGCGCCGGACCCGGTCAGAGCCTGATTCAGCGAAGTACAGCCACTTCTCTTCCCGGTCCAGTGCAACGTGATGGGGGAGCGGGATTCCGGCCTTTACCGCACGCTTGCCGTCACCCGTACTTCGGGCCTTGCCGTTCCCGGCAAAGGTTTCGATATAGCCAGCAGCCAAGCCTAGTTCGGTTTCCATAAGTACGACGCTCTCTAGAGGGCTGTTAAAAAATTACTTTGCCGCTCGCGCACTTTCGACTCTCGGCGCAGGATGTTCAAAACGGCCTTCCAGCAAGGCTGCAACGAGCGAAGAGGCAAGGCGTACGCTTCGCTACGTTGAGCCTCTGAGCCCACTTCGCCGACG
>SWDO01000014.1:214927-226534 GCA_005116895.1 Nitrospira sp. | reverse complement strand
TGGAGGACTTTTTCAACATCCTGCCTAGATGCGTGGAGCCGGCTGCACAGCGGCCCCGGCGGCTTGATTCAATGTGGCATTCTGAGTGGGCGCTGCAGTCACGGCCTGCGGCGCCGTCGCCTGTTGAGCCGCAGCCTGCGCTTCGGCCTCGATCGCATCCGCCTCATGGACAGACTTCTTAAAGCCCTTGATCGCCTTGCCGATCCCCTCACCTAACTGCGGTAATTTCCCTGCGCCAAAAATAATGAGCACAATCATGAGGATGAGAATCAGCTCGGTAAACCCTAGACTCCCAAACATAGTGCACCTCTTCCTAAAGGTAAGTTAGGACTTCGGACCATCCTTCGGCTTCTTGGCAAATCGCTCTTTCAACCGTTTGCGGGCTTCTTCCGCCTGCTCAAACATCTTGCACTTGTCATACACACTGATGAGGTTGTAATACGCGAGTGGTTCATCCGGGTTGTGCTCCACCGCACTCTCCATGACCCTGACTGCCAAATCGGTCTTTTTATGACTGAGCGCGATTTCCATCAGCTTGAAGCTCGACTCCAAGTGTTTGGGATCCAGCTCCAACGTACGAAGATAGCACTGAATTCCCATGTCGATCGTGTTGTAGTCGGAGACCTGGGGGTTATCCAGCTCAATATAGACACCGGCGAGATTGTACCAAGCAATCGGATCATCTGGCGTGATCTCAACGAGACGTTCGTAGTACCCCTTGGCCTCCATGTATTTCTTCTTGTCTGCGTAGAGCCTCCCCAGGTTGAACAGCGCCAGGACATCATGAGGGAAGATATCCAGCGCATGCCGAAACTCGGCCTCGGCTTCATCGGCCATGTTCTTCGTCGCATAAATTGTTCCCAGATTTGCGTAATACATGGCGAGCGAGCGATTCATTTCCGCGCGAAGAGATTCCGCCATCTCAATCGCTTTCTTGACTTCCGCCAGCGCATCGTCGAGCCGCCCTTTGCTGAAGTACAATTCACCAAGACGACAGCGAGCCTGAAAGTCATCAGGTTCGTCGACCAGCAATTGTTCGATCCCGGAGATCTCTTCATCCGGAGGGAGCGGCTGATCGCCAGGGTCAAGAACGGTCTCTGACTGCACTGGCGTCGGTCCTACATTTTCCATCATCTTCTCTCTCGCTCTCACACTAGGCCTGACCGTGGACGAGGCCATCCGTTGCCGGCAACACAGGGCCGGCAGAGGCCGGCAGCGATTCAGCAGCGGTTGGCTTCACTCGATCAAGGGTAAGTAATATGACTCCAAGAACAACCATCAACGTCAGGTTGGAGAACAGTAAGGCATACCCGGCGATAAACATCAGACCAACCCCGTAGCCGGCCAGTCGCCCGATCATCAGTAACTTCACAACGGTGTAGGACCAACAGAGTAATCCCCCCACATACACCGCAAAGGGGAGATAGAAGGTATAGCCCATCCCGAATTGAAAGATCCAGCCGATGCCTTGCGAGGCCTGCCGAAAGGCCGATGCGAAGGCCGGACTATACAGTTCCAAAAGATAGTCGGCCACGATGAGTGCGGCAAAAATGACACCCGTCGTCGACCAAAACCACATGGCCCGGTTCCACTGCTGTCGGTTCTTCGTTCGCAGCGAGAGACTCTTGCTCTTGCCATAGGCCACAAACACGAAGAAGCTAGCTAACACCATCAACGCCTCACCCATGCGATGTGATTCGTAGACCAAGGGCGGCGCCGCGATCGTTCCCGTCAAACTGTAAATTGTCGATACGATCTGATAATAGAGCCACCCTGAAATGCCCAAGTAATACGTGGCCGCCAGCACACGCTGCGCCGGCTCACGATGGGTCATCACATATTCCGACAGAAACGCCGTCAGTACCAGCAGCGTTAACCCGTTGTAGACGACTGCGCCCAGCATGCCGGGCTGCACCACGAGAAACACAATCGTCAACAGCAACAAGAGTGCCGCCCCTGCGCTGCCAAGTTTGCTGAGCTGGCTTGTTGTCGGCCCTCCCCAGCGATTGATCAGGGCCAATGTCAGCGCTAAAAACAACAACACCGCGACGATATTGAGAAGCCACGTGCCCACCTCGGTCAGAGCCGTGAATGTGGGAGTGATCCACGGGTGATCTGCCGCCAGCTTGCTGAGATGCATTCCAAGACGAGAGACCAGACGATAGAGAACCAGCTCAAGAAACGAGGTGAGGAGAACGAGCTTAACGGTATACTCAAACAGTGGACCGAAGTCCGACACTTTCCCCGTCATCCGTTCGCTGAGCGTTGCTACCTTCATGACCATACCCATCTAGGGCAGACATTATAGCTGTCGCAAAAAAATGCGGTCAATGTGCCGCCACCGACGCCTGTCCGGCTCCTTCCTTCGCCCGTGAGATGTACAGTAAGCCATCGGCCATCGCATAGTTGAAGGGAAGCTCGCACACGACTTCACTGATCCGCGCATAGACATACTGATACAGTCGCTCGGCCTCGTCGGGAGTCATCCCCTCCTGCACTTCATAGAAAAACCCGAGGCTCAGGTCCTCCGCCGACGGACGCATGATTCGTCGAATCCCATACCCTCCGGGATCATTCATAATAGGCGCTTCTTTTTCCAGGTCAAACAGGCAGGGCTGGCAAGAAAATCCATACGACTCATGGAGCTTCTTATTTTCGACGATGAAATTCATGGTTTCGAGGGCTTCGTCTTCTTTTTCCGTAGGGAACCCAACGATGATGTAACAATGCACCGCAATACCAAGATCCACACAGTCGCCAGCGATACGCCGGACCCATTCTTGCTTGATCCCCTTCTTCATGAAATCCATGATGCGCTGATTGAAGGACTCCAACCCGAAGACAATCTTCAAACACCCGGCATCCCGCATGGATACCAGCAGCTCGCGTGAGAGATTTTTCTCGAACCGCATCTCGCAGGTCCATTTGATATCAAGCTGTTTCTCGATCAGCTGCTGACACAACCGCCGTGTCGGCGCCAGCGCAAAGCATTCGTCGGTAAAAAAGAAATGGCGCGCCCCATAGCGTTGTGTGAGCCATTGCAGCTCCTCGACCGTCCGACCAGGGTCTTTCTGTCTAAAATTCTGATGGTCGAGGGTCAGGGCACAGAACGCACAATCCTTATAGTAACAGCCCCGCGAAAACTGGACCGGTAGTACCGGCTCCGGCGACAAATAGCGATCTAGCGGGAATCCATCATAATTCGGCGCTGGAAGTTGATTCACATTTTCCGAATAGAACGGTTGATTGACCGTAATCTTGCCATTCTGCCGATAGATCAGGTTGGGCACCTTACTGTAGTCCTTCTTACCCGCCAGCTGATTGACCAATTCCAGCAAGGCCGTTTCGCCCTCAAACACGACGATGTCGTCGGTTAATTCGAAGAGGCTCGGACAACGACGAATGTTGTCCACGAGACGGGTGAAGATACTGCCGCCAATCGTCACGTGAAGATCCGGGGCAGCTTCCTTGATCAGCCGACAGAGGGTGAGGCCAGGGATGATCTGAGATGTGGCCGTAATCGAGACTCCGATGAGATCAGGACGGTCATTCACGATCGAGGCAATGAACCGATCCCGGAAGAGGCTCAGATAAGGATTCTGCCCTTCGTCATGAATGACCTTCATCAAATCTTTCGAGGAATAGATGGAGTAGTTCCCAAATTGATTATCCACAACCGTGAGCCGGGTCGGAAAATACACAGAGGAAACCACTTCCAACCATTTGTCGATCATGAATAAGCTCGCTCGGTAGGCGTCAGGATCGTAAAATCCTTCGCTGCGCAATGTCTTCTTGGCGAGCTCAATCCGATCGACAAGATAGGAGAACCGATCGAGCGAATCGGTCACCTTCGCGTAATGCTCGCGACTTCCAAAACCCGTCTCCCCAGTCTGCATCCGCTCAAGTTCGCGCTGCTTGGCGATCAACTGCTGGTAGACTTCAGCCGCATACGCTCTGGTCAGCACTGTATCCAACAATTCGATTCCAAGGTCGCGCTGCGAGACGTCAGACACCCCACCCTGGCGCAAAAACCCGGTCAGAGACGGCAAACTGAGGTAGGGTTGAGACGGATGCCAGGTTGGGGGAAAAAGCAGCGAGACTTTCATGCGATACTGGTCCTTTTATGCTTGAAAATCAGTGAGTTCGAGACCCTCTTCTTTTATACCCTCCGCACTTCGGTAAATGCAATCCCGCAGACGTAGAGAGGCTTAGGTTCCGGAGAAATCTGGTTACTGGCAATCGTATGAGTGGAATATTCCGCACGGTACTAACGCCAGAGTAACGTCAGGATGCTCAAAAAATCCGCCAGCAAGGCCGCAGCGAGTGAAGGGGCGAGGCGTACGCTTCGGTACGTTGAGCCTCTGAGCGAAGCGAGAACGCCGCTGGCGGACTTTTTCAGCATCCTGCCAGAAAAAAGGCCTCGAACCGTTCCCTCACTTACCGGGATTCCGATCCGAGGCCTTTTAAAAATTACACGACATCGCGGCTGTTACGTGCCGCTCTGGCTGCTACAGCTTCAACGTGAACCAGGTCGACAGCGACTTCATGCCGTTCCGTTCGATGTTGGCACCATCCCAAACCGCAAAGGCGATCGGCACCGACATGCCTGCCTTAAACTGGACATCGTTGGCATCGCCACTTTCCAATGTCCGCTTCACGACCACTCGCCAGGTCGGACCGGAATAGGCTCCGCCCTTCACAGCCCCTGACGGCTCCCAGACACCATTTCCGATAACGTCCTGGTGAGCTTGCGTCGTGAGGGTGCTAAAGCCGTTCGCGCTCAAATCTTCAACGGAACTCACGCGAAGTGTCGGATCAGACATGATGTTTCCTGACCAGATACCAGAGTTGAACGGTCCCAGGCTCCGACCAATACGGTCTGGATAGGTGACGCCCCCCGCTGGCTCTTCAAAATAATAATCCCAGAAAATTCCAGGATACTGATCGTCGACATCCCACATTCCCGCGCTGTCCTTGCCGAGATCCTTCTGCCATTCAGCATTCCACCGCCAGATGTTGGTCGTCCCACCGGACTGTCCCATGCACTGAAATGGCGGAGCGCCGGCTGTGTTCACCGGAAACATCACCGCAACCTGGTCCCGGAAGTCTTGTGGGCCGATCGCCGTGTCATTCTTCGTTTGATCAATCCACTCCAGCCGCAACCCAACGTCCTTGCCGTTAGTCATCGCTTTCACGAACACCGACTTCACCGAGATATTCGGATGCATCGGGGTCGTGATGAGCTGACCGCTCAACGGAATGACAACGCCCGGGACACTTTCCCACATGGGATTGGCGCCATCCATAGGAATTTGGCCCTTCACCGTCTTCGCCGGTATCGTCACCGGTTGACTGACGGCCAGCGGTACTCGCCCCAATGTCAGCATCAGGCCGACAGTGAGGGCGGAGAGAAGAATGGCAAACACCAATTTCTTGTTGGTCGTCTGCGCTACCCTCATAGTGCACTCCCTCCTCTGAATTAGTGTAAAGACTGTGTTCGCTCTCGAACCGTTACCACACTTACTCACGCCGTTCCGGAAGGTTGCCCCTCCTCATTCTCCTTGTCTTTCTCTTTCACATCCATAAAGGACTGTGCGCCAACTTCGTTCAACAATATGGTCAACTCGTTCCCCTGGTCTTGCGCACCGCATTCATACGTTTGGCCTTCGGGGGAGCTGAATGTCGCCGGACGATAGTCGGTTTCCGTGTAGGGCTGAGGGGTCACGCCCAAGAAGGCCGTTTCGAAATCCATCCAATCCGCGGCCATATCAGCCACCAGTTTAAAAAGACCCGAGTCCGCCTTTTTGGTCAACATGCGACAGAACAGCGGGACCCATCGACCGATATGATTTTTCACAAACTTCTTCTCTGCGTCGACCACGATCTGCGTCTTCTCCGGCCCATCGTGGCAGAGCGAGTAGGATTCCTTGTACGCGAGAAAGTGCATGAACTCAAACTCGACACTGAGGTGATCAAGCCGTTCATGGATGTCTTTCGACAACTCAACTCCAAAGGCTTTATAGAATCCTGAAATGTCGCCCATCACATGGGATTGCGCGAACACGTGGTCATTCCCGAACAAGGTTTCGTAGGGAGGGCAATCGAGTGTAATCACGTTGCTGAACACCCGGCGATGTTCCGACTGGAGATCGCTGAGCTGCCAGTTGACACACTCGGAGGCAATCAGATTCTCAACCAGGGCCAACTGCGACCTCAGCGAAGTCAATTTCTTCTTGGCTCGCTCGCCCCCCTCGGTCCCGAGGGCAACCTCTAATGCATCAAGGGCAGCCCGGCCATCCTCCACAAACTCGCCGCACCGGAGGTAATCAAGAAATTCCTCATCTTCGGGGTACAGGAGGCTCCAGGAGACCAATAAATAGATTTTACTGCGATTAAGCGCACGTTCGACGGCGGGAGAGTCCTTGATGGACACAGGACTCGGCAGCGTGGCGGTGGCAGATGCAGATACGCCTTGCATCGGCTGTTGACTCGTCATAACAAATCGCCTCCCGACCACCTTAGTTCACCCCACCACCGTAGCCTCCAAAGCCGGGTAGCAGGACCTCGTATGTATATGAAAAGACCCGTGCGAAGTCAAGGGTGAACTAGTTTGATCTTGTGAATAGTAATTTCCTTCCAAGCAACATCGCAGGATGTGGCGCAATCATGTATCGACTCTTCCAAGCTGCCTCGATGGTACCACACGGATCGCGACATGGTCATTGACGGTTTTACAAACCATTTCACACATTCCACAGCCAACACAGGCTTCCTTCACCACGGAAAGCTGCAGGGACGCCACGTCCATCGCAAGGGCATCCGTCGGACACTTCGAGACACAGGCATGGCAGCCTTGGCCTGCCGTGCAGAGTCGATGCGACACTGTCGCGATTCCCATTCGGACATGGTTGATCGCCTCGACCGGAAGGAGCGCCTCTGTCCCACAGGCTGTAATGCAAGGAAGGTCCTCACATAACAAGCAGGGCGACTGATCGGCGAAAAGTACGGGAGTCCCATCCCGGTGATGGGCCGCAATCGCGCCTGGTGGACAGGCCGCGATACAATCATTGCACTTCGTACAACGTTCAAGGAACAGCGGTTCTTCCACCGCACCAGGGGGACGCAGCCAGTCCATACGCATCGGCGGAGGCGGCGGCTCCGCTGGAACACCCTCCGCCTGTGTGACGAGTTCGCGCGCGGCTTTGACCGTAGAAATAACGGAGTCTTTCAGGAAATCCCGCCGACCGTATGAGGGGTTGGTGGCCATGGGACGACTTAAGTTTCGAGTTCCAAGTTTCGCGTTACGCGGGCCTCTGAAAAACCAGAAACCTGAAACTCTTACTCCAGAAATACCTTCCGCGTTGTCATTACATCACCCCATCTGCTCGCAATTTGTACACTTCCACACAGCGATCACAGGCTCCGAAGTCCACGTCCCATCCAGGATGATTCTCGCGGATGAAGTCGAGCACGTAGGGTTCCACTTTCGTCCCCATATCCTCGACCCACGAATAGGTGGGGAACCGACACAGCGGGCACGGGAACCCCGGCATGAGCATGATTTTGTTTTCAGTCTCAGGAACTTCACCACCTTCCACATCCACAGCCCGATCCATCACACGAAGAATGTCGGCGGCCATTTCGATCAACTCTGAATGGGAGAAATAGGCAGTCTGCCAGAGCCCCTCGAATACCGACTTCAGTTGAGGAGGCGGAATCTTCCGGTACCACGACCGAAATTCCTTGAAGCGGTCCTCCTTGCTCAGCATCGGCTCCTTGCCTGCCGCAACCAGCCGACTATCGACGCTCAAACTCCAGAGTACGCGATAGCGCTGTAAGATGAGCGTCTCTTCGCCGGGATTCTGTCCCAGCTTGGTATCTGGGTCGTAGCCGAACAGCGGGTCGATCATGTCGGAGATGTGCATCAGCTCATGGCGGCAATAGCGGGTCAGAGCCGGATCATAAAAACGACGGGGAATCAGCTTGATCCCAACGCCCTTCTGACCATTTTCTTCAAACTGCTTCGCCAAGTCCTTTTCAACGGACCCCCATTTGCGGAGAATATCGACGCCTTCCTGATCTTCCTTCAGCACGCCTTTGATCAGGACAATGCCCACCTTCTCCTTCAAGAGCGGATACTCGTTGAATGAATCGCGGACGATATCGGAAAACCCCCAGATGCCGAAGAGATATTGATACAACTTTTTGAACTCCGCCTCCCGGTCTTCGAGCATGTATTTCTCGTAAATCGGGTCGGCATACTCATGGAATTCCTTGTAGTAGGTGGGATCCCCTTCTCGTTCCGTCTTTTCAACGAACGAATCGATGACTTCCTGGAGCAAAGCTGGTTGAAATCTGATTTCCATGAAAAAATCCTCAGCGGCAGTTGGGGGGAACAGTAAGAAACACAGTGTACGACGACCCCTGGACGACATAGCCATGGGAGCCGGCTTGACTTGGCCGCGAGGCATCTCTTACGATCCGAACGACCAACAGAATTATACTGGCTGGCCTGTTGACCAATCAAGGACTAGACGGCCAAGAAATACACTGCATATGCCGGAACCAACAATGACTCCACCACTCCCTGGCATCTCCTCAGAGATCGTCACCGCATCAACACCTCCCATCGACTTTTTGGACTTCTGGCAAGCCGACTGTCGGGAAGTGAACACGTTCCGCGGCCATTCGCACGGAGTCTGGGTGGTCGCCTTTTCCCCTGATGGGTCGATGCTCGCCAGCGGAGGCGCTGAACGCCTCGTGCGTATGTGGGACATCGAAACCGGTCGGCTCCTGCGTTCCCTGCGCGGCCACACCCATGATATTCGCGCCATTGTCTTTACACCGGACGGACAGACCCTGGCCACCGGGAGTGAGGACCGCACGATCCGGTTGTGGAACGGCAGGACCGGCGAGCCCATGAAGCTCCTGTTCTCACGGTACGATCATAACGTCTGCAGCCTTTCGCTCTCGCCGGATGGGCTCATGCTCGCGCGTGGCAGCTATAACAAAGACATCAAGATTTGGGAAGTCACCACTGGAACCGAGCTGATGACGTTGCTCGGGAAGGATGAGTACGACCATCACTGGTCGGTCTGTGTGGCGTTCTCCCCAGACGGCATTCATCTGGCCAGCGGAACCGATATCGGAAAGATCAAGATGTGGGAAGTCCTTCCGAGCGGCGAAGAAACAATTCTCCACGACGGCCATTGGCGGAAAAACCAGGAAGATTCCACTGAAACCCGCGGCTACTATATCGAGGATGACGGCGGTTTCCAAAAACCCATGGACTACTGGATCGGGGCCATGACCTTTACCCCGGACGCGAAACTCCTGATCACCGGCAGCCGAGATGCCACGATCAAGCTGTTCGAGATGCCGAGCGTCGTTGAGAGAAAATCCCTCACCGGCCACAAAGGCTGGGTCCGCAGTCTCGCTGTATCGCCGGATGGGAAAGTCTTGGTCAGCGCGAGTGACGACGAGACCATCAAGTTTTGGGATCTATCGACCGGCCGCAACTTCCGAACACTCAAAGGCCATAGTAGCGGTGTGCGTTGTATCACCTTTTCTCCCGATGGTAAGCGCCTCGCCAGCGCCTCCTGGGATCGGACTCCCCTAGTTATCCACAAGTTCAACACATTTCTGGGGATGACGGCTCTCGGTATCAGCAGCGAGGTTTCGTATCTGTCAAGGGGACGAGGAGAAAAAGACGGCTCCATTGAATGGAGAAAAAGATCTAGCAACCACATCATAAGACCAGGGCCAAACGGAAGGCCGAGTCACATGATTCGGAATCATCACCTGAGATCCATTGTGATCATCGACAGCGTGCGAGGAGCATCAGGAAGACTCCATCATCGCGCAGGCGTAAGAACGTCTTCCCTGATGCCCCATCCCTCGATGACCGCAACACTAGCCAACCTGGATCTCGATGGCTTTCGGCTTTGCTTGCACGGATTTCGAAAGGTGCACGTGAAGCATCCCGTCTTTGAAATCGGCGGTCACCTTGCTCCCGTCCGCATCCTCTGGAAGTGAAAAACTGCGCACGAAACTCCCGTAGGCACGTTCGACCCGGTGATATTTCTTGCTCTTTTCTTCCTTCTCGAATTTCCGCTCGCCTGAAATCGCCAGGACATTATCCTCTACCGTGAGGCGCACGTCCTCCTTCTTCATGTCTGGCAATTCGGCCTTGATGAGATATTCCTTTTCATCTTCCATAATGTCCACCAGCGGCGACCATTGGGTCACCGTCAGGGCTTCCTTTCCTCCGTTGCTCGTCGCCTCCCGCCCGGCAAACAGCGTCGCCAACCGGCTTTCCAGTTCATCCCGATCCTTGAAAGGATTCCATCGAGTTCTGCTCATCGGATCCCAGCGTAAGATTGTGTTCATGGCCTTATCTCCTTGTTGTCATAGAAATGAAAATTTCATACTCACGGGTTTCTGTCATGATTGACCTAACACGCTAACCAGTTGCAGTTCCGCATTCAGCCAGTCCTCCAAGGCCCGGCCTTCTTGCCGGCCCCGTTGTTCATATAAGTCGTAGGCCAGCTGCGCAATGCGGTCGTGCGTCAGAGCTCCCTCCAATGTCTGCCTAGGAAGACCAGCCTTCTCACCGATTGAACTGGTCCTTGGCGCGCCTACCGACATGGTCGGCGTTGCTTGCCGCGAAACTCTTTCCTTGCTCATCGCCCACCTCCTCTCGTTACCGCGTTTATAACTGTGAGTTACATGTGAGACGTCTCACATGGATCGATTCCGGTCACTGGATCTTTTTCCCAGTCTTGGCCGGCGGACCCTTGTGGTACCACTGATCCGCCCACTTCATCAGCTCGCGCTTTTTATCGCCATACCGTTCCTGGGCTTTGGCGACAAATCTATCGTAGTTCCCTCCGATCTCCTGGAGATCATTGTCCGTAAACTTACCCCACTTCTCTTTCAGTTCGCCTTTGAACTGCATCCATTTTCCCTTGAGTTGCTCAGCATTCATGGCATTGCCCTCCTTATTGATAATTGACCTGAGGGACTGGTCGTCATGCTGGGAGCCACCAGACAACCTGACACCCTCGATCACACCGTTCGACTGGTGCGTCCCATGATTAAGTGAATCGCTAACAACGCGAGCATCCCGGCTAGGACCAGAATCCACGAAATCTGAACCACGACCGTCGAAACCCCGGTGAGGTTCAGCGCGCCGACAATCAAGCCGACGACCAGGAACATCAGTGCGTAATAGAGCATAGGTGCTCCTCTCTGATGGAATGCGGATGTGGGTCGAGTAGTCCTCTGTGGCATGGCCAGCGTTCTGGCCGCCTCCATCAGCAGGCCATCACGCCAAACCAGCAACGAGTCAGAGAGACTGCGATGTAAACGCGGCGGAGACTGGGGAATCGGTCACGCTGGGAATGGTCAGGAAGCGCGAGGGATAGGACAGCCAGCGGGGCTTCACACCTGACAACATCAGCCTGGGCGCAATGAGGATAGGAGTCAAGCGATATATATTGCGTACGAAATATGAGCCCGTTCCCATCGATGAGAGGCTCCTAGGTCTAGTCCCACCCAAGGACATCTCAGTGAGACTGAAGGTAAAGTCTTTCAGACTCGACCCAG
>SWDO01000014.1:210873-214827 GCA_005116895.1 Nitrospira sp. | reverse complement strand
AAACCCACTCCCAGCCTTAAATGTCTGTCGAGCGCCATCCTCAAATTCCACCGTCATGGTTCCCTCAAGGACATGGACGTAGGTGGGCACGGCATGCATGTGGCGACCGTTCTCCTTCCCCGGTTGGATTTCGACCAGGACCGAGGCCATTTCCGCCTTATCGGTTTTGGGATATTCGATCTTCTGGCCACCGATCGTCGTTAAACCTTTCATCACCGGTGTCACGGTGAAATCTTGTGGCTCTGCACCCACTGAGACGATCGTCTGGACCAAGACCAGAATCAAGAGGACTGAGAATAGTATTCTCATCGTCGTACCCCCATTCGCATCTGTTGTTGAACCGAAGAAAGCGCATGCCCTGCGCCCTTGAAAGCGGTAGTAAGACAGCACCCACAATCAGTATGCCATTGAGCCGGGCATCCCCTTCAACAACGGGGATGGTATCACGGTGACGGTTCATCATTTCTATCACGACCTGCCGGACCGGAGCGGGCTCTCTCTGTCCTCTTGGCCGTCAAGATGTGCCGAGGCGGCTGGCCAGGAGTTCCGGGAACGGATCGCCACCGAGAACAAGAGGCCATACCATCACTCACGGATGTGGAAAGGAGTACGCCCGCACTCCTCTTCGCAGCGCATGGCGGTCCGCTTTGTGGAAGACTTTGTGAAGGACATGCGAATGACTTGAAATGGGCCGTTCTGCGACCATCGGTGTCCGACCCACAGCAGACGTACACGGCGTCATGTGCCCTCATCTGATCGAATTTTCCGTTATCCCGGCTTCTCCCCAATCCGCTGCCGGTCTCAATGTCTTCAGTGACATCCGGAATTGTGTGGGGCATTGATGGGGCAGGCATGGGCGAAGATTCTAGCAGATCTGAGTGTACGGGTTACGATAGGCCTTGTTCGACCAACCCATTCTCGATCGTGAAGCCCATTCGTTCTATCAGCCGAGTGAGTAATGTGAAATGGGCACGCGAGTCAGTCGCAACGGCCAGCTGTTCAGCCGTCGCCAGTTGTAGTGTATACACCAGTGAGGCGGAGGTTTTCAGGAGGGCCAGGCCATAGTCGAAGAGATCCGCTTCTCTGCCGATGAGCCGTCGCCGGCTGAGTTGCCGGATACCGGCCACCGTAAAGGGAGTCGTCTCGAACGACACATCCTTCAGACGAACCAACAGGGTCTGCTCGGCAGGGCCATCGTTGTGACGCCCAGTGATGTCTGTGCCGTCAAACAGGCCGCGTTGGAATCGGCGATTCTCCACCAGTGCGCGATGAAAGAGCCCACGCCACGTTGAATCGGTGAGATCACGATCCACGGCGATACAGGTGTCCGGCGTGAGCGGTCCGCTGACGTTGTACCCCTGCACCAGTCGCTGGCTGGCCAGGAGGTCGGGGAAGGAATCTCCCATACGGTCGGGAAAGGCCATTGTCCCGCAGAAAAGACTGACTTGTATGGCCATATAGTCCCGGAAATGCACCTGCGGATACCGCTCTAGCAGCCACTGCAAGGTGCGCTCGTGGCACAGATGGAACGGATAAAATAGGACGCCGGATCGTGTCATGCCAGTGATTCAGCATAGCTGCTCTACAACAGTATCGGCAAGCTGTCGTCCCAGGGGCAATGGAACGGAAGCGGTGACGTTGCGCCACAGCGATTCTGCCCTTAGTACAAGACAGCGAGATGGGGGTCAGAGAACTATTGAGTGGCTGGGGGGCATGGCGATGCCAGCCATGCCCCACAAAGAAATTGCATACGCCCCCCATACGTACCTCACCTTTCACATAAGTCGGCACTCACACCTGACATCCATCGTATTCATGCTGGTTCCTCTACACAAAACGCGATGTGGCCCCAATAACCTCTACGCCGCCTCTATCCTCTTTCCACACCGAAAGATGATACGTCCTACACTTCGCTACTGAGGCATGATGACAAAAGGCACCGACTTGCCTATACTTCCAGAGTGAAAACATTTCGATGGAATTCCCAGAAGAACGAACTGCTGAAAGCAGGTCGGGGCGTTTCCTTTGAGGATATGGTGTTGGCCATCGAAACTGGTGGGTTGCTGGATGTTGTAGGACATCCCAATCCCACTCGGTATCCGAACCAAGGCCTCTTTGTCGTGGCCGTCAGTTCCTATGTGTATCTCGTGCCGCATGTTGAGGAAGTGGACTACGTGTTTCTGAAGACGATTATTCCGAGCCGCAAAGCCACGCGAGAGTATGGAATGAGGGGAAAGCTATGAAAACTCTTGATCGCTATGAGAAACAAGTTTTGTCGGCGTTCGAGGCTGGTAAGCTGAAATCAACGGTGACCTCCGAGGCGGCATTGCGTCGATATCGCGAGTATGCTCGTGCGACCCTCAGCAAAAACAAGCGGGTCAATATTAGACTCTCCACCCCTGACCTTTCTGAAATCCAAGCGCGTGCTGCGGAAGAAGGCATTCCCTATCAAACACTGATTGCGAGCGTCTTGCATAAGTTTGTGGCAGGCCGCTTTGCAGAAAAGACATCGCGCCTCACGACACGCGCCAACGGACGCGGCAAGAAGCGCCGAGCGGCGTAAAGCTGCGCACGGATTACGCCGTAAAAAAGGAGAGTTCCGCTGTTCGCTCGAGGCTTGCTCATTTGGCGAAATAGTGCAAGGTAAAATCGGTCCTTTGTCTCAGCTTGTGCCGAAATGGGTTAGGCCATGGAGCATCATAATTTGACCACCAGGTGCATTGGAACTGTATGGTAATGGGTTGACACAAGAAACAAGATCTGACTCTGATTTCATCTCACAATAACCAGTCGGTCATTGCACACCAAACGGTGGTGGAAGTAGAAGAGAACACCTTATGCCCGAATGAAGGAGGCGCCCCATGGACAATGATCTCCCCTCTGTCCTCTATGTCCTGGGTGCGACCTTCTTGTATTTCCTTCCAACCTTTCTTGCCCTCGCACGAGGCCACCCCAACTCCTTCCCGATTGCGATCGTGAATCTCTCGCTCGGATGGACCGTGATCGGCTGGGTGGGCGCGTTATTCTGGTCGCTCACGAAGCAACCTCAGGGAGGGGAATCTTGACTAAGTGCAAGGTCGAAATGGCAGCAGCCCACAAGGGAAAGACGGTGAAGGATTTTCTGATTGTGAAGTAGAAAAGGGATCGAGCGGTGCGATCTTAACAATCTGTCTACACCCACACTTCCGACTGCCATGCCCCCCCCACGCAGCTCGTTTATGTCAACGATCACATGAATTCTCTCTCCGGGTAAGAGTTGCGTGTGCGGAGCCCGCCCCTTCGGCCGGGCCCCGGGCCGTCTATTCAGCGCAGTGCGAATAGCTATGACAACGAGGATGCACGAAACAAGACTTGACCCCATATTTGGCTCGTGTGCCATCCTGAAAGTTTCAAGAATGAGAGGGACAAAATTGCCACTTCGATTGTGAAGAACGTATAGCGTACAAATGCTTCTGAAACAGAGAAGAGCGCGACATAGACTCCCAAGCTGTAAGACGTGAACTGGCTGCCTATGTAGAAGTTGAGATATACGGCGATAATTTGCTCTAGGATATGGATCAAGATCGGTATCCATCCAACAAGAAGAGCCATTCGCCAGCCATTCCCCTTCGATTGGGACCAAGCAGAGCGCAGACTTGCCTGGTCATCGACGGCGATAGCTGGGAGCAACAAACTTAGTCGGCCTATGAGATAGCCACAGGGTATGAGCCCCAGTAACGTCCATGGAAATAAGACTCTAGATTTCGATCCAGATAGTCTAAGCCAGAATTCTTTCAACTCTTCCCCCAAAAAGGTTCCAATGAAACCAACGCATCTGTCGACAACTTCGCTGATGAATAACAAAAACATGCCGCCGATTATGTAAATGACAATGAGCCAGAGGAAGAACCTGAATTCTCTGTGAGGCCAGCCAGGGATCCCAAATCTAGATACCGAATGCTCACCAATAAGAAT
>SWDO01000014.1:165988-210773 GCA_005116895.1 Nitrospira sp. | reverse complement strand
CAATCGACAGTCTTCTCGAATGGCGTCTACGCGTAACTGGCACAAAAGTCGCCTTTGTGACGACAGGGATGTTCTCGAGCGAGCACGCAGACTATCCAAGGGATCCGCGCCAATCCACCCTTTACAACTGGTGGAAGGACGACGCGCGAAAGATTGGCAATCTGGTGGGCAAGCTCTCCGACATCGAGAAGACGTTGAACGACTGGGATACCGGGCTTAAGAGGGAATTCACCGAGAAACCAGACGTGATGAATATTGTCAACGCGACGACTCTCATCAACTCCGCTCGGGAAGAGGTTGTCAAGCTCAAAGGTTCGGTAAAGGAAGTGGGAGACACAATCTCGGCGTTACGCATTCCCGTCTCCCTTAGACGGTTCGACCGCTGGTACCACCTATTCCTCCGCAGTCAGAACCTACGGTGGTTGGTCGTCGAGCTTGGCGCGCCGATTGTGCTGGGCTCTTATGCGCTGGTGCTCCTATGGAACAAGTGATCCCTAACCTCGGCGTGCAGGGCTGAGGACCGCTTTAGGGCGGTGCGATCTCGGTGCCGAACTTCCGCTCCTGGCCGATAGCGGCCATCGCGGACAGCTAACCTTGCCATCCATCAATCGAAACTCTCGACCCAAAGGCGACACCGAACGTCAGGTCGATATTGATCTATTACAGCTAAAACAGAGCTGAATAGTTCAACGATACTGATACGTTGTGACGGCAGTATGGGATAGCAGCAGGGCAACTGTCGCTGGCATCGCACTATTTAACTCTTTGCCCTTAATAGCGCTTGACTCTCATACCTAATGCGCCCAGGGTGATGTTATGACGTATTGAGCCACGCCGACCCTCCTATCCTCGCGCGTCACATTCTCTCCCTCCCTTGTCCTGCGCGACCGATTCCCTGGTCTCCGCCGCTTTTGCGCCGAATGTTCCTCGAAATACCTGTGTAGACGTCTTCTGTCCAAGTACCATCGTCGCTTGGGGTGGCAGAGGTGCCTCCGCACGGGAGTGGAGCTGAGGTCTATCGACCACATCAGTCAACGCAGATATAAGGAGCAACGCCATGATTACGATCACACCGACGGCAGAAGGGAAGATCCGAGAACTCATGCAGGAAGAGAAAGAGACGGTCGGCCTGCGCGTCTACGTGAAGGGCGGTGGGTGCCATGGCTATCAGTACGGGATGGCCTTCGAGTCCGTCATGAGTGAAGACGACACCGTCATCGAGAAAGGTGACGTCAAGGTCATCATGGACTCCCAGAGCGCCCCGTTGCTGGCCGGCTGCGAAGTCGATTTCCACGACAGCGTGCAAGGCTCCGGCTTTGAGATCAAGAACCCACAAGCCAAAACGACCTGTGGGTGCGGCAGTTCATTCAGCGCATAACGTCATCACACGGTGCGCCGGATCGCCGGCCACCGCCGTTCGATAGAAAGGGACTCGCCATGGACAGTACAGCCATCATCGGAACCACGAATAAGAAGGGGCAAGTCATCACCGATCCACGTGTGATGATGAACGACGCGCCTCGCACGGCGTCGTTTTTTACCGGCAGCGAAGTCATTAAGGAAGCCGTCAGGCGTGCGAACGTCGATGTGATGGTGGCCTATCCCATCACACCTCAGAGCGAGGCAGCCGCCCTGTGCGGCGAGCTCTTTGCCGAAGGTTATATCGGCGATTATTTCCGTGGGGAAAGTGAATTTGCGGTCATGTCCCAATGCGCCGGCGCCGCCTTTGGCGGGGCCCGTGTCTTCGCGACGACTGCCGGACCGGGCACCATGCGGGCCATGGAAAACTTTCCGATGTGGGCAGGATCCCGATTACCGATCCAATGTATCGTCACCTGCCGGGGCATCAATTCCCCCTTGTCGATCCAACCGGACACGATCGAGATCGCCTACCTGATGAATACGGGCATGCTCGTCTGGCACGCGGAAACCGCGCAGGATTTCTACGACTGGATTCTCAAGGGTTATATGGTGTCGGAAGAGCCGGACGTGCATTTACCCTTGGCTCTCTGTTGCGACGGCTTCTTCGTGACCCATACGAAAGACGTCGTCGACCTGACACCCGCCGACATGTGCCTGCCGCCTTATGATCCCTATCGCTCACCCGTCCCCTGCATGGATATGGAGTGTCCCCCGGTCAGGATGATGCGCGATCCCTTCGTGATGAAGAGCAACTACATCAGCTACGCCACGCACGCGAGCTGGCAACAGGAAATCTGGGCCGCTGCGGAACGCTCGCGCAAGCACACGATCGCCTGGCTGGATGGCTTGATCGAGACAGAGGACGTCGATGCCGACATCCTCATCGTCTCCTCAGGAACAGCCGTCTCCCAGGGGCGGGAAGCCATCCGCCTGCTGGCCGATGAAGGCATTCGCGTCGGACTGGTGAAAATCAAAACCTTGCGCCCATGGCCGGAGGAAGAACTTCTCGAGGCGACCAAACATGCCTCACATATCATCGTGCCCGAGTTCAATGTCATCGGATGGATGGCTAAAGAAATCAAAGCCACGATCCCGAACAGCAAGCGAGTCGTCGCCGGACCGCGCGTCTGCGGTGGCATGACCTTGCCACCGGAAGTCATTGTGGAGGAAGTCAAGAAGGCGATCGGTATGCGATCCGGCGTATTGGCAGGACGTGGCGGATGAACATGCCACAGGGGCGGAACGGCGACGAAGCAGTCGGCTGCGTCAGAATGTAACCATCACCACCGCATGTGCGGATTACAGAGAGAGCGAGGTATCCGATGAGTCTTGATTATGTAAAATTCACCCCAGGATTCGAATCCTTCATGCCGAAAGAATATCGGGACATGGTGGAGCACGGGCCTTTCGGGAAGAAAACGACCGTTTCGCAGATGGGGAGTTTCAAAGAAATCCTCGAAGAGCATCCCATGTGCGCCGGCTGTGCGATGACCCTGTTCATCCGGCTTGCGGTCATCGCATTTCCACATCCCGAAGATACGATTACCGTTGGAACGGCAGGCTGCGGCCGGCTGGCGATTTCGCAGGCGGCGATTCCCTTCGTCTACGGCAACTATGGGGACCAGAACGGCGTCGCCAGTGGGCTGTCGCGCGGATTGCGGATTCGTTTCGGCGATAAACCCAAGGACGTCGTCGTGATGGCCGGTGACGGCGGCACCGCCGACATCGGATTCCAGCAAGTCCTCCATTCCTGGTTCAGGAAGGAACGGTTCACGACGATCATGCTGGATAATGAGGTGTACGGGAATACGGGCGGACAAGAGAGTGGCATGACGACCAGAGGGGCGGTGCTCAAGATGGCCCCGCTCGGCAAGAAGTTCGAGAAAATGGACATGGTCGCCATGGCGAAGATCGCTGGCTGTGCCTACATCGCCACCGTCGTACCGAATAATCCGCGGCGGGTGGAAAGCTGCATCAAGAAGGCCGTGCTGATCGCTCGCGAAGTCGGTCCGACCTATATTCAGGCCTATACGTCTTGTAACATTGAGTATGCGATCCCGACCGACCAGGTGATGGCAGACGCCAAGACCGTCGAGGATGACCGGTACAAGTTTGCTGAGTATGTGAGCGAGGATGCCAAGGCGTATTTAGCCGAGCGATACGGGTACAAAGAGTTCGCCCAGAAGCCGATGGCGGCAGTCACGACGGCGTAATCACATGGGTGGAAGATTCCAGAAATGGCCCATACGACCCGCTCGAATCTTCCACCCGTCGGCCGATACGCCCTGTCGACGATCGAACAGGAGGGGAATCATGATGGACATGCCATCAACTGACACAAGTACGAAGCCCCGCTATACACTGAGCTATGGCCTACGGCTGGATAAAGGCACGGCGAGCGAGCTCACTCACCCGCGTGTGCCCATTCTCCTGCCCGATGGCTCGGTCGGCAGCATGACGCTGCACGTGATGAACGGCACCGCGGATGAAATCAAGACGCAGCTCATCGACAGCATCGACGCGTTCTTCGACATCTACGCCGATGTGTACGCCGACGTGTAAGGCTCAACCGTCCACGACCGAGGCGTCGGTATCGCGCAAGATCCTTCCGACGTCTTTGGTAAGAGGCCCTCGATCATGCAAACACTCGACATCCATCGCCCCGAGATGCCAAATCTACAGTTCGTCCTATTGGTCACGGCGCTCTGTACGTCTCGTCTCACCGCAATCAATATTCCCTATGCCCTCCGTGCCACGATTTTCAACCGGTGCTGGACGCTCATTCATGACAGCCCTCCGCCCGGCAGACCGGAGGAGCGGGTCCTGGACCTCCGACCCTGGACTGAGCTCACCGTCGAGGCCATGGCAGAGACCATACGCGTAGCGCTCATGGAGGCTGAGATTCAAACCTTGGCCTGGGATCATGCACCCAGCGAGCCGACCAACACCAGCACCCCTGAAGCCACGCCCCTGATCGAACGACTCGCACAACTGTATCCTCGGCCACCCGAGGAAACTGATAGCGACCAGACAGCAGACGCGGTCCCGCGCTGACAGAGCTGCGACATGCTGAATCTCCCACACTGTCTGCAAACTCGAAGACTTTGAAGCCACAAGTTCTTGCAGGATGACTTCCCTGTCACCACGCGTAGGCTTCCGGCGCGGTGCCACCAGGACCGGGGAACATGTCATCCAGCTGCTTCAATGTGTCCTGGTCAAGAGCAAGACTGAGCGCTCGCATGGCCCCCTCCAGCTGTTCCATCGTGCGTGGCCCAATAATCGGCGCCGTGACGGCCTTTTGATGCAGCAACCAGGACAGCGCGACATCGGCCGGTCGTTCGCCAATTCGTTTGCACAACCTCTCATAGGCCTCCAGTTTTGGACGAAACTTGACCACCTCTTTTTGTAGGTCCTCGTCGGCTCGACGCCCACTGTCTGCGGGCTGCAGGACACCGGCCAAGAGCCCACGTCCCAGTGGACTCCAGGGAATCAGCCCGATGCCATAGGCCTCACAGGCAGGAATGACTTCCAGCTCGATCATACGTTCAGTGAGGTTATAGAGGCTCTGCTCGGATATAAGCCCCAAGAACTTTCGGCTTCGCGCCGCTTCCTGAGCCTGAGCCAAGTGCCACCCTGCGAAATTGCTGCTGCCCACATACACCACTTTCCCTTCCCTGACTAACTGCTCCATCGCCTGCCAGACTTCTTCCCACGGCGTGTCTCGATCGACATGATGCATCTGATACAGATCAATCCAGTCCGTCTTCAACCGCCGAAGACTGTCCTCGCAGGCTCGCTTGATATGAACGGCCGAGAGGTGCGACTGATTCGGCCAGTCACCCATGCGACCGTACACCTTCGTAGCCAGCACCACTTTGTCCCGGCGGCCTCCGCCTTGTGCGAGCCACCGACCGATGATCTGCTCGGTCCAGCCTTCACCGAGCTTCCAGCCGTACACATTCGCCGTATCGAAAAAATTGATACCGAGCTCTAAGGCCCGATCCATGAGGGCGAAGCTATCCTGTTCGGTTGTCTGCGGCCCGAAATTCATCGTGCCGAGGCAGAGCCGACTGACTTTCACGCCTGACCGGCCAAGATGTCTGTATTCCATAGGCACCTAACCTTCTATCCGGAAGCAGCAATGAGAAGGGATCTTCATCAGGACCGTGAGAGGTCTCGTACTGACAATGTCATCCTCTCGGGCTTAGTAGCCACGCCCTGTACTTCCCCCACGCCCCATGCGATCAAGTGGGAGAGCCTCGTAACGTTGCTTGAGGTCCGGATGCTCGCTGAGATAGTGCTTAACCGCCGCATCATCCGCAAACACTTCAGGGCTGCGCTTCCGATATTCGTCGAGCGTCAGATCATGCTTCGCCAGGAGCGCCGTGAGCTTGGCATTGATATCTGCTCCCATTTGTTGCATGTGTTCCTGTGATGGGCGCTGTCCCCCACCATAACCTGCTCCGCCTTTAAAATAGTTCGTCATCATCTCACCGATCTCGATCCGTGCATTGACGAACTTTTCCACTTCGGCCGGCTCGGCGGCATAGGCAACTCCTGCAAACAATACGATGCCACAGAGGAGCCTCATAAGATACCGCGACTGCTTCATGATCATGTTTCTCTCCTTCCCATATGTAGAAGAACACCGCTCCGCCAAAAGCGCTCGATCATATCACCCTAGATTCCTGACTTATAGGTCCACCTCAGTACAGTTCGAGTGTGTAAACATCCTGAAAGATAACAGCCTCTCCCACCTCGACTCCTGACCTATCTGGCAGAGTTCATTCCATTGATCCGTCGTTAGAGAACTTATACTCGTTACTTGCAGAACTTCGTACCCACGCGATGGATTGAGCGTGACGACGAACCAGATGGCATTCTTCAGTAGCGGACCGTAGCCCACCCAACGATCTGCTTCGTCACGACTTGGTCTGATTCTGGGTACGCTCCACCCCACTCACAGACCACTAGCGATGGATGTTGAGCGGGATGAAGCTCTTGGCCTCAGGAGCAAGGGTACTGAATCATCTTGTATTGCCCGTCCTAGGCGTCATCTGAATCGAATTTGATTCATCAATAGAATCTATTCTGATACACCCTTCTGTGATCCATAGAGGTGGCGTTCTATACGTATACCTAATATTATTTGAACTACGTATAATTAGAACACCTCCGGATGTCGTTAGTGTTCCTCTTCAGGTTGGCATCGGGCTTGCTTCAAATACGTTCACCTAGTGCCAGCACAGATTCTCAGAAAGTCTATTCTTACCAACTGCCGATGCCATACCCAGACAGCGATCATGACCATCCGAGCAGGGAGCAGAGGTGGGGAGGCAGTGCTGCAGCAGCGGCGTCACTGCACGCCTGTATCCGTGTGTCCATCATTCAGCACTGTCCACCCCGCAGTCTGGTAAGGATCTCGCTGAGAGACAGCTCCGAGGAGCCGTGTGTCGACCCGCTGGCGGCGGGGTTGGGCACTACCTAATAACCTCCTCGGCAAGGAAAGAAAGGAGGGAGGAAACTGATAACAATAGAATGAGCCAGAGCAGGCAGTGGCATGGTGCTGCATCATGTGGGGAGGGTGAGGCCTCCACTGGAGCCGTCTCCCATCAAACCTGGCGGGAGGATTCGGTCAAGAAAACAAATCAATACTAGGAGGGTACTATGGCGATCATCAACGGAACATCAGGGAATAACGTCCTCAATGGCACAACCAGTGCCGACGAGATAAACGGATTTGGTGGTCATGACCAGCTTTTCGGCGGGAGGCACGATGACACCCTCAACGGCGGCGATGGCAACGATACGCTCGACGGCGGCAGCGGCAACGATTTTCTGAGTGGAGGAACCGGGGCCGATACCTTGAATGGCGGCAACGGCAACGACCAGCTGAACGGTGAGGCCGGGGCCGACACCTTGAACGGTGGCGACGACTTTGACAGGCTGGACGGTGGAACTGGGGCCGACACCATGAATGGCGGCGACGGAAGCGATATCTACATTGTGGACAACGTGGGTGATGTGGCGAAGGAGTCATTTGACGACGACCTAGGCGGGTTTGATTCCGTGGAAGCCTCTGTAACCCATACTCTGGGCTTTGGGATCGAGGACCTCAGGCTGACGGGCTCTGACGCCATCAATGGTACGGGTAATGAGAAGAACAATTTCCTCTCTGGTAATGACAATAACAACATCCTCTCGGGACTGGCTGGCGACGACTCCTTCTTCGGCGGCAGCGGCAATGACCTCCTGAACGGAGGGAACGGAGCCGACTTCATGAACGGCGGGGACGGCAATGACCAGTTGATCGGTGGGGCCGACAATGATTCCCTCTCCGGCGACTTCGGTAACGACCTACTGAACGGGGGAACCGGCGCCGACAGCATGAACGGAGGCGACGGAAGCGATACCTATATTGTAGATGACGCGGGCGATGGGGTAAGCGAATTTTTTGACACGGATGGCGAGGTCGACATCGTGCAGGCGTCCGTGACCTATACCCTGGGCAGTTGGATCGAGAACCTCACCCTGACCGGCGCCACCGCCATCAATGGCACGGGCAACGAGAAGGATAACGTCATCACCGGCAACAGCGCCAGTAACGCGCTCTCCGGTCTGGATGGCAACGACCAGCTCAAGGGTGGCAGCGGCAATGACTTGCTCGATGGCGGCAGCGGCAACGACGTGCTGCACGGTGGGTCCGGGGCCGATGCTCTCATCGGTGGCTTAGGTGCCGATATCTTCAAATACAAATCGGTCAGTGAAAGCTCAGCTGGCAGCGGCAAAGATGCCATCATCGATTTTAATGGACTAGGCACTGCGGTAAGCGACCAGATCGACCTGTCCACGATCGATGCCAATGCCTTGGCAGTCGGCAACCAAGCCTTCACCTACATCGGCGGCGCGGCGTTTACGGAGGCGGGCCAGCTCCGATATGCCGGCGGGGTCCTGTCGGGCAGTACCGATGCGGATACGGCGCCGGAATTCCAGATTCAGCTGCTCGGCGGCCCGGCGCTCTTCGTCAATCCGACGTCGGCGGGCACCGACATTCTCTTGTAATCAACATACGCCCCTGGAAGGGCGCCCCTATCCGGGGTGCCCTTCGTAGGCCGATACAAAGATCTTGAAATCCTTGCAGGCTATGGAGAAGAAATCCGGGTCACGAGGGAATAGCCTACTCTCCCCCCTTTTGGTCATCGTTGTACGCCGACGGGATGCCGTAGCGCTTACACTTTTCCCAGAGCGCCTTTCGAGACAGCCCTAAAATTTTCGATGCCGTCGTGCGACTCCCATCCACGCGCTCCAACACGGAAACAATATAGTTCTTTTCGAAGCCTTCTCGTGCAGCGGCAAGTGAGGTCAGGGTCGTATCTTTCTTCTTTTTCCCTCCGGTCAAGCCTTCGCTGCAGAAGCCACAAGATTCCTGTGGAACACCCCCAAGATATGGACAGGATTGCAACCCACAGAGGTCAGCCGGCTGCACCGTCGTTCCGTCCCGCCCAAGCGCCACGGCCCGCTCAACCATATTTTCCAACTCTCGCACATTTCCCGGATAGGAATAGCGAAGCAACAATTCATGCGCCTGCTGGGAAAACCCACGCAGTTCCTTGTGCAGTTTCAGCGAGCATGTTTCGAGGACATGCTCAGCGATAACCAGAATATCTTCTTGCCGTTGTCTGAGCGGCGGAACGATGATCGGCACGACGTTGAGCCGGTAAAAGAGGTCTTCTCGGAATCGACCCTGCGCCACCTCTTTGCGAAGGTCTTTCTGTGTGGCGCACACAAGTCGCACATCCGTTTCGATCGGCTCATTGCTCCCGACCCGTTCAAAGGTACGTTCCTGCAGGGCGCGCAAAAGTTTCACCTGTACGACAGGCGAGATTTCGCCGATTTCGTCAAGGAACAAGGTCCCTCGATTCGCCATTTCGAATCGCCCGCGTCGTTGGCGTAACGCGCCCGTAAAGGCCCCTTTCTCATGGCCGAAGAGTTCCGCTTCCAGCAGCGTCTCCGGCAACGCGGCGCAGCTGACCTTGATCAAAGGATACCCTTTCCGCGGGCTGTTCTGATGCAGCGCATTGGCGACAAGTTCCTTGCCTGTTCCACTCTCCCCCACGATCAGAACGGTGGAATCGGTCTCAGCCACGAGCTTGATTTTGTCCAGTACACCGCGCATCTGGCTGTTCGCCCCTAAAATACCATTGAAGCAGAACTTGTTTTCGAGCTGATGTTTGAGATCCTGATTCTCCCGACGGAGCGCGATCATGCCACCGACCCGTTCAACGATCAGCAGCAATTCATCCATCTGGAATGGCTTCGTGATGTAATCAAACGCCCCCAGCTTCATCGCCTCAACAGCCGTTTCGACTGATCCATGTGCGGTAATCACGAGCACCTCGGTCTGGGGCTCCTTACTTTTGGCCGTCTGAAGCACAGTCAGCCCATCCACACCCGGCAACCGCAGATCAGTGATCACCACATCATAGGTCTTCGCTCGAATCGCTTCGATCCCTTCCGTGCCGGTCGAAGCCGCCTGAACCTCGCAGCCAACAGCCTCCAATGCGTCCACCATGGACAGACGCATCAGCGGCTCATCGTCGACCAACAAAAGAGTCAACCCTTTCATCCTTCCTTCTCCGCAAAGGAACGTTCTCGTGACACGGGCAGGCACAGCGTAAATGTGGTTCCTTTCCCAACTTCACTCTCGACCAAAATTTTTCCGCCATGACGTTCCACGATGCCAAGATTGACCGAGAGGCCAAGCCCCGTCCCCTCCCCTTCCCCTTTGGTGGTGAAGAAGGGATCAAAGACCCGTGGGAGCACTGATGCAGGAATACCGGACCCTGTATCGTTCACCTCGACCCGGCAAATGCCCTCGGCCACGGATGTCCTGATCGTCAGCACTCCACCGCTTTTCATAGCCTGCACGGCGTTCAAGATCAAATTCATCAAGACTTGTTCGATCATATGCCGATCAACCATCACGCTCGGTACGTCATGGGTTAGGAATGTTTCCAAACGAATCTGATTGGGCACAAAGAGATGGGTGGTCAACCCCAACACCTGGTCGACGATGCGATTGATATCAGCCGGGCTGAATGCCGGTTCGTGCTGCTGTGAAAAATCGAGTAATTGCCGAACGATCTTTTGAACACGACGGACGCCATGTTCCATGGAGGCCCAATATTCCTCTTGCCGTGTCGGGGAGGGTGTCCCTTTTCGAAGGTTGTAGAGACAATTGAGAATCCCTCCGAGAGGATTGTTGATTTCATGGGCCACCCCAGCTGCCAGTTGACCGATTGAGGCCAACTTTTCCGCATTGCGAATCTGTCGCTCCAGCTTCTTGGTCTCCGTCATGTCACGCGCGATGCCAAGCACTCCAAGGACCTCCCCGTCAGCCCCTTGAAGGGGAGAGACACTGACCATGACGGCACGTACCTCACCCAGCCGAGTCACGACTTCGACCTCGTACACCTGCTTGGCACCGATATCCAGTGTACTCTTGAGACGCCGTCCGCGATGCCGCCGGGAGAGGAGTGAGAGATACGGCCGTCCGATCAAATCATCCTTGCGATAACCCCACGCATTGACCTTACTGTTGACATAGGTAAACTGCTGATCCAGATCGAGTGTATAAATGACATCGTTGGCATTCTCGAGCAGATTTTCGAGATACTGCTTCGTCTCTTCGATTTCTCGTGTGCGTTCTCGAACGTTTAGTTCAAGATCTTCGCGGTGTGATTGCAGTTGGTGCTCGAGCTTTTTCCGATCGGTAATATCGCGAAGCTGGACCATCACCAGCAATTGTTCGGTCCCACCCACGCGAATCAGATCCATTTCCACCGGGACCTCATGGCGATCGGCATGGTACACGGTCATGTCCTGAGTCGCGACCTGACGTTGCTCCGTGCTGACATCGCACAACCAGCCCATGAAGGCTCGGTGGTGCAGCTCCGGAACGATATCAAGAAAGTGTTTTCCGATAATCTCCGACTCGGCATAGCCCAGTACCTGTTGTTCCCGTTCATTGACGGCCACGACGGCCCCCGTCGCACTCACCATAAATACCGAATCAGCGACGAAATCGAAGAGGGACTTATAGCGGGCTTGCGATGCTGTCAGCTGCTGTGTACGCTCCGACACTGCCTGCTCAAGGCCAACCGTGTAGCGCTGAAGTTCCTGCTCTAACCGGTGCCGTTCCGTCACGTCCCGGACGAACGCACGAGAGTGCACCAGCCCGCCACGCGCTTGATTCAACAGCGCCGTCGCATGAATTTCCACCTCGATCGGCCGGTGCTCCTTCGCCAACAGCAACGTTTCGATTGCGCCCTGCCCTAAACAAGCAAGCTGCTCCAGAAAGTGGGACACCTGTGATTCCTGTCCGATCGGAACAAGGTCCAACAGTTTCATCCCCAACACTTCGTCATGGGTATATCCGAGTTTATCGAGGCCGGTTTTATTGACATGAGCCAGCCGGCCATCTCGATCAAATTGACAGATCATTTCCGGTGCATGTTCGATCAAATCCCGATACTTCTCTTCCAACTGCCGAACCTCTGTCATCCGCTGTTCGATCTGGCCAAATGAGCGTTGCAGATTGCTCGCCATCTGATTGAACGCTTGAGCTAATCGTTCAATTTCGTCACCCGTCTTAATCTCCAGTCTTTGCTCCAAGCGTCCGCTCCCGATCTGCTGTACGCCATCATGCAACATCCGGATCGGCCGAGCGATTCGGCGGGCGACGATTACTCCTGTGACAGAGAGCACGACTAACACCATCATGCCGAATAACAAGACCTTGACCATCAACTCCCACAGTGGGGCAAAGGTTTCTGATGGATCTTGGCCAACGACCGTAATCCAGCGCTTACCACCAATACTGCTTGTTGCAAGTTGATCGGCAAACCGTACCGGTGCAAACCCGATCAGGGCGCGCTTGTTTCCATGCGAGTCGTCGGCGGCCACTGCCCATCCTGGCTTCGGAGCCCCCAGCGTACTGACCAATTCAGAGTCGATCGAGTGGGCTTCTGGCGGAAGCACAGGACAAATCACAACACTCCCGTCCGAGGTGAACAACATGGCATGGCCTGTCAGGTCGAACGAGCCCTCAGCGATGGACTGAAACAATGTGTCGCGCCGAAGAAGGATCGTCACGGCGCCGACCACCACCCGATGTTGTTCATCAAAAATCGGTGCAGCGACGATGACGACGTGAGTCCCAAAGGCTGGATCGAAGGCGATTTCACCCACATAGGGATGCTGGCTGCCGCCTTTGACCACGGCCTGCCACCAGGCAGTCTTGGCATAGGAATATTCGACCTGGGGAATCGAACTGACCACCAACGCTCCCTGTCCATCGGTCACTAAGATGCCAACATAGTCTGACTTTCGGATCTCGTGCCATCGGATCAAATAATTGGTGACAATCCGGTTGACGAAGAGGGGAAATTCGCTTCGCTTGTCTCGCTGCCCCCACCGCTGTTGCCAATCCTTGATGATGTCCGAAATGCTCTGAGCGTCTTTACCCTCGTACGTTCGGTTGGCTTCCAAAACGGCGGTGCGAAGAAATGGCGCGGTCGCAAGTTGTTGGGCCTCGTTCATGCCTCGCGTCACATGCATTTCGATCCGGCGGGCGGCCTCGACAGCCACGTCTTTGAAATTCGTCCCCGTCGACTCCTGCAAGGCGCGTCGTTCTTCGACATAAATGAGGGCAAGCATGAGGGTCAGCGGCAGGAGACCGACCATCACGATCGCCGCGATGATCTTCTGCTGGAGACTGTGAGACTGGCTCCAGAGATTCATACAGGTGCCTTTGAAGGGCGAGCTACCTCAGCATACTGCGGCTGGATCTCGAATTTCCAGACTGCCAAACATGATCTGGACGAATTTCAGAATCCGTTGATCTGACGATCTGATGAATACCTTCCATTTCCGACAAGTCGACAAATCAACAGATCAACAAATTCGGCTATGACCGTTTCAAGAGGCGACCCGAGGCTCCCGGCCACAACAATAAGAGAGGGCTGGCCACGAAGACTGATGAATAGGTGCCGAAAATCACACCCCAGAGCAGGGCCAGTGAGAAATCGTGCAGCACTTCTCCTCCTGCTAGGGTCAACGGGATCAGCACGAGCACGACGGTCAGACTGGTGATGATCGTACGGCTCAACACCTGGTTGATGGCGGTGTTGATCGTCGCTTCCTCGCTCTCCCGACGACGCGATTTTAAGTTTTCCCTGATCCGATCGAATACCACGACTGTGTCGGTCAATGAATAGCCAGCCAACGTCAAGAGTGCCGTCACGATCAGAAGCGTAATTTCTTTGTCCAGGAGATAGAAGGCCCCGACCACAGCCAAGACATCATGAAACGTCGCCAGCGCGGCCGCCACGCCAAAACGAAGTTCGAATCGTGCCGCAATGTACAGAATAATGCCCACAAATGAGATGACGATCGCGACGAGCGCATCTTCCTGAAGCTTCTTCCCGATGGTTGGTCCGATCTCAGTGGTGGAATCGACCACGAACTTGTTGTTCGGAAACTCCTTGGAGAAGATTCCCACCACACGTTCGGCTATTTTTTCTTCGATCGTCGTGGAGGCCTTCACCCGGATGAGGAGCTTGTTATCCTGTCCGAACTCCTGCAGCTCCGTCTCACTCAGGCCGTTGGTCTGCAGAGCCTTACGAGCCTCATCGATCCGGACCATCTGCTCAAACTTGAGCTGGACAGCTGTCCCACCAGAAAAGTCGATGCCCAGATTGGCAGAACCTCGCGCAATCTGAACCAGTGCGATGAGCCCGAGCAAGACCATCACACCAGAAAAGAAAAACGCGAACGTGCGCTTGCCCATGAAGTCAAAGTTGGTCTTCCCAAGAATCTCTAACATGCGCACTCCCTTTTGATAACCCTGAGCGTCTCCGTGAAGAGTCACCGCTGATGGCTTCATGGTTAGATGGTTAGATGCTCAACGCCTCGACTTTTCGTCGATGATACAACAGATCAAAAATGACTTTTGTCCCGATCAATGCCGTGAAGAGATTGATGGCAATCCCCAGGCACAACGTCACGGCAAATCCCTTGATCGGCCCAGTCCCAAAGAGAAACAGGGCGACTCCAGTGATCAGCGTCGTCACGTGTGAATCGATAATCGTCAATAACGCCTTGTCGTAACCAGCATCGATGGCAGATCGCGCCGCCTTGCCGCCACGCAGCTCTTCACGAATCCGCTCAAAAATCAAGACGTTCGAATCGACACCCATTCCAATCGTCAGCACGATGCCGGCGATTCCCGGCAGGGTCAACGTGGCGGTCACGGCGGAGAGGGCCCCCATCAGACACACCAAATTCAATACCAAGGCAAAGTCCGCGATCAGCCCGGACAGACGGTAGTAGACGATCATGAAAATCACCACCATTGTCCCGGCGATGAGCGTAGCCCTGATCCCCTTATCGATAGAATCTTGGCCGAGGGACGGACCGACCGTCAGATCCTGCACGATCTTCAACGGTGCCGGAAGCGCACCGGCCCGGAGAACAATCGCCAAATCATTGGCCTCCTGCGTGGTAAAGGTCCCGGTAATCTGCGCACGTCCCCCTGAAATACGTTCCTGGATAACTGGCGCTGAGTAGATGGTGTTATCCAGGACGACGGCCATCCGCTTCTTGACGTTCTCGCTCGTAATCCGTTCGAATTCCTGCCCCCCTTTGGAGTCAAACGTGATGGACACGTACGCATCGTTGAATTGACCGATGGCAACACGTGCATCGCTTAGCACGTCACCAGTCAACATGACCCGCTTCTTGACGACATAGGGCATGCGAAACTCAACACCCGTGTCCTTGTCGACCATTCGCTCGAATAAAATCTGATCGCTCTCCGGCAGTTTGCCGGCAAACTGCTGAAGTACCTCGGCTTCTTTGTCTTTCGGAACACGCGCCGGGAGATCAAGGTGGAGGTCTTCGTCCAACATTTTGAATTCGAGCAGCGCCGTCTCCTTAATCAGACCCTTGGCACGTTTCGGATCCTTGACACTAGGCAGCTGCACAACGATTTGCTTCAACCCTTGGCGTTGAACGATTGGCTCCGCGACGCCAAACTGATCGATGCGGTTCCGGATGGTTTCCAACGCCTGGTTGATAGCGGAATCCTTGATGCGCTTGGTTTCAAGCTCACGCAGCTCCCACACCATGCTATTCGTCGACCCCGCCGACTCCTTCTCGATAAACAGGGGGAAATCATCGATCAGTTTCTGGACGGAGGCCTTCGTATCGGCAGTCTGCATCTGAATCACAATTTGCTCATGCCCGGTTCGCTTGACTGAGTCGACCGCGAGTTTCTTTTCGGTCATAAGATCCTGCAGCGCGGTGACGGAACGGTCAACCGCGATCTCCACGGCGCGATCCTCGTCCACCTCCAGAACCATATGGATGCCGCCCTGCAAATCCAGCCCCAACGTAATCCCTTTGTTCGGGAGCACTGCCTTCAGCCAGCCCGGCAAGGCTTGATACGCCGGCTGATAGGACGGGAGAAAGGCCACCATCGATACCAAGATGACCAGTGTTAATAACCAGAGCCGCCCACTTACCTTTTTCATGTCGTCCGTGACCCCTTATCCCGTGTGAACTACGCGTCTTTGTCTTTGTCTTTGTCTTTGTCTTTGTCTTTCTCTTTATCTTCCTCTTCCCCACGGACGCGCGAAACATTCTCACGCTGCATTTTAATTTTGGTATTATCGGCAATCTGCAAGGTCACTGTCTCTTTCCCGATGTTGGTGATGGTGCCCCAGATTCCTGACGTCGTGACCACTTTGTCGCCCTTCTTCAAGGCGTCCAACAAGGACTGCTGCTGCTTTTGCTTCTTCTGTTGAGGCCGGATCAGAAGAAAATAAAAAATGACAAAGATCAAGAGGAACGGGAGCAACGATAACATCCCGCTCGTCCCTCCACTCGCAGATGCTCCGCCTCCGCTCGCCCCCTCAGCCCATGCAATCGATTCCATCAACATCAAGCCAATCCCCTTCTTCTATATGTGACCATTCCCATCCAATTTTCCACACGGCTCTTCACACTCCGCTAGACCGGCCATGACCGTCTGTCTGGTGTGGTTCCGATAAAACGCGTCCCGAAATTCAGGAAACGTTCCCTCTCGCAAGGCTTCCCGTATGTGGCGCATCAATTCGGAAAAATACCATAAGTTATGAATCGTGTTGAGCCGGGCTCCCAGCATTTCCTTGACCAGAAACAAGTGGTGCAAATAGGCCCGCGAGTATCGACGGCAGACCGGACACGTGCACTCAGGATCGATCGGTCGTTCATCCTCCGCATACCGCGCTTGCTTGATGACAACCCGACCGGTCCGTGTAAAGAGAGAGCCTGTTCGGCCATGACGCGAGGGAACGACGCAATCGAAGAGATCGATACCCCGGGCCACCCCTTCAAGCAGATCTTCCGGATGTCCGACCCCCATAAGATACCGAGGCTTGCTTGCCGGCAACTCTGGAACCGTCACATCGAGCATCGCATACATGTCGGGCTTCCCTTCTCCGACCGACAGCCCGCCGATCGCGTAGCCGTCGAACCCCAATTTCACGAGCTCCCTCGCCGAAGCGACCCGCAAGTCCGATTCCAATCCACCCTGGACGATGCCAAACAAGGCCTGGTCCGTTCGCCGACGGCTTGCCTGACAGCGCTCCGCCCAGTGCTGAGTTCGGCGCACACCGTCCTGGATGATCGCGCGAGTGGCAGGCAACGCCACACATTGATCAAGCACCATGATGATATCGGCACCCAACGCCTCTTCGATTTCTATCGCCTTTTCAGGTGTCAGGAAATGCGTCGAGCCATCGATGTGCGATTGAAACGTGACGCCCTCGTCGGTAATCTCGCACAACTTTGCTAAACTGAAAATCTGAAACCCCCCGCTGTCGGTGAGGATCGCTCCCGGCCAGCCGGTGAAGGCATGAAGCCCCCCCATGTCGGCCACGATCTTATGACCAGGGCGCAAGTACAGGTGATAGGCATTATTGAGGATGAGTCGAAACCCAAGGTCCTTCACGTCATCCGGTTCAAGCCCCTTGATGGGACCCAACGAGCCAACTGGCATGAAAGCCGGTGTTTCGACCTCTGCATGGCCGGTCGTGAGCAGACCGACGCGGCCTTTGGAGTGCCGATCGGATTGTTGAACGTGGTACTGCATCATCTTCTACGGGGTCTGACCCGCTACATGTGCTCCGGCGCTGAGATGCCGAGCACAGTGAGTCCATTTCGAAGAACCTGCTGGACCGCCCCCATCAAAACCAGTCGCGCCGCCGTCCGGTTGACTGTGAGCACTTCAGGAGAGGCCGACTCCTTGTTCTCTTGATCGAGTTCGGGAGGCAACACACGGTGTTTGTTATAAAACGTATGGAGAAGCGCCGCCAATTGTTGAAGATAGTACGTCACACGGTGTGGCTCAAAAGCCAGGGCACTCGCCTGGACGACGTCAGGGTAAGAGGACAGCTTCTTAATCAACCCTAATTCATCGGGATCCATTAACACTGTCAGATCCGTCGCCTCCGCGGATGGCCGGGTAACCCCTCGGGCAGCTGCGACACGCCACAGGCTGCAAATTCTCGCGTGGGCATATTGAACGTAGTACACCGGATTGTCGGTGGACCGTTGCTTCGCCAACTCCAAGTCGAATTCCAAATGTGTCGTGGAGTCGCGCATCAAGAAATAGAACTTCGCAGCATCGGCTCCGACCTCATCGAGGACTTCCCGCATGGTAATGAATTCCCCGGTCCGCTTGGACATCTTCACTTCGACTCCATCCCGCAGCAGCTTCACCAACTGGACCAGTACGACGTGGAGACGATCTTTGGGATGTCCATAGGCCTGCATGACCGCTTGCATGCGCGGGATATACCCATGGTGGTCAGCACCAAAGACATCAATCAGCAGATCGTAGCCACGCCTCAGCTTGTCATGATGGTAGGCGATATCGGAAGCCAAGTACGTATATTCACCGTCCTGCTTCTTGACGACACGGTCTTTTTCATCACCATACGTGGATGCCCGAAACCACCATGCACCATCCTCTTGGAACAGGAGGTCGCGGGCTTTCAATTCTTCCAGAGCCAACTCGATAGCTTTGGACTCTAGAAGCGACGTTTCGCTGAACCAGGATTGGATCTCGATACCAAACGACATAAGATCGTCACGGATGAGTCCCAGCAGTTTCTGATAGGCAAGGGATCGGCAGCGAGTTTCAAGGTCGGCAGGAGTCAGTTCACCTGCTACTCGGTCGAGTTGCTCCTTGAGCTGCTGTGCCAGCGCTGTGATGTATGAGCCATGATAGCCATCCTCAGGAAACGCGATAGTCTGCCCGGATAACTCCTGGTAACGGGCATACACGGACGCGCCCAATAATTTCATCTGGCGGCCTGCGTCGTTGATATAGTACTCGCTGACGGCCTCGTATCCGATCGCATCCAGCAATCGAACGACCGCCTGCCCGACCGCCGCCCCCCTGCCATGGCCAACATGCAACGGCCCGGTCGGATTGGCGCTCACATACTCCACCAACACTCGACGACCGGCCCCGACAGTTGTCCGGCCATAACGAGCCCCTTGCGACTCGATTTCACGAAGAACCTCCTGCCAGAGAGCCGGTTTAACCGTCAAATTTAAAAAACCTGGACGAACAATTTCAACACGATCAAACAGCTGCTCTCGCTGAGGAATATTTTCTATGATGATCTGGGCAATATCATGAGGCGCCTTGTGCTCAGATGAGGCTAATGACATGGCGACCGTGGAAGCGAGATCTCCCCATTCCGGTCGTTTGGGCGCATCAAGACTCAGCGTGGGCCAAGCCGCCGTCTTCAATTGCCCCTTTTGCCTCGCGCCATTGAGGGCCCCAAGTAGGGCCGTTGTGACCCGCTCTTGCACAAATCCTTGAGACACAACTATTCCTCTAAGTCCTTACCATAGAAAGGAAATTAACATGTCACTGTATCATTGTGGGGTAGCCAGAGACAAGGCGGTTTCCGCGGAGTTCTGAGGGCTTGTGTTATCGGTTCCTCGATATGTAAGCCGCGACGCCTCTAAAATTTTCTCAACCGGGGCATGAAGACAAGGTTTCCCCACACATGATTTAATTGTTTCCCACGACTCACAACTACACGGCAACCCTCGCACGATCGACACATGGCTCCCGTATGGTCCCCACCGATGGGGATCTGTAGGGCCAAATATAGCGATGGTCCGCACACCCACTAGAGCCGCTAGATGGGTCACACCCGAATCATGACCAATATATGCGGCAACCCGTCCAAACACCCCTGCAAGCTGAGATAGATCAAGATCTCTGAGCACAAGAGGCGGCCGACTCACAAAGTGCAGTACCTGACCTACGGCATCGTGATCAGCCGGCCCCTCCAAGATGAGGGGATACATCCCCTCCTGCCACAACTGTTCAATCAGCGAGGCCATTCTTCTGGGCTCAAGGCGTTTGTGAACGCTTCCACTCCCCGGATGCACAAGAACCAGCGATGGCTCCTGGGAAATCTTCAGCGCATCAAGAGAGTCCTTCCCCCGCTCCAAGAGATGCGGGGGAACCTGTACCGTTCTCTCCGATAGACTATCTCTGGTCGATTCACCCAGCGTCTCAAGAAAACGGTCGCTCTGGTGCGTTGCACGCAATCCCTTGGAAAATGGTGACTGAATCTGAACGTTCAGGACACCAAATTCCTGGAAGAAGGAACCAAGCACGCCTTCTTTATCTTCCATCCAAACCACAGCTCGATCACAGCGATGCACGCAGGAATATAACTCCTTGGAAATAGATGAAGCCCCCGAAAAAAGCCCTAGACATGCTCGCCCTTCTAAGGGGAGCCAATCGCTGATCACTCCACATTCCCATAGGAGCCGGCTCACGACAGCAGCAGCTATGAGTACAATCTCATGCTGGGGAAACCTCACACTTAGACGCCTTATTGCTGGGACAGCCAGCAGGACATCCCCAAGTGCACCTGGATGAATGATAAGGAGAGTACGTTTCACCTGTCCGACCTACACACTACGACCCACTCCCCGTACCAGGATCACATATTGATTGAGCCTGTTCCAGATCGGATGGCGTATTGATGTTGAACATGGAACGCCCCTCATGGTCGATGTGCCTGATCTCTGTCTCAGGCACCACAGATATGCGAAGAGATGGATGGCTGACCATACTGTGAATCTTCCTATTATGGAGGGCTATCATTTCCTCAATAACTGGAAGGCAGTTTCGGCCATAAACCGCATGGGTTGGTTGAAGACGAGTCGCCCACCGACTGATGACAAGATCAGCCTGATCTTTTAGTTGAACCATATGCCGAATAACCTGCGAGATGAGAAATGGCATATCGCAGGCCACGACGAAAATATGCTGGGTCTTGGCCAGTCGAAGCCCCGTGTACAATCCACCAAGGCTCCCACAGTCCGGCATAAGATCACGGACCACCGGCACGTCCGCTTGCAGTGGCGGGCTATCTTGAGCGATGACGACACATACCGCCTCAAACAATTCACGGAGAACCGTCAAGCTCCGATCAAAGAGAGTCTCCTGACCGACAAGGATGAATCGCTTGTCTTCTCCCATCCTCCTACTTTTTCCGCCAGCCAGCAGAACACCTGTCACATCAGTGATCATAGGAACGTAACCTGCCTAAAAAAAAGAGGGGGTAGGTTTCCCCACCCCCTCTATCTTCTTGTTGCACTGAAGCGCGTGGTTATGAAACGCTACAGCGTCTTTCCTTTTTTCCTGTTTGCGCGACGGGTCAGAACCCAGCCCTCCAGCAGTACCACCCCGACAGCGATGACAACCGGATAGATGTACGTTTCCTGAGGAACAGGCGGATTCATGAACGTGTAGTAAAATGCGGAGACAGCCATCTTTCGTCCTGCATCTCCATTATGACCGTCCCAGGCAAAGAAGACAGTAGGAATATACTGTCCTACCTCAAAAAATGTGTCTTCGTCATAATCCTGGTCCTTCTTATTTCCTACAGGCCGCTGAATCATCACATACCAGCGACCATTCTTCCATTCGCTCTTTACGAGCTTCATGGCCTCTTCATAATTATCGCGCTCTTCAAAATCCTTATCCCAGCCCGTACCTTTAAAGGCACGAAGGGAGCCGTCCGCTTCCCACTTTACGATATCCATGGGGAATTGGTCGTTCGTCCCGAACAAATAGCGCGGCTTAATTGGAGCCGGTAATTCTTTCCACTTCACCGCGGTCTCAATAGCAATTGCATCGTTGTAGAGCGCGTAATTATTTTGCTTTGCTGCGATTGACCCCTCTTCCCCGGTCTTAGGGTCCTGCTCTTTCACATCGATATTCACCTGAGTGGGCGCCCACGGAAGCTTCCCTTCGGCGACACTCTTTGTTCGATCATCCCACTCAAGGAGATAGACAATATATTTGTCATTGTAGAGCGACCGAACCCAGATATCGTCGATTCGATTCACAAAGTTTCTTGGCTTATGGGTGATCTGTCCCCCCATCGCCACAATTCGTTTTGGAGCCTTTTGCCAGGCCTCATGTTCAATATCAGCCGGGATTTCCCCCTCAACGAGATCTGAAGGGATGACGAAGTTGATTTTAGGCTTATCGGTTAATGGATCAATGGGCAGTGGATTACCCAGTGCATCTCTTTCACACAGCGAATTGACAAAGTTGGCGATATCCCACCGCTCATCGACGCTCGTGTTATCCGCAAATGATGGCATCGGTGTGCCATTTACACCCGTAGAAAAAGTACGGAAGATGTTGGCAACATTGTACGGATCTTGACGACTCCCCCTGAAGTTCCAGCACTTATGCCAATTGGCCGGCTGGATCGAGAAACCCCAGTCATCCTTTAGATTGAAGGCGTTTCCATCGCCACGCCCTTCCATTCCATGACATTCGACACACTTTTTCTCTACGATCAACTCGCTACCCCGCTTCTTACTTTCGTCAGTGGCGGGTTTAGGCTTAAGGTCCGCTAATTGTAAAATCGTCTGTGTCTCTGACTGCTTATCGGTAAACTTTCGGTCTTTGACGAGTTGGGTCGTAACAAAAGAGAGGACTTGCAGGCGCTGCTCCTCGCTCAAAATACCTTCCCAAGGTGGCATGGCAGAACCCGGCAATCCATGCGTGACCGTTTCAAACAGATCATTTTGCCCAGCTATAGGTTTCTTAGCATCGAAGAGTGGGAGCTCGCCGCTTGCAGTATGGCGAATTTTGAATGTGCCTTGATTGAAATTCCGCGGGCGTGGCCAAAGCCGGTCGGCTCCAGGTCCATCACCAGCTCCATCCACTCCATGACACCACACGCACTTGGTGAAATAGACTCGCTTCCCTGCTTCAATCATGTCTGCTGAAGGTTCAGGCGAAAGATCACCTTTCTTAAAACCCTCTGGAAGCCCTTGAGCAAATACTGACGAATACCCTGCACTCGACACTAGAACCACTCCGAAGGCAGCAGCCGCGATGATCCCGGCCTTCTGAGTTATACTGTCCATCATGTTTGGCCTCATAATCTTCTTTATGTCTGGTTTGGCATTCATAAGGAATATGGCAACTAATCCCAGGTTCGCGGATAGTAGCCGGTGTGCCAATATTCAAACAAAACAACCTTCCAAATTTCATCCACCGTCAGGTGTTGCTCCCAGGGTGGCATCACTGATGCCCAAGGGAACCCTTCGTTGGGTAACCCAATTCCACCCTTCGAAACACGCCAGAAGATAAATGTTTCTTGCAGCTGTGCGATTGTTCCAGGATCCGTAAAATTGGCTGGAATTGGATTGAACGCAAAGGCATGGAGCCCTCGACCATTCAAATTATCGCCATGGCAAAAATGGCAGTTCTGATAGAATATCTCACCACCCTCACGCACATACTTTAGATAGCCCTGATTCTTATCATCCCAGGGGTTGGCATTGGGCTTCATCAAACGCCCCATACCCTGCTCAACAATATTGGCATTAGAGAACTCTTGATCGTATTTCCCTTCTGGGTTCACACGATAGGGATTCTGAGAGGTCTGTAATGTGTAGGTCTTCCCGTGAACCTTAGTACTCGCAGGTGGTGCTGGATGAACCGTTCGTAACTCGATTGGTTCCTCCGACTTTGGCATCATGGCATTAAATGAAAATCCTCCGATTAGGATCGGTAGGAGCACCAGATAGAGATACCGTAAAAGCCGGTTTCCCCCTGTCTGAGCATCAAGAACGTTCATGATGGGTTGCTTAAACTTCTGCCAATCCTCTTCACTAGCAGAGACCCACATGAAGACTGCCACCAATGACACTGTGCCATACATTGCTCGCACGCTGAATGGGATAGGCGGGTACATACGGTACTTCAGATAGAGCAGAAAAAATACCCAGAAACCGATGCCCTGCCAAAACCGTGGGATAGCCATCCCCATGGCATTCAACGTATAGCTCAATCCCGTAAAGCCGATCACATAGCATGCCACTTCGAGCAGCATTTGAATCGGCATGTAGCCTTCCACCAACCGTATGTAGGTTGAAGGCACAACATCCAGAACCATTCCGCCCAGAAGGAGAAGACCAGCCACTCCGATCAGGGCACCGAGCGACATCAATGCTTTCATCGGCAAACTCCCTTTACTCTCCGCATGACAGACACTCGGAGGCTACTATAACGGCTTCACCACAAAGGCACTAGGGTCTACGATAGACTCCATAATGTATTCGGTCGGTGACTTGGCTGTTCCCTTATAGGTGGGATCCTTAATACGCTGCGGAGCCGATGTCCCTTCCTCCAGTTTAGGCCCGATGGTTCCCACCGCTCCTGGGATGCCAGGGATCGTATGACATGAAATGCATTGTCCTTTGGCAAAAATCTGATCAATCGGTTCCGATCCATCTGCCAACAGGGATGTGGCTCCAGCAGGCTTTTCATCAGCCTGCTTAGGACGCTCTGCTTCTGGAATAAACTTCTCGTACGACTTTACGATCTCTTCAAACGACGGAGCGTCTATTCCTTCGCGCAAATACATCCAGGTATCCACAGCCGCAAGCTCAGGAAGGCTGAGGGAGATAGGCGGCTTATGAATAGAAGGCATTGGACTTTGCTTGTCATTCGTTCCCTTTACGCCATACCCAGCGACAACATAGCAGCTAGGGCATGCGTGCGATTCCGCAATATACTCTTGGCCATTTTCCGCAGTTCCCGAGCCTGGGAATGCCTCTTTCGCCTCATATTCCCGCTTGGAAGGATTACCCTTGGAATACTTGGGATCCTCTAATCGCTCTTTCCCTCGCCCAGGGAGTCCCGCTAAATTTGGCGCCCGTTCGCCCAACATGCCGGCATGGAATGCGTGGCAGAGCGGACATTGGCCCTTCCCGATTGCGCCTTGCTCTTTATTCTTCCCAACACCTCCGAAGATAATCTTTTCGCCTTCATCAGCCAGCTGTTGTGGGGTCATCGAATCCCACGTCTTCTTTTCCTCTACCGGCGGGAAACCACCCTCGACTTGAGGAAGCCAGTTTCCATAGCCTGATAGAAACGCAGCGACAAAGAACATCACCCCACCGATCTTCAGGAGAGCACTGAGATTGGTAAAATACAGCGCCATGACAAAGGTGCCTACAGTGATAATCACCAGTGACACTGGCAAGAGCCTATTTTGACCGTAGAAATTATTCGTATAGTTTGCGATAGCCATAAACAGCAAGAGCGTCGCAACAATACCGATGAATGTCTTGAAAACAGCACGCTTCTTTGCCGCAGGCTCGCTGATGGACATCTGAAAATAAACCAATAGTCCGGCTAGGATAGCTAGAGCCATCCAGCCCATAGAGACTGCCTCTGCAATTAAGTTACCCAAGGTCTTGACCTCCTACAGCCACAATGCGTGGACTGAGCCCCCACCATTGAGCTGGCTAGCAACAACCACCGTCGATTAATGACTGGCAATCGGCTGCGGAATGCTCCCAGGAATTCCAGCTTTAGACTCAACTGGAACCTTCTTCGCACCCAAGCTGCCAAGCCAGAAGACAAATAGGATCGTGATCCAGAAAAACAAAACATTGAATGAAATCATGTTGGCCGCAAACCCCACCGTATGAGTATAAGCCCATGGTGAGTTATCTCTCATGATCTCATTGACGTGCCAGAAGAGCCTAACTGACGAGCGAATATAACCCATCAATCCCATCATCCAGGTAAAGGCCGTCGCCAACATAATGAGCGCGTACTGAGACCGGGCTGAAATCTTGCCCCACTCAATCGGCCCTAATTGCTTGGCTCCCTTCATCATGACGCTATTGAGGGCAAACATGAAGAAGAGACACGACAAGGTGGTCGCGACCTGAGGAACAGACAAACCAACGCGAACGTTTGCTGGAATGTAATACCCATATACGGCCAGGAAAATAATATTGAAGTAGGCGCAGGCGAAAAATATTCCCATAAAGATATTACCGAACTTCGCCCACGATACAGTTGAAACTTTGTTCCCCCTCATATACCAGACGAAACTCAATACAGTGGTTGTAATAATGACATTGATCCCACCGTTTTTCGCCGACATGACTCCATAATTTCCAAGAACAGGATGTTGCTGGCCTCCCATGGCCTTCAATTCGGCCGGGGTCATGACCATTGTGTGAGGAGTAATAAAGACCATGTATCCGCAGGCAAGGATGAAAACAAGGTACTTAATATAACGTTGGTACTTTTCAGCACCACGCATACGACCCATGGCCTGCCAGAGATAATAGTTAGTACTCAGGAACAGAATCCCAATCATCGTAGCCTGGATTATGAACAGCCAAGCAAGGAGTCCACCCATCAGCGTGATCCCCATCTGCTGACGATAGGCATACACTTCTCGCATGAGCCAATATCCAGCAAACGGCAACGGGATCAAGAAAGCCACGCCGAGCGCCATGGCAATGTAGCCCATCCAATCATAATGAGCCCGATCCTCATCGGTCTTCGATGCCAAAAACTTGTAGGCGGCATAGGCAGCAACAACGCCACCGCCGAAGGCCATATTGCCAAGGATGCGATGCAGATTGAGAGGGTTCCATAAGGCTGTGTGAATTACGTGCCAGATATTTCCGAGATACCGGCCCTGCTCATCGACGCCGGCAGGCGACATCATAAAACCAATCCAGGAGTTCGCTAGGAACATCAGCAATGTGCCAATGATATTCAAGATCACCGACATGCTCAGATGAATCCACTTCAGGAACCCCTCCTTCATCTTGTCCCAGCCGTAATAGTAGATGTAGAGAGTCCCGCTCTCAGCCACAAACATCAATGCATAGATGTGCATGACAGGACGGAAAATACCTGACAGATAAGAGAAAAATGCCGGATACAAGGTCAGGAAGGTAAAGATCAGAATACCACCGAGAATGGCCGTGAGAGAGTAGGCCGTAAGGCTGATCTTTATAAAATCATATGCTAACTGATCGTAACGCTTGGCGAGCGCCTTATCTTTCGTCACAACACCCATAAACTCAATGATCATGCAGAAGATCGGCACAGCCAATACGAAGCTGCCATAATAAAGATGCTGCTGGTTGGCAAACCAGAGCAATACACGGCTTTCAAAGTTGTACCGTGGGTAGTCCCTGGGACCATCCACCGTTTTAGGGGCGGGAGCACCGACGACAATACCTTCGGTTTTGTAATAAACATCTCGACCCTTTTCAACCTTGTCCCCATCCTTCTTAGCCGCATCGCCAGCAGGAGCCTCTTCACCGATTGCCAGTGAAGGCAACGCTACGACGATCGGAAGCAGAAGGAGGCTAACCATCATGCAGAGCGCCATAATCGAAAAGACGCGCTTGCCGGCTAAAAGGCCCATGGAATACCTCCTTGATACCCTTACGTTAAGATTCACAAACTACCAGCAATGTCCGACCACACCCTCAGAGGTTTAGTTCCGGAAGAGATACCAGAAATCCAACCCCTGCATATCCATCAGATAGTGATCGACAAAAACAAAGTAACCAACCGAGATAATAAGAGAAACAATCACTGCAACAACAGGATTATTCAGCGCACTCATTTCTTTCTTCTCCTCTACCACCAAGTCCAGGCGTTGATTAAACCGTATCGCCCCCTCTGGCACCCACACAAGATCTTCAACTCAACAGGGGCACTGGATACCGGCAAACCAGTAGAAAAACCATAGTCCAACAGCACAGGTGATGTAGAAAATCATCTTCCCGATTTTTACTTTAATTTCGCTGTCAGGGGCCACCGTTGCCATTGTTGCCGTACTCCCGATTAAGATAATTTTTGATGAAAAATCAGAACTGACGCATTCCGCATTACTTGACAGGTACAAGACCCTGTGTTATCAAAATTTTGTCGTTCGCATACAAAAAAACAGGAGAAACCGTGACGAAAAACTCAAAAGTGTTTGACATTATAGTTTTGGTCGGAATGGTTGTCAATATCATTTTGGCCGTGTTTTTGATCCTCTACCACTTTGATTTTCTGTAACTACATCCTGATTTTTCTTTTCTTCTTCTCTCATTCCCGCCATCGAAATCGCGCAGCGAAATCCGATCGTTTCATCTCGAAAGTCAGGCATCATCTTACTTCGACTGGTAATTCGAACATCGCCTCCGGTCGTCGTATATCCTCCTCCGCGAAGCACCCGATAGGTGCCATATTCGGGACTCGGTGGGTTCTGTTCCGGCGAGCGCTTGTAGTATGTTTCATCATACCAATCGTCCACCCACTCGATGGCGTTCCCCGCTCCATCCATGACGCCAAAGGGACTCGCATCAGACTGAAAGCTCCCCACAGGCGCAGATACCTCATACCCATCCTGCACCCTGGCCCAATTGGCACCACTGGCCTGCTCTTTATTCCCCCATGGCCAGAGTCTTCCGTCTCCGCCTCGCATCGCCTTTTCCCATTCCGCTTCCGTCGGGAGTCGCTTCCCTTTCCAGCGGCAATACTCTATGGCATCATCCCACGAGACATAGACGACCGGCTGATTGGTCCCCCTCACCCTTCCACCGCTCTTGGCGTAACGCGCAGGCAACCCTGGCTTTCGATGGCCGGTCGCCGAGATGAACTGCTGATAGTGATGATTCGTCACTTCGTACCGATCAATAGAAAACGCATCCAAGTGGATGGTTCGCTGCGGCCCTTCATCGAACCCCCCGCTCTCGGTGCCACGAACGAACGGCCCCGCCGGAATCGTCACCATCTCATCCGCAATAGGCTCCTCCCCGGGAATGCTCTCGGGTGCCGACTCAATATCAGCACTGGCTCCAGGCATCGACGTTTCATACGGAGTCGAAATAGTACCTCGCATTATGGCGACGATTGGCATAGCCGCACACGCTAACACCACGAGCAGAAAGACGAATTTAAATTTTGATTCGAGCATGCCGGACTAAGACTCAGGAGCCCCTCCTGCTTGATCAAGATCGCTCGCACAGCGAATACCAATCGTTACATCCGTCCGCCAATGTTTCGCGGTAAAACGCTTTGACAGTCTTGCATTATGTTCCGTTTCCCGCCATGAGCCGCCGCGCACAACTTTGAGATCAGCATTCTCCGGTCCCTTAGGGTCTCTAAATGGTGACTTCTTGTAGTAGTGTTCGTCATAGGAGTCTTCGACCCATTCAGCGACATTGCCTGTCATGTCATAGAGGCCGTAGGGGCTTCGTCCCCCGTCGAACGACCCAGGCGGAGCGATGTATTTATATCCGTCCTCGCTGCCGTCAACATTGGCAGCGGTCGTGACAAACTTCTCCCCCCACGGATATTTTCGCTTACTCTCGCCACGCCCGGCCTTCTCCCACTCAGCTTCTGTGGATAGTCGCTTACCGGCCCACTTGCAGTAGGCGACCGCCTCGTCCCACGAGACGCTCATCGCTGCGAACTCCGGCTTCAGGATCTTTGACTGATCATCATCGAACACCTCGATTCTCGGCATCGCTCGTTTGGTCATCTTCGCGAACCGTGCATACTCTTCTTGTGTGACTTCTTTTCGGTCGAGGTAGAATCCCTTCAGATAGACCTGATGCTCCGGCGCCTCGTCCGGATCACCATCATGACTCCCCATCGTAAACGGACCTTCCGGGATCTGAACCATCTCCCGGCCTTCATCACCTATTTTCGTCTTATACATCGAGAAATCCTGAGCCGGCAGACCACTCACCGTCGGTCGAGTTTCTGACTGCACTGATGCCGCGAGCTGTTTCATCTGCTTTGCCTTATAGGACTCATAGGCCAGCAGACCAATCATGAGAAAAAACGATGTAAACACAAAGACGATGGACCCGACCAAGACACCTTTGCTTTCCACGAGCACCTCTTTAACGAAAGTACCTACCGATAGGACGGGGACGTCTCCGCTTGTTCAGACGCCGCCTTCTTCGCAGCACGCACGTCGAGCAACATTGAAATCTGGACACCGAGAAACCCACCCATGGCAGCTCCTGCTCCGGCGCCAACCCAGATCCGCTCGACACCAGCCATCACCCAGGCTAAAACACCACCCAACACAGTCCCGACAAGGATACTGATGAGAAATCTACGCCCACCCAGAAAGCCGATCACCGCACCAAGAACAATCCCGATAGCGATGGCGACGAGCATCAGCCCACCACCCATGGTCATACCGATCAGCGTCCCGACGGTACCCATCACGACTATCCCAAGCGCAATATCAAACACCTTACTTTTCGCCATCCCACTGGTCCTTCATAGACCAAAAGGCAGACCGCTACTTAGCCGGAGCGGCAATCAGCGGGCCAAAGTCGATTTCAACTCCAGGCGCCGCGATGATGGAAATCCCCCATGCTTTCTCCGCCGGCTCATGCTTATGAATCCGTTTAAAATCCTCGTAGACATTCACCCGCTCCTCAAACCATTGCCCGATCTCCTTCGTTCCGGTCTGGACGACAATCTCGGAGCCACTAAACATGCCCCCTTCTGTCACGGTGCCATCCGCCTTCGACTCGCTCCACACATATTTCGTGAACACCGGGATAAAGAGGAGATCCGTATCCAGTGATGCATAGACTGCGGCCAGCGGTTCGGTACCAGTTGTTGCCTTATTCAGACGCCACCGCCAGGTCAAAATCGGATAGGCCTTGGGATCCCAATCTATTTTCTTTTTCTTGATTCGCTGCCCTGCATCTTTGGCCGACAGAAAGCTCGCGCCGTTCTCCGATTGCACCTTATAGGCGTCACGACCTTTCGATTGGCTCCGCTGATTTTCGTGATCCCACAGAGAAGGAAACCCGTCCGCTTCCTTTGCTTGAAAATCCTCCAGCACAAGTCCCTGCCCTTGGACTGTCAGTGGAGCTTGCCACAGGCCAACACCGATCAAGAGACTGAGAACTACCGTCATATACTTCGGCGAACGGCACTCCATAGGCATCATTCCCTTTCTATGTTTCTCGTGATGGAACGGGCGACAGCAACGGCACCTGTTCCTCCTGGAATTCCTCCCCCATCACCGGCTGCTGCCCTCGCTCACACATCCAGAACAACGCGAGGACAGCTGCCCAAAAGACCACCATGTTCAGCGTCACCATTTTCGTGGCATATTGAAGGTCTGGGGTGAAGGCCCAGGGCGAGACGTCAGCCATCAACTCACTGATATGCCATGACAACCGTCCCGATGAACGAATGTATCCCATCAAACCCATCACCCAACTAAAGGACGCCGCCAACCCAAACAATCCCACCATGCCGCGCAGCGGAATTTTTCCCCACTGAATCGGGCCATGCACCACCGCACCTCTGAGCATGAGGCGGTTCATCACCACACCGATTGCGATTACCGTGAACGTCGTGAAGGCCTGGGGTGCGGATAGGCCGACACGTACCTTCGCCGGCAAGTAAAACCCATAGATCGATAACCAGATGATATTGAGCGCCCCGACCACGTACAACACCGTGAGGAGCGTATTCCCAGACTTGACCCACGAGATCGTCATGGTTCGATTCGCTCGACGGTAGTACAAAAAACTCAAGGCCGTGACGAGAATCAGGATATTCACTGCTCCGTTCTTGGCCGACATGACACCATAGTTGCCGATCACGGGGTGCTGAGCACCGCCCATCGCCTTGACTTCACTGGCAGACGTGAGCAGCGTGTGAGGCGTCAGCCAGACGAAGAGCGCCAGCATCAACACCCCCAATAAGAATTGATAATAGGGCTGATAGCGCTCACCACCTTTGATCCGCGCCATGCTCTGCCATAGATAGTAGTTAATCCCCAAAAACAGGACGCCGATCAAGAGTGCCTGAACCACAAACAGCCAGGTGAGCAAGCCACCCATCATCGTGACACCCATGGTCTGGCGAAACACGAACACCGATTTCATCAGCCAATAGCCGGCGAAGGGCATGGGAATAAGCGCACAGACTGTGACAAACAGGAAGACATAGCCGACCCAATCGAAATAGGCTCGCTCTTCGTCGGTCTTACTGGTAAAAAACCGATAACAGGCATAGGCCAACACCACCGCCCCACCGGACATAATGTCCGCAAGGAAGCGATGGACGTTCAGCGGGTTCCAGAGCGCGGAGTGCAGTAGATGCCAGGCATTTCCCAAAAACCGCCCCTGCGCATCCACCCCGGCGGGTGACATCATGAAGGCCGACCAAGCATTGGCCATCATCAATAACGTGGTTCCCACAATGTTGGTCAGAATCCCGATCGCGGCGTGGATCCACTTCATGCCCCGACCCGTCATCCGATTCCACCCATAGTAATAGACGATCAGGAGCAGCGATTCTCCCACAAATACAGCCGCGTAGGCGGGCATGAACCCTTTAAAGGTTCCGCCCATATACTTCATAAAACTGGGATACAGCGTGATGAACATCGTCAGCATCAGGCTGCCGATGAGCGCGGTCACCGACAAGGCCAAGACTGCCACCTTTGCGAGATCCCTTGCCAAACCATCATAGCGAAGGGCCAGCGCCGGCTTCTTGGTGAGTAGCCCAAGGAACTCAAGCAACGCGCAAAACAACGGCAGGGCGAGCACAAATCCTCCGAAATAGGTATGCTGCTGCGTCACAAACCACACCAGCAGCCGACTGTCTAACGAACCGATTCTGGGATAGACCGTTTCATCAGGAGCAGGAGCCGCCGGTCCCTGCGGAGTCCCCTCCGTGCCGAAGTACACATCCGTCGATGAGTCCGCAAATGACAGATCGGGGCCATTCCACGCAAACCCCATGACGATCGCAACCATCGCGATGCCCATCGCAACGGCAATCGAGGAACGTGTCATCATCATGAATCCTCGGCCCATATCTCTACCCCTTCGTTCCAGTCTTGCCGAGCGCGAAGCCCCCAGCCGCACCGTCAGCGCCAATCGACTTTCCAAGAATTCCCATCATAAACGGGCACCGTAACATGCCAGGCGACAGTTGTGGCGCCTGCTCATCCTCGACATGACGCCGATCACCGAGATAGTACCCATACACCCCCATCATCGCCGTAACCAGCGCACCCATCACTGCCGTGGCACCCACCGTCATCGTCGGCTGACGGACGACAAACAACAGCACACCCATCGCCACCAAATAATAGGTCGACGCAAAGGCCATCCCAGGCCACCACCAATACTTCAGCAGTTCACCCGGCGCAGTCTGCCGGAGCGAGCGCAACCACGAACTGGCCGGATAGAGTCCTCCAAAATACGCACAGAGCGCAAGGCCCCCACCGAGAAGCGTCACGGTCACCAGTTGTGCCAAGGCAGCGCCTTGCTCATTCGCAACAGCCAACCCTGACAACGATGTCAGCGCACCAAGACTCAGTCCTACGAGAGCCCACGGCCCTACTTGCCATGCCCGGCGTTGCACCAACACACGCAGCTGCTCCCCATCCGGGAATGTCAAAACTGGACGCCCCAGCACTGATAACTTGCGTACATGGCCGATCTCAAACGCATCCCGCGCGACAGATGTGCAGGAGATGATGATCGCCATCATAGCCGGCCCATCGGGATGCTGGAGATAACTGTAGTGCATGATCCATAACAGGGTGAGCACCAATAGAGATAGTTGAACGCCATACACGGCTCCGATCCAGCCGCCCAGCCAGCTCAGAATCTTCAGACCATCCTGTCGAACAATGGCAGACCAGGATGCTGCACGCCCCACTCGATAGGCCAAGAGTGCCGTGACCATTGCGACGAGACTGCTGACCGCCAGCAAGACCAAGGGCTCAGTCATGGGCACAAGATGTTTCGCCAGCCGATACACCCCGAAGGCGATCAGTCCGGGCACAAACATGACAACTCGCTTTTTCCGACGGACGGCATCTTCCGTCACCGCCAGGCTCAAGCTAGGAATCACGCGCAATGCCATTCGATGCAGCATTCTTAACTCGTCGTTCGTGAAGCGTCGTTCGTGAAGCGCGTCACAGAACAGCCCCGCGCCCCATGATTCATGTGCTTCGTCTTGGGCGTTTCACGTTTCACGTTTCACGCTGCTCATTCCGAAATACTTTGCTTTGATCTCTTCCATCAGCGACACGGTGATGCGAGACAGTCCGCGATCGGCCGCGGTACGCTCAAGTTCAATCCGTGCCATGGCACGAACCGCCGCCGGCACTCGATCTAACCGCTGTTTCGCCTCCGGGTCCCATTCAATGCGCTCCCCAGTTCGGGGACGGAGCAGCGTCTCATATGTGACCACCCGCTCGCCCTGCCGACGAATATCCTGCTCCACTTCTTCTCGAACCAGCCCAGCCACATACGGTGGCATGCGATCCAATCGATGCAAGGCTTCATCAGTCCAGAGCAACCGATCAACGAGGCCGTGGGCCTGTTCCCCCAGCACATCGACACCGACTTTCAGCCCACAGCCACGGCATTCCGAACGGATAAACCACTGAGAGGCACCATGTTCGCCGGTACGTTCTTCAATCCCTTCTGTATGCATCCATCGGCCACAGCCGCAGGTCAACATCTCAACACCCTACCCAATCTTCCCCGGGTAGAGAATATAGAGCATCGTGTACGTAAAGCTGCCCGTGACGAACAGCACGCAGTAAATGACCATCGTAAATCGGCCGAGCGCGCGATGCCGCCGCGCACCATCGGGCCAAATCCGTTGAATCGTCATCTCGATCGCAAACACAAAAGCCACGATGGCGAGAAAGACCACATACACTTCCAGCTTCCGCATCGAAAACCCTGCGGTGGCGACACGCGAGAAAAACAGCCCAAGCACGACCACGGCAATTCCGCCAAAGATAAGGCCGATCTTCTTCCACGTCGTAAGCAGTCGTGATTCCCGTAAGGATCGGACTCCGTCGAGGAACTGCTGAGAGCGAAACCCCAACACGATCATATACACCGCCATGATCAGCCCAATCATGACGAGAATGATATGGAGCGTCAGGACGGGGATGAAGACATAATCATAGAGCGACTGCGAGCCACCAAACCCTTCCTTCCCTTCAAACGCCAGGACCCCCAGCTGCCGAAACAGATAATACGCGATAAAGAAGCTGAGCATGGCAATCATGCCGCCCAACATCAACCAATGGTGTGCATCGGCCTTTCGCCGACGAGCTTGGAACCATCCCATGATGAATAGCCCGGTGAAGAGCGTCGCCATCAGCTGACTGAGGTCCGCACCCGTCGTCGCATACGTTCCAAAGAAGCCTGGTTCCCGTAACCAATCCATGCAGTCAGGACTTTCGCCGTTCGTCGCTCGTGAACCGTATCTCGAATTTCCATCCGCGCTTCACGAACAACGCTTCACGCTCCACAAGGTTTTAGGCCCTGCACCACTGCCGTCTTCTCCAACTCCACAACAGAGACAAACCCGGCGGCCTGGAGCCATTGCATGGCCTGGCCAACCCGATAGCAGCTGCCCTGCTGAGTGTTGACAAGAATATGGACCGCAAACGCGGTCGTCCACGCCGGGCCGGTCCCAGCTTCGTCTAGAAATCGATCTTTAATCACCAACCGTCCACCCGGCGCCAGCGAACCAAAGCCCTTTTTGACCAGATCCTGATTCATCTGAAACGTTTGATAGTGCAAGATATCGGACATCAAGACCACATCGTATGGTCCCCCAAGGTGGTCTCTATTGAAATCACCGGGATGCAGGGCGACTCGTGATTCCAACCCGGCGTCCTTGACCGTTTTTTCCGCCAACTTCAACGTCGCCGGGAGATCAAAGACCGTTGCGTGCAGCTCTGGATACACCTGGCAAAACGCAATGGCGTTGGTCCCAGCGCCACCACCAAGATCGAGCAACCGCTCGCGGCCACCCAGCTTCAGCCGCTTGGCTAAATCAGGACCGCTTTGTTGGCCAATCCGATTGAGCACCGCTAGCACGTTACTTCCCAATTCGGGATCGGTCTCAAAGACATGGCGATCGACCGACCGCGTCCCTGTCCGAATCGTCTCTTCCAGCTTTCCCCAGTTATTCCACTCCGCATCGTGCAGAAGGAGCAAGTGACCAACATACTGCGGCGACTGCCGAACAAGGTGTGTCAGCGCCGTCGACGAGTTGCCATACAGGTCTCCCTCCTTCGTCAGCAACTTCATTGCAACGAGGGCGTTCAAGAGAAGCCTCAGCGTGTGAGGGTCAGCCTGCAGTCGACCAGCGATATCCTGGGCGGATTTTGGCCGTTCATCGATGGCAGAAAAGACGTCCAGCTTCACGGCCGTCAGGAGGACTTTGGTCTCCCAATAGTAGCCAAGCTGGAAAACTTCTGCGAGTGAGAGCTCTCGTGACACACCACGCCCCCTCTATAAATAATTCACAAACATAAGATCTTACCTAGATCGGAAACGAAAAGACAAGGCAGGGAATGCCCTGTTTGAGGGACGAAAAAGACCGCCGTGAAGGTGCTTGGGAACTGACTCTTCTTGGTACTTCTTGTGCGGTGCGGTCAGATTTCCGTTCAGGCTTCTTCCAACTGGATGGCTTCCACATGGACCCTGGCAACGCCCTGTTCGACAAATCCCAGTTGTTCGGCGGCTCCCCGGCTGAGGTCGATGATGCGTTTCCCAGAATCAGAGTTGTGATCACTGGGGAAGGGGCCGCGGTCATTCACTCGGACAATGATCGACTTGCCGTTTTCCAGGTTCGTCACCTGGACGTGGATCGGCAGCGGCAGATACTTGTGTGCTGCCGTCAACATGCTGGGATTGAACAGCTCACCGTTGGCCGTCATGTGGCCTCCTGGTAAACGCCTAGTTTCCTCCCCATACCACGAGGCCAAGCCTGTCTCTTCGTAGGTCTGTGCACTGGCGAGGCTCATCGGCACATAATGCTGACCCTTGACCGTGTACGGAGCGGCTTTGACCCGCCCAAGCCTGATCGCCTCCTTAACCGGAAGCCCATCGATGGTCTGAATATCGTCACGGATCAATGGATACTCCAACGGAGCCTGGACCACCTCAAAGGTATACTTCCCAATATGATAGACCAGTTTGGTGGCCCCCTTCGTCAATTCATAGGTCCCGCGCACAACCCAGATCGTGCCTCTGACCGTCTTTTTGGCGACACGATAGCCAGTCTTGATGACCGAGAAGGTGGCCTTGATTGCATTGATTGGGATCTCGATCACCGAACAGGACGCAAGCGTCAGCATGATGGGGAGCAAGAGCAGGGAAATGATCTTTGATTTCTTGCAGCGGAAATATAAAGACACGGCGACGAACTTGGTATGAAAACAGGAAGGGCAGCGGATCACCCGCTGCCCTTCAACAACACATCGACAAAACGAGGCTTACTTGATTTCAGCCTTGAGGTTGGCGGAACCACCATCGGCCACTTCCACCTCAAACTCGATTTTCTTACCTTTGCCAGCGAATGGATGCCAAGCTATCACCTTGTGCTTACCAGCAGGAACATCCTTGATCTCAAAGGATCCATCTTCCTTGGCGACCGCGAAATGCGGGCTCGACACTGGGAGGAAAAACCCTTGCATGAACTCATGCTGGTCGCATTGTAACCGGTAGTAGCCTTCCTTTTCTGCACCGCCACGGAAGGTCACCGGCTTATCCAACTTGTCACCCTTCTTCGCAAGACCGATGTTAAACCCGGTTGCCGAAGAGCTGCCCTTTACCGTGAAGCTATGGGGATTGTGGAGCACACCGGCCACCGACTTAGGATCATCGGGATCTGCATCGGTGTTTTCAACCTTGAAGGGCCGAGTATTCACAACGATCCCCGTGAACGGTTGGAAGTCACAGAACGCGGCCACCACTTCAGTCCCGGCATAGCCATCCATCCACGCCTTATCCTCAATATCCGCAACCGCAACGACTGCACCCTTGAGACCACCATCCTTCGCGACTTCTATCTGCTTCAAGAACCGCTTATCGCCATCCACCTTGCTCTTGTCAGCAATCTTGGGGCAGAAATTTGGATTGGGGAACTTAGAAAAGAGGAACTCTTTCTGCTCCGCCTTCCCGGCAAACGTGACCTTCCCACTGATCGTTCCGCCCGCATACGAGGTGAGAGGCGCCGCGACCAACGCGACGGCTGCCACACCAAACATCATTGATAACGCACTCTTCATTGGACTGCCTCCTTGTGATAGACCAACCAGCCTGTTCCTAACTTTCTCTCTCCACCCTATTTCAGATCGGTCGCGAATAACAATTCGGACCAACGACCGTTACAGTGGACACATTTACGCTCTCGCTGGCGAGCTTGACTCAGGCCGAGTATGTATATGAAATCTTACAGCATGCTGTCAACGTGAAACAAGAGGTTACTCATAGGCTAGTATCGGCCTTTCTACAGTAGCTTTTTTGCCCTTAGTCCTGGTAGAGTCAGCAAGTATTTGCCTGATTCCTCAGGCCTTACTATCTGCAAGAGCCTCTGCTCCTTATGAAGACATGCTTCTTTCCTCAGTAGTGCGTTTATGGTAACACCCGTACAATCCGCCGCCACGCTCAGGCGTACCTATCCCATCTACGTGACAGTCGTACTGTTCACCCTTGTCGTGGGGAGCGCACTTATCGGGGTGCCCGCGTTCGCCTTTGTTTATGGGTATACCTGGTTGGACTGGACCATGTTTGGGCTCCTGTACATGATTACCGGGCTCGGCATTACGGTTGGCTACCATCGGCTGATTTCGCACAGGAGTTTCTTATGTCCCGATTGGGTCAAGGCCGGATTACTGATCGCCGGCGGATGGGCACTGCAAAACTCCGCCCTCAAGTGGGGAGCTGATCACATCCGCCACCATGCCGCGTGCGACCAAGATGCCGATCCTTACAACGCTCAACGAGGATTCTGGCATAGCCATTGCGGATGGCTCTTCTCCGACGGGCGATACTCGGATGAAAAATATGCCACACGGCTCAGGCAAGATCCGGTTGTCATGTGGCAACACCGGTACTATGGGCTCATCTTTCTCTCAGGATTGGCACTCCCGTTCGTGGTGGGCTTTCTCTACGGCGGTTGGGTCGGCGGCTTCGGCTGTTTTATGCTCGCCGGCGTCGGCCGGACATTTGCCGTGCTTAATTCGACCTTTTGCATCAATTCAGTTTGCCATTTGTGGGGAAGCCAACCCCATGGCCAAGCGGATTCAAGCCGCGACAGCTGGTTGGTCTCGCTCCTGACATTTGGGGAGGGGTATCACAACTACCACCACACCTACCAAAGCGACTACCGAAACGGTCCCCGCTGGTATAATTTCGACCCATCAAAATGGCTGATTTTCACGCTGTCGTTGCTCGGATTAGCCTGGTCGCTCCGCACCGCTTCTGCCGCTGAGGGCAAAGCTTTACACCCCTAACGGTTACCCAACCCTCTGCTCCACAATTCACAGCAAGCGAATGAGCGGTGTGCTTAGTATTTCCGCAAAGACACCGGCGGGAGATTCAATAACCCTTCACGCACGGCTGCCCACAACGCATCGAGTATGGCGGTGAGGTCAGGGGCCGTTCGAGTTAGGACCTTGACCGCAAGCCCCGGTACCGGTGGGGTTGACACACCTCCCAAGACTTCCCCTGGACGAGTGTCCAAGATCGTGGCGATTTTTGACTCCAATTCGTTCCAAACCTCTGATGGCGTACTGTCGTTCACCACATAAAGCGAAGCCACGTAGTTCCATTCTTCTGCCAAACCAACACGTTCTAAGTCCGTAGATGGATCAAGAACATATCGCTCAAGCAGCATACTGCCGGACGCCGTCGTAATTCGGATGTCGTTCTCCAGATCCGTAAAGGCCCATCGCTCCCCACTAGCGATACGGCCAGATGCGACAGCATCCCATAGCAAGAGCGTTGCACCAGGCGCCAGAGTGGCCTGGAGAGTCTGCCGAAATCGAGAACCGGCAAAAGGGATCGTATGTTCAGGGAACCACTCGAGCACCGCGCCAGAGCCGACCGTGATATTGACGCGCTGTTCGGACACCTTTCCCTCCGTCCGATAGACACGGTTAGCAGAAGGGGCAGAAATCAGGACATGCGCATCCTGCTCCACGTTCATGTCGATGGACAGATGGTCACCTCCCACCAGACCCCCGGATGGGTTGACCAGCAATGTGTAGGCGGCTCCCGTGTCATCAAGATAGATGGGGGGGAGCAGTTTCCAAGGTGTGGTGAAATATGAGTGCGAGATAATAGTCTGGTGATCACACTTCGTGTAGGTGAGCTTAAGCTCGCCGACCCGCCCGACCAATTCCGTCTCAAACCGTCCTCGACCCTTCTTTTTCAAGAAAGGCTTTCTTTTCCCAGAAGGTATTCTTTTTGAGGATGTACCGGTTTCCCGAGATGTCCTCTTGAGCTGTCCCTCCCGAGTCGGCATTGGTTAAGAGCGCCTGGCTCGTTGCGGGATACACTGCTCCACCCAGGCCACTACGGCATCCATGCCCTCGCCGGAAAGAATATTCGTGAACGCGAACGGTAGATCCCCGCGCATTTTGCGGGTATCCCGATCCATGACGGACAGATCCGCGCGCACATGCGGCGCCAAATCCATCTTGTTGATGACGAGAAAGTCGGATCGAGTGATCCCTGGTCCACCTTTTCGTGGGATCTTGTCACCACCCGCCACATCAATCACATAGAGAACATGATCGACGAGCTCAGGGCTAAAGGTCGCAGCCAAGTTGTCGCCCCCACTTTCCAGAAAGATCAATTCAACATCCGGATGGCGACGACGCAGATCGTCAATGGCTTCCTGGTTATGCGAGGCATCTTCCCGAATCGCCGTATGTGGACACCCCCCAGTTTCAACACCAAGAATCCGGTCGACCGGTAAAGCACCGCGCTTGGTCAGGATTTCTGCGTCGATTTTCGTGAAAATATCGTTAGTCACAGCGGCAAGGCTGAATCGATCGCGCAACCCCTGACACAGCGCTTCGACAAGCGCTGTCTTCCCTGATCCAACGGGACCTCCAATACCAATGACCGGAATGCCTTGTTTTCGCGCTTGAGTCGGAGTCCAATTGTGACTGTGCTCACGATTTAGATCATGCATGGTCATCCCACGAGCGGACAGTTGAGACCGAAGGCCCTCAACGGCCGTTCTGTTCCTTTCTATGCGTCGCGCATGCTTGCTGACTCACGATTAAGACCGAAAGAGTCTCCATTCCAGAGCGCCATGCCGCATTGCATAAATATCTTGGACGGGCGACCACGAGCTCATGGCGGTATCTGAGTCCACGTCTCGACTGATCCGTTCAATCAATGGCAGCCATTCGCCCAAGATGCGCTGTCCTTCATGTTGTCCAAGAGGGCTGAGTCGCATGGCGGCGGAGACAAACCCGACCGCAGTTTGATACAGGAAGGCAGCAGCCGTGTCCTCTTGGCTCCAACCTGCTGCACCGAGAGTGAGTCCGAACGTAATCGCCAAATGGCCCGGAGCTCGCCCGGACTCGACCTCGTCACGATAGGCCGCAAGGATCGAGTTTCCTCGGATTTGATCCGCCGCAACCCGGATGACTTGCCGCCCCATTTGACGGCTGGCCAGCCGCGATGCTCGACTGAGCTTCGTCGCCTCGAGCGTTCGATCGATAGCGAGCGCCGCCGAAATTTGTCCGGTAGCCCCTGCTCGATTGGCTCGTTTCGTGGCCAGGGCTTCTCGGCGGCTCATGCCACCTCGGAGCAAATCCTCGATATACCCGGCAAGTTGATCGGAATTTTTTACAGCACCACCCTGAACGGCAGCTTCCAAGCCCGACGAAAACGCGTACCCGCCAGACGGGAAAAATGTATCAATAAACCGCAACCCTTCAAGTAAGGCAGACGTATTCATGGGTTATGCAGAAACACAAACAGCCGGTCAGCGACCTTCATACTACATGCGCTACTGGTAGCCGAGCCGGCCGTTCTTTTCGTCAGAATAAGAAATACCGCTGCGCCATCGGGAGAACGGCAGCCGGCTCACAGGTAAGCCGCACCCCGTCGGCCGTTACGACGTACGTCTCCGAGTCAACCTCGATCTTGGGAAGATAGTCGTTCAGCTTGAGGTCCCGTTTTTTGATATTCCGGCAATTCTTGACCACAGCCACGCGCTTCTGCAATCCAAGCTTCTTTGGGACCCCCCGATCCAGTCCTGCCTGCGACAAGAAGGTCAGACTGGTACTGGACAGCGCCCTCCCAAAGGCACCGAACATGGGCCGGCTGATAATCGGCTCCGGCGTGGGGATTGACGCGTTCGGATCGCCCATCTGTGCCTGAGCGATAAACCCGCCTTTCAGCACCATTTCCGGCTTGACGCCGAAGAACGCCGGCTTCCAGATCACCAGGTCGGCGAACTTCCCGACCTCCACGGACCCAACCTCATGCGCAATCCCATGCGTGATGGCGGGATTGATCGTGTACTTGGCCACATACCGCTTGGCGCGGAAGTTGTCGTTCTGCGACGAGTCCTTCCCCTCATTCGGCGACAGATGGCCCCGCTGGACCTTCATCTTGTGCGCGTTTTGCCAGGTTCGGATGATGACTTCTCCGATGCGACCCATGGCTTGCGAGTCAGACGACATAATACTGATCGCGCCTAAATCATGGAGGATGTCTTCCGCCGCAATGGTTTCTCGCCGGATTCTGGACTCGGCAAAGGCCACGTCTTCTGGAATTCTTGGGTTGAGGTGATGGCACACCATCAACATATCCAGATGCTCATCCATTGTGTTGGTCGTAAACGGCATCGTGGGGTTCGTCGACGAAGGAAGCACATTCGGCTCACCGCACACTTTGATGATATCCGGGGCATGACCGCCCCCGGCGCCTTCCGTATGGAACGTATGGATCGTTCGGCCCTTGAACGCCTTGATCGTGTCTTCGACAAACCCTGCCTCATTCAACGTATCGGTATGAATCGCGACCTGCACATCGTAACGCTCCGCCACGCTCAGACAGGTATCGATTGCCGCCGGGGTCGTCCCCCAATCTTCGTGCAGCTTGAGACCGATGGCACCAGCCTCAACCTGCTCGTTCAATCCATCGGGATGGGACGAGTTGCCTTTGCCAAGAAATCCAAGATTGATTGGAATCCCCTCCGATGCCTCCAGCATGCGATGGATATTCCAGGGTCCTGGCGTACAGGTCGTCGCGTTGGTGCCCGTCGCAGGGCCGGTGCCGCCGCCGATCATCGTGGTAATGCCAGCCGATAGCGCGTCCCAATATTGTTGCGGACAGATGAAATGGATGTGGGTATCGATGCCGCCGGCCGTCACGATATGTCCTTCTCCCGCGATCACTTCCGTTCCGGCACCAATCTCCATTCCCTTGGTCACGTTCGGCATCAGATCGGAATTGCCTGCCTTTCCGACACCAACGATCCGCCCGTCTTTGATCCCGATATCCGCCTTCACAATCCCGGTGTAGTCGAGGATGAGAGCATTGGTGATCACGGTGTCGAGCGCACCGTTCGCGTTCGTCACCCGTGGCGACTGGCCCATCCCGTCTCGAATCACTTTCCCGCCGCCGAATACCGCTTCTTCTCCGTACGTCGTAAAGTCTTGCTCGACTTCGATAAGCAGTTCCGTATCCGCTAGCCGGACACGATCACCAGTGGTGGGGCCGTAGAGTGAGGCATATTGCCTTCTTGGAATTTTCACCGGACGCCTCCTTTTCCAGAAAATCCGCGGGTACCCGCGAGCGATAGCGCGCGAGCCTTGACCTGCGCATCATCGAGGGATCCTTCTGTCAATCCATTGATGCCATAAGCAACCCGCTTCCCAGCTAAGGCCACAACCGTCACTCGCTTGTCCTCTCCCGGTTCGAACCGAACCGCCGTGCCGGCTGGGATACAGAGCCGAAATCCGAACGCTTGTGCACGATCGAACGTGAGCGCATGATTGGATTCGAAGAAGTGGCAGTGGGAACCAACTTGGATAGGTCGATCCGCGACATTCTTGACGGTCAGCTCCCTTGTTTCGCGCCCGTTGAACGCCTCTACATCGCCGGCGGCAGCCAGAATCTCTCCTGGAACAACCGGCTTCCCCAGCTCAGCTTTGATCACGGCGGCAAGCGATCTCATGGTTTTCCGCGGCGACTTCTGACGCTTCGCCGAACTTCGCTTCGTCTTCTTCGGCATGGCTCCCTCCTACAGGGATACAGATAGGTGGTTGGGCACAGGTTGCGCTTATCGAATTGGATTGTGGACGGTCACCAGCTTGGTCCCATCAGGAAAGGTTCCCTCGACTTGAAACTCATGAATCATCTCCGGCACACCAGGCATCACATCCTTCCGCGTGAGAAGCGTGGTGCCGTACGTCATCAACTCGGCGACGGTTTTTCCGTCACGAATACCTTCCAGAACAGCGGCGGTAAGATACGCAACGGCTTCCGGATGATTGAGCTTGGGTCAGATGCATGAGTTTTCCTCCCTAGCGCAATGACTCTCCCAGTTCTTGGCAAGAACACTCGATGTGGACAAGAGCATCCTCTCTCTTACTGTACACAAAGGATTTCTACCGTAGAGTTGCAATCCCTGTCTAGACGATTGGCAATCCCAAGAGTCCATCGAGGCAAGTCCAAACAAGAGGCAGGAGATACCTTCCTATTGCACTCACTACACCGTCAGATGTTGGCGGACCATGTCGGCATTCAACTCCGTGCTCTTGCCCTGAGCCATCACGGCCCCTTTGGCCATGACCACATACTTCTCCGCCAGCCGCGCGGCAAAATGGAGCCCTTGCTCGACGAGCAGAATGGCGAACCGGCGCGACTGCTTAAAGCCGATAATGACGTCCTCGATCTGATCGACGATCGAGGGTTGAATCCCTTCGGTCGGTTCATCGAGCAAGAGGAGCTTGGGACTGGAGAGGATGGCGCGGCCGATCGCCAACTGCTGTTGTTCCCCCCCGCTCAAGACCCCGCCCGGGCGATGGAGAATCTGGGTCAACTTGGGAAAGAGCTGATAGACCTCCTCGAAGGC
>SWDO01000014.1:157716-165888 GCA_005116895.1 Nitrospira sp. | reverse complement strand
CCGGCGCCGCTTGTTGATTGACCGCCGCCCCGGTATAGAACACGTTGCGCGAGCACTCTTCGCCTTCGTACTGGACGGGATAGAAGAGCAAGCCATTGTTCTTTTCAAAGACCGGCAGCACGGATTTCCGGCTCACCGACGTCCAGCAGCCGAACACCACCGACACTTTGTCTTCCAACAGCAGCTGCTTGGCCTTCTCCGCAAACAGGTCCCAATTCGACGCCGGATCGACGACTTTCGCCTCCACCTGTCGGCCCATGACGCCGCCCGCCTTGTTGATTTCCTCGACGGCCATCAACACCACATCGCGCAAGGATACTTCGCTGATCGCCATGGTGCCGCTCAGCGAATGGAGGATCCCGATCTTGATCGGCGGGCCCCCCGCCCCATACGACAGGGCATACTGCCCCAGATTCCCCACGAGCGCCGCCACGCCCACGCCGGCCGCGACCCGCCCGCTCTGCCCCAGAAATTCCCGCCGCGAGGATCCCGGGTGTTCCGTCGGGGTCGCCGCGTCCGTGCCGCTTGCTCCATCCTGTCGGGTGTTCGTGTCCATCGTGCTTCTCTCCTTTGTGTCTGCCGTGAGTTGCCAACTTTCGGTCGCCGCTGCTTCCGCCGAGCACCTCATCTCCCAAACGATCGGCCACCTGTCAGGTGCCTCTCGCGTAAAAGGTTCTTCGATCGGGCTACTGTACAGCCTTACACCGAACTACCTGGCTCATGAACAGACCTGTCTCCCTCCTTTCTTTGGAACATCAGAGAGCCAGTGGAAACTATCGGAACTTCCTAAGGGGGGACACCAAGAGTGGATGTTGACGTATAATGTGTGTTGTATGGAATGGGCGTTATTGCGTGATCGACTGTTTCGCTTACGCCTAATGAGCATTCAAACCCGTTCGCCTCCGTGGGGCGACGAGATTGTATACAAAATACGCTCCTTCCGTCAATGACGATGTCCGCTCACCAAATGCACGTGATTTACCTGCAAACCAAGAGAGAGGCCATGCCCCGCCAAGCGTTCCATTCCCTTCTGCATCGTGGAGAACACTCCATCTGACTGCCGGACTCACTTGCTCACCCAGCATGAGAGTCACCATGAGTATCGGCCTTGCAGGCTTCTATCCTTCAGAATCTTAACGACTCGATATAAACAGGATACCGATGTTTTTGTTTTTGTCGGATATTCCTGTTACACTACGCGCCGCTTGAGCTCAACCCAGCAACACAACATCATGAATTTCACGCAAGGCTTCTCTTCGATAGTGCGTCTCAGCCTTCTCCTACTAAGTTGTTTAGCAATTGGTTGCGCCAGCCATCGCCCTACCACGCCCATTCACGAGGCCCCTCTCGGCGCGGTGTTTCTTGAGGATGTCTCAGACAACTCTTTCCAGGCTGCACATCCCATCAAATTATCCGAAACGACCGTGGCAGACATCTTGCGCGGAGTACACACGAAAGAAAAAAGCGGACTCTTGCTGCTGCTTGGCAAAGCCTTGAAGTCAACGAACCTGAACGATATTCGGACATTCTCCGAGGATGACATCGTATTCCTCACCCCTCATATTGCCACCGCCCTTGCGCAAGCGACGCCCAATCAACGAGTAGGTTTTCATATCTATTCCACGCCGCAGCTATCACAGGCTCCAAAGGTCAATGAAAATAGAGAGACGACCTCGGGGCATCTCTTCGCTGACGGTCTCTCACTGCATTTCACGTTGACTCACTACCGATACTATCCAGGGAAAAAACCCACCGCCAGCCAAAAAGAGCCACGTCCACTCCCTGATACGGATGGCCTGCGCGACCGCGAAGTGACCTTCCTCCCGGAGGCCGCCCTCCGACCGGATGCATATGACCGATCGAGCTGGATTGGAAAATCTGAAGATCGATCACTCGCCATTGACTATCAACTGCTGGCGAGAGTCCTTACGACACCTCCACCTTCCGCCCCCGTTGCACAGCCAGTCCCCACAGTCGCAGCGCCCGTTCTACAACAGCCCCCATCGATCCCTGTTCAAGCCGCACCAGGTGGCAAGAATGAGGCTGACCTGCAGGCGTTCAAGGAAGAGCTGAAAGCGCTCCAGAAAAAGGTGGACGAACAGAGCGCAGAACTCCAGCGACTCAAGAACCCACCGCCTAGGAAAAAGTAACGTTCTTATTACGGAAGCTGGTGAAGCCCAAGGGTCTCGTGACGGCTCGAAGACTCACCCCCACACACAGCCCTGCGCCTGAGCTCCCGACGATCTGTTCCTTGGACTTATTGAGCGGCAGGAATGGGATCCAACGTTTCATCGAGAGAGGTAGACGTTTGAAGATCATCGCCCACTAAGGGCTCCACACTTGTCTCGATCGTCTCAATCGATCTCCCCTCGTCAGGCAACACCTCTCCACCGTCCATCGGAAGGAATGCTTGCTCCGCCTCACCAAGCTCCTTGAATTCACGAAGAGGCGGAAGCTGCGAGAGGTCGCTCAAACCGAAATGCTCAAGAAAGAACTTGGTCGTCCCATACATGATCGGACGACCTGGGACTTCTTTGCGCCCGACGATTCGCACCAGCTTTCGCTCCAACAGTGTGCGCAAGACGCCGGACGTCTCTACCCCGCGGATTTCTTCGACCTCCGACCGCACCAACGGCTGCTTGTAGGCAATGATCGCCAACGATTCCAGCGCGGACCGGGACAGCTTCGCCGATGTCTTGGCCTTGTCCAACCGTTTGATCCAGGGCGCATAGTCCAACTTCGTCACGAGACGGTATCCACCCGCGACGACAGCCAGTCGCACCCCGCGCCCATCTTGATCGAGCACTTGGCCAAGATGTCGCAGCGCCTCTTCCACATCCATCTTCGGCACATTCCCCATCACGGTCACAAGGCGCGCCACAGACAACGGCTCGGAAGAAACAAAGAGTAGTGCTTCGAGAATTGCTTGGAGCTCTCCTATCCCTTGCACCCGAGGATGATCGACGCTCTGCTCAGACGGCGATCCATTCGCCTCTTCCATATTCACCGTACTCGTCTCCGGCATATCATGCACCAGATCCGCCGTCAGTGGCGTCATGTCCCCCTCCATTCCATATCGACATCGTCAAGTTCTGCCGGATCAGGCACCAAGGAAAACATCCGTGAGACTAAAATCGGTCCGAATGTTTCCGCTTGGAATACACGAGCCACCCGCAGTCTCATCAATTCAAGTAACGCCAAGAACGTCACGACGACCACCAGCCGATGACTCGCTTCCTCGAACAGCGCAGCAAATGAGACCGAGTCTTTGCCTTCGAGTATTTCCAAAATGAGATTCATTCGCTCGCGTACCGTGAGATTGTCGGGCGCAATCTCAATGAGTCTGCTGCCCGGATTCCGCTCAAGCACTCCCTTGAGCGCATCGACCAGATCAAACAGCGAGACATTCTCCAGCGAAAGATCCTCCTCAACCGCTGCTTCTACTGAGAGCGTTTGCTCACGCCAAAAGATCTCGCGCCACACCTTTTCCTGGTCGTCAAGCTGACGAGCCGCTTCTTTGAAACCCTTATATTCCAACAGCCGTCGAACGAGCTCTTCCCGGGGGTCCGGCCCCTCCTCGTCATCGGCGGCCGTCTCATCCACCGGCAGCAGCATTTTTGATTTGATCTGCAAGAGCGTCGCCGCCATGACCAAAAAATCGCCCGCCACATTGAGATTGAGTTCTTCCATCGCTTCCAGATACTCGAGGTATTGCCGGGCGATCATCGCGACGGGGATATCGTAGATGTTGATCTCATTCTTTTTGATGAGGTGCAACAACAGATCCAGTGGTCCCTCGAAATTTTCGATACGGACCTGGTACGGAAGCTCTGTTTGCTCAAAATCTTCAGCTTGAGAGTCCACGGCGTCGTTATATCAACTTATGGGGTGACGGGCAAGCCTGATTCTATATGTTGGGGATGATCGGGTGCTCTTTATTTGAGCTTTGCGGCATAGGCCACAAGCAAAGCGGCCACGATGAGAAACATCGCAGTGAGCGCATACCGTCCATTGCTAGTTTGAAGAAGGCCGCCAGGCTGAGCTGATTCAAGTCGTTTTGTTTCGTCTAACAGAGGCGGGTGATCGAACCGTGCTTTTGCCAGATCGTCTTGTTGCCAGAACTCAGCATGGGAGAAATCAGCTGATCCTAAAAACTGGGCACCCGCAAAAACCGCGTCGCTCTCAAAGGCCGCAAAGCCAAAGAACGTCTCGCGGCTGAAAATCGCTTCACTAAAGCTAACCCGTCCCTTGAAGCGACTTCCTGAAAATCCTGTCCCCAGGCCGAACCTCGACCGCTCAAATACCGCCGGCTGCTCGAACGTCACTTCTAGGAATTCCGCCATACCGTCGAAGAGCGCACTGGTACAGTCCACCGAACCTCGAAATGTAGATTGATGGAATCTGGTGCTAGGGCCAAACTTGGTCTCCCGACACCCCACCGGCATGGCGAACTGTCCCTGAACAAAATAGGCTTCTTTTTCGAATGTGGCGCGTGAAAGATCGACGGGCTTGTGGAACACCGACCGGGAAAGATCCACGCCTTCCTTGAAATGGGACCCGGAAACGTCAACAGGTCCTTCAAACTGAAGCGTGCTGTCGGCTGCCTGATGACGCACTGTGCCCAACACCACGGAATCTCGCAGGCTCAGTGCCTCATGAACAATTCGCTGTCCGTTGCCACCGACAGGATCCTTGCGGTTCGCCCTCTCCGAGGTAAGCCCTGGTGAGCCTGCCGCCGTCTGTACGGCTAGGCGATCGAAGATCAGATCCCCGCGCACCAATACACCAAGGAGATCCACGGAACGCCCCTTGGCGATCGCATCCATAATTACTTCGCCACGCACAGCATGGCTCTCCCTCTCTGCCTGCGTGCAGCTAGGCGAGAGATGGATCACGAGCCTCGCGTCAATTCCAGTTGCAGCGGTCTCGACAACGCAACCAGCATCGGCCTCTGGTGGACACGTCACCATGGCACAGACAAGCACCAGCGCCAAGCACCAACGAGACCGTCTCGTTTTCAGCATGGCTGTGGGTGAACGACCGGAGCGGCAATGGAACAAGGTGCTGTCCACATTTCACGGAGGAGAGAAACGAAACATTCGGAAGATGATGAGACACCGCCGCTGGAACCGATCAGTTCCAGCGGCGGTCAGTGAACACCCTAAGCGACTCCAACCTGAGAGCCCTCGCTTTTGCACAAGTGTTTACATCGAACAGAAAATACGAGGGACATAGCCAGAAGCCCAGAGGGCCATGAGATATCAGTTATTTCGATAGTCGTCGTCCAATAAGTCTTCGGATTTATTGATTAACCCGTCCCTGTCATCATCGGCGTCGAGATCCAGCTCTTCTTGGGCGTCATCTTCCTCGACCTCGTCCTCCATCCCCAGCTCATCGCTCCCTATTTCATCTTCATCATCGAGATCCGCCTCATCAGGTTCCATGGGCATGGCTGGTTTCAGCGCCACGGACTTCCGTGGAGCAGCATCCTCCTCTTCTGCCACGAATTTCTTCGCGGGTGCGCTCGGTGGGATGACCTTGGGCGCAGCCTTCTTTACGGATTTGCCGGCCGCTTTCTTAGCGATCTTTTTCTTCGAGGCCGGCTTGGACGCCTTGACGGCCACACGTTTCTTCACTGTTTTCTTGACGGCTGTTTTCTTGACCGCCTTTTTCTTCGGCGACGGTGTAGTTTTTTTCGTCCGTGACGATTTTTTCGTGACGGCTTTCTTCTTCTTGTTCGCCATTCCGATTCCTCCTCTTCGTTTCAACGGGCGCAACGGCCTCCATCTAGCATGAACGAACAACCTCTTGCAACCATCCCGCTTCTTGGCTTCCATCGATTGGCTCGTTCGCCCGTTCTTAGGATTCAATAGAGAACGATTCTGGCATCCTACGAGATGGGCTAAGGTGGGCAGCTGGCAGGGCACCCCCTAAGCGATCCGGCTCAATCCCATGCTATTATGACGAGGCGCCTCGATCACGAGTCTGAATCCTCTCTTTCATTTCAGGCTCTTATGAAGAAACCGCCTTATTGAGCATGGAGTAACGCCGACGTGAACCGCTTACGCATCATGACGATTGCCCTAGGGATCGGAACCGCCACAGGTGGACCCGCCCTGGACCTCTCCCCTGCCACACAGATTCTGATGGAGAACGGATCGCCCTATTACATTCCTGCCACCGCCACCATGGCGAGCGGCACACCCATTCGCTGGGATAATCCGACGCCAACCCACCATACTGTCACCCACAGCGACTGTATGAGAGAAGACCGTCCCTGCCTGTTCGATTCGGGAGCAGTCGCACCGGGAGGACACTTTACAGTGCCGGGCTTGCCAGCCGGCCGGTACCCCTATCACTGCGGTATCCATCCCATCATGCGAGGCCAGCTGGTCGTGACTGACGATCCTTCAACACCGTCTCAGCTATAAAACATCGATCAACTTGCAGGATGGCTGATCGCTCCTGTAGGCTGCCAATGCTCAGCACGAAACACTGCTCGTCATGAAACCCGCTGCTGCTGTCCATCCTCCTCAAAATCTGGCTGGAGAGGCCCTGAGCCTCCTGGCTTGGCACATGCCCGACCTCGTCGCCTATCACCATCACTCGGACGAATGGTGGTTTGCCCCGCTCGATGACAACCTACCGCTCATCCGCCTAAACCGCACCGGCCTGGATATGCTCAAGGCGATGAACGGTCATACGACGGTCGGTATGCTCGTTGAACAGTACGGCACGAAAATCTGCGGGCCGGACGGACAACCGGGGTCCTGGCACCTTGAACGATGGGCCACGCCCAACTACTCCCTTTGTTATTTCGGAACGGATCCTCCAGGAGGCCATCTACACAATGCCAAGTGGGATATCCTGCTCCAACAGATCCGCGAAGGCTGGTCAGGGCAGGAAGGGTTCGAGGGCGAGGAACACCTGGAAGATTTCCATCATCATGAGCTTGCCCACAGCGAGGAAGATGACAGTCATTTTGACCTGATCGAAACTACCGTCTCCCATCTCTTCCGTGAACCGAGTGAAGCGCTGAGCGGCTTGACCTACGGGCGGCTCCTCATGCGGCAGCTGCGTCGACTCGGCTGGTTCAACCCCAAGCCGAAGGTCCTCCTGGAAATCGGTGGGGGACTGGGCTACCTTGCGCAAGAACTTGGCAAGGATCTGTTGCCCTTTGAAAAACAAGGCATCACATACTTGTCGCTCGACATCACGCAACCGTTCCTCACACTCCAAGTCACTCGAGCCAAAGCCGGCGGATGGCAGGTCTCCGGCACCAGGGCCAATGCCGAATCGCTTCCGTTTGCCGATCACTCCATCGATCTCGTGATCGACAACGAGAACATGGCAGACATGACACCCGTGCAACTGAGCAGAAACGAGCTGACGTGTGGGGTCGGTGAGACGGCGCAACATCAAGAAGCCCTGGATTGGATCAGACGGCTTCGCCTTCCGATCGAAGCAGACCCGCCTGAATCAGTGATCTTTAACTTAGGACCGATTCGCTTCGTCGCTGAATTGTGGCGAGTGCTCAAACCAGGTGGTCGGGCCTTTCTCACCGAGTTTGGCATTGAAACTGGATGGCCCGCCCCCGTGAAGCTGCCGGGACATACAGAATACGAGGTCCAATACAGCCACCTGCGGCAAGCGGTCCGCTGGCTCGGCTTTCAGGAGCGGTATCTGCCTCTTCCACAATTCCTAGGACTCAATCCGGACACGAAAGTCCTCTGCACCGGCGCCACCTACACCATCCAGCGATTCTGTCAGGCAATCAACCAACCCTTCGCCGTGCGCGCCTATACAGAGAAGGAGTTGCAACAGACCTTGGGTGACATGCTTCCCAAACTGCAAGGCCTCCACTATCACGACCTCGCCGATCCAGCCTGGTTCGGCCTCCAGGACTTCAAAGTACTATTGCTAGAAAAACCTGGTGGGACCCCAAAAGCCCAATTCACCGAGAACAAAGGGTATCGGTGGTATTCGCAGAAGTGAAGTGAGGCGTTACACGTGACGGGCGGCGGCCAGAATATACTTCCTCATCACCACCACCACAAAGAGAAACGAGCCGCACCACCAGGTGCAAAGTCAAGCAATGACCCCATCCTTTTCCCTCGGTTGGCAAGCCGGAGCGGATGCCGAGCAAGGTCCGCCGCGCTTCTTCAACCCCTG
>SWDO01000014.1:147762-157616 GCA_005116895.1 Nitrospira sp. | reverse complement strand
CCCACATCACTGTCCAGGCATACTTCTACGCCGAGCGTCTCCATGATCGTCCGAATGATGATCGTCCCAGCAGCAATGACTTCTTCGCGGTTTTTCTCCAAGCCTGGCAACCCGACGCGCTCGGCCTTTGTTCTAGTGAGCAGCGCACGCTCCAACTCTCTGATAGTTTCCAATCTCAGCACGTAGTTGTGGATTCTAGCCGGTTCATAGGTCGGGAGTTTCTGGGCCATGGCGGCGAGGCTGGTAATCGTGCCGGCGGTACCAACAAATGTCACCTGCCTATAGTCACCCATCTCGGCAACAGCCGCTTTTGTTTCTCGTGCCACCCACTCGCGTGCCTGCTGGAGTTCCTCGGCAGTCGGAGGGTCATGGTGCAGCACCCGCTCGCAGAGGCGGACGACTCCGATATCAATGGACTGCACGATCGGCTTCCGGCCTGGCCTATCCAGAATGAACTCAGTGCTGCCGCCGCCGATGTCCAACGCGAGCATATCCGTTACCCCTACCGGTAAGCCTGATCGAATACCGAGCAACGTCCGCCGCGCTTCTTCCTCGCCTGAAATGACTTCCACTTCAAACCCGGCTTCACGTTTGACGCGTTCAAGGAAATCATCTCGATTAGCCGCATCTCGGACAGCGCTTGTTGCTACAACAGCGGTAGCCTCAACGTGATAGCCATCAATGACATTCCGCCATTCTTGTAGGCAGTGGATGACCCGATCCATCGCGGCAGAACTCAGTCGCATAGTCTGATCGACACCCTCCCCTAGCCGGAGAATGCGGCGGTCAGATCGAAGTGCTGTGAGGGGATGCCCAGAGGCGAGATCTGCGATCAACAAACGACAGGTGAGGGTGCCGATATCGATGCCGGCCAATCGGCGTGCGGGCTGAGGCGGCGCGGTCATTGTTCGTTCCGAATGTCTGCCATGTCGGCTTCCAGTTTCTTTTGCGACTCCTTGAGTACCTCAACCTCCTTGACGAGACGCACAATTTCGGCGTCGTACACCACCCGCTCTGCCGTTTCGCCTCGCTCCTTCATATCGATGGCCCGCTCGCCGATGTCTTTATACAAATCGGACAATTGTTGTTCGAGCTTGCGCAGCTCCAGCCTCATGCGGAGCAGTTCCGTCTCTTCCAGAGCACGTCCTGCCGCATGGACAGTCCCCAAGCGCAGGGTAGCAATCCCGGCTCGCAAATCATCTTTCATCCGCTGCAACAAACCCATACGACTCCTGGCTGACAGGGCACCATGTGTCACGCTGACAGCGACAATTCTATCGTGTCAGCCTGCACTTCTGTCAGCGTATCAGTTCAGTCAACTGATTGAACCTAACTCCAACTTTTTCTCCCATTTCCGCAACATCGCCGCTCGCAATTCCTGATGGGCCGGCTCTTTCAATCCTGGGTCCGTTTTCAGCAGCGTAAAAGCCTCCTGCCTGGCCTGCTCTAACAGATCAGCGTCTCGCACCAAATTCGCCACACGAAACTCCGGCATCCCCCATTGGCGCAACCCAAAGAACTCCGATGCCAGCTGCGCAGCCTGTGTCTTCTTCACTGAGGATTTCTCTCCCCCACGCACGAGGGTCGTGCGGAGCCCCAAGGCCTGCAATGTTCCGGACAGATTTCGATAGTGCTGCTCCGCCAGAATCTCGGTCGGTGCCATCAGCGCAGCCTGATAGCCTGAACCGCAGGCCAGCACCAGCGCATGCAAGGCGACCGCCGTTTTTCCGGATCCCACATCGCCTTGCACCAGACGATTCATGGGACGCGGCGAAATCATGTCCTGAAATATTTCGCGAATGACCCGATCCTGCGCGGCTGTGAGGCAAAATGGCAAGAGTCGACCAAGCTTGTCTAAGAGAGGTGTCTGCGAGTTGAACCGCAATTCCTTCGGCTCTTCGTGCACCGCTCGATGCCTGCTCGCCAAGGCCAATTGCAGCAAGAGGAGTTCTTCGAACGCCAAACGCCGGTGCGCCGGCGTCTTCCCTCGTTCCAGAAGCTGAAGATCCGTGCCGGTCTTGGGGAAATGGACGTCTTGCAGCGCGTCATGGATCGGGATCAGCCGCAGCCGCGCTCGAAGAGACATGGGCAGATGGTCAACGACCTCACGCCCATGGTCTGCTAACAGATTCCTCACCAGCATCCGCATCTGACGAGAGGTCCATCCTTTGGTCTCATGGTAGATCGGAACGATTCGACCAACATGCAACGTCGATTCAGTGTCTTCTCCGATGACCTCGTATTGCGCCACCTCCATGCGCGGGACCATCCATCCCTGTCGATCGGCTATCACCCTCCCGCTCATCATTACGCGAGTCCCAACCGTCAGCATCTCCTCCAAATATGGTTGATTGAAGAAGACCACCTGCATTCGCCCAGACTGATCTTCAACGCCGACTTCCACGAGACTCAACCGCCGATTCCTTGTTCGTTTCGCCTCACATGATCCGATCACCCCACAAATCGAGACACTCATCCCTGGAACGAGATTTCCGATCGGTGTCATGATTGATCGATCCTCATAACGCCACGGGATGGTCCAGAGCGCATCCTCCACCGTCGCGATCTGCAATCGTTGCAAAACATTGGTGCGCTTCGGCCCGACGCCTTTGATGAACCGGACAGAATGATTCCAGAGATCGGATCTGCCGGCGCCCGCCACGTTGGGGTGACTGGAAACCTGCGTTGGCAAATCTTTTTGGGGAATGAGATTCTCTTGATCAAGAGCTCGAAGCGCCTTAATGAGCAACCTTGCTGCCTGTAATCGTCGACGTTGCTCATCCAAAGGAAGCGCTGGTTGAAAATCGACGAAGAGATCCCGCAATGAAATCAGACGGGCTTCAATGGCCTTGGAGTACACGTCTTGACGGAGAGCCGACAAAACTTGTGACGAGATAAATGAACTGAGATTTGTGACAGCGCCTAGGTGAGCCCCAGCATCTCGGCTTGCAAACTCGATCGGGCGCGCGATGCGGTCCAACCACTCCTGAAGCGGCGTGTGCGGACTCGATTCGGTGGGAGCCGGCATACGGGAGGGGATCGTAGCACAGCAACCCTCAGCGCTCAATGTAGAAGCTACACGGCGTATCAGGATCCATCGACTGTTTTCACTCGATTGCTTGGTCGTTTTTCCGTAGGGTGCTACACTCGATTTCAACAATTCATGTATCGCCGCAACATCAAACATATTCTGATACCGCTTGCAGCCGGCCTGGCTCTGGTGATTGGCTACAACCTCTTTCTCAAGCCTATCCTACCGCCGATGGTGCAGCGCACAGAAACCATCGAACCGGTCGCGCCTCCTCCCGCTCCGCCACGAAGCGCGTCACCCGAGAGTGAGGACAAGTCGGTTCGCGTACTCGATTACAGTGTGGTCCCGCCTACCCCCCATGAGGGCCTACTGGAAGCCATTCGCGATGAAATTGAAAAACATAACTTATCGCTCGCCGAAACGAAGCTGAAAGAGCTCCCTTCGACTGTCCTGTCAGGCGCAAAGTCCAAGCCCTTCGTCGCAATCCTGTGGAACAATCTTGGACTGCAGCAGGAACGACTCAATGGCACTCGGGCTTCGGTCAAAGCGTTCAAGCGAGCGGCGGATCTCGACGACTCGAATTCCGTGATCCTTATGAATCTGGCCCATGCCTATTGGGAACAGCGGGACCACGCGCTGAATGCGGAATTCCTGATGAAATTGATGAAGGTGGCCCCAGAAGAACCATTCCCGCATTTGGCTATGGCTGACTTGTTACAAGAACAGGATGAACTACAGGAAGCCGCGAAACACTTGGACCAGGCAGCTGACCGAGCACGACACGATCCAGGATTGCGATCCTACCTCGCCGCCGTCACGACAAAAGTTCGCCGCACGCAGTCGGTTGAATCCCGCATGACCGTAAAAAGCAGCACTCACTTTGTCGTGAAGTTCGACGGTGAGGAAGACCAGAATACTTGGATCTCAGCGCTGGAAATTCTGGAAGAAGCCTATCGAGAGATTGGACAGAAGTTCAGTCATTTCCCCACGAAGCCGATCATGGTCGTCCTCCACGCCAAGGATTCGTTTCAAGGGGCGACCGGAAGCCCGGCTTGGGCCGATGGCCTCTATGACCCCACTCTTGGGCGCATTCAGATTCCCACTCAAGGGGCGACCACGGATCGAAAGTGGTTGACGAGCGTACTTCGTCACGAATATGTCCACGCCCTACTCCATGATCGCTTCGGAGCAAGCAGCGGCGTGGTGCCAACCTGGCTGAACGAAGGCCTGGCCATGCAATTGGCCGGAGATGCATGGCCTGAGCTTGATCAGGCCATGAGCGGAGATTTTACGGTTACTCCCTTAACGTATTTAGAAGGCTCTTGGGGCGCACTGCCGGCGAGTGCGTCGATAGTGGCCTACGCAGAAGCGAATTCGGCAACACGCTACTTGATTGAGCGATGGGGAATGGCCCGCGTCGATGAACTGCTCAATGCGTTGCAAATGAAGTCATCCTTAGCCGATGCAATTCAGAACAAACTATCTGTCTCCTACGAACAGTTCCACCGGCAGTGGCTCGAGAGCTTCGAAGCGAGCCAACCGTAACGTCGCTCTACTTACTTGCTAATCGATTGGCCTTAGATGCCAGATTCTCGCGCTGCTAGATTGATCCTGCGACAGACCCTTCCTGGGAGAGGTTAGGCCAAGAGGGAAGCAGATCAGCCTGATCGCTATGCGACTGCTCTGGCCCTTCATCGGACTCCCGCTGAGAGAGCTGATCTTCCCACAACACTTTCTTTCCACTGGGATCATACATGCGAATACTGAAGTTAAAGGCATGAGAGTTCGTGGATGGGCTGCTCTCCGGCTGGAGCGATGGGCCTGCAATCAGCTGGGCTCGCGGAATTCTCATTCTGACAGTCGTAAACTCATCCTCCCATACAAGCATGCCGGTCGCCAGGTCCATTGCACGCAGTAAAAACACCGGCTCCTCGATAGTCGCTTCAACCATCTGTACCTTCGTGATGATTGCGTGCCTCGGCAGCACGGTCGATACGAGCTTCCCTTCTGCCTTCCCGTCAGGCTGCACCAAATTGAGTCGCCCTTCCCATTGGAACACACCAGTATTTGCATCGTATACCCGCAATACAAAATTAGAGAGATCTGTCGCGCCAAGCCCAACACCACCAGCAAAAATACGCGGCCCGCGACTCGACCTCACCCCATCGCTTTCCTTGACAGCTAGCTCGTAAACTTCATCAGACAAGATGTTGCCCGATTCAGCGGCATAGACCTTTACTGTGATCGTCGAGACGGTACCGATTTGATACCCAAACCCTGCCGCCACAATTGTCTTGTTTTCTTCTGCGCCGGTTGCGCCCCAAGACTGACCAATAGAGAATAAGAGCCACCAAACGACTGCAACTACCCAGCTCACGGCCTTTGAAGGATCAAGGCAAGCACTGCCCTGCGGTTGATCGGTCACATGGTCTAGGCCAGAACAACTCGGCAACGCGACCCATCTGTGCAACATAGATTTACCCTCCAAGAAGCTGTGTGCATTCTGAAAGAGGGTAAGTCGTTCGTAAATTCCTCGCTGTTAGGAAGAAGCCCCTCGAAAGGGGGGGGGGCTTGGAGGAGAAAAGGACCCGCTTCGTCAGTTTTGTCGACTAGGGGACTTGGCTTTGCCAAACCATTGATACCGATGGCGTGCAATCATGCCATAGCCCCATTCGGCCAGCCGCTTTGAGAAAGGGAACCCTAACCACCACAGCAGAAGTTTCCCACCTGGGAGGTTAGGGACGAGAGGGAGAAACGCGTCAAGCCCTTTGAGCACTTCTCCTGAAGGTTGAATCAAGAAAACCGTCTCCGGGCGACCAGGACGATACACTCGCCTAGGGCCAGTTTGGCCTCGTCGCTCTGAGTATGTGAGGAACCTAATATCTATTCCTGATTGACGAACTCATAGCAGGTATTCACGATAACCAGGCACCCATTGCCGAACTTTTCTTCGACAGTCTATAGTCACCGGATGCAACAACGCCCCTTGCTCGCTCTAGTACTCAGCACCCTCATCGTTGAGGCAGGGTTTCTCTTCGTACAGAATGGCGCCTCCATCCCGCTCGTCATGGATTGGAAGATCAACTTTTTTATCCTCATACCTCTTGGACTCGCTCTTTTGATTTGGTTCCAGTTTCGATGGGCATCAGCGGTTTGTGTCTTCTACGCTACCGTTGGGTTGGCAATGGACATGGCAACGATCGTTCAGGCACCGGCAAAGGATTCAGAAGGTATTGTCTCCATGATGGCCAGCGGAGTCAGCGGGCTTTTCTATTTCTGCTTGATCGTGTTCGGCGGACGGTCGTTTTTAGGCGTGGGCCAGGGACCGACGCCTCCAGAATCCCATCCTCCCAGTCCTCCGTCCCTTTCTTGAGTGGAACGGGCTTGACGCTAACGAATCCAGCTTCTTTCAGCCATTTCGTCGTTTCCGATGTGGAATAGGTATTCCCCCCGCGTGTGAACAACAGCATTGACACAGCAAACAAACTTGCTTCTACTGGGTGCACACCTTCGCGATCGTGTAGAAACGCATCTTGGATGATGAATCGACCCTCTGGCCTCAATGCCGCCCACGCTCGGCGAAAAATAGCCTGGTTCTCTTCGGGCGAGTATATGTGCAGCACGTTCGAATACCAGATCTCATCATAGGTCCCAGGGATGGGTTCGCTGGAGAAATCAAGCGGGAGATAGGAGAGTCGCCGCCTCACTGTGTGAGTGCAGGCGATTTCTTTAGCGACCTCAAGCGCGGCCTCTCGATCACAGACGGTGGCGCGAAGCAGTGGGTGCTTCGCGAGAAACGCCATGGCATAGGTGCCTGGCCCTCCGCCAAGATCCAACAGTGTTGTAGACCCAGCGAAAGAAATCTGTGCCGCAATTGCCGGGGCAATTTCCAAGGTCCTGTGGTGCATGGCCCACGTGAATTGTCGACGGTAGTCGGGACTGTCTGGAGTATCATGGTCGATCGGCAAGCCACTCCGCACGGATTCCAACAGTCGTATCCAGTCCGCCCAATGGCTTTTGATCAAATTCAAATAGCCGCCTCGATAGGCGCGATGGTCCGCATTCAGCGCGGTTGCTCCCAACCGGCTATTCCTATAGCTGGCTCCTTGTTTCCGTAATATCCCGACCGCGGCGAGATTACGACACAGGATGCTCAAACCTCGTTCGCTGACCTTGAGCTCCTTGGCAAGGTCAAGAATGGTCCACGATCGATCGCCGACAGTCGTGAAGAGATCCAGCTCCAGCGCAACCAGCAACACGCGTGGCAATCGATAGGCTGAGACGGCGGTACGAAATTCGTCGAAGGTCGTGATGCGTTGAGTCACGATGCGCTTCCGATTTGCCGACAGCACCATCGGAGGAGATCTTCCAGCTTGGCTCGATTCTGCAGATCCGCATCTCGTGCAAACGTGACCGCCACAAACTCGTCAGTCATCTCGGTCTCCTCAATAAACCCGGATTGAAGGAGGAGCGCCCGGTACTTGGCGACAGCCGGCTGAAGAAAGTATTTGGCCTGCTTCGCGACTTCATCGGTTCCTAAATCCTCCGGCGTTCCTTCCGACATCATCGCCATGACATCTTCCATCGCGACCCCATATTGGCAAAGGACTCTCCCGTCCGGTCTAACTTCCAAGAGCCAACCATCAGCTCCCAGATCCATAACGAGCGGACCGTTGGGCTCCAATTCGTAAAACTTGGGAAAAGAGCGACGCAGGTCAGCACGAAGCTGGGCCCATGGTGAGGAAGCCGGCTCCGTCATGCTTGTATCCCTCGACGAGGTCCCGACCGATACGGATCGGCGAGACGGACACGAAGGGTGTGTAGGCGCTGGGTGTTTTCTTCCAGTTTCGGCAGATGATACTTGCGATCCATCTGCACCACCTGTTCGAGCAGATCGGCGGCGTCCTGCAAACGCCCCATGTCCTCATAACATTGAGCCAACACGTATCGGGCACCGCCGACGCGAAGCTCATCGCGTAACCGCTCGGCGACCGACTGGCTGGTTTGACAACAGGCAGTGGCCTCGTCGTAGCGTTTTTGCATCAAGAATGTGCGGCCGATCATGCGCCAGGCGTCCGCAACACCGCCCAGATTCCCCAAGCGGCGCATCAACGCCAACGATCGTTCGTACAACTGAATAGCCTCCTCAAAGTGACCGGTTTCACGAGCCACCAAACCAAGGTCCGAGAACAGGACGGCTTGGGCCGGCTCATCATGCGTTTTGGTCATGAGATCAAGGGCCTCCAGATAATACGCCCGCGCCCGATCCCATTCGCCGGCATCAGCCCGAAGGTTTCCGAGGTTTGCTAGCGTCGTCCCGATGCCTTTTTCATCACCGAGAACTTTTTGCAATTCCAAGACCTCCTGATAATTCACCTGGGCCGCATCGCGCCGTCCGCTGACCGCGCAAATGTTTCCCAGGTTGCCAAGTGTGGCGACCAAGGCACGTTGATCACCGGTGAGCCGATCATATTCTAACGCCTTGGCGTAACAGGTATAGGCCTCCGTGTAGTACCCTCGTGAGAAATGCTCGTTGCCTTGTCGATTCAATTCTTCGGAGAGGCTGTGACGCACGGTCATGACGTCACTGACAAGAGCTGTTCCACGTGCTGTTTCCCACCGGCAAGGATGGAAGCGCCGTCTCCGACAAGCAGGCTATCGAAACTGTACTTCAAGAGGCGGCAAAGCCCGCCCTTGGCCTTTTGGACGTCCGCGTACTTTTCGGCAGGAAGCAGGCAGAGGGAACCGGTCGGTTTGCCGATCAGCGCATCCCCTACGATCAGCACACCTCGCCCCCGTTCTATGAACAATGCGGATTCTCCCGCAGACTTTTGATCCTTCAAATGGATTGCCCAGATCCCGCCGGGTAATAGCTCACCATCCTTGTAGGTCTTCGTTGGCGTCACATCCATCTGGGCAGCATCGGCTTCCGGCACTCGCAGCTGACACCTGAGCTCGACCTGATAGGCCGCAGCCTCTCGGATGTGATCTCGGTTCGTGATGATGATGTAGTCGATCGGCTCATGTCGGCGGATGACCGCCCTCGCTTCGGCCGTCATCGGGGGTGGGTCTACCAGAATCTTATGTTCACCGATCACGAGAAACAAACCGTTGAAGTCGAGCTGCTTCTCCTCAGAAAACCACGACCATTGCCAGATATCGGGCAGGACTTGTTTCATAGCAAGATATGGCGACGTATGATCATTGGGGATTCATGGCATCACAGAACTCACAGGGCTGCGATAGCGTCCTTGACCGTCTTGGTGACTTTCGTCTGGATACTTGCTTCGTGAGGCAAATCGATAATGTCATCTTCGGGGACGGTGATAAATTTACGATTCGGCCCTTTCGTCAACGAGATTAAGAACATGCTGTTGGAGGGAGTGACAGGAATCACGACTTGGACAGACCCGTCAATTCCCCGTACCACTTCTAGAAATTTTTGCTTCCCCTCCTCCATCTCATCCATCGTTTCCTTTTCTCCTCTCTGCACTCTTATTATCGCGCGCGAAGGGGGACTGATGCTTCTCTGGCTCTCCCAGGTTCAGCATAGGGAGAGATCGAGCCCTCCCCAGTGGAAGTAGGTCGCCGTTTTGAAATGCTCAATGTTGCGGAACCCGAAGGCCATGCGCTTGATCTTCTGGATCTGGCTGTTGAGCCCCTCGCTCATCGCGACCTCGTTCTCGAGAAGAGAATAGCCCCTCGTGATCAAGAGACCATGATCCTATGCTACTCCTGTGCTTCACCGGAAGACCTTTGCATCAGCTGAGGTCAACGGCGCCTAAGAGCTGCATCCTACCATGACAATTTTTGGAGGGGCAAC
>SWDO01000014.1:129532-147662 GCA_005116895.1 Nitrospira sp. | reverse complement strand
GTGTCCCCCTGAAATTCTGGGAGAACGAATACCGGACAGATCATGTGCTACAAAAACCGGACAACTTAACTTGCTATCTACACCGCAGCGTAGAGTAGAAACTAATCTTGGGCAGGGCCTTCGCGCTGGTTCAGCATATCCTTGAGCTGGTCCTTGGCCGTCCCCTCAAATCGAATAAACTCGATTCCGAATCGATCACCTTGCTTCCATCGGACGATGGCAAGCGTGATGATGATCGGAGGCCGAGCACCTGGAGGCTGCACGTGAAGACACACACGCGCTCCGATAGGAAGCTGGACCTGACTGTCAACCTCACCTCCGGCAAGTGTCAGGTTCGTCACCGTCCCATAGCCCGATCCTTCATCTCCTGTGAATTGGACGGGATAGTCGACCGGCACTCGAGGCCGACCTCGTGGGTGCAGCTCTTGTTCGTCGTCTTGCTCTGGAGCCATCATGTCGTAGGAGTCCCGGCCACTCAATGCCCTGATTCGAACAGCCCAAGCTGGAGCTCTTCCGCGCGAGTAAACGGAATGGGATAGCGCTCGGTAAAGCAGGCGGTACAATACTGATCGGGCGCCATCGGCGCGGATGTCAGCATGCCGTCGATGCTCAGATACGCCAGACTGTCGGCCGTAATATATTTACGGATTTCCTCAATCGAATGATCGGATGCGATCAGCTCTTTCTTGGTGGGCGTGTCGATCCCATAAAAACAAGGCGACAGGATCGGCGGTGAACTGATCCGCATATGCACTTCCTTCGCCCCGGCTTGGCGGATCATCTTGACGATCTTGCGGCTGGTCGTTCCTCGAACCAATGAATCGTCGACGACGACGACCCGCTTCCCCTCCAACACTTCCGGCACGGCATTCAACTTTACTTTCACGCCGAAGTGACGAATCGATTGTTCCGGCTCGATAAACGTTCGCCCGACATAATGATTGCGGATGAGGCCGGTTTCAAATGGAATGCGCCCACCCTCTGCATAACCGAGGGCCGCAGGAACCCCGGAGTCCGGAACGGGAATAACCACATCCGCCGGCACCCCTGATTCTTGCGCCAACCGCCGCCCCAACGCTTTTCGTGTGCCATAGACGGCCTTCGCGCCGAAGATTCGACTGTCGGGTCGAGCAAAGTAGACATATTCAAACACACACATGGCCGGATTCACTTTAGGAAAGGGATGATGGCTGTCCAGCCCTTGCTCGGTGATAACGATCAGTTCACCTGGTTCGACTTCGCGAACATATTCGGCATCGAGTAAGTCAAAGGCACAGGTCTCCGATGCCACCACCCAACTGTTGCGCAGACGCCCGATACACAACGGCCTGAGTCCATAGGGATCGCGGGCGGCGATGAGGCCGTTATCGGTCATCAACACCACGGAGAATGCGCCTCGGACTTGGGTCAGGGCATCGACGATACGCGCGAGAAAGGAGTCTGCGCGTGAATGGGCAATGAGGTGGATGATGACTTCACTGTCCGATGTGGACTGGAAGATCGCTCCGTAGGCTTCGAGCTCATGCCGAAGCATCTGCGCATTGATCAGATTGCCGTTGTGAGCCAGAGCTAAATTACCCAGCGCAAAGTTGACGATGAGCGGCTGAACGTTCTTGAGATCGTTACCGCCGGTCGTCGAGTAGCGGTTATGGCCAATGGCCATATGACCCGTCAGTTTCTCCAGCACCGATTTATGAAAAATGTCGGCAACCAGCCCCATCCCCTTCTGAACAAAAAACTGCTCTCCATCTCCAGACACTATCCCCGACGCCTCTTGCCCACGGTGCTGAAGCGCGTACAGCCCCAAATAGGTGAGATTCGCGGCCTCCTCGTGACCATAGACGCCGAAGACTGCACACTCATCATGAAACTTATCGGGATCGATGATCGGTAATTCTGTTGGCATAGCGTCGCGTCTATCTAATGGAAGAACTAGGTGTGGTGGACTGCGCGTTCCAACGAACAGGCCCATTGGTCATACAATGCCGTCACCGGTTGGTCGATCACTGATTCCGTCGACGCCCCCTCTCGGAGGTGAACAGTCAGCCGCGTACCAGTCACAGATCCGATCATTTCAGCGGGCACCCCGAAGCGTCTGGCCTGATCGAGAATCGTCTGTCGATGGGTGGACTGGGACGAGATCACGACGCGCGACTGGCTTTCTCCGAACAGCATGGCGTCCTTTCGTAATCGACCTCGTGACAACTGTACCACTGCGCCCAAGGGTTGTCCGGGACCAGAGATGCAACTTTCTGCCAGTGTCACGGTAAGCCCGCCGTCGGAACAGTCATGCGCAGATTGCAGGAGACCGTCACGAATCAGCGACAGCAGACAATCATGGAGGGCCTGTTCAGTATCCAAACTCAAATACGGTGGCGATCCTTGTTCACGCGCATGCATCACTTTGAGATATTCCGACCCCCCCAGATCTTCCCGCGCCGATCCCAATAGGATAATGTCGTCACCTTCCTGCTTAAACCACTGGGTCATCGTCCGCTCAGCCTCTTCGATCAATCCGACCATACCCAGCATCGGCGTCGGGTAGATCGAGAGCCCATTGGTTTCATTATAGAAGCTAACATTCCCGCTCACGATAGGAATCTTGAAATGCTCGCAGGCATCTTTCATCCCTTCAATCGCCAGCACAAACTGCCACATGATGTCGGGCCGTTCCGGGTTCCCGAAATTAAGGCAATCGGTTAAGCCGATCGGCGAGGCACCCGAACACACGAGATTCCGCGCCGCCTCAGCCACGGCCAGCCTGGCTCCTTCATAGGGATTCAACAGGCAATAGCGGCTGTTGCAATCGACCGTCATGGCCACCGCTTTGTTCGTGCCTTTGATCCGCACCACCGCGGCATCAGATCCAGGGCGAACCGTCGTATTCGTCCTCACCATGTGATCATACTGTTCGTAGACCCACCGTTTGCTGGCGATGGTCGGCGACTCCAACAAGGCCAACAAGGCCACATTCGCGTCTTTCACATCTGGAAGGACGTCATAATTCAGGTTCGTCAGCATATCCTGATACGCGGGTGGCTGATAGGGCCGTTCATACCGAGGTCCGTCGTCGGCCAACGATTTGGCGGGAATTTCCGCCACGACCTTGCCCTGATCTTTCACACGCAAGATACCGTCTGCCGTCACCCTTCCGACTACAGCCACATCCAAATCCCACTTCCGGCAAATGGCGATACAGTCCTCTTCTTTGCCGGCTTTTGCCACCATCAACATCCGCTCTTGCGACTCGGACAGCATGATCTCGTATGGCGTCATCCCAGGCTCTCGCCTCGGGACCACGGTCAGATCCAATTCCATCCCGTTGCCGGCGCGAGAGGCCATCTCGCACGACGAACTCGTCAACCCCGCCGCCCCCATATCTTGAATCCCGACAAGTAGATCTCGCTCCATCAATTCCAGGCAGGCTTCTAGTAGCAATTTTTCGGTAAAAGGATCGCCGACCTGTACCGTCGGCCGCTTTTGCTCTGATTGATCGTCGAACGAATCGGACGCCATCGTCGCCCCATGAATCCCATCACGGCCTGTTGTTGAGCCGAAGTAGATCACGGGATTACCGACGCCTGCCGCTGTACCACGGAAAATTTTGTCTGTATGGGCCAGCCCGAGACAGAACACGTTGACCAATGGATTCAGCGCGTAGATATCATTGAAGACGATCTCGCCTCCCACGGTAGGAACTCCCATGCAATTGCCGTAACCGGCAATGCCGGATACGACCCCCTTCATGAGATGACGAGTCTTGGGCGAGTGCAGTTCTCCAAACCGCAGGGAATCAAGCAACGCAATCGGCCGTGCCCCCATCGTAAAGATATCGCGCAGAATGCCGCCGACGCCCGTCGCCGCCCCCTGATAGGGCTCGATAAACGATGGATGGTTATGCGATTCCATCTTGAAGACGACGCAGAGCCCATCACCGATATCAACCGCTCCGGCATTCTCGCCAGGCCCTTGCACAACACGAGGTCCAGCCGTCGGCAGCTTCTTCAGATGTACGCGTGAGCTCTTGTACGAGCAGTGCTCGGACCACATCACCGAGAACATGCCGAGTTCCGTCAGATTGGGCTCACGCCCGAGAATATCGACGATCTTGTGGTATTCCTCGCCCGTAAGATTATGCTGAGCGATGAGATCTTTGGTGATACGTGGTGTGTCGGCCTGCATTATGCCCTAGCGATCACAGCGACAAAGAATTCCATGGGACGTTCTGACTCACCGAGGGCTCAGCTCCAAACAAATGCATGCCGCATACTTATGGGCGTTGTACACCGTAACCAGCGAGGCACCAAACTTGTGCCTCGCTGGTCAGTTGATTTGGAGACTAAGATCTACTGCACTTCCACCTTAACCGCTGACTCAGCAGCCAAGGTCTGATGATCCTTATCTGCCGCCACAACCTTGATTTCATGAGTCCCGGGTGACATCCCCTTGACCGTCCCCTTCCACCCCTTCTGATATTCCCCATCCACGAAACAATGAGCATGCGTCGCTTGGCTACCTGCCTTAAGTTCGTATTTCACTTCGACGTCGCTCTTCACCTTGTCCCCCGGTGCCGGACTGACTATCTTGATCTGGCTGCCATCATCGGCCGCAGCAAACACATTCACGCCTGAACCCAAGGTTAATAGACCAATGGCTGCCACCAATGCACCTATACGTCTCATTGCGACCCTCCTCTAGGTATAAAAGAAGTTGAAACTGTTACCGACCAACTGACTGAATACTTTACCGTGCGCACGTTCGATCTTCAATCCTCAGGAGAGCGATCCAGCCAAATCATCGTTGGAGCGCTTACCGGACTTCTGCCACCTTCTTCTGCTCTAAAAATGAGAGCATTGATTGAAAGATGTGTCGCCCATCTTCATTTCCCAGCATGGTCTCCACGCAGCGCTCCGGATGTGGCATCATGCCCAAGACATTGCCTTGCGCACTGCGGATACCGGCAATATTATCGAGCGAACCATTAGGACAGGCCCCAGGGACCACCTTCCCGTCTACCGTACAATAGCGAAAGACCACTTGGGCGTTGGCTTGAAGGCCACCTAACGTCACCGGATCGGTGTAGTAGTTCCCATCCGCATGCGCGATTGGAATTTTGAGCACCTGACCAGGTTTGCACGCATTCGTAAACGGCGTCGCCGCGTTCTCCACTTTGACGTATGTCTCGCGGCAGATAAAGTACAGCGACTTATTTCGCAACATCGCGCCGGGCAACAAACCCGCCTCCAGCAGAATCTGAAATCCGTTGCAGATCCCCAGCACCAATTTTCCCTCAGCCGCAAACTGCTGGACCGCCTGCATGACCGGAGAAAACCGCGCAATCGCCCCGGTGCGGAGATAATCGCCATATGAAAATCCCCCCGGCAGGATCACCGCATCCAAGCCGGCTAACGACGACTCCTTATGCCACACCATTGTGACATTCTGCCCGAGCACATCTTTCAAGACATGCGCACAGTCGTGATCGCAATTACTACCAGGAAATACAAGAACACCGACATTCATGCGGCAGACCCCACGCGACGTTACGCAGTCAATTCATACCGATAATCTTCAATGATCGTATTCGCCAGGAGCTTCTCGCACATCGACTTGACCGCCACTTCGGCCTTGGCCCTATCGGCCTCCTGAAGGTCCAGCTCCATGTATTTCCCGACACGCACGTTCGCCACGTGCTTGAACCCCAAAGAGTCCAGCGCATGCTCGATCGCCTTGCCTTGAGGATCCAAGATGCCTGACTTCAACGTTACGTGAATTTTGGCTTTCACAACTTACTCTCCTGCTTCTCTTCGGCCTTATTCAACCGATCCACATATTTCTTGATCCAGAAGATCACGGCAATGGTGAGTCCGCCGCAAAGCACCAAGGCCACGAACGCCCACCGCCAAGGCGATTCGTTCAGCCGATAGGCCATCACCCCGATAATGGCTGCCCAGACCACCACCGAAGCCACCAGTCCATAATTCAAATATGCCCGCAGCATCTTTTCTCTTTCTCTACCCTTTACTTGCTTGAAGGGGACGGCGGGGTTGTCCTGAACTACGGGCCATGCAACGAGCATGGCCCGTCTTAATTACAGCCCCATCAGTCCCGCATGCGCGTTGCGCGAGCAATGAGGACGATCCCGCCGTTCCCTTCTCACCCACACACCCGCTTCAACACCTCCTGATACGCCTCCTCAATCTTCCCCATATCCTTCCGAAACCGATCTTTATCCATCGATTCACCGGTCGTCATGTCCCAAAAACGACACGTATCTGGAGAAATCTCGTCCGCCAAGATCAGTTTATTGTGAAAGACCCCGAACTCGAGCTTGAAATCGACGAGCTGCATCTTCCGCTCGGCGAAGAACGGTTTGAGGACCTTATTGATCGCGTGCCCGGACTCTCGCAATTCTCGCAAGATGCCTGGCGTCGCCACATTCATCAGTCGAAGATGATCGTCATTGACGAGCGGATCGCCCAGCCCATCGTTCTTATAATAGAATTCAACAACCGCCGGATCAATCCGGTTGCCCTCTTTCAATCCGAGCCGTTTGGCCAAACTCCCCGCGACAACGTTCCGAACCACGACTTCAATCGGAACGATCCTGACTTTCTTGGTGAGCATTTCCCGGTCATTCGACCGCTCCACAAAGTGTGTCCGGATCCCGTTTTGCTCCAAGAGCTGAAACAGCCGCTCGGAGACCTTGTTGTTGATGACGCCTTTCTCAAGGATGGTGCCGCGCTTCTGTGCGTTGAAGGCCGTCGCATCGTCTTTGAAATACTGCACGACCTGGTCTGGATTTCCTGTCGAAAAGATCTTCTTCGCCTTGCCTTCGTAAAGAAGCTCGCCCATCGCCATGATCGGACCTCTGTAGTTCAACTTACTGCGCCAACAGCTCGACAACTTCGTCCAATGATTTCATCGTCCCGAGTATGGTTGGACTCCCGAATCGCCGTGTATAGCGAAATTCTTGCACCTTCTCAAGCGACAACACCAGGCTGTGAAAATCCTCCAGCTTGGAGGTTTCAAAGTACGTAATGAAGTCCAGATCATCCAGCCCACTAGAGTGATAGAGCTTCCGCTTGACCGATTGTAAATACGGTAACGTGGCGGCGGTATGTTCCTGCATCATCGCGGCTCGTTTCTCCTGATCCAGCCCCCACCACTCGGCTGACTTCCTGATCGGGATGATGATGGCATACGGATGCTGGCCCGGCTCACTGACGGCCTTCAGGTCAGCCTTCATTTGCTCGGAAAATCCCGGGACGTAATTCGGTTTTTTGGTAAGCCCGTGCATGACCCCAACCGTCTTGAGGTATCTCCCGAATTGGCTGCTCTTCAGATCCAGGAGAAACTCCTGCGTCGTGCGTAATTCCGCCGCGTGAATCCGGAACAAGAGATCAGCGTGATCGGAAAGCCCTCGAAGCAGGTACAGATCGATTGCCACATGCTCCCGATGCTGTTCCACCACACCTTTGAGCGAGGTCAGACGGACAATCCGCGTCGCGGGGTCTTGCTTCGCCCACTCTTCATTCAGCGCGAAGAGGGCAAACGTGCCGTAGACTCCTGGTTCCGTAAGAAGTTTCTCGCGATCCGCCGCAGACTGCGCATCGGATAGCCACGGGCCGGCCATCACGCACAAAAACATCAGTGCCGCTACAAATGAACGCGTCATGATCTCGTCTCCTTCCTCCTGACAACAGGCAAACGATGGTGGACCCGCCCGAACACCCGCCGATAGATCTGATCGAGATGGCGCAGATAGTACTTGGGGTTGAAACAAGCTGCAATCTCACTGTGCTTCAGATGCTGTGAGATAAAGGGGTCTTTGCCGGCCAATTCCTGCAGTGCGCCTCCTCCCCTCCAGGAAACCATGGCATTGCGCTGCACTGCTTCATAGGACTCTTTTCGCTGCGCCCCCTTCTCGACCAAGGCCAACAGCAGCCGCTGCGAATACACGAGCCCCCCGGTCAATTCGAGGTTTCGCCTCATTCGATCAGGATACACAACCAAATGTTCGATGAGATCCGTGACTTTGGCGAGCATATAGTCGATCACAATCGTGCTGTCCGGCATGATCACCCGCTCGACCGACGAATGGCTGATATCCCGTTCATGCCAGAGCGCCACATTCTCCATCGCCGCCAGACTGTTGGCTCGCACGAGCCGCGCCAAACCACAGAGATTCTCCGAGACAATCGGGTTCCGTTTGTGCGGCATCGCCGATGACCCCTTCTGGCCTTCAGAGAAATACTCTTCGGCTTCGAGCACCTCCGTGCGCTGGAGGTGGCGAATTTCGGTGGCGATCTTTTCGATGCTGGCCGCAAGCAACGCGAGCGCTGTGGCATAGGAGGCGTGGCGGTCTCGTTGGACGACCTGATTCGAGACGGGATCGGCCTTCAAGCCAAGCTTGGCGCATACATATTCTTCAATATCCGGTCCCTGATGGGCGAAAGTTCCCATGGCGCCGGATAGTTTGCCGACCGCAATCTCGATCCGTACCCGCTGTAACCGCTCGTGATGGCGGCGGACTTCTTCGTACCACAGGGCGAGCTTCAGCCCAAATGAGATCGGCTCCCCGTGAATGCCATGTGACCGCCCCACCATGACCTGATCCTTGTACCGGAACGACTGCCGCTTCAAGACAGCCAGTAACCGTTCAACCCCTTCCAGGATGAGATCCATGGCCTCAGTCATTTGAACGGCCAGTGAAGTATCGACAATGTCGGAGGACGTGAGTCCCATGTGGAGAAACCGATGTTCCGGTCCTACTGTGTCCATGAGCGATTCGAGAAAGGCGATCACATCATGCTTGGTGACCTTTTCGATTTCGGCGATTCGGTCGACGTTGATCTTGGCCTTCTTCCGGATTTTCGCCGCCGTTCCGCGTGGCGCCTGTTTGGCATGCTCGAAGGCGGCACAAGCCTGTAGTTCGACCTCCAGCCAGATCTCATATTTATGTTTCAGATCCCAGATCGCCTTCATCTGGGGACGCGTATACCGTTCAATCACGATCAGCTTTCCTCCAGATTCCACGATCAGGGTCTGCGCGCTTCGCAGCCAGCCGCGACTCGGTGGCCAAGGCCTTATCAAGAACCGCGTTCACGAACTTTGAGGCATCCTCGTCGCCGAAACTCTTTGCCAGTTCGATGGCTTCGTCCATCGTAACCTTGGCAGGCACCTCATCCAACCACAGCAACTCGTACAGCCCGGCACGCAAGATGTTGCGGTCGACGATCGGCATGCGGGTCACGCTCCAATTCGTCGCATATTTACCGATGGTGGCATCGATCTCTTTTTTATGCTCCAGCACACCTTGCACCAACTGTTCCGCGAACGCCCTTGACTCATCCGACGCCGCGCATTCACGCCAAAACTCGTCAAGATGCACGCCGGACTTCCCATGAATGTCATGCTGAAAGAGGATCTGCAAGGCTCGCTCACGAGCTTGGTGACGAGAGCCCATAGTTACACAGTGGGAACGTGAGAACGTTGAAAAACTCGCACGCTCATCGGCTGACAAGAGAGATGACTCACCGTTTTGTTCTTCCTACTGCCCGCTGATTTTGGCGTGAAGACGTTCGATTTTCCAACTTTTCAACGTCCCCCCTGATCTTCCTCATGACCACCACCATCTCGATCGCGGACTTCGCCGCCTCGCCGCCTCGGTTGAACTTCTTTGTATCCGCTCGCTCCACGGCCTGCGCCACAGTCTCAGTGGTCAACACACCAAAGATGATCGGCACATCGGTGTCCACAGCCGCTTGCCCGACGCCACGGCTGACTTCAGCACAGATATACTCGAAATGCGGGGTGTCCCCACGAATCACCGCCCCCAAGCAAATCACCGCATCAAACCGGCCTGTCTTAGCCATGGTGCGCGCGACCAGCGGAATTTCGAACGCGCCCGGTACCCGCGCGACCATCATATTCACTTGCGGAACACCATGGGCCGTCAGCGTCTCGACACAGGCATGCAGTAGTCTGCTCGTGACCTGCGCATTGAACTTCGCAGCCACGATGCCGAACCTGAATCCAACCGCGCGGCGTGAGCCTTTGCTAAGTATCATAGGAAGATAGCACGTGCGCATGTCTCACGATGTGCCCCTTAAACCGATGTGGCCCCTGAAACGTTGCGATGTTTACACCTTTTTGAGGAGATGCCCCAGCTTCGTTTTCTTGGTCCGAAGATATCGGACATTGGCAGCGCGCGGGACCATTTCAATCGGAACCCGTTCGACCACCTTGAGGCCATATCCTTCAATTCCAACAATCTTACGTGGATTATTTGTTATCAACTTGATCTGTTGCAGGCCGAGATTCGCCAAAATTTGAGCCCCAACTCCATAGTCGCGGAGATCCGCCTTAAAGCCCAGCTGCAGATTGGCTTCGACCGTATCACTCCCGTGATCCTGTAGCCCATAGGCTCTGATCTTGTTCAGTAACCCGATTCCACGGCCTTCTTGATTGAGATAGAGCAAGACGCCTCGCCCTTCCTTCTGAATGACTTCCATCGCGGAGTGCAATTGATCCCGGCAATCGCACCGCAGTGATCCTAACGCATCAGCCGTCAAACATCCGGAATGGACACGCACGAGGATCGGCGCCCCGCCATCGACCGGGCCCTTCACCAACGCAATGTGCGTCACTCCGTCGATCTGATTCTCGAACGCCACCGCTTCAAAGTCGCCGAACGTCGTCGGCAATCGCGCACTCGCCATCCGTTTGACGAACGTTTCCCGTCGCATGCGGTATTCGATCAAGGCCTTCACGGTGACCATCTTCATCTTATGGAGCTTGGCAAACTTCGTCAGCTCAGGTACCCGAGCCATGGTACCGTCGGCATTCATGATCTCGCAGATCACCCCGGCAGGCCGGAGACCCGCGAGCCTGGCCAAGTCGACAGACCCCTCGGTTTGCCCAGCCCGACGGAGCACTCCGCCGGTTTGTGCTTTGAGCGGAAACACATGCCCAGGTCGCGCAAGATCCATCGGCTTCGTCTTGGGGTCAATCGCCACGTGAATAGTCTTCGCTCGATCGGCCGCTGAAATTCCCGTGGTAATGTCTTTTCGCGCATCGATCGAGACGGTAAAGGCGGTACCAAAGGTGGCGGTATTTTCGGACGCCTGCTGCGGCAACTGCAGTTCCTCGACGCGCTCGGGTGTGAGGGCCAGACAAATCAGTCCGCGGGCATGCTTGGCCATGAAGTTGACGGCCTGCGGAGTGACTTTTTCCGCAGCAATAACTAGATCCCCTTCATTTTCCCGGTCTTCGTCGTCGACCAGAATAATGAACTTCCCTTTCCTAATATCCCGGATCGCATCCTCAATATGGTTGAACGGCGTAGGCATAGGGCATTCAATCTAGCATTTCAGACTGAACCTTGAATATGGTTTTTTTAGGGAGTGATCGAGAATCAGAAAATCTCATGAGGACAGTTCGACAGACGAAGACCTGTTGGCCCGCAACACGGCGATCACCGTGCCCCACGCACACACCGTGAACCCGGCGAACAGCCAGAGCCCAGATTCGTAGCTGCCTGAGAACCCCTTCATCGTCCCGATGAGTAGGGGCAACAGAAATCCACCGATAGCCCCCGACGCCCCAACCACACCAGACGCCAATCCGATGTCCTTAGGAAACCATTCGGCGACCAGCTGGAACACCACGCCGTTGCCGAATCCCATCGCGGTCGTTGCCACCACCATCATCCCCACCGCCATGGCTTGCGAAGGGCTGAGCACCGCCACCACCGACCCCGCGATCACCGGCAGGACATAATAGAGCGTCCGCAGCCCTCCTTGACGATCCGCGACATAGCCGCCGACCGGACGGATCACACTCCCCAAAAGCCCGCACAAAGCCGCCACCGCGCCAGCCTCCATCGCATCGGCCCGATAGACATCGTGCAGCAGCAGCGGGAGCACACTGCACAGGCCTACGAAACCGCCAAACGTGACCGCATAGAGGAACGAAAGCCAATAGGCCGACCGGCGGCGAATCAACTGTGCCGCATGGTACCACCACGCCACCGCACCAGCCCCAGGAGCCGATGTTGTTCCTGGCACTACCAGCACAAATGCCAACAGCGTCGCCGCAACAACCCCGGCCATGATACCGCAAACCTGATGCCAATCCAGGGCGGCTGCCCAACGTGGCGCAAAAAATAGGATCAACACGGTGCCGATGTTCCCCGATGCGGCGATACCGAGCACAAATCCTTGCGCCGAGAGCGGATACGCGCGGCTTGCAATCGGAAGTGAGACCGCAAAGCTCGCGCCGGCCACGCCAAGACAGGCAGAAAAGGCCAGCGCTTCTCCGTACCCAGTGACACCGAGCCACCCCCAGCACAACACCAGACACTCCATCACGAGAATAACCACGGCCGTGGGTCGCGCACCGAGCCAATCCGCGCTCCATCCAGCTGCCATCCGTAACACCGCGCCGCCGAGTAACGGCAAGGAGACGAGCCAGGCGATCTCAGTGTCGCTCAGCTGCAGCGCCACCATGAGCGGAATGCTCATCGCCCCGACGAGCAACCAGACCATAAAACTCACCGTCAGGTGCAACCACGCCCCCGCCAGTGATGGCCAATGACCACTTTTCAGAATACTCCAGATCTCAGACACGCCCGACCTCCGGATGAATAGCGGTCACTATAGGGGAGCTGCTTTCAGAGGCGCAAGCGAACGCCACCGAAGGGAGAGACTGACGAGTCTCTCCCCCCTCATTAGGGACAGAACGAGCGTACCCATTACGCCTCTTCCTCCCGCAAGACAGCTTTTGTGCCGTTCATTCATTCTGTTATAGTCACGCACGCATCATGAACGGTCACGACCATTCACAGGAGGAGATGGGCGACGCCCTAGAACCAGAAATCCTCGGACCTTCCGATGATGAGATCGTCGAGGCCGACGCCGCGCCGGTGGTATTGGATATCCCAGCCTCTGATGGACGGCAGCCCGCCGACACCATGGCCGTGGTGCCGGTCACAGCCTTACAGCAGTACCTTGCCGAAGTCCGCCGATACCCCTATCTGTCAAAGGAAGAGGAACTTCAGCTTTTCCAGGAGTATCACACCCACGGCAGCCGCGAAGCAGCCGTCAAACTCATCATGGCGAACCTGCGCGTGTCGGTCTCGATTGCCGGCGAGTACCTCCATACCGGGGCCGACCACATGGATCTCATTCAAGAAGGCAACGTCGGCCTGATGCAAGCCATCAAGAAATTCGACCCTTCGAAAAACGTGCGCTTCTATGCCTACGCCGCCTGGTGGTCACGGGCCTATATTCTCCGGTACCTCCTGCACACCTTTCGACTCGTCAAGATTGGGACGACGCAGGATCAGCGAAAACTGTTCTATAACCTCAAAAAGGAAAAGGCGAAGCTTGAGCGGGAGGGCTTCTCGCCGGACACGAAATTACTCGCGGATCGTCTGAATGTGCGTGAGCGCGATGTGGTTGAAATGGATCAGCGCCTGGGCAACTGGGAGCTCTCGCTCGACCAGCCGATCGGTGAAGACCAGGAACATACCCTGTTGGACGTCTTGCCCTCCCACCAAGAACCGGCAGACGAACAACTCGCCGATCATCAGCTGAAGACCCTCTTCAGGGCCAAGCTTGCCGAGTTCATCAAGACCCTGGAAGAACGAGACGAAGATATTCTCAGAAATCGTATTCTGTCCGACCAGCCCCTGACCCTGGATGATCTGGGCGACAAATACGGGATTACCAAGGAGCGGACTCGTCAACTGGAAGCCCGCATCATCAAACGCCTCCGTGACTACATCAAAAAAGACATCAAAGATTTTGATCGCTTGCGGATATGACATCCCAGTGACCCCACCCCCACCGGATAAAATACTCCTAGAGTGTTGATTTCCCAATAGGTTAGAATGAAACGATCTCTGCAGCGGCACGAGTGAACGGGGACGATAAAAATCCCGCATTCCCCCTCTTGACTTAAGGGAACGAAGGCCTATCTCTACCCTTGAGTCGCAGGCTGCCTGGATCGAACAAGTTCAGCCAACTCTTTACAACCGTCATTACCTAACGAGTTCACTTTCATCAGGAGGAGGTTCTGCCATGGGTACAGCTGAGAAGGAAAAGAAGAACGTTGCCAAGGGGTTTCAGCCTTTGGGTGAACGAGTGTTTGTCACCTACACCGAGGAATTAGATCGGACTGCCGGTGGGATTTATGTGCCGGATTCAGCGAAAGAGAAGCCACAACGAGGCGTGGTTCAGGCAGTCGGAAAAAAAGTGGAGAACGTCAAGATCGGCGATCACGTCCTGTTCGACAAGTATTCTGGCAGCAAGCTTCGGATTGAGGACGAAGAGTGCTTGATCCTCAAGGAAGAAGACATCCTGGGCGTCTTTACGGCGTAGTGGCAAACACGGTCGTCACATTATCACGTTTCAAAAGAGACTTGATGGCGTTCAGACTTGAGTAACTTTTAGACTATAACCGGAGGAAAGATAATGGCTAAGCAACTTATGTACGGCGATGCAGCACGGGCGGCCATCCTGAAAGGGGTGAACCAGCTCGCAGACGCCGTGAAAGCAACCCTCGGCCCGAAGGGCCGCAATGCAATTCTCGACAAGAAATTCGGCGCCCCGACCATCACCAAGGACGGCGTGACGGTCGCCAAGGAAGTCGAACTGAAGAACCCCTATGAAAACATGGGCGCCCAGCTGGTCCGCGAAGTGGCCAGCAAGACCAGCGATACCGCTGGGGACGGCACCACCACCGCCACCGTGTTGGCCCAGGCTATTTTCCGGGAAGGCGCGAAGAACATCACCGCCGGCGCCAATCCGATGGAGATCAAGCGAGGCATCGACAAGGCCGTCGAAGCCATCACCGCCGAGCTCAAGAAGCTCAGCAAGCCTTGTCAGAACAAGACCGAGATCTCGCAAGTGGGCACCATTTCGGCCAACAACGACAAGACCATCGGCGATTTGATCGCGGAAGCCATGGAAAAGGTCGGCAAGGATGGCGTCATCACCGTGGAAGAAGCCAAGTCGATGACCACCTCGCTGGACGTGGTCGAGGGCATGCAGTTTGATCGCGGCTACATCTCTCCCTATTTCGTCACCAATGCGGAGCGGATGGAATGTTCCGTGGAGGAACCGCTCATCCTGATCAACGAAAAGAAGATCAGCAGCATGAAAGATCTATTACCATTGCTTGAGCAAGTCGCCAAGCTGGGCAAGCCACTCGTCATCCTCGCAGAAGAAGTCGAAGGTGAAGCATTGGCCACCCTCGTGGTCAACAAGCTGCGCGGCACTCTGAACGTCGTGGCGGTCAAAGCCCCGGGCTTCGGCGATCGTCGCAAGGCCATGCTGGAGGACATCGCCATCCTCACAGGCGGTCAAGTGATTTCTGATGACATCGGCATCAAGCTTGAGAGCGTCAAGCTGACAGACCTCGGTCGAGCCAAACGCGTCACCATCGACAAGGACAACACGACGATCGTGGAAGGCTACGGCGATGCCAAGAAGATCGAAGGACGCGTGAAGCAAATCAAGGCTCAGATCGACGAGACCACATCTGATTACGATCGAGAGAAGCTGCAAGAGCGGCTGGCAAAGATCGTGGGCGGCGTGGCCGTCATCAATGTCGGCGCCGCAACCGAGACCGAGATGAAGGAGAAGAAGGCCCGCGTCGAGGACGCGCTGCATGCCACCAAGGCGGCAGTGGAAGAGGGTGTCGTCCCTGGAGGCGGTACGGCCTACCTCCGCTGCATCAAGGCACTCGATGGGATCAAGGATGTCCCGGCGGAGCAAAAGGTCGGACTCGACATCGTCCGGCGTTCGCTCGAAGAGCCGCTCCGACAGATCGCCGCGAATGCCGGCGCAGAAGCCTCGGTCGTCGTCGGCAAGGTTCGGGAAGACAAGAACGCCAACGGTGGCTACAACGCCGCCACGGATGAATATGTCGATATGATCAAGGCCGGCATCATCGACCCGACCAAGGTATCGCGCTGCGCACTGCAGAACGCTGCCAGCGTCGCGGGCTTGATGCTCACGACCGAAGTCATGATCACCGAACTCCCCGAGGAGAAGAAGGAATCAGCCGGTGGCCCAGGTGGACACAGCCACGGCGGCGGTATGGAAGGGATGTACTAACCCTTCGACAAGCTCAGGGCAGGCCATTCGACAGGCTGCTCAGACATCACAAGGGCCCGGTGGGTAACCACCGGGCCCTTTGTGTTTTCGCCCCTCCTGCTGCTAAGGTCTGAGTCCGATGGCCCTGAGCGTAGCTTTGAGGACAGGCGAGGTCATTGGCTCGACAAAAAACGACCGGAAGGTGCGGTGGACCATCTCGGTATGGCGCTGATGATCGACATGAAACAATGTGGCTGCCTTCATCCGATCCTGCGCGCCGTACCCCATCCGGACCGCACAACGCTCCAACTCTTCTGAGCGTTCGGGCAGCGCATGGGTCTGGAGATCATCGACCATCTGCAACTTATGCTCAACATCGCGTAAGAAGAGATACGCGGCGGCCAGCGCATCGGATGCCCGCTTCATTCCTCCTGGGCTTATGTCTACGGTCGTTTCACAAGAGCGGCGGCTTCGCGCAATACTTCCGAGAGCGGGGGACCAGAGGACGCTTCGAGGCCCGTGTGACTGTGCCGGTGGTGCGGATAGGTAGGCAGATCCCGCGCAGCAGGGTCGCGTGCGTTGTCGTACCGAAAGATGAGGCTGCCGTTTGCCGTCACATAGTGGTAGGCATATTTGAGCCTGATGGCATTGGGGTTCAGTTGCAGATATTCCTTAAAGTGGAGGATCGCCCCATCGGCAAACGTCGCTGCCCCTTTTATAATTCCTGCTACAGGCGGGCGATCTTCATATCCGAGGGAGTGTGAGACGACGTGGGGCGTTTCAAGAATGGCAGAGCGAATCCGCGACGCGTAGTCGGCTACCGACATACTTCGAGCTGTTCGAGATGCGTGAGGGTGTCTTGTAAGGTCCGACGAAGCTCCAGCTCACCTTCCAAGTCTAACAAGTCCTGCTCATTCTCTTCCCCTCTTGCAACCACACCCCCCAGGACTTGCTCAACGGTGACCCCAAGCTGTCGGACCAGTGACGCGATCCGGCCTTCCGAAATCGCGAGGCTGTCGCGCGTGAGTTTTTTTTCCATCTCCAACGCCCCTTTTACCAGAGGAAGGCTTTGCTCAGGAGACGGTGTCTTGATCTGAATTGTATTCATACCCCATCGCTCCGAAGATGAGACGGTAATGTTCACACCACTGCTCATCCCCACACAGACGCTAGCAGAGGCGAACAGGACTGTCAACGTTGCTCAGCAAGTGAGGTGCTGTCACGCACCCGCTGTCATCACCGAGGGTGCGCCGATCCCCTCCTGCAGGCCAGAACACACATAAGATGTCAGGGTGATGTCCCCCGAACCTCCCAGTCATCTCCCCTCTCAGAACAACCTCGTCTACTTCGAACTGCTGATTGAACGGAGCGTGGCTTTAAAAACAAGCGATGTCATTGGCTCGACAAAAAACGACCTGAAGGTACGATGGACCATCTCGGTATGGCGCTGATGATCGACATGCAGAAGCGAATACTCTGTCGCATGAAACCCCTACGATCGTATACCAACAGTATAAGCTTACCACGCGATCCTCAAAGCGCCAGGCCATGGAGGCTTTGCGTCACCATGGGCCTGCTCATGCTGTCTGGGTGTGGGTTCTTACTGCACGGCGAAAAGCAGAATATCACGTTCGACTCAAAACCGCCCGGTGTGACGGTGACACTCGACAATGCCACGCAATTCACCACGCCCCACACCATCGCGTTGACCCGATCATCAAATCATCAGGCTCTCTTCAAGAAAGAAGGGTATGAAACGCAACGCATCTTCATCAAACACGAATTCCTTATCGGCCCTGCGATCGTCGGGAATATTCTTCCACTCTTTCCGGTCGGCTTGGCCATCGACGTGATGACAGGAGCCGCATGGGGGTTCGAGCGCGACTACCACGCTGTGGACATGACGAAATCAGGGGGGCAGCCTTGATAGCCCCCTCACGGAGGCCCCACATAGACTGGCTGGGGAGTTGCTGGCTTCTGATGGCCGGATTATCCTCATTCGGCTGTGCCGGATCCCAGCCTTC
>SWDO01000014.1:114195-129432 GCA_005116895.1 Nitrospira sp. | reverse complement strand
CTTCCGCTCGTATTTCGCCTTCGCCATAATGCCACCCCCTCCTAATTCACCACGCTATTTCTTGATGATGGCTTCCGCAATATTTCTAGGAACCTGATCATACCGATCAAACTCCATGCTATAGGTCGCACGACCCTGCGTACGAGACCGGAGATCAGTCGCATAGCCAAACATCTCCATTAAGGGCACGGCAGCATCAATAGCTTGAGCACCAGCCCGGACCTTCATTCCTTGCACTTTACCTCTCCGGCTGTTCAAGTTACCAATCACATCACCCATGAACTCCTGCGGAACCAAAACCTCAACCTTCATAATTGGTTCAAGCAGGACAGGATCGGCCCTCTTACACGCATCAGCAAATCCCATCGACCCTGCAATCTTAAATGCCATTTCATTTGAATCAACGTCGTGATAGGAACCATCAATCACCGTCACCTTCACATCCCGAAGTGGATACCCTGCAACAACACCGGTTTCCATCCGCTCGCGAACACCCTTCTCAATAGCAGGGACAAACTCCTTCGGAATGGCTCCACCCACAACTTTATTCACAAACTCCAGCCCCTTACCTGCCTCTGAAGGCTCAACCGTTAAAACAACATGACCATACTGCCCACGCCCGCCGGTCTGCTTAACATATTTCGATTCAGCCTCAGCCTTGCGCCTTATTGTCTCACGGAATGCCACCTCAGGCTTTCCTACATTTGCTTCTACTTTAAACTCACGCAACATTCGATCGACGATGATCTCAAGATGCAACTCACCCATTCCAGCAATGATCGTCTGCGCGGTCTCTTCGTCCGTCCGCACACGAAATGATGGATCCTCTTGAGCCAGTTTCTGGAGAGCAAAACCCATCTTCTCTTGATCTTGCTTTGTCTTAGGCTCAATCGCCATCGCAATCACCGGCTCAGGAAACTTCATCACCTCCAGGAGCACTGGCTGTTTTTCATCGGCCAGCGTATCTCCCGTGGTAGCCCCTTTAAGCCCCACCGCTGCAGCGATGTCTCCTGCATACACCTCATCAATTTCTTCTCTCTTATTGGCATGCATCTTCAGGAGACGCCCAATTCGGTCCTTTGTCCCCTTGGTCACATTCAAGACCGCTGTGCCAGTTTTCAGCGTTCCAGAATAGACACGGAAAAATGTCAACTGTCCGGCAAAGGGATCAGACATGATTTTGAACGCCAATGCTGAAAATGGCTCACTGTCATCTGACTTGCGCTCAACTTCCTTACTGCTATTCGGATCCAACCCCATGACCGGAGGGACATCAAGCGGAGACGGCAGGTAGTCGACAACGGCATCCAGTAACTGCTGAACACCCTTGTTCTTAAAAGCCGACCCACACAGCACCGGAGTAATTTTCATCGAGATAACGCCAGCACGGATCGCACGCATGACCTCTTCTTCGGTCAATGGATGGCCGCTTAAATATTTCTCCATCACCTGGTCATCAAACTCTGCCACCGCATCAAGCATTTTCTCTCGGTACTCTTTTGCCTGAGCGAGAAGTGCCTCTGGAATTTCATCGACCTTATATTTCGCACCCAATGTCTCGTCGTCGTAGAAGAATCCCTTCATCCTGACCAGATCAATCGATCCGCGAAATTCCGCTTCACGCCCGATTGGAATCTGAATCGGAACCGGCGTAGCCCCCAGTCGATCAATGATGGACTGGACACTTCCGTAGAAATCAGCACCAATACGATCCATTTTATTCATGAAGGCGATACGAGGAACATGATACTTATCGGCTTGACGCCAGACCGTTTCAGACTGAGGCTCAACACCCTGAACGGAATCAAACGCTGCTACCGCCCCATCAAGCACGCGCAAAGAGCGCTCCACCTCAATCGTAAAATCAACGTGCCCAGGAGTATCAATAATATTGATGCGATGATCACGCCAGAAACAGGTTGTTGCGGCGGCCGTAATGGTAATGCCACGCTCACGCTCTTGCTCCATCCAATCCATCGTGGCCGCACCCTCATGAACCTCGCCCAACTTATGAGTCATACCCGTATAATAGAGGATGCGCTCCGTGGTCGTAGTCTTACCGGCATCAATATGGGCCATGATACCGATATTGCGCGTTTGCCCTAACGATGTCTGACGAGCCACTGTAACTCCCTCAAAAAACACGAATGCCGCAAGTCAAGCCAAGAACTACCGCTGCGATACAAGCCAGCCAGAGTCTGCAGATCGCAGCACGGCTCAACTGCAGCACAGAATGACACTACCAGCGATAATGAGCGAATGCTTTATTGGCCTCTGCCATCCGATGCACATCTTCCCGCTTCTTGACCGCAGCCCCGGTATTATTCGATGCATCCAACAGTTCGGCGGCAAGCTTTTCGCGCATACTCTTTCCACCGCGCGTACGGGCAAACTGTGACAACCAACGAAGCGCCAACGACACTCGACGTGCAGGCCTAATTTCGACCGGAACCTGGTAGGAGGCACCCCCTACTCGACGAGACTTGACTTCAACAATCGGCTTCACATTATCCACAGCTGCCTTAAACACTTTCAGCGGATCGCTGCCGGTTTTCTCCTGAATAACATCGAACGCGCCATAGCATATCCGTTCCGTCGTACTCTTTTTCCCGCTACTCATGAGCGCGTTAATAAACTTCCCGACCAGCTTATCTCGGTACCGCACATCAGGAAGCACTTCTCGTTGACCCAAAAACCTACTGCGTGGCATATCAACCTATCCAATCCGTGTGATGATTTTCAAAACTCACAAAATCTACTTGGGCCGCTTTGCTCCATACTTCGAACGACTCTGCTTTCTTCCAGCTACACCCACCGCGTCCAAGGCGCCACGAACCAGATGGTATCGAACGCCCGGCAAATCCTTAACGCGACCTCCACGCACAAGTACAATAGAATGCTCCTGAAGATTGTGCCCTACGCCTGGTATATACGTCGTCACCTCCATACCGTTCGTAAGGCGCACACGCGCAACTTTCCGCAATGCTGAGTTCGGCTTCTTCGGCGTCGTTGTGTACACGCGAAGACACACACCTCTTTTCTGCGGACAGGCCTTCAGGGCAGGACTTTTCGTCTTTGCCTTCACGAAGGTCCTTCCTTTCCGAACTAGCTGATTGATCGTCGGCATCGCGTTCAAACCCTTTCAAATAGAACAAGCACCAACCGTCAAGTGCAAAGCCGCCGGATTATAGTGACGTAAACTCCGACTGTCAAGTAGGCAGTATTGCATCGCACACTAAGACCGAGCACCTTCCCCTGAAACAGCCGGAACAGCCGGAACAGCCGCACCAGATGATACTGCAGTTGTAGTACCTACGGGTATTACCTCTTGCTTTTCACTGATGACGAACGTATCGCGGTACTCTTCAAACCCTGACCCTGCCGGAATCAAACGACCGACAATGACGTTTTCCTTCAAGCCCAATAACTTATCCTCGCGTCCATTGATCGCGGCCTCAGTGAGTACGCGCGTGGTTTCCTGGAACGATGCCGCAGAAATAAAGCTGTCGGTCGTAAGGGCCGCCTTGGTAATCCCAAGCAAGACAGGCTTACCCAGAGCAGGCGTACCGCCATTGGCGAGCACTCGCTCATTTTCTTTTTCGAAGAGACTCTTGCTGACTTGACTGGCCGGCAAAAACTGGGTATCTCCCGGATCTTCAATTCGCACCTTACGCAGCATTTGCCGCACGATGATCTCGATATGCTTGTCTTTAATCGAAACGCCTTGCAATCGATAGACGTCCTGCACCTCATCCACGAGATACTTCTGCAATTCATTCGGACCCAACACATCAAGGATGTCATGAGGATTTGCTGAGCCGTCCATCAACGGTTCCCCAGCCCGAACCCAGTCGCCTTCGTGGACGTTGACGTGCTTGCCCTTGGGAATAAAATATTCCTTCACATCACCCATCTTATTGTCGACGAGAACCTTGCGCTGGCCCTTGACGAACCCGCCGTAGGAGACCTCTCCGTCGATCTCAGTAATGACGGCCTGCTCTTTCGGCTTCCGCGCCTCGAACAGCTCCACCACGCGCGGAAGACCTCCCGTAATGTCCTTGGTCTTCGTCGTCTCACGAGGGATCTTTGCCAAGACGTCACCAGGATGCACAGTGGCCCCTTTTTCGACAAAGATATGGGCTCCGACTGGTAATAAGTACCTGGCCACCGCACTGGATCCGCCGGCCGCCTTGGCCGTTTTACCGCTGTCGTCCTTAATCGACACGCGAGGGCGAAGCGTCTGGCCGGTATGTTCAATGATAACCTTACGCGACAAGCCGGTTACTTCATCGAACTCGTCCTTCATCGTGACGCCTTCGACAATATCACCGTACGCTACTCTCCCACCCACTTCCGTCAGAATAGTCAGAGAGTACGGATCCCACTCGACCAATTTCTGGCCAGCGGCAACCGGATCGCCATCCTTAATCTTGATCTTAGCCCCATACACCACGGGATACTTCTCACGCTCTCGTCCACTATCGTCGACAATCGCAATCTTCGTATTACGATTCATCACGACCCATTCACCATCTTTATTCCGCACCGCAATACCACCATTGTGAATGTCGGCGTTCTTTTTGGCATCGAAACTCATGAACTTAATGCGCCCGGCATGTTTCGCCTCAAGCACGGTCTGCTCGACGACCTTACTGGCCGTGCCTCCGATGTGAAAGGTCCGCATCGTCAACTGCGTGCCAGGTTCGCCGATTGATTGCGCCGCGATGACACCGACCGGCTCTCCTTTTTCCACCAGACGCCCTCGCGCCAGATCTCGACCGTAACAGGCACGACAGACACCACGGGGAGATTGACAGGTCAGCACGGACCGAATCTTCACACGATCAACTCCCGCCTCAACGATCAACTTCGTGAGCTCTTCATTGATTTCTTCATCCCAGGACACAATAATTTCCCCGGTGACGGGGTCCCGAATATCCTCTGCCGCCAAACGACCGAGCACGCGCTCCTCCAACGGCTGGATAATTTCACCACCTTCGATCAACGGACTGACGGTAATGCCGTCTCGCGTACCACAATCAATCTCATTAATAATGACGTCTTGAGCAATATCGACCAATCTCCGAGTGAGATACCCTGAATTGGCGGTCTTCAACGCCGTATCGGCAAGTCCCTTACGAGCACCGTGAGTGGAGATGAAGTACTGCAACACCGTCAACCCTTCACGGAAGTTAGCGGTGATCGGCGTTTCAATGATCTCACCGGATGGCTTGGCCATCAATCCGCGCATACCACCCAACTGCCGAATCTGTTGCGAACTACCACGGGCACCAGAATCCGCCATCATGAAGATTGGGTTGAACGATTCGGCTTTGGCCGGATCACCGCCGGCGCCGAGTTCCTTCATCATCTCGTTGGCAACCTGCTCAGTGACGTGTGCCCAAATGTCGATCACCTTGTTGTACCGTTCGCCGTTCGTGATCAACCCCTCCGAATACTGTTTCTCGATCTCGATCACTTCGCGCTGCGCTTTCCCGATCAGCTCTTCCTTCTTACTCGGAATGTGCATGTTATCGACGCAGATCGACAAACCGGCTCTCGTCGCATAGGTAAAGCCAATATCTTTGATCTTATCCAGGAACTCGACGGTGTCTCGATGACCATTCTGTCGATAGACCGAATCAATGAGTTTCGTCATTTCCTTTTTGGTCATGAGCTTGTTCGCATTGGCGAACGGTAAACCTTGCGGAAGGATTTCTGACAGCAAGACACGGCCAACAGTTGTCTGCACCAGCGAACCCTCAAGACGCACCTTAATCCGCGCATGCTCTTCCATTTCTCTCGCATCAAAGGCAATCCGAACTTCTTCAGGGGACCCAAACACCTTCCCCTCGCCCTTTGCGCCCAACCGCTCTTTCGTCAACCAATAGCAGCCCAACACCATATCCTGCGACGGCACCGCAATCGGCTTACCATTGGCCGGAGAAAGAATATTGTTGATGGACATCATGAGAACCCGTGCTTCAACCTGTGCTTCAACGGATAGCGGGACGTGCACCGCCATCTGATCTCCATCGAAGTCCGCATTGAACGCGGCGCAGACGAGCGGATGCAATCGGATAGCCTTGCCCTCAACTAACACAGGATCGAAGGCCTGAATGCCCAATCGATGGAGCGTCGGGGCTCGATTCAGCAGCACAGGGTGCTCGCGAATCACTTCGTCCAAGACATCCCAAACCTCTGGCCGCTCTTTTTCAACTAACCGCTTGGCACTCTTGATAGTAGTCGCCGCACCTCGTGCTTCCAACTTGTGGAAGATGAACGGCTTGAACAACTCTAGTGCCATCTTCTTCGGTAAACCACATTGGTGGAGACGCAGCTCAGGACCGACAACGATGACGGTACGACCAGAGTAATCCACACGCTTTCCGAGTAGATTCTGCCGGAACCGTCCTTGTTTTCCCTTCAGCATGTCGCTCAACGATTTCAACGGGCGCTTGTTTGGACCACGAATCGCGCGCCCTCGGCGACCATTATCGAAGAGCGCATCCACAGCTTCCTGCAGCATCCGCATCTCGTTCCTGATGATGACGCCTGGCGCCTTCAACTCCATCAATCGTTTCAACCGATTATTTCGATTGATCACACGACGGTAGAGGTCGTTCAGATCAGATGTGGCAAATCGACCGCCATCAAGCGGTACAAGCGGGCGCAGTTCCGGCGGGATAACCGGAACAACATCCATGATCATCCATTCCGGCTTATTCCCAGACTTACGAAACGCCTCCAGCACCTTTAAGCGCTTGGCATACTTCTTCTTCATGGCTGCCGATGTCGACGCTTTCGACTTCACCTGCAATTCATCCCACAGCGCATTAATATCGATCTTCCTCAATAAGTCACGGATAGCCTCTGCACCGATTCCAACCTTAAACCCGCTCGATCCGAACTCAGATACAAGGGTGCGCAGCTTATCTTCCGGCACCAACTCTTTTTCCCCTAAGTCGGTTGAGCCTGGGTCCACACAGACATAACTCTCAAAATAGAGAATTTTCTCGAGCTGCTTGAGGCTCATATCAAGCAGGGTTCCAATCCGACTCGGAACACCCTTCAGAAACCAAATATGGGCGACAGGCGCAGCCAATTCGATATGGCCCATCCGTTCACGTCGCACCTTCGACTGAATCACCTCGACTCCGCATTTGTCGCACACGATCCCGCGGTGCTTCATGCGCTTGTATTTCCCGCAATTGCACTCCCAATCCTTGGTAGGACCGAAGATCTTGGCACAAAACAGCCCATCTTTTTCAGGCTTGAATGACCGATAGTTGATCGTTTCGGGTTTCTTGACTTCACCGTACGACCAAGATCGGATCTTCTCGGGCGATGCGATGCGAATCCGCATCGCATCAAACGACACCGAATCCCGTTGCTTTTCAAACAGTGTATATACGCCTTCCAAGGTAGTGACCTCCTCTGATACCGGTCTTCAGCCGGCACACAAGCGGTTAGTCTTGCGTCTTAACCAGCTCAATATCGAGTCCCAAGCTCTGCAGTTCCTTCACCAACACATTGAACGACTCAGGCAACCCTGGCTCGAGGAACGGTTCACCTTTGACAATCGCCTCATACATGCGAGACCGACCCGGCACATCGTCTGACTTGACTGTCAGGAATTCTTGAAGCGTCGATGCCGCCCCATATGCCTGTAGCGCCCAGACTTCCATTTCGCCGAAGCGCTGACCGCCGAATTGCGCCTTGCCGCCCAGAGGCTGCTGAGTCACGAGAGAATAGGGGCCGATCGACCGTGCGTGAATCTTGTCATCCACCAGATGGTGGAGCTTTAGCACGTACATATACCCGATCGTGACCGGACTGCTGAACGGCTCGCCCGTCTTGCCATCGATGAGCTGCGACTGGCCGCTCACCGGCAGTTTGGCTTTTTTCAACAAGTCCTTAATTTCCTTTTCGGACGCGCCATCGAAGACAGGACTGGCCACCTGGATGCCCAAGGCCTTAGCTGCCCATCCAAGGTGGGTCTCAAGAATTTGCCCGACGTTCATACGGGACGGCACCCCCAGAGGATTCAATACGATTTCCACCGGAGTCCCATCCGGAAGATATGGCATATCTTCTTCTGGGAGCACCCGGGATACGACACCCTTATTGCCGTGTCGACCGGCCATTTTGTCTCCGACCTGAATCTTGCGCTTCATGGCGACGTAGACCTTAACCAGCTTGATGACACCAGGAGGCAGTTCATCCCCTCGCTTTAAGCGCCCCACCTTTTCATCGTACAGCGTCTGGAGGATTTCAATCTGCTCTTTCGCCCGTCGCTCAACATCTTCCAGCTCTTTTTGCTCATCAGGATCACTCAGGAGGATGTGACGCACCGTGTCGTCTGGCAATCGCTTAAGAATCTCCGCCGTCATCTTACCCTTCTTCTTCAAGATAACGTCGCCACTCTCAGGGTCCATCAGATCACGTCCAACGACCTTCCCCAGCAAGAGCTTGCGAATCTTTTTCGTTTTTTCCTCATCAATGATCCGTAGCTCTTCATGGTGATCACGCTGCAACTTCATCTGATCGTCAGTCTCGATGCTCTTCGAACGCTCGTCTTTATCGAGTCCTTTGCGAGAAAAAATCTTGACATCGACGACGATACCTTCCACTCCAGGAGGCACGGTCAACGATGTATCCTTCACATCGCCGGCCTTCTCACCGAAGATCGCACGGAGCAGTTTTTCTTCCGGGGTCAGCTGGGTTTCCCCTTTCGGCGTCACCTTTCCGACCAAAATATCGCCAGGCTTGACTTCGGCACCGATCCGGATAATCCCGCTTTCATCCAAGTTTCTCAGCGCCTCTTCTCCGACATTGGGAATATCTCGCGTGACATCTTCCTTCCCAAGCTTGGTATCCCGCGCTTCCACCTCGAACTCTTCGATATGGATCGACGTAAAGGCGTCCTCGCGGACCAGTTTTTCACTGAGCAATATGGCGTCCTCGAAGTTGTATCCACCCCAGGGCATGAACGCCACAAGAACATTCTTGCCCAGCGCGAGTTCGCCATGATCAATGGCTGGTCCATCTCCAAGCACCTGCCCCTTCTTAACCGGCTGGCCAAGACGAACCACTGGCGTCTGAGTAATACAGGTGTTTTGGTTCGATCGCTGAAACTTGATCAAGTCATAGACGTCCAGCCCGGAATCCTTCCCCTTCTTCCCATCCTTCGAATCGGCCCGCACGACGATACGAGTGGCATCGACGCTCTCCACGACCCCGGCCCGACGAGCCTGAATAACATACCCAGAATCTCGCGCGACCACCGCTTCCATCCCGGTCCCCACCAGAGGAGCCTCCGATGTTACCAACGGAACCGCCTGGCGCTGCATATTGGATCCCATCAGTGCACGATTGGCGTCGTCATGCTCCAAGAACGGCACGAGCGCGGTCGCCACGCTCACCACTTGCTTGGGCGACACGTCCATGTACTCAATCTTATCCGGGGTGGCCAGAACAAAGTCTCCACCGTGACGACACGAGACGGTTTCTGATACCAGCTTGGACGACCCATCCAATTTTGAGTTGGCTTGGGCGATGATGTATTTATCGCCCTCGATCGCCGAGAGAAACTCAATCTCATCAGTTACACGTCCCTTAACGACCTTCCGATATGGCGCCTCAATGAATCCGAATTGGTTGATCCGCGCATAAGTGGCCAGCGAGGTAATCAAGCCGATATTCGGACCTTCTGGTGTCTCAATCGGGCAAATGCGACTGTAGTGAGACGGATGCACGTCTCGAACTTCGAACCCAGCTCGCTCCCTCGTAAGTCCTCCCGGACCAAGAGCGGACAGACGCCGTTTATGTGTGATTTCAGCCAGGGGGTTCGTCTGATCCATAAACTGAGAGAGCTGGCTGCTGCTGAAAAACTCCTTGACGGCCGCGACAACCGGCTTAGCATTGATCAAGTCATGCGGTAGCACCGTTTCCATATCGAGAAGATTCATGCGCTCTTTGATGCTCCGCTCCATCCGCACCAAGCCCAGTCGGAATTGATTTTCCAAGAGCTCACCGACGGATCGCACCCGGCGATTCCCTAAGTGATCGATATCGTCGATTTCCCCTTTGCCGATCTTCAGATTGACGATATAGCGGATGACTTCCACGATGTCCTGTGCGGTCAAGGTACGCTGCTCGAGCGGTAAGTCCAAACCGAGTTTCTTATTGAGCTTGAGCCGACCGACCGGAGACAAATCATAGCGCTTGGAATTCAGAAAGAGATTATCGAATAAGGCTCTGGCTGTATCTACCGACGGTGTCTCACCGGGACGGAGGCGACGGTATATTTCGACCATCGCTTCTTCTTTTGACCCGATCTTTTCCATCGCCAAGGTATCAAGAATGACCGGTGTAGCAGTCGCCATATCCAGATAAATGACCTTGAATTCCTCAACATCGCTTTCAGTGATCTGCTCCACGATCTCGGCAGTCAATCGCTGATTTTTCTCCGCCAACACGTTCTTCTTCGAGTCGACCAATTCCGTTAGGGTGGCGCGCCCCACCAGCTCCGCCGGCAACAAGGGAATCTCCTTCACTCCAGAAGCCTTCAGCTTGGCAATCATCCCCTTCGTCAGCCTGGCCCCCTCTCGCACCAAGATCTCTTTACCACTCTTATCCGTCACTTCAGCGGAACAGCGAAGCCCATGGTGGATTTCCGGATCCAGCTTGCGGAACATCTTCCCCTGGGACACGCGAATTTCTTCGACAGGGTAGTACATCTTCAGCAAGTCGTCGCTCGAAAAACCGAAGGCCTTCAACAGAATAGTAGTCGGCATTTTCCGACGACGATCGATTCGCACATAAAGAATATCCCTGGCATCGAACTCGAAATCGAGCCAGGAACCTCGATACGGAATAATGCGGGCCGAATACAACACCTTGCCGCTCGCATGAGTCCGGCCCTTATCATGCGTAAACGACGCGCCCGGTGACCGGTGCAGCTGACTGACGACGACGCGCTCGGTCCCGTTGACGATAAATGTCCCGCGCTCGGTCATGAGCGGCAATTCCCCGACATAGACTTCCTGCTCGCGTACATCGAGCACTTTCTTGCGCGGACCCTTATCTTCTTTATCCAACACCACCAGACGGACACGCAGCTTCAACGGAACCGCGTAGGTCATACCCTGCTCAAGACATTCTCGCTCGTCGTACTTTGGCGTCCCTAAGGTATAACTCGAAAATTCGAGCACGGCCGTGTTGTTATAGTCTGGAATCGGAAACACGCTGGCCAACGCCGCCTGCAATCCATGATCCTTCCGGCGCTCCGATTCGACCTCAAACTGCAAAAACTCTTCGTAGGAGCGCTTCTGTATTTCAATCAGATCCGGAATATCGATATTGGTTCGAATGCGAGAAAAATCTTTCCGCTCGACGAACTCCTGCAGAGTCGTTTCGGACATGCCTACTCCTCCACGCTGGTTGGCGGTGAACAGCAGTCACCACTGACGACAGATTCCCGTAACATCGAGAGACCTCCGCCTTCGGCGAACACCAGAACAGCCGCTACTATGACGAACTCGCTTCCTTACTTGACTTCGACCTTTGCACCGCTTTCTTCGAGCTTCTTCTTCATCGTGTCGGCTTCTTCCTTAGCCACCCCAGTCTTGACTGGCTTCGGTGCCCCCTCCACAAGGTCCTTGGCTTCCTTCAAACCAAGACTCGTCAACTCGCGAACCACCTTGATGATTTGGATCTTCTTGTCTGCCGGTACCGACGCCAGAATGACGTCGAATGCCGTCTGCTCTTCAGCAGGAGCCGCCGCCCCACCGCCTGCAGCCGGCGCCGCTGCCATGGCAACCGGAGCCGCCGCCGTCACACCAAACCGCGTCTCTAACCCTTTCACTAATTCGGCCAGGTCGAGTACGCTCATTCCTTCGATCGCCTTAATCAATTCCTCTTGTGATAACTTTCCCTCTGTAGCTGGCATGTCCCCTTCTCCTTTCCGTTTATCCTGAATGGCTGCAATGACTCGTACAAACTTTGACAAGACCGCACTCAACGTATAGACGACTCCACGAATCGGCCCCTGCATGGCCGACAACAACATCGCAATCAGCACTTCCTTCTTCGGCAGTTTCGCAACGGCTGCCAGTTCAGCCGGCTGGAGAATCTTGCCTTCCAGCACCCCGGCCGTGATACGAATCTTCTGATCTCGTTTTTCAGCACCGATGAAGTCCCTCAACACCTTGGTCGGCAACACCGGATCGTCGTACCCGATGACGACTCCGGTCGGCCCCTTAAGATGGACCTGGAGCCCGGCTAAGACCGTCCCTTCGGCGGCACGCGCCGCGAGCGTATTCTTCACGATTCGATATTCTGCCTTTGCCCCGCGGAGCTGCTTGCGCAACTCGGTGACCTCATTGACCGGAAGCCCGACGCATTCCGTCAGGATGGCCAGCCGGGCGCGACCGAATTTTTCGGTCAACTCCGCCACTGCCGTAACTTTCTCTTCCTTCTTCATCACTCCCTCTCTGGTCGCTATTCGTTATCCGCTCAATATCATCCGTCCAGCGAATCGCGAGGAACGATTCACGTTGAACGCGTGTCTCAACTCCACTGTTTGGTCAGCGCAACGGTATCCAATATCACACCAGGCCCCATCGTGCTCGCAATCGTGGCACTCTTGAGATAACGCCCCTTACAGGAGGCAGGCTTTGCCTTGATGACGGATTCAATGATGGCCGAGGCATTGTCGTACAGCTTCGCAGGATCGAAGGACACTTTTCCGACCGGCACATGCACGATACCGGCTTTCTCAACCTTGAACTCTACACGCCCTTTTCGAATATCAGCGACCGCTTTCCCAACTTCGAAGGTCACAGTGCCGGTCTTAGGATTCGGCATCAACCCACGAGGTCCGAGCGCTTTACCGAGTTTCCCGACTGAGGCCATAAGATCCGGCGTGGAAATCGCGCAATCGAACTCCATCCATCCGCCCTTGATTTTCTCCATCAAGTCGTCAGCCCCAACATAGTCAGCCCCGGCCTGTCGCGCCTCTTGCTCCTTTTCACCCTTGGCAAATACCAAGACGCGAACCTTTTTCCCCGTGCCGTGAGGAAGCGACGCCGTCCCTCGAACCAGCTGATCCGAGCGCTTTGGATCGATTCCCAGTCTCAGCGCAAGATCAACCGATTCGTCAAACTTCGCATAAGCCGATCGTTTCACGGTTTCAACGGCCTCGCGCAACCCGTAGACACGCGGCTCAAGATTTTTGATCGCCGCATTCATTTTCTTTCCCATGACCAGACGCTCCTTCGATCTTGGCATTAGCCTTGAATAACGACACCCATACTACGGGCAGTACCTTCGATGATTTTCGTCGCCCCTTCCACATCAGCCGCGTTCAGATCAGCCATCTTCTTCCGGGCAATTTCGTCCAACTGTTGCCTGGTGATTTTCCCCACCTTATCTTTCTGTGGCACACCAGATCCCTTGATGATCCCGGCGGCTTTCTTGAGGAGATCAGACGCCGGGGGAGTCTTCATGATAAAGCTGAAGGTACGGTCCTTGTAGACCGTAATGATGACGGGGATAATACTATCCCCATCCTTCTGAGTCTTGGCATTGAACTGCTTACAAAACTCCATAATGTTGACCCCATGTTGTCCCAACGAGGGACCGACAGGAGGAGCCGGATTGGCCTTGCCAGCCGGAATTTGCAACTTGATCTGCGCCGAAACTTCTTTCGCCATGTCGCTCTCTTTCTCCTTCGCGATCGACACTCAACCTTCAGCCCTCACACGACTGAAGACCGACGCCGACCGATCGGCTTAAATCCGTTCAACCTGCAAAAAGCCCAATTCCACAGGGGTCGACCGACCAAAAATACTCACCATCACCTTCACCCGACTATGATCCTGATCGACCTCCTCAACCACCCCATTAAAGCCAAGGAAAGGCCCATCGATAATACGAACGTTATCGCTCTTAATGAACTTGACCTGCTCCCGAGGCTCAGCTTGACCCGCATCGACCTGCTTGAGCAAGGACTCCACCTCATCACTGGTCAGAGGTGTCGGCACCGCGCCGCCCCCGACGAATCCAGTGACTTTTGGCGTCTCCTTGATCATCTGTACGGTGTCATCCCCCAACGGAGACTCCAACTCCACAAGGACGTAGCCTGGATAGAACTTTCGGCGAGAGGTCCGTCGCTTCCCGTCCTTAATTTCAATGACATCCTCTGTCGGAACGAGCACCTGCCCGAGCTTTTCAACAAGCCCCATTTGATTTGCACGCTCCATGAGGCTGGTCTTCACTCGCCCCTCAAAACCCGCGTACGTATGAATGACGTACCAGTTCTTTGTCATGCACCACCCTCATGTCTTCGATGAATTACCGCCAACTTCCCCAATTCCTCGTCTCGCCAGATTTAGATGAATTTCGCAACCAACCATGAAAGGAATGAGTCAATGAGGGACAAATACAGAGACATTAGAATACAGAACACGATCACCACCGTCGTTGACCCGATGGTTTCCGCGCGACTCGGAAAGGAAACCTTTTTCAGCTCTGCCCGCACGTCCGTCACGAACAGCCGAATCGTCTCTGTCATACGCTTAAACATCTGTGACTCCGTTGCCTAATCACGTCAATCCGAATGACTGCCTCACACGCATCACCGCCCCCGCATCACGCCCAATCTGCCAGCTCCGATTGCAAGGCCAATTGATACTGCAATCCACTCCCACTATTACCCGCAAAACACCTACAGGACTCACCCCGCATCAAGATCAATTCCGACAGCCCTCCGGATCCCGCATACGGGACTTGGCAGGGGCACTAGGATTTGAACCTAGACTCTCGGTTTTGGAGACCGATGTGCTGCCATTGACACTATGCCCCTACTTGAACGTAAGGTGTGAGTCATCAGCCAATCGGTGAGGCTCTCCACCCCGAACGATTCATCCCCTCTCGCCTCGGCCTATTTCACCTCTTTATGAGGCACGTGCTTGCGGCAGAACTTACAAAACTTGCTTCGCTCTAACCGATCCGGATCGTTCTTCTTGTTTTTCATGGTCGAGTAATTCCGCTGCTTGCAGAGCGTACAAGCCATGTTAATGATTTCACGCATCGCTTTCTCCTCGATACAAACCGACAAGACCGCAGCCAACACGCACTCTCGCGTTGACTTACCTCCTGTCCACTTGCCTCACTACGCCAGAATTTCCGTCACGACCCCCGAGCCCACGGTCTTGCCGCCCTCACGCACGG
>SWDO01000014.1:60769-114188 GCA_005116895.1 Nitrospira sp. | reverse complement strand
GCGCGGACGTCTTGCACGATCGTCAACGCCTTGTCGCGATCCATTTTTCCCCCGGTCCCCAAGACAAACGACTTCACCAGCTTCAGAAACGCCTGTCCGACATCATGGGATCCAGCGACCGGCCACGCTTTGAGCAACGCTAACCGCTCCCAGACCTGTCCGCGTGTCGCATAATATTTCCGATACTCGACCAGCGAGCGAGCCAACTGGCCAACAGAACCCTCGGCCCGCAAACGTAGATCGACTCGAAAGACGTAGCCTTCCCTGGTGGGTTCGACCAACACCCTGGTGAGCTCACGGGCGAGAATTTCAAAATATTCTTCATTGGAAATCCCGACACCGGCTGGGATCACGGCACGCCTCCCTCTCGGCGCTCTGGTCTCTCCATCATGGGATTCATAGAGGTAGATCAGGTCCACATCGGAACTGTAATTCAGTTCATGTCCACCGAGCTTGCCCATCCCCATCACGACGAACTTGGTCTCTACCCACCGTCGCTGCCGATTCTGATGCATGGGAATGCCATATTGCTGACGGAGATCGGCGTCGACAACCTCGTAGGCCGCATGAATCAGGAGGCAGGCCAAATCCGACAACGCGCCGGTTGTCTCCGGCACCGTCGAGAGGCGGAGAAGATCCCGCACACCGATCCGCAACATCTCTCGCCGCTGGAACCGACGCAGCGCATCCAGCTTCGATTCTTTGGAGGTGAGATGCCCGATGCTCGCGTACAGCGCGCGCTCCATCCCCTTCCGCGTCGGAGGTCGCGTGAGGACATCCTCCTCAGCCAGCCAGTACACCACGGTCGGGTCTCGAATGAGCGTAAAGGTTAAGGCATCGCTGTTACCGAAGATCACACAGAGAAGATCGAGCATGCGCGGCCACGTGCGCAAGTAGTCGAGAAATGAGGTTCGGGATACGCTCGTCAACATTCGCTCCCAGTGGTTCAACGCCTGGTCGGGATCGGCCGTTCGGGCAATCGATTCCATCAACAGCGGGAGGATGTCGGCCAGCTGTCGGCGTTGGATTGGATCACCGGCCATGGCATCGAGATTACGGTCCGCTTGACCGAGATCTCGCAGGCCATAGGCGGACAAAATCGCTCGCACCTCCTCGGCATTCCGCTTGGCTGCCAGCAAGACCGGCGTTGGGTCCGGCGCTCCCGGCGCCGTCAGTAAGATGGGCGTTGGCCCTCCCGGCAATGCCCCCGTCATATCTGCCTTCTCAGACTTTCGTTTCACGCTTCACGTCTCACGTTTCACGGTATCTGCGTATGGAGCGGCATTATACTCACGGGTTCCTCTACGCACAATGAAACCATTCGGGTATACTGAAGTCCATGTCCACTGGCGCTCCCGATCGTACCGCGTTGCTCAGCACAGTTCGTCCCCTGTGTCCTGATGTTGCACCTGAAATCCTTGATGATTTTTTCAGCCGCATGGACCCGGAATATTTCCGGAGATTCGAACCGCCGGCGATTGCCGCTCATATCCGCTCGACGGCTCAGCTCACCCTGGAACGCCCCTGCGCAATTGCCTTTGCCGAGCAGCAGGACACACGGTTTGAGGTCACAATCGTAGCCTATGATTACTTCTCTGAATTCGCCACGATTTGCGGCCTGCTCTCAGCGTTCGGCCTGAACATCGAAGAAGGAGATATCTATACGTTTGGCGAAACTGCGGCTGCGCCGCCCGCTCGCCCAAGTTGGGCAGGATATGGACCGCGCGTCCGCGCCACCGGCAGTCCAGGGCTGACCAGGAAAAAAATAGTCGATGTGTTCCGCGTGCTGCCGGTACCAGGAGTGGAATTGGGCGACATCCAACAGAAACACCTCACGGATGCGCTCCACTCAGTCATCACATTGCTCGATAAAGGGCAATTTACAGAAGCCCGCTGTGCAGTGAATCGACGGCTGGTCGAACAGCTCGGCAAGCGCCGCGGGTCTTTCAGCGGTCTCCTCCATCCAGTCCAGATCACATTCGACAACAACCAATCTCCCACCGCCACGGTCATGGATATCCGGTCGGACGATACCCCGGCCTTTTTGTACGCCTTCGCCAATGCCCTGGCCATGCGCAACGTCTACATTTCCAAAGCACAGTTCGATGTCGAGGAGGGGAAGATTCACGATCGCTTCTCTGTCCGCAACCGCCATGGCCAGAAGCTAACCGATGCAACCGATCAGCAGCAGCTGCGTCTGACGGCCGTGCTCATCAAGCAATTCACCCATGCCCTGACTTGGGCCCCTGACCCGACCAAAGCCTTAGAGGCCTTTGACCAGTTTCTTGACCTCACGATGCAGCAAACGAAAGGGAAAGCCCAGCAAGAAGCCCTGGCCTTTCTCAGCGATAAGAAGACCTTTCCCCTGCTCGCTCGTCTGCTCGGGGCCAGCGATTTTCTCTGGGAAGACTTTCTGCGCCGCCAACACAGCAACCTGCTACCGCTCCTCCAAGATTATCGCGATGCGCCCCTCATGACTCCCAAAGCGACGCTTCGCAAAGAACTCGATCGCCTTGTGAATAAAGCCAAAACCGACGAGGCCCGGAAGGCCGCGCTAAACAGCTTCAAGGACCGTGAACTGTTCCGCATTGATATGAAGCACATCGTCGAGCCAGACACAGCACTGCCTGATTTTTCAGCTGCATTGACCCAACTGGCCGAAGTCATCCTCGATCGGAGTTTGAAAGATTGCCAAACCAAGCTGAATGCGCTGCATGGCCCACCACGCTTGGCCAATAAAAAACCTTGTCCCTTCACTGTGCTGGGCTTGGGCAAGTTCGGTGGCAAGGAACTCGGCTACGCCTCTGATATTGAAGTGATGTTCGTGTATGGGGACGCCGGTCGCACCGGTGGCAAGCAGCCGATCGACAACAGCGAATACTTTGAGCGGCTGGGGGCGGAACTCTTACAATGGATCGAGGCCAAACAGGAAGGCATCTTTCATCTCGACGTGCGTCTCCGTCCTCACGGCGGAAAAGGCTCACTGACCAATCCCTTTGACGAAATCACCAACTATTACAGTGACCATGGCCTGGCCGCGCCATTCGAGCGCCAGTCATTGATCAAACTGCGGCATGTGGCGGGCGATGCGGCCCTTGGCAAGCGTGTCGAAGCCCATCGCGATCACTACGTCTATAGCGGAAAACCCTGGAATATCCCTGAAGCCCTCGCGTTGCGCCGACAGCAACTCAAGCAACTAGTGGAGCTCGGCACCGTCAACTTGAAGCATAGCCCGGGCGGTATCGTCGATATCGAGTATGCCATGCAGTACCTCCAAATCCTGCACGGCCATCGACTCCCTGTCCTGCGCACCCCCAACACCATGCAGGCGCTGGAGACCCTCGTCGAGTGTGGCCTCGTCACGAGGCAAGACGGCGAGACGCTCCGTAAGGCCTACTTCTTTATCCGCATGCTCATTGACGGCCTTCGCATGGTCCGTGGCAACGCCAAAGATCGAGTCCTCCCCCCAACCGATTCCGACGAATTCATCTTCCTCGCCCGCCGCGTGGGCTATACCACCGATGACTGGCAAGCCGGCGCACGCCATCTACACACGGATATCGGACAGCATATGACACTCACCAAAGAGTTCTTCGAACGAACATTCGGACATCTGTAGCCCAATCAGCGGGGCGAACGGGGAGTTTTAGACCGGATTGTGGACAGACGCAGCGATGCGGTAAAGCTTGCCACGCCGTCAGCCATCACCGCGTCATCGAACGACCTGACTCCCTGTACTCAACCCTTCCCGTGCGACAACCCAGGAAAGAGGAAGAGGGAAACATTGACAGCCTCGGCCAGCTCAGCGCAAGGTAGCTTGGAGTCAGTTTTGCTCCACGCTCTGGCATTCGATCGAGGGCGTACTATCGTGATTCATCGAATGCATACAGGGGCGGAGGACGGACAGGGACATAGATGGTGAACGATGCGTCAATCCTGTTTCGAGTCGGATGGTTTTCCTATGTGATTGTCGCAAGTGTGGTCTTGGCCAATTGCGACAGTGCAGCGCGGCAACTTGACAGGCCGACGGGAGCGTCGCCTGTCATCCAGACGAAGGGCTGGCAGATGCACACCGACCCCGTCTATGGCTTTGCCGTCGAATATCCCAAAGAGTACGTGATCCTCAAGGAAATCACCATCCCAACACCCACGCAGCCGGCGGCGGTCCAGCGCGTACGCTTTCAACGAAAGCACATCGCAGCCGGCCAGTTTGCGGATCGTGAACCGCCCATATTGACCATCCAGGTATTCCCACGACCGTCAGGACGATCGCTACGTGATTGGCTCAACTCCTTCGGCCTGCTGCCTCCCGGCAGCGATATTACTGCCGTTCAACTGCCAGGGGCACGCGAAGGGGTGAAAGTCGCACTCCCGCAGCAGCTTGCGCCCAACGAGTTCCTCTACTTCGCAACCGACCAGTACGTGTAACCGACCAGTACGTGTACGGTCTCATCCCCCTTGGTCCAGAGAGCGAGAAAATGCTCGCGTCGTTTCGCCTGATCATGACGCCCTAATTGGAACGGAATGCCTCACGAGCCAGCGGGGCACTCGGTGACGATCTTGATAATCTGTACATGTGGCGGAAACTTGCCTGCCGGGTGGCGGGTGCGGCTGTTGCACCCGCCACTGCCATTTGCAAGATCTCAGCAGTTGCCAGTCCTCGCGGCGCACATCGTATTAAGAAGAGGAATGAACCCACCGGCTCGGCTGTCAGGGATCGAGCTGCCCTGGACCTTCGGAGCCGTCTCGATGTACCCATATGAGCTCACTCCAACAACCGCATTCAGATTACTCGTCAGCCCACCTTTGCCCTGAATGCCATAGTTCATCACCCAAGGGCCGCCGCTCGAGCCGCCTTGGGCATTCGATCCGTATTCAACATTATTGGGGCTGGTGGCACGAAAGCTTTGCGATGTCACCTGCTGCATTTTCTGGCATGCATCGATGTTACACGGATACCCAAGCTTCGTCGTGTGGTTGGGGAGGAGACTGAGGGTCCGGAAGCCCAAGGTCCCGGTGATCGCACCGATTTTCTTTCCAGCCCTGTCGTTCATTTCTAACATCCCGAAATCCGCCGCATTGGGGACCAGGCCATTGGAGGCGAGCCACTGGGATGTGGTGCCCACACGGCGGGGCGTGAAGGTTCCAAGAGGCGCAGCCCCGTCTCTGAACGCTGGAACGAACAGGAAGTTGCGGTGAAATCCTGCGGATCCGCCGCTCCCACTGTGGACGCAGTGCCCAGCGGTGAGCACAATCCTCTGTCGAATCACCGAGGCCGAACAGACAAAATCTCCCCCCGTCCTCTTGCTGAAGAACAGTTTGCCGACCGTGCGGTTTGGAAAGATGGTCTCCAAGGCAGGTGGATTGACCCGCGCACTGGTGAAGTGGGCCTTGTACGACCCCGCGGCCTGCGACTCGATATCGCCGGCTTCGACCTGAATCTTGACCTGCGCCGGGTCGTAGAGACGAGTGGCAGAATCAGCGCTGGCCGGTGCGGTGGGGCGCTTCCCAGGAAGGGAAACAGGCGTCCCGCTCGCCTGCGCAGCCGCCTCAAGAGCGACCGCGTTCGGATTCGCCAGTGGAAGCATCGGTTGAGCGTTCGCTAAACGTTCTGGGGTCCAATAGGAAAGAGTCTCTGCCGCCTGCGCCTCGGTGGTCTCTTTGCCGAGCTGGAATGTCAGGGGCGCGGCCATGTTGACTGCCGCGCTGAGCCGTGTCTCCGTGTTATCCTGTGCCTCCGTGTTGCTACTCTGGATGCACACAACGACCAACAGAGCCGGCATGACCCTGACGAGTGCGCTTCGTATTCTCATGAACAGTCCTCCTCGATTGTTTAGATAGTGACTTGCCCACCGATACCGTCAATCGTTGTGAATTGACGAGCATGCGGTCCCCACTCCTCATTCTTTCCGCTCATCGAATCTCTCTTCTTGCTCTTTTTTGTCTTCCAACTGTTCCGTCTCATGCGCGATATCCCAGTTCCGACGTTCGGTATTCGCATCGTCGTCGAGGCTCGCGTCGTCGATTGGCTCTTCGAGGACCACGACGGACAGGGGTATTCCCTCCGGCGTCCACACATTCATCATGGGAAGGATGCCAGGTTGCTCCGAAGCATCTCCTGACTGGTTGGTACGGTCGGACAGGAGTGACCGGTCTGGCCTAGGCGGCGGAGCTTTTTTCTGGTCCGTGACCAACTCCTGGAGTGACGCGAGAGGCACGAGGCTCGTCGCCGGCTTCGTGAGATCGTTACGGGATGACGGACTATCTTGTTGTGCAGGATTCGCCGTGGACGCCCCGTTCAGACTTGCGTGAGATCCCACATTCGACGCAGGGTCGGATAGCGCTGGTCCACAGGCGGAGAGTCCTATGGGAAGCGCCAGACTCAGCAACCAACCCAAGCATGGCGACAGCACCGGTGGAACATATCTCCACATACGCCTACCCTTAAGAGCTTTTCAGGTGATGGAGGCGAGACACACTCAGAGGCCCAAGAACATCATCCCGTGCGCGCAGTCAGTCATGAAACTAACTGACTTATAGTATCTGCATCACTGGCTCGTCAATATCCAATACTCATGTATCAAACTTATATGTGCATCTCATGATGCTATTCGTGCGTCGATCAGCCACCGGATGTTACGTCGTGCGAGCCAGCGCTCAGTGTGGATTCTTAAGCTTGGTAGGATTCTGACCGATAAAGCTTCTGCCCCTCAACCAGGAACCCCTTATGACTTCGTCAAGCGCGGCCACGGAATCGGCCCTCATCGACTCACTCCGTCCTCGTCTCCATCAAAAACTCAGACCGCTCCTGGACGAATCCAGCCGCTGTCTTCCCATCTTGCAATTGACCTGTCAGCAAATCTTGACCCATATGGGTCCTCAGTCCAACGCCGTGAATCTCGCCCAGGTGATCAGCCGAGACCATGGGTTGACATGCAAAGTTCTGCAAGTGGCGAATAGCATCGCCTACAGCCCGCAGCAGACAATTGTGTCGGTCCCACACGCCGTCAGCTGGCTCGGGCTCGACACGGTTCGGTCTCTCGTGGCTGCGGCACATCTTGTCGAACAACTGCAACACTGGCCGGTTCGCCAACAGGAGTTTCGAACCCTAATCGCCAAGTCCCTGGTCTCCGCGACCTATGCCAACGAACTAGGCATGGCTATTGGCTACCCACAGCCTGGGCAGTTGTTTACCAGTGCCCTTCTCTATTCGATCGGAGACTTAGCCATCGCCTACCAGGACCCGGACCTCTTTCTCGTTCTCCAGGCTATTTCCAAGACAACCAAGCGCCCATCGGAATGTGTGCTTCAAGAGACACGGCTCATCGGTGTACCACGGCTGACCTTGGCCCAAGCGTTGGCCCACATGTGGAAACTCCCGGATGATCTGATCGAGCTCTTCCGTCATCCAGAGGGACTTCCGATGGAACATTGGCAAAGTAGTCTCCACACCTACCGAGGTATCGTCGTCGGCTCCATTCAGCTGGTCGAGGTGCTGACCGGCTCCGCACCGCGCATTGCTATTGCGGAAGCTAAGAAAACTCTCCAGGTCGGAAGCGGACTCTCTTCGGGCACGTTCACGGATTTAATGATTCGAGCCATGGATCGGGGGCGACAACTTATCCGCTCAATGGGGTTGGCCATCGACTCCTCCGATGAAGCCATTTCATCACACGAGCACGATACGATAGAGTCGATCCCGCACCCGCCCCCCATCAGCCCGACGGTGAGCAACGAACAGGCGGTGGTCTCGCCGCGAGACGAACAGGCCGCTCCCATTCGGACCAAGCCGCTTGAAACGCTCCAAGCCTTTCAGGACTCGCTGCAAGCCGCGAAAGATCTCAACGGCTTACTGGGAACATATGTACAATCCCTCCATCGGGATGCCGGATTTGATCGTGTAGGCCTAGCACTCTTGAACCAGAATGATAGTGATCTCCTTGTCGGAAGACTGGTATGTGGGGTGACTCCTCCCGCGCCCCACCTCCAGTCCCTCTCAGGCTCGCTCAGCCGGGAGCACCAGTTTTTCCTCACGATCCTCAAGCGATTCGATCCACTTCTAGTTCCCAACTTTTCAGATCAGATGGCCGGAACTCTGAAGCAGGACTTTCTCGAGGCCTGGAAGCCAACATCGGCGATCGTGGCGCCGTTGCGGGTGGGAGCGAGACCAATCGGGCTCATCTACTGCGATCGAGCCACCAGCAACCAGCCGGTGCTCCCCCAAGACTACCAAGTATTCCAGCTGTTTTTTGCCCAGGCAACGCTCGGTCTGAATAGACTGGCCGGGATACTCTAGTGTGCCGCCTACGAGATGGTGAGGGCCCGACAGGAAACCGTCTTCCTTCCGAATCGGATCAATGAGCACACCCACTCAATTGGAAGATGCTGTACTTTTATTAACGCTGGTGAAGGCTAAACAGCAGGTGAGCCAAGCTCTGTTTCTAACCACCCCGCAGGTGCTGAACAGCTAGGCAGCCATGGCGTGGGGATTGATCACCGCCAACGTCTCCTGGAGTTGCTCGTAGGCCTCCTTGAGCAGCGCGGGGAGATGGTCCGACGGGAACCGTGTGCTCTCAAGAGCGGTCGTATCGAATGGGACCACCTCTGGACGCCGGTTCGGCTCACATTCTTCATAATCCACCACAGCCCCGGCGAGATGAACGATGGAGGCATGGAGAATGAAATCGCCGGCTCCCATCGGATTCACCTGGTAGCGAATAGCCTGCTCAATCTGAGCGGGCATACCCCAGAACCGGACCAGTTCGGCCCCGACCTCTGCAAAATCGCACCCGAAGTTAGACCCCTCAACCTCAGCAAGCGAACTCTCCAGGTAGGCGGCCTCAATCAGCGCCGATTGTGCCCGCTGCGGGATAGTCTGGTAGAGGACGAAGTGGCCGATGTCGCGCAGCAAGCCTTCGACAAAAAATCGCTCGCTTTCGTTGATACTGCAAGACTTCGCAATCTTTCCAGCCAGCAACGCACAGAGGACGCTCTTGCGCCAAAACTTAGGAACATCCATCAGTTGAATGGGCATCCCGGAAAAGGTCCGGCCGATGGTCGTCGCGGTCACCAAGTCGTTGATCGCCTGTATGCCGAGGAGATTGGCGGCACGGGTGATGGTGTCGATCTGCCTTGGAAACCCATAGCGTGGGCTATTGACGATGCGAAGCAGCCTGGCGGAGATAGCCGGATCCATCTTGAGCACATCGGCAAGGTCGTCCATGGTTGAATTGGGGTCGTCCACGACATCCCGTACACGGAAGTAAATCTCCGGCAACGTGAAGACCGAGGTGCAGGACTGGACCAGTTCGTTGGCCGATGGCATGGTAGATGCTCCTCCCGGTTGTCTGTGGATACAGACCGGCTCTCTGCCTTCTTTATCGGCGACCAACGGATAAAACTGTAGAGAAACAAATGGGAGAAGTCTGGAATGTTTGGACTATCACACGTTGTGCGGCTCTCAGCGATTTGTACTAGGTAGCTCAGTGAGGTTTGGGCCTTGACTCCAAGGCAATCTCCAGTCAACAGCCAGAGGTGGGAACAATCCTTCGCCGCGTGCCGAGTTCGTACCGAGCGTACGTCCGCTTCTCACACTATGACTGCGTGCTACCGATGGTTTGGGCGCGTTTCTCGTCCAGCGCGGCCCAGCGGGCATAGAGTCGCTCGACGTCGGCCTGTGCGGCGTGAAGTGCAGCGTAGCGCTCCTGTAAATCAGCAGCGGAGGACGCGATGGACGGATCATTCACTGCGGCTTGGGAAGCGGCCACCCGTGCTTCAGATTCGAGGATCTTCGCCTCGATCTGGTCCCATTCCCCTTGTTCTTTGTATGACAAACCTTTTCGTTTGGACCGCCCCCCTGGCGTGGAGTTCCCTTTTGAGCTCTGAGATTTTCTGTCTTCTGGGGCGGTTCTCCCCTGCACGGCTTCCCATTGGGCATAGTCGGCGAACCACTCGGCACGACCTGTCCCATCCAACGCAAGCAGCCTGGTCGAGACACGGTCCAGCAGCCATCGATCGTGAGTCACGAGAACGAGTGCCCCGGTGAACTCCAATAGGCTGTCTTCCAGCACATCAAGCGTGGGGATATCCAGATCGTTCGTCGGCTCGTCGAGGATCAACACATCCGCAGGCTGAAGCATCAACCGGGCAATGAGCAAGCGCGCTTGCTCTCCACCGGATAGGCGCGAGACCGGCAAATCCAGTTGCTCCGGCTTGAAGAGGAAGCGCTTGGCCCATGACACGAGATGCACAGACCGCTCTTGATAGACGACCGCATCGCCACCGGCTGGAGCGAGAGCCCGCCGTAACGTGGCTTGCTGGTCCAAGGATTCTCGATGTTGCTCGAAGGTCACCACGCGCAGCCGATCGGCGCGGGTGATGGTTCCGGCATCAGGCGTCAACGTGCCGGCCAGGAGCTTGAGCAACGTCGATTTGCCGCTCCCATTCGGACCCAGCAGTCCAACCCGCTCGCCCGGCCCCAGCTGCAGATCCAGATTGCGTATAATCAGTTGCGCACCCAACGACTTCCCCAGACCGATCACCTCGATCAGTTTCTTGGACCGTCGTCCGGAGGCGGTGAAGTCGATCCCGGCCGGCCCCTTCGATTGTCGAGACTCCATATCATTCAGTTCGTCAATAAGCCGGCCAGCCGAATCAATCCTGGATTTGGCCTTGGTCGTACGAGCTTTCGGCCCTCGCCGGAGCCATTCCACTTCCCGACGAACTCGATTGGCTAACGATGATTGATAGTCGGCCTGAGCCTGCAAGGCCGCGTCGCGCTGCTCCAAAAACTCGCTGTACCGCCCCTTGGCCTCAAAGAGGCCATTGGGGTATCGGCGGTTCAACTCCCAGATCCGCGTGGTCACCGCTTCTAAGAATCGGCGGTCGTGACTGATGACGATGAAGGCATGGGGCTCAGCCTTCAACAGACCTTCGAGCCAGAGAATCCCCTCAACATCCAGATGGTTGGTCGGCTCGTCCAGAAGCAGCACGTCCGGTTCCAGCATCAGCGACCGTGCAATCGCCAGCCGTTTCTTCCATCCCCCAGATAGTGTGGACACCGCCTGCTCAGCGCGGACAAACCCACCGAGGCTGAGCGCCCTGGCGATGCGCCCCCCCTGCTCATGGGGATCCAGCCCTTCATCGAGAAGGACTTGGGCTAAAGTGTCTTCAACCGAGTGTCCCTCCATAAACGAGGGCTCTTGCGGCACATAGCCGATACGGAGCTGCCGCCGGACCGATCTGGTCCCGCAATCCGGCTCTTCGAGTCCTGCCAAGATCTTGAGTAATGTGGATTTCCCAGACCCATTAGGGCCGATCAGCCCAACATGATCGCCGTCGCAGAGTCCGAGCGACAGGTCGGTGAACAAGGGCTTCACCCCGTAGCTCTTTCCAAGAGATTCACAACTGAGCAGCATGGCTGGTGGCATAATAGGTAGTGTGCAGTGTAGCCGATTGTGAGAGGCAAACGGGGATTTTTGTTTACGACCCGATGAGGCACGTCAGCTCGTGATATGGCCTATCGACCGGTGTGGTTGGAATGTTCAGGGGGAGGCCGAACTATCGCAGATCCGTCTTCTCACCACGCAGCACCGCCACCGGAGGCGCCGGCGTGCGGTCAGGATGCGCGCTTCTCCTGTCAGCGCAGCCTTCCGCTTGGGCTGCCAGATTGGACGTAGATTCCGACTGCCTCATCAGATGACAACGAAGGGCTGATTCCAGGACTATCAGAGTGCGTACGCGTTTCCACAGGCCAACCTGATCCATGCCCTGCCTGGTCCAGGACAGGTTGCATATGCGGAGGCAATGCGAGGTGGCGAGTGCGCACCCCGTTCACCAAAGCCCCCCACCAATCCCGAATCCGTAAATAGAGCCTGCCTTTACCGGAGCTCATATACTTCATCCGTTGTGCCACATCGCGAAACCCCGGATCTCCTTTGCAGATCCAACCATACACCTCAAGGCTTTCCGCCCAACGGCCTAACGATTCCAACGTCTGACCCAGTTGGTAGAGGATATGGCGTTGTTCGACGGGTGAGACCATAGGCGACGTGATCGCTTGTCGAAATGCTGCGACCGCTTCTTCATGTCGGCCAATGGCTTTTAAACACAGGGCCATAGGCACATACGCTTTTCCCGCATATCGAGCGTCTTTGGCAACTGTTTCAAAATCATCAATCGCTGGATGGAACATGCGCAACTCCATGAGCACCAACCCTCGTTCATAGAGCTCGGATGAAGACATCTGTTGAAGCATGCGGACTCCTCCGTGCATGGCAATATACCACAGCGTCTACGTAGATAGCCTGGCAAGAACGGTGCCCTGAGAAATCCAATCGCAGGCTCATGGTTTCAATAACTTACCGTCAACAACACGAAGAAGGTGTAGGGAATTTGCAACGAAGTGAAGTGATCCGCACACACTGGCTTCCCATCGATTCGTAAAACGAACGAGGTCTCAACAGAGACTGGTTCCGTCAGAAGAATGAGGATGTGGCAGAATCGCAGCCGCACGCAGCAGCCTGTCGCTGCCTATTCCTCAGGCGCGGCATAGAACAGTTTCTACATAGATCTCTGATCTTCGAAGGCGCGGAGGAGATCAGACACGGAGAGCACTCCGATGATGGTTGCATCGGCGGTGACGGGCAAGTGGCGAATACCCTGTTTCTTCATCAGCGACATGGCGTCCGCTAAGGACTCGTCTTCCTCGATCGTGATGAGCGACCGGCTCATGCAGCTAGCGACGGTCTCCATGTTGGGATCGAGCCCTTTGGCCACCGCTCTGCGGGTGAGATCGGAATCGGTGATGATGCCGATATAACGGGACCCGTCGTCCACAATCAGCGAACCGACCTTGTGCTTCTGTAACAATTGTCCGGCTTGTTTGATCGTCGCGTCTTTATGGATGCTCCGCACATCATGAGACATATAGTCTTTGACAAGTGCGCCCTCGATCCCCTTCCCCGTCCTCGTGGCGTGAAGTCGACGACGTAATTCGAGATCGGCCAAGCAGCTTTCCAGTACTTGTCGTCGCTGATGGAGGCTTTCCCGCTCGACATTATGGGCTCCGCTTTCTTGGGCTTCTTCTGGCAGGATGGCCGATTCCCCAGTTTTCGCATAGAAATACGACTCGGATTCATCCGAGGCTGCACCGAATACCTGGCCGATTAATTCTTCCGCCGCTTCGTCGAAATCTTCAAGCGACGCCGACCCTCGCTTACGTGAGAGAAAGGGTTGAAATTTGAGGAGCTGCTGTTTGAACCGATCGACATACCGATCGAGAATATCACTCCGCGTCAGTCCGGTACGAACTCGTTTCGGCATTGAATCCCTCCTCGGTTATGAACAGGAGAATAGCCTATACAGCGGAAGATGCTCAACAGAGGTCAAGCAGGATGCGGCCCCTATCACCCGCAGTTGATCATACCGGGATCATTCCTCACCGATCTAGCACTTAACTTTTAGAGGTTAGTCGGTATGCCTTCAACTTCAGATAATGACACGGTTCTTTCTTCTAACGACTTTCCTACTGCACTATGGCCCGGTCTGCACAGAATGGCCGTCGAGAAACAGTACCAACCGATCGGCCTCGAGACTCTGTATTTTGACCAAGAAATGATTCACAGAAACGGGATTCGCGCGACACTCTGGCAGCTCACCAATCTCAAATGGAACAACACCTCACGGTTCTTGTCCACCAAAACCCACAAGGAATTTGACTGTGAGCACCCACGCGCGCTTGTACTACAAGTGATCCACTTCTCTCGTCAGATGGTTACTGACCGGTCGAAGCCCGGCTATGTTGAAACCGGGAGCTGGCAGCCCGTTGAAGAACGCACTGCCAACCACACGTTCTAGAAAGCAGCTTACCGGAAGCCCGAATCGCCCGCCAAGGCCTCTTGCGGCCCCGTTCTCGCCTCGCCGCCTACTAGACGTCGTAATAGAGGAAAAACTCGTACGGATGCGGACGCAGACGCATCGGATCGATCTCCTTGCTCCGCTTATAGCCGATCCAGGCCTCGATCAAATCCTCGGTAAACACCTCTCCCTTGAGCAGGAACTGGTTGTCCTTCTCCAAGCTGTTGAGCGCCTCATCGAGACTCCCGGGCATGGTCGGGATGCTCGCCGCTTCCTTCGGATCGAGATCGTAGAGGTCTTTTTCTGCGGGCTCGCCGGGATTGATCTTGTTCTGAATGCCGTCGAGCCCCGCCATGAGCATCGCGGAGAAGGCCAAATAAGGATTGCAGGAAGGATCGGGAAACCGCACTTCGATGCGCTTGGCCTTCGGGCTCGGGGAGTACATGGGAATGCGGATGCCTGCTGATCGGTTCCGGCTGGAATAAGCCAGCAGCACCGGCGCTTCGAACCCCGGCGTGATGCGCTTGTACGAATTCGTCGTCGGATTCGTAAACGCCGCCAGCGCCGGCGCATGTTTGAGAATGCCGCCGATATAATACAAACACAACTGCGAGATCCCAGCATAGTCTTTCCCGGCAAAGAGGGGTTTCCCATCCTTCCAGATGCTCTGGTGCGTGTGCATCCCGGATCCGGCATCGCTGAAGAGCGGCTTGGGCATGAAGGTCACTGTCTTTCCATGCCGGCGCGCGACATTCTTGACAATGTACTTGTACAGCATCATCTTATCCGCGGTTCGCAAGAGGGAATCAAATCGGATGTCGATTTCGGCCTGACCGGCCGTGGCCGTCTCGTGATGGTGCTTCTCCACCTCGATACCGACCTTCTCCATCTCCAGCACCATTTCGCTGCGGATGTCTTGCTGAGTATCGGCCGGAGCCACCGGAAAATATCCTTGCTTATGACGGATTTTGCCGCCCAGGTTGAGGCCCTCTTGCCCCATGTTCCAGGCGCCTTCTTCCGAGTCCAGATAATAGAAGCCACTGTGGCTGGTTTGGTCGTATCGGGCGTGATCGAAGATGAAAAATTCTGCTTCCGGCCCCCAGAATGAGTTGTCGCCGATCTTGGTGCTCTGCAGATACTTCTCCGCCTTTTGGGCGATGAACCTAGGATCACGTTCATAATTCTCGCGAGATATCGGATCCACGACATTGCCGGTCAAGCTAAGTGTAGGGACTGCGGTAAAGGGATCCAAGCAGGCGGTTGCCGGATCAGGCACCAATAACAAGTCACTATTGTTGATAGCCTTCCAGCCGCGGATCGACGATCCATCGAGGCCGGACCCATCCCTGAACAGGTTCTCCGTCAGTTCGCTCACCGGGATAGTCATATGCTGCCACACGCCCGGCAAATCGACGAACTTCAGATCCACCATCTGAACCCTGTGCTTCTTGGCGAACTCCAGTACTTCACGCACGTTCATGCCCATCCTCCTTTGAAAGATCCTCCGCGATGATGTTCTACCGCTTGGACCTTGCCGTCACAGTGCGCTTTCCCCGGTTTCTCCCGTTCGAATGCGCACGACATCGGTCAACTCTCGCACGAAAATTTTCCCGTCTCCGATACTACCAGTTCTGGCCGCGCTGGTGATGACCTCGATTACCCGAGACACCTGAGCATCCGTCACCGCGACCTCGATTTTCACCTTGGGAACAAATTCGATCGTATACTCTTGGCCTCGATATGTTTCCTTATGGCCTTTCTGACGCCCAAACCCTTTGACTTCCGATACCGTCATCCCCTGGACACCGATTTCCAATAGGGCATCCTTGATCTCTTCTAGTTTGAACGGTTTGACAATGGCCTCAACCAGCTTCATCTCGATGCTCCCCCCCTTAACCCGACCAACTCGGCAACCTCCGACGGCTCTCCAATGAGGCTCCGTTGAGAAGCGGCGCCCAGCCAACCGGGCAGGTATCATAGCCCATCCTTTCCTATCACTCAACGTGGAAATCGTGCAATTTTCACGAAATGGCTTGAACTCTTAATGGCCTGCACTCCGCCCATCAAATGGATACGGCAAAACGCCCCAAGAGCAAGCATCCAGGCGCTTCGCGCCTATCCGCAATGATTGGATACAGGCTTGCGTGGTATCAGATGATCAGGAAAGGGAACCAGTGAGGTCTACTCCGGCTTGATCCGATAGCCGTTCGTAATCGGCATCCGTCGATCCTTGCCCAAAGCGCGGTGCGTGATCTTAACACCCAGGGGTGCCTGACGTCGCTTGAACTCGCTGGCATCCACCATTCTGATCACGCGCGAGACCGTTGCGCGATCGAACCCAGCCTCGACGATGTCGGTGAGCGAGCGGTCTTCTTCGACATACGACCGCAGAATGGGATCGAGCACAGCGTACGGGGGAAGGGAATCTTCATCTTTTTGATTCAGCCTCAACTCGGCGGTCGGCGGTCGGTCCAGGATGCGCGCAGGAATCACCGGCGACGGACCGAGGGCATTGCGGAACTTCGCCAGGCCGTACACCATTGTCTTCGGCACATCCTTAATGACGGCAAACCCACCGGCCATATCGCCGTACAGTGTCGAGTACCCCACGCTCATCTCGCTTTTGTTCCCCGTGGTCAACACCAAATGACCGAACTTATTGGATACGGCCATGAGTAGGTTGCCGCGAATGCGAGCTTGGAGGTTTTCCTCAGTCGCGTCTTCTGCGCAATCGACAAATGAAGGCGCCAGCGACCGTCGATAGGCATCAAATGTTGGAGCAATCGGGATGGTCTGCACGTCGATGCGGAGACACCGTGATAATTCCACGACATCCTCTTCGCTTTCCCGTGAGGTGTATGGAGACGGCATGAAGACACCGAGCACATGTTCGGCGCCAAGCGCATCCACCGAAATGGCCGCGGTCACTGCCGAATCGACGCCGCCACTCACCCCAATTACCACTCGGGTAAATCCATTCTTGTGGACATAATCTTTCACGGCCAGTACCAGGGCCTGGTACACCGCTTCGATCTCCGCTAATGGCTCTGCTATCTCTGGCACGATTCGAGTCCGCTTCTTTTTTTGTATCACCGCACTCTTCACCACAAGACGATCGACGGCCGAAACAGCTTTTCGAGTCCATGCCGTTTTTCGTCCCTGCGTCATACGCCCGCGTGACACGGCTTCCACGTTCACATCAGCCACCAGCAGCTCTTCCCGAAACACATGGCCACGAGCAACCACCGTGCCGGATTGATCCAGGATCACACTGTTCCCGTCGAAAACCAGCTCATCTTGACCACCAACCATGTTCGCATACGCGACTATGACTCCGTTTTCCCGCGCGCTTGACGCCAACATCTGCTCCCTCGAACTACTGTTGCCGATATGAAAGGGAGAGGCATCAATCGTGACGATCACCTCGGCGCCGGCCGCTGCGTAGACAGGGGTAGGCCCTTCCGGCGACCACATATCTTCGCAGATGGTCACTCCAATGGTCGTTCCGTTGACGAGAAGCATCGGGAGTCTCCATCCGGGGAAAAAATACCGGCTCTCATCGTATACTCCATAGTTCGGCAAATACCATTTACTGTAACTCCCGACTATCTTGCGATCGGCAATCAATGCGGCCGCATTGTAGAGAGCACGCCGACCGGCTGAGTGAATCGACGGACGGAAAGAATGTGGATCGCGTTGGTCTCCTTGTCTCACGTACCCGACCACCGCAACTACCCCGCGACAGGCCTGGGCGATCTCGTCCAGAACCCGTACGTTCTCTACGACAAACTGTGACTTAAAAAGGAGGTCCTCGGGAGGAGAGCCAGTAATGGCCAGTTCAGGAAATACGACGAGATCAGCCTTGACCTTTTTCGCATCTCGGATCCAAGTCGTGATACGGTGTAGGTTCCCGGTCAGATCCCCGACGGTCGGGTTCATCTGTGCTATCGCGATGCGCAACGTCCGCATAGAACTCCGGTGAAACCGGCCTATCTCCGCTATCCGATCACGCGCGACACAGGAGAGAGGTTCATCTCGACTCAGCTCGGTTGGCAAGAGATCCGTACTTAGGCATGACGCTGCGGAGACGCTCGTGAAACGGCATACCACTGTTCAAACATCTGTTTGTCAATCGGCCCTATCCGCACCTGTCCAATACGTTCGGGCCACACCCCAATGACTCGCCCTCCTGACACCTTCTTATCATGCAGCATGGCCTTCCATATTCTCGTCGAGGTCCACGGCGGCATACGGTCACTCAACCCCGCCTCCTTTACAATCCGTCGAATCGCTTCCACCACTGCACGAGAACAGATCTCCTGAAAACAAGCGAGTTCGGCTTCTTGTACCAATCCAATCCCCACCGCTTCTCCATGGACGAGCGACTGATACCCCCCCAACGATTCAAGCGCATGGCCGATGGTATGCCCATAGTTGAGGATTCGCCTGCGATCGGATTCTCGCTCATCTGCCGCCACCACCTCGGCCTTGATCTCACAGGATCGTTTCACCACGGTCGCGACGATACCGGGCGCTTGCTTCCGTAACGCAGGCATGTGCCGCTGTAGATAGGCGAAAAAGGACTCGTCCGCAATGATTCCGTATTTAACGACCTCGGCCAGTCCGGCAACTACTTCCCGAGCGGGCAACGTATGCAGCGTCAATGGATCGATCCAGACGGCGCGCGGTTGATAAAACGAGCCGATCAGGTTCTTCCCGAGCCGATGGTCGACACCCGTCTTTCCTCCGACGCTGGAATCCACCTGCGCCACAAGCGTCGTCGGCACCTGAATATAGGGAATACCACGTTGGTAGATCGAGGCGGCAAACCCGGCCATATCACCCACGACACCTCCGCCGAGCGCCACGACCATCGACGACCGCTCAAACCGATGACGCGCCAACACGTCGAGGATCTGCTCCACCGTCTTCAGCGTTTTTGACCGCTCTCCGGGAGTCAGAATGATCGGAATGGGTTCAATCCCGCACCGCTTGATCGCCTCCAGACTATGCTTGAGGTAGTGTTGAGCAACGTGCCGATCCGTCACAATGCCAACTTTGCCTCCTACACCGTGCTCCTTCAATCTCTTACCGAGCCTCGCCAACAGTCCGGCCTGAATCACAATCTCGTAACTTCTTTCAGATAGGGAAACGGGAACCGTGAAGATTGCAGTCATTTCGTAGTCCTGGAGAATCGGATGGAGTAGGACGGCATCTCAGATTTGTATCGTAATCGTACGTGAAGCATTCACCGAGTGGCCATCGTACCACAGCCTGACAAGACTAAAAAGACGGTCACGTTCCGCGCAGAGCGACAAAACCCCTGGGTGGTCTTGTCACCATCTCGGTGGAACAAAAGCAAGAGCCTGATGGTGCTGAATCGCACCACCAGGCTCTTGGTGATCACGGAAATGAAACAGTCCTTAAAGCTTGATAATGCTTGGTGTGAGGAAAATGAGCAATTCTTGTTTCGAGACTGATTCGGACTTGTTCTTGAACAACCACCCAAGAACCGGCATACGAGATAGATAGGGAACGCCTTGAACATTGTTGTTTTGGCTATCGACAAAGACTCCACCGATCACCATGGTTTCGCCATCTCGAACGACCACCTGGGTGTTTGCCTCCCGTCGATCGATACTCGGACCAGCCGGATTGCTTCGTGCCCCGACAGCATTTCGTGTTGCTCGCACACGAAGCATAATTCTCTTTCCATCCTCCTTTGGATCGCGAGAGGTGATCTGGGGTGTGACATTCAACTCCAAGTTTGCATCCACAAATGTCGTTTGCGTTCCCTGTAAGGATGTTGTCTGAAAGGGAATTGATTCGCCCTGAGAGATCTTCGCTTCGCGCTTATCCAATGTGGTGATCTTCGGCGCTGCGATCACCTTGCTTAACCCGAGTAACTCTCCGGCTGAGAGCCGCATATCCAAGGCGAAGTCGCCGCCGAGTTTTCCAAAGGTCCAGCCGATCGACGGGACAGCAGGCAAGCCACCGACCTGAGCCGGCAAATTCACCAGAAAGCTTCGATCGATCGTACTCCCCCCCGTCCCGGCTATCTGCCCAAATGGGCCGGTAATATTCGAGAGGGCAAAGAAATCCGTGGGTGTGCGATTGCCCGCCTGGAAGCCCCACTGAATCCCCAAGCCTCTCGCATACACGGTATCGGCTTGGACGATGCGCGCCTCAATCTGAACCTGAGGGACCTCTAGATCAAGTCCTTCAACCAGCTGCTTCATGACAGCCAATTTGGATTCGGTATCTCGCACGACCAACGCATTACTCCCCGCATTAAATTGCATGACGCCGCGTGAGCTCAAGGTCGGCCGGAGTGTCATCATGAGCTCCTGAGCCACGATGTGCCTGATATAAAAAACGCGGTCGACAAGTTCTTCAGCCTTTGTCTTCGATTCTTTGGCTCGGGCTTCTTCATCCTGCTGCTTGGCAATATTTGCCAGCGAATCGATCCACACAATACTCCCTTGACGAATCATACCAAGCCCATTCATCTTCAATAGCATATCCAGCGCCTGGTCCCACGGCACACTGACCAGCTTCATGGTCACTTTTGATTTGACCCCTTCCCCAACGACCATGTTGAAGCCAGAGACCTCGGCAATCAGTCGAAGAATGTTGGTGATGTCGGCCTGCTGGAAGTCGAGAGAGATCCGCCGACCGACAAATCGCGTTTGCCCTGCCACGATATCATCGGATCGGTCGTCCTTTTCAGCGGGAGCACTTTCTCCGGCCATCTGGACACGCTGCACCTTGAACTGAGCCTGCGCGGGGCCGATGATTCGCGTCGCCCGTTTGCCCACACGATTCCCTGGCTCGAACAGCGCCCTACGGGCCTGGGGATGAGATGAGCCGATCTCTCCACCATCAATGTGCGCAGCAATAACAGCCGGCGTTTTCCGCTCGCTCGGCTTCAGAGTGATCAATACCTTATTATCCTCTCGAGTCAGAGAAAACACCGGGCGTTCGGACACATCGAATACCAGTCTGACCTTATCAGCATGGTGGCCTACTCTAATTTTCTTGAGCAAGTAGTGGTCAGCCCGTACCACTGATCGCCTCAGGGTGGACGATACGGCAGGAATATCGACGATGAGCCTGGACTCATCCAAAAAATTGGCCTCGGGAAATAATTGGCCATCTCCGGCAACCACGACGGTCACCACATCCGTGTCGGGACGCACCTCAATGGCGGTCACGGCCTGTGCCAGCAATCGCGTCGTGGCCATTTCGGCCCGTGTGGCATCGCTCGGCTGTATCCTGCCGATCTCTTCGGCAACTGCGGATCTCGGGGTAGATATGGTCAGAGCAATGAGCGACACCCCCAAGGCTCCAATGAAACATCCAGCAGTCAGGACATTATCTGCGCGAAATAGTGGTTTCATTCTGAGCCCTCTTTGGGATGTAGAAGCTTGACATGTTCTCGCTCCTGCTTCTTGCCATACACATCAGTGAACCGTTCCTGGACAATGATGCCGCGCTCGGTCACGGCGCTGACCACTCCGTTATTTTGCCCGACCCTCGTTCCCCGTCGAACGGTGTACCCATATCCGTCTGGGGTCTGAACCATTGCGGTATAGCCGTAGGCCCCCCACACAATGGCAATGAGATTGAGCTCTGTCAGGGTCACGCGTTGCAATGGTGGAAGGGTTGAATCCGTCTTCCCCGGCTGAAGCTCTTGGATGATGGGTGCAAATGGGTCTCGACGGCCGGAAGGGTCATACCCACTCCCAACCACACCGTCTGGTACGGACAGCTGAGAAGGCACCGAGGTGTTCACCCCAGATGATGGCGCTTCTATAGTTTGCGGGGCAGTTCTTGGAATTTCAGGCACAGCAGGCCCCCTGAGCGCATCTTGCCTCATCGGAGCGATCATCCCAGGAACGAAGGAAGACTCGGCCTGTGCGCCGGTGCTTCCTAAAAGGATGACACACACGCACACCACGCTGGCTCCAACGGATAATGTATATAGTCTAGGCTTCTTCCTCATAACTTATTTACCAACTTGAGCCACTTTGGGAGCATTCACCGAAGAAGATCCTCCGGAAACTGGCTTTTCTTGAGGTGCAGCGTATGCCACCAGGTCAAATGTTGTTTGCGAGACAATTCGTCCTTGTTCAATCTTCGGCGATCCCATCTTAAGACCCGATACGGTTACAATCCGAGGAAGTCGATTGATCCGATCAAAAAACATGGCGGCTGTGTGATAGGCCCCGGCTACTTCCACACTGACCGGCATCTTGATGAAAAGCTTCGACGCATCTTCAGTCTGGACACCTGGCTTCCATAGTCTGATATCGAGTCCCAATCGTACGCCGAGGTCAGACACCTGCTTCAGCAGCATGATCGCTTCTTCTTCCGGAGGGAGGCGTTCCTTTTTCTTTGCTAATTCAATCTCGAGCTGCTTATTGGCGGCAATCAACTCATCGAGATGTTTCACTTTAATCGTAAGTGTTTGAATTTCACTCTCCAACTTGCTATTTTCAGCGTCGAGCGCCGTGATCATTGCAGACTTCGGTTCTGCAATGTAGAAATAGAAGCCCGCAATCATGCCACCCACGAGCAGGAATAAGAGCGCGGCCTTTTGCGAGGCTGGCACATTGCGAAGCGCATCAAGATTGAGCTGTGGCAGAGCCATCATGATCCCTTCAGACGAAATGCCAAACGAAATTGGTACACATTAATCTTGTTTTCAACCGCAGCCTTGCTCTCCTGCAGATTGATGCCAGTGAAATAATCCGTCCGTCGCAAGTTATTCACGAATTCCACCACGTCGTCGTTTGTTAAGGCTTTCCCTTCTAACTCCACGGTATCGGATGCCACACCCAGCCTTGTGAGCCATACTTTGAGCGGCTCTAAACTCTGACTCACATGATCGAGGACCTTGACCGGGCCCATTCTGGATTGCTCAAGCTGATCGATGATCCGGTTCTTGTCCTCAAGAAGCTTTTTCCGTTGTTCAAAATCCTGTACTTGCTTGACCTGTTCCTTTAGCTGAGCAACTTGCTTCTCTTTAGCTTGTTTTTCCTCCTGCCGAGCTTCAAGCTCGCTGTCCAACGAGGCCGAATACCACCAACACCCAGCCAGCGTGACCAAGATCAGTCCAACCCCGAGCAGCGCCTGTGCGCGCGTATCATACTGAGGTTTGGCCGGCCTTCCTTTGGGCCCACCCGGAAGGAGGTTAATCCGAATCATCGATCCCCCACCGCTCTTAAGGCCAGTCCGACACTCACGGCAGCCGATGGAGCCAAATCTGCGAGTAGGTTAGGGTCCATATCACAGCCAGTCACATCAATTTCAGCGAATGGATCAGCCATCTCGACAGGAAGTTGCATCCTATCCCCGAGCTGCTGAATGAGCCCTTTCGCCCTAGCCACGCCACCACAGACGAGCACACGACTGAGCTCAGTGTTGGTGGTCGATGTCTTGAAGTAATCCACAGTCCGAGCGATCTCAGACGCTACTTCCGCATTCACGCTGTCCATGACACTGGTGAACGACCCTCCGCTAGAGTCGCCCGTATGATCATTTTTCTTACCCTCTTCAGCCTCTTCAAATGAGAGCCCTATCTCACGTTGAATCGCCTCAGTATACCGATTCCCTCCTAGCGGAATATCACGCGTAAATAACGACGACCCGGCACGGATGATGTTCACATTCATCACGCTCGCGCCGAGATTCACCAACGCCGTCGTTTCTTCCTGTGCCATCGGATAATTAATCGCATGCATATTCTCAACCGCAAATGCATCGACATCCATGACCATCGGGACAAGTCCGGCAGCCTTGACCAACTCGGTCAGCTCATTAATTTTGTCTTTCTTCGCGGCAACAAGAATCACCGACATATCCCCTTGCTGATCTTCTGACGCATCCAAAGACAGGACATGAAAGTCGATATTCACTTCGTTGATATCGAACGGAATATACTGCTCCGCCGCCAATTTCACCTGCCCCTCCAGCTCTTCATCCGGCATCGGAGGCAGACTGATCTTCTTCACAATCACGGCGTGCCCGGAAATCGAGATAGCGACTTGCTTATTCTTGACGTTGACTTCCGCAAACAATTCTTGAATCGCTGAGACGACACGTCCTTCATCCATAACCGTCCCATCGACAATCACTTCAGGTTCAAGGGGTTTCACGCCGAACTTTTGGAGAATGTACCGTCCCTTACTTTCCTTGAGCTGAGCAATTTTGATCGCACTAGATCCAATATCAAGCCCCACTAGCTGTCGGCGAGGGGTCAACATTCCAACAATGTCGGTTTCGAAGAGCTTTTTGAATGAAGTCAACATGCGATACCTGCCACCTTACACCACAGCCTTTCTAGCGCGAATAATTTTCTCGATTTCATCCACATTCTTTCTCGTATACAGTCGCCAGTTTCTCCAATCTCGAGCAGGTTCGGTAATGACACCCTCTCGCTCCCAACGAAAGAGGGTCGCCTTGGAAATATCAAATAAGCCACACACTTGATAAGCCTTAAACCCCACTGCACTTGATATATATTTAGGCTTCTTCACGTCAGTATTTACACTAGTTTTGATACCTTGCCTTATTCACAAGGCTAAGTATAGTCAATATGCTCCACCTGTCAAGGAAGCGTTAGGAAAACGAGAGTAACGGCAGGAAAACGGTGGCTGTTATCCAACAGCCGGCTACGATTTGTCGATATCTCGGTGCTTGAGGCCAACCTCGTACCCTAGAGCGGCAAGGCTTTCTCGAAGACGCCCGGCAACCGCAACCGAGCGATGACGCCCGCCGGTACACCCAATACCGATAGTCAGATAACTACGCCGCTCTCGCTGGAATAACGGCAAGAGAAACTTCAGAAAACCCTCGACATGCTGCAAAAGTGCTATGGCATCAGGGTCTGTGAGCACGAAGGTCTGGACCAGCGGATTGTCTCCAGAATGAGGTTTGAGTTCGGGCACGAAAAATGGGTTCCTGAGAAATCGCACATCAAACAACAAATCGATATCGTACGGCACCCCGAATTTATATCCAAAGGTGATGAGTGAGATTGTCAGTCGTCGATCCGATGAATCCCGTTGAAACTGCTTCGCAAGCAACTCACCGAGCTCATGGACCGTCAGATCGGACGTATCGATGATTCGATCAGCCTGGCCTCGGAGTTCGGCTACACGCTCCTTTTCGAATCGGATTCCATCCAAGACAGGAAGATGTGGCAAAAGCGGGTGCGGGCGCCTGGACTCTGAAAATCGCCTGGTCAATACCTCTTCACGAGCCTCAAGAAAAAGCACCTGAATTGCATGGCCGAGCGCTTTCACTCTCTCCAGGATACCAACGAAATCCGAAAAGAACGCACGCTCTCGAATATCAATCCCAAGGGCAACATTGGCAATTTCGCTCCGCTGCTGGTTGCAGAGATCGACAAAAGTTGGAAGCAAGGCCGGAGGAAGGTTATCGATGCAGAAATATCCGGCATCCTCAAAGGCTTTGAGGGCATAGGTTTTCCCAGAGCCCGATAACCCACTAATAATGACGAGATTCAGTCGGGCCATGGGATCGCATATTGTCTCGGTTAATCTAGTTGAGATATTCCCATTTGGGATTCGGCTGCCAGCCTCACGCGTGACTCAGCAACGTGGAACGCTAAGAGCCGCTCAGACGCATGGCGTACGCCAAGGAACGAGGCCGCATAATCTTACAAGAGACTCGCGTAGAAAATGCGATCACGCCCTCTTCGGTTGAGCCGGCTTATGATTGACAAGGCGGTCCTTCCATTTTCGAAACTGCGCATCTACACGGTCAACTAGAGCATCAATGGTGGCATACATCTCAGGCGTTGCTGTCTTAGCTTGCACTCGTTTGCCACTGACCGCACCAGTCACTTCAGCCTTATGCTGAAGCTTCTCGACTCCCAATACCACTTGCAGCGATCCGACCTTCAGCCCGTATCGATCAAGGCGACCGAATCGATTTTCCACATAGCTTCTAAGCGCTGGCGTAATGTCCATGTGACGCCCTGTAATCCTCAGCTTCATGCCCACCTCCAATTGTGATCCAGCTGGATGCGAAGCAACGGATATCAAAAAAATCGCTTACGTTGACTGGCGGACGAGATATTCAACTCGGCCCGATATTTCGCCACAGTCCTCCGCGCAATAATCACTCCCTGTTTGCGAAGCCGGGCTGCAATTTCCTCATCTTTCAAAGGACGCTTTGCATCCTCTTCAGCCACCATGGTCTTGATCATATCTCTGACGGAAACGGAGGAATGCATCCCTGATGGCTCATCAACATGTTGAAGTCCTGCGTTGAAGAAAAACTTGAGTTCCAACATACCCTGCGGGCAATACATATATTTATTAGCCGTCACACGGCTAATCGTGGACTCATGCATGCCAATATCCTCGGCCACCTGCTTGAGAACCAAGGGCTTGAGATATTGGACACCATGGTCAAAAAATTGCTCCTGGAACTTGACGATACTGGAAACCACTTTCACGATGGTCCGATTGCGCTGCTCAATGCTTCGAATAATCCACTGAGCGGCCCGCAACTTTTCATCCATATATGCTTTGGTTTCAGATGTACCACTCTGTCCAGAAGAAATAAGCTGCTTGTAATACGGACTGATCCTCATCCGTGGAAGCCCATCGTCGTTCAACAGGACAACCCACTCCCCCTCATTCTTAACCACAAACACATCAGGCACGATAACGTAGTTCTGGGAATTGGAAAACGGCCTCCCTGGCTTTGGCTCAAGTTCTCCAATGACTTTCGTCGCTTGAAAGACCTCTTCAACCGTAACGTTCAAAGCCTTCGCGACCTTGCCATACTGTTTCTTTTCTAAGTCTTTCAAATGGTGCAACACGATGTTCTCAATAACAGATCCTTTCAATGCACCGGGAGGCGACCCAAGTGATCCAAACAGATTCCGACCTAGATGCCCCAGTTGCAGCAGCAGGCATTCGGGAAGATCCCTTGCGCCAACCCCAGTCGGATCGAACGTTTGAATGTCTTTGAGCACAGACTCGACTTCGGACTCGGCAAAATCAGTCCCGGCCACAACCTCAGCTAAAGGAATGCGAAGATAGCCATCGTCATCCAAATTGCCGATGATCAAGCGAGCAAGTTCTTTTTCTCGATCACGGAGCCCGGACAAGGACAATTGCCAGAGGAGATGCTCTTCGAGAGACGTCGCTTTTGCAAGCGTTTGCTCGTACGAGGGAAACTCATCCTGTGCCGAGGAATATTCGGACGCGCCGCTCCGCTGATCTCTGCCGAAATACTCTTCCCACCCGGAAGCGGAAAACTCCTCCGGTGACCCTTGTTCTGCGCGTGTCTCAACTGCTGGGTCAGACCGATCCTGCCCTTCCAATGCAGCGGGATTTTCGACCTTTTCCTCATTGACCAAGGACTCGCCTTCCTCGATATCGGACTGCATCTCATCGAGCAAAGGGTTTTCCAGGAGATGTTGCGTGAGGCTCTGCTGCAGTTCCAGTCGAGACAGCTGCAGCAGCTTAATCGCTTGCTGCAACTGAGGCGTCATGATGAGCTTTTGCGAAAGTTGTGGAACTAGACGGAGTTTCATCAATGCCCCTGCTACTCTTCTACAACTTGAACTGTTCCCCAAGATAAACGGCCCGAGCCGTTGGACTCTGCACTATAGCTTCAGGAGACCCCGCCTCTAAGATCAATCCTTCATTGATGATGTAGGCACGATCAACGATTGAAAGCGTTTCCTGTACATTGTGATCGGTAATCAATATGCCGATCCCTTTTTCTTTCAAGCGCGTGATGATCTGCTGAATATCCGCAACAGCGATTGGATCGATCCCAGCAAACGGTTCATCCAACAGCATGAAGGACGGTGTCGCCGCTAGCGCACGCGTGATTTCCAAGCGCCGACGCTCTCCCCCTGAGAGGGCATAGGCCATACTCTTTCGTATATGGATAAGATCTAGCTCCTTGAGCAAGACATCCACCCGCTGACTTCGCTCTTTTCGAGCATACCCTAGCATTTCAAGAATCGCCAAGACATTATGTTCAACCGAGAGTCGTCGGAAAACAGATGATTCCTGAGGGAGGTAACCGATTCCCCGCCGTGCGCGTTTATACATGGGCAAGTTGGTCACGGATTCTCCGATGAAGGTGATCTCCCCTTCATCGGGTTGACACAACCCAACCATCATGTCGAAGATTGTGGTCTTGCCTGCTCCATTCGGACCGAGAAGCCCAACCACCTCACCGGCATAGACTTCGACCGCAACGCCCTTGACGACTTTGCGCCCACGAAAACTTTTCACCAACCCAGTGGCGCGCAGACAATGCCCCCGCTGTACCGCAATCGGATCGACGAGAGCCTCAGACTCGGCATGAATACTCTGAGTCATGGTTGACTCGGCCCCTCATCTTCAAGGCGAACATGTGAACCGCCTTCCACCACGCTCCGCTCTTCCGCCATAAAAATCGTAATTTGCTTGCCGCTGACCTGGGTGCCTCGTTCCCAAGCTATGGGATCGCCCGTCAAGACGATTTTCTCTCTGTCAACGAAATACACGGCTTTTTGACACGTCGCGTTACCGTTCTCATACTTAATCTTGACACGATGGGCATCGCCGGTCGCTTCGATACGTTGGACGGAACGATTCGACATCGGCGACACGGCGCTGTGCTCTTTGCGAACCGAGGAATTCCCAACGGATTTCTGGTGGTCAGTTCCGCCTCCAGAGGGCAGGGAAGAATCATGATTTCGTGAAGCAAACAGCACAACCATCTTGTCCGAGTGAACGATAAGCGATCCGCGGGTCAGCACAACCGTCTCTTCAAAAATCGCCTGGCTGTCTTGATTCCTGACCGTCATTTTCTTTGAGGTAATTGTGGTTGGGACACTGGACGCCTCCACGCTCCTCTTCAGATTCACAGATTCCGCTGAGGGAGCTGCCGATGTGGATCCGACACAGAAGGCACTAAGAAGAAGAAGCCAGATCCACATGCACATCCTGTAACACCTCAAATTCTTCGGATTCCATTCTCCCAAGCAGCCCTTGCCCCCTCACCTCTAATCCATGCCCCACCATGCGGACAGGATCCTCGGTCCGAATTTCTCGTGCCTCGTCCGTCCAGACCAAGTGGTTAGTATAAATCGTATACCCGCTCCTCGTCTCCACAACAATGGGCGTTTGGCGATTTGCCAACCTGAAATTCTTGGTCGCCGTATCCAGTGTTCCCTCTTCCCCGTGCACGGTTACCTCATCTCCTCCAGTGCCGTAGAAGGTGAGGGCAACGTCACGCAGCACAGCGCGCTTCTCTTGCTCAAATAGTCGAGCCTGCTTCGCCTGCACCTGCCACTGGACGACATTCCCTTTCGATTGGGTAAAGGTAAACTCCAAAATCTTGGCATCTGCTTGTTCAATCGACGCTGGAGTGAGGGAGCGGCTATTCTGAGCTGAATCGGCGTTTCTGAAGAGAAGATAACCGAGAAATGTCGCTAATAACACACTTAAGGTGAGAAGGGCCCGTCTTGCTATAAGCTCCCACATGCTCTAAGAATTTCCCCCAGATAGATTCATACCGATGGCTGGCACGATCGTAGCATGCATAATCTGTCAAGTAAATGTCCTCCAGGGAAGTGGAAACAAAAAGACTCCCATGTGTTGTCACATGGGAGTCTCCGACTGATAGCGAAATACTCGGGTTAAAAACTATGCTGAAGGTGCAGCATCAGTGGATGCAGGCGAGGCAGTGTCAGCTTTGGATTTCTTCTTGGTGGCTAATTCCTGCCGAGAAACCAATTCGATGGCCACCATTTCAGCAGCGTCGCCAATGCGGCGACGAGTTTTGATGATCCTGGTGTATCCTCCTGGCCGATCTTTGAATCGTGTCGCCACATCGCTAAACAGCTTAGATACAACGGCCTTGCTGCGAATAAAGGCTAATGCTCGGCGCCGCGCAGGGAGCGTACCTTCCTTGCCAAGCGTGATCATGCGGTCGGTAAACCCTCGTATCTCCTTAGCCTTAGCTCCCGTGGTCTCGATACGCTCTTGGTCTAACAGCGAGGTCACTAAGTTCCGAAACAACGCCCAACGATGTTTCGTCTGTCGTCCAAGTTGTCGTCCCTTTTTTCTATGTCGCACGATAGTCCTCTTGATTGGAAAGCATCATTCAGGTTTTGGACTTCCATTGTATGGGGAAGCCTCAACTTTTGTTCCTAACGAAAGCCCCATCTCCGAAAGAATTTCTTTAATCTCGTTGAGGGACTTTTTCCCAAAGTTCTTTGTCCTGAGCATCTCCCCTTCAGATTTTTGGACGAGATCAGCGATCGTTTTGATATTCGCGTTCTTCAGGCAATTGGCCGCACGGACGGACAACTCCAGCTCATTCACGCCACGAGAGAGATTCTTATTTACTTCCCGATGAGATTCCTCGTATCCCGCTTCGCTCTTTCCTTCGTTTCGCTCTTCCGGATTGATGAAAATATCCAGATGCTCTCGCAAAATCCCAGCCCCTGTAGATAGCGCATCACGCGGGCTGATGGTACCGTCGGTCCAAATCTCCATCGTGAGTTTGTCATAGTCGGTCATACGACCGACCCGCGCATTCTCGACGTGGAAATTGACTCGCCTGATGGGAGAGAAGATGGAATCTATGGCAATCACTCCAATCGGCAATCCCTCTTCCTTATTACGTTCGGCCGGCATATAACCACGGCCATGTTTCACAGTCATCTCAATATCCAGAGTCGTATCCTTGTCCAGGGTGGCAATATGCAAATCTGGCGTCAGAATTGTCACATCGCCATCGTGAAGAATATCTGACCCCTTTGCTTCTCCAGGCCCCTTCTTTTTCAATCGTATCGTCTTTGGCTTATCCGTGTGGAGTGCCAGCCGCAAGCTTTTAATATTCAGAATAATTGCCGTAACATCTTCCGTCACACCTGCAATCGTCGAAAACTCGTGCACGACCCCTTCAATCTTCACGGTGGTCACCGCAGCTCCCGTGAGCGACGACAGCAAAATGCGACGGAGGGCATTCCCGATCGTGGTGCCAAACCCCCGCTCAAATGCTTCCGTAGTGAACCGTCCAAATGTGGGCGAATGTGCATCCTTATCGACTTCCACCCGCATTGGGATCTGAAAGTCTTTCATCGCTTTAATCATGACCCACCCTCCATACCATCGAGTGACTAAGACATTGGCGGATAGCGCCGATGTCCAAAGACCGCACCGCAGACCCGTGGACTATCGTGAATACAATTCCACGACCATCTGTTCATTAACTGGTAATGCGATCTGTTCCTTGGCCGGCAATGTGCGCACCGTTCCTTTAAACGCGCCTTTGTCAAGCTCCAGCCAATCAGGAATACCTCGACTATCAACTGATTCTAAGGCCGCTTGGAACGCGGCCAAGTCTCTACTCCGTTCACGAATCTGGATCACATCTCCAGGCTTCACCAGTGCCCCAGCCACCGTGATCTTCTTTCCGTTGATCGTGAAATGACCATGGCTCACCATCTGGCGAGCTTGCTTGCGCGAAGCACCGAACCCTAAGCGGTACGCAACATTGTCCAGGCGGCACTCCAACAACCTTAACAGGGCATCGCCCGTGACACCAGTCTGTCGTTCAGCGCGTTCGAAGACGCCACGGAATTGACATTCCTGAAGTCCATAAATACGACGCAGCTTCTGTTTTTCCCGCAACTGGAGACTATAGTCAGAGGTTCGCTGTCGCCCCTGCCCATGTTGACCCGGCGGATAACTCCTGCGTTCGATCGCGCACTTTTCCGTCATACAGCGCGTGCCCTTGAGAAAAAGTTTCTCCCCTTCTCGCCGACACAACCGACAGACTGGACCACGATACTTTGCCACTGCTTCCTCCTCGCAATAGAACTTACTGACTCACTAACAACAGGCCTTGCGATCTCGCCCAGACTCTCTGAGCATCCATCGAAAAAATCACACGCGCCGCCGTTTGGGAGGTCGACACCCATTATGCGGAATTGGCGTGACATCGCGAATTAGATTAATTCGCAAGCCCGCTCCTTGAAGGGAACGGATCGCTGATTCTCGACCAGAACCAGGCCCATTCACATAGACATCGATTTGCCGCATCCCACTTTCCATAGCTTTTCGCGCTGCAGCCTCTCCAGCACGCTGAGCAGCAAAGGGGGTGCTCTTTCGTGATCCTTTGAACCCTTGATTGCCGGCACTTGCCCAGACCACCGTGTTTCCACTCATGTCAGTGATCGTCACAATTGTATTATTGAATGACGCTTGGACATGGGCCACGCCACTCTGAACAATCCGACGTTCTTTCTTTTTTCCTTTTTTGATGCTCATGCGAACTCCTCCGGCTGTTTCAACAGACTAGGTGCTTGAGGCCCCTTTGGTCATCGTCGATCTCGGCTTGCTACTGACGCCCGCACGCCGCCCCTTCCGTGTCCGAGCATTGGTCTTGGTTCGCTGTCCGCGGACAGGCAGGCCTTTGCGATGACGCAACCCTCGATAGGTCCCCGTGTCAATCAGCCGCTTGATATTCAGGGATACTTCTTTGCGGAGGTCTCCTTCAACTCGGTAATCTCGCTCAATGATTTCACGTAACTTGACGATCTTATCTTCGCTCAGGTCATTAATCCTGACCGCGCCATCGATCCCCGCTTCACTGAGAATCTTCCGAGCCGACATACGTCCAATTCCATAGATGTAGCAGAGCCCGATATCCGTTCGCTTATTTCGTGGCAAATCGATGCCAGCAATACGTGCCATTCTCCCTCCCGATATAAGTACTGAGCACTAGAGCATCAACTACTTCACTGTTTGAGCCTGCTGTAGCAGCGCTGCGATTAACAGTGACCGTTCGAAACTCCACATTATTCCTGTGGCTATCCCTGCCGCTGCTTATGACGTGGATTCTTACACAAAATTCGCACCACCCCACAACGACGCACAACCTTGCATTTGGCACATATAGGCTTCACTGATGATTTGACCTTCATAACAATTCGCCACTCCCGTTACTTAAAGCGATAGGTAATTCGGCCCCTGGTCAAATCGTATGGTGACATTTCCACCGTGACCTTATCGCCGGGAAGGATGCGGATAAAATGCATCCGCATTTTCCCTGAGATGTGAGCCAGTATGACATGGCCATTATCCAGCTTGACCCGAAACATGGCGTTAGGAAGCGTTTCTGCTACCGAGCCCTGGACTTCAATAATATCTTCTTTTGCCACGTCCTTCTGTATTCTTTCCTGTGTAACCTAACCTAGGTCTTCTCCGATTGACTTAAAACGCGAGGCGCCCCGCTGGGCTGGATGGCGATCGTATGTTCAAAGTGGGCAGATAGACTCCCATCTACCGTGACCGCGGTCCACCTATCCGCAAGCACACGAACGGCACTCCGACCCATATTCACCATTGGTTCGATCGCCAAGACCATACCTGGTTGCAATCGAGGCCCCTGACCAGGCTTCCCATAGTTGGGGACTTGAGGCTCTTCATGCAGCTGCCGGCCAATCCCATGCCCCACAAACTCGGTCACCACTGAAAAACCGGCAGACTCAACATGTTGCTGCACAGCATTCGAGATGTCCGTCAGACGGTTGCCGACCACCGCCTGCTTGATCCCGAGATAGAGCGCCTCTTCCGTCACCTGAACCAACTTTGCCGTCTCCTCTGAGATCCGACCAACCGCCACTGTGACTGCTGAATCCCCATAGAACCCACCCACAATAGCACCGAGATCAAGTCCGATGATATCCCCATCCTTGAGCTTCCTCTTCGAAGGGATACCGTGAACGACCTGCTCGTTCACAGATGCACAGAGGGTTTTTGGAAAGTTCCGGTAGCCTTTGAATGCCGGAATCGCTCCCCTCGCCCGTATAGCCTCCTCGGCAATCCGGTCCAGCTCATCCGTGCTGATACCGAAACAGACCGCTTTCTTCACAATCGCTAGTGCCTCAGCCACCACTCTTGACGCCTCTGCCATCACCGCGATCTCGGCGGGCGTTTTCAGAATGATCATGCCGTCTGAGGTGTCGCGAGTACTTTCACGAGATTGTGGTGTACCGCGTCAACCGCCTCGGCACCGTTAAGGTGCGACAATACCTGCCGCTTCTCATAAAAGTCTATTAACGGCGCTGTCTGCTCTTCGTACACACGGAGACGCATCTCAATCGCCTCTCGCTGATCGTCACTTCGCTGAATCAACGGTTCTCCGCAGCGCTCACAGAGATCACCGCTCTTTGATGGGGCGAACTCGAGGTGATACGTCGCCTGACACTTTGGACAACTCCGACGCCCACTCAGGCGCTTCACTATTTCTTCTCGAGAAACCCTAAAGTTAATCACTCGATCCAGCGGAAGACTGCGATCAACCAGCACCTTGCCAAGCGCGTCTGCCTGAGGAACCGTCCGTGGAAACCCATCGAGAATAAAACCACTTGCGCATGAAGGATCTGCCAACCTCTCCAGCACAAGCCCTATGACAACCGAATCAGGGACCAATCTTCCCTGATCCATATGTTCTTTCGCTTCACAACCCAGAGGTGACTGAATCCGAACCGCCTCTCGAAGCAAATCCCCTGTCGAAATCTTTCGTATACGATAGTAAACAGCAGCCTTATCAGCCTGTGTGCCTTTGCCAACACCAGGAGCACCGAGAAATACAAGGCGCATGATTTTAGCCGCTTCTCCCGCGCAGTGGAGCCATCCCCTTACCCAAGAACCCATCATAATTCCGCATCAACATATGGGATTCAATTTGCTGGGCCGTATCCAGTCCCACGCCAATGACAATTAACAGGGAGGTGCCACCAAAATAAAATGGAACATTCAGCTTGTAAATCAACAATTCAGGAATCACACAGACAATGGCCAAATAGATGGCACCAGCAAATGTAATCTTGGTTAAGACGTTGTAGATATAGTCTGAGGTTCGTTGCCCAGGCCGAATCCCAGGAATAAACCCTCCGTACTTTTTCATGTTATCGGCCATATCAACGGGGTTCAGGACGACCGCCGTGTAGAAGAAACAGAAAAAGAGAATTAATCCCACATACATCAATGTGTATAACAGCGAGCCAGGAGCCAGCTGATCTCCGATCGATTTCACCCATGGGGTTTCGAAAAAACCGGCAATGGTTGCAGGAAACGCGATGATCGATGAGGCGAATATAGGAGGAATGACCCCAGCCGTATTAATTTTCAAAGGAATGTGTGTGCTCTGCCCACCATAGACCCGTCGACCAATCACCCGTTTTGCATACTGTACGGATATTTTTCGCCGGCCACTTTCTAAAAAAACGATTGCGGCGACAACGCAGATCATTAAGAGCGCCAAGGCAATTAATAAAAACGCATTAAGCTGGCCAATTTCATATAAATTATAGGTCTGCGCCACGGCCGCAGGAAGCCTGGCTACAATACCAGCAAAAATGATTAGTGAGATACCGTTGCCAATTCCTCGCTCGGTGATCTGTTCACCGAGCCACATCAAAAAACCCGTGCCAGCCGTCAGTGTAATGACCGTCATGAGACGGAATCCCCATCCGGCATGCAGCACGAACGCGCCCTGATTCATTTGTTCTAACCCAACCGCAATCCCAAACCCCTGAATCAGAGCGATACCGATCGTCCCGAACCGGGTATACTGAATAATTTTCTTGCGGCCACGCTCCCCCTCCTTGGCTAATTTGGTCAAATGAGGGACAACGACCGTCAATAATTGCAGGATGATCGATGCGCTGATGTATGGCATGATACCCAGCGCAAAGATCGTCAGGCGGGACAGGGATCCGCCTGAAAAAATATCGAGAAACCCAAGCAAGGCCCCCCCCTGTTTCTGCAAAAACTCGGAAAGGGCTTCACCGTTGATACCAGGAGTCGGTATATGAGACCCGACTCGGTATACGACGAGCATCCCAAGCGTAAAAAGAACACGAGTACGCAGCTCGGGGATCTTAAAGATATTCTGAAAACTTGTCAGAAGCCGTTCAAGCACCGCCGATGACCTCGACTCGCCCTCCGGCCGCTTGGATTTTCGATTCAGCCGATTTACTGAACTTATGCGCCTGAACAACAAGTGCTTTCTTTAACTCACCGTTGCCAAGAATTTTAATCGGCAGTTTTTTTCGCTTCACCAATCCAGCGTCAACCATGGCCTGCGGAGTAACAGTCTCATTTCCAACCCATTGTTCAAAACTCTTAATGTTGACGATGGAATATTCTGTTCTGGATGGGTTGGTAAATCCGAACTTTGGTAGCCGGCGTACCAACGGCATCTGTCCACCCTCAAACCCTGGGCGTTTACCGCCCCCAGATCGAGCCTGAATTCCCTTATGCCCTTTGGTGGCCGTCTTCCCGTGACCAGACCCAGGTCCACGTCCTATACGCTTCCTTCGCTTCTTTGCCCCTTTTGCAGGAGCTAAATCATGAAGTTTCATGGCTTTCCAACCTCAAGCAGGTAGCCTACTTTTTGAATCAGTCCTCGCACCTGAGGCGTGTCAGGACGGACAACCGTCTGTCGAATATGTCGAAGACCGAGGCCGCGCAATACAAGGCGATGCTGTTCAGGTGTTCCAATGGGACTGCGCCTCAATGTCACACGCACACTTTGAGTAGCCTGATCTGCAGGTTTTGATGTCTTTGAGGGTCTCATTAAACCGCAGCCCTTTCTCGACCGTCTTGGAACGCTTGCCGACGGAAGCGAAGAACATCGTCCAAATTTCGCAATTGAGTGAGCCCGTCTAGTGTTGCACGAACAGTATTGAAGGGGTTTCCACGGCCCAATGTTTTTGCGATGACATTATGCGCACCGACCAGCTCTACGACAGCACGAACCGCCCCCCCGGCGATGATTCCAGTACCGTCGACGGCCGGCTTCAGCAGCACATGCTCTCCGCCAAACAAACCATGCACCTCATGGGGAATAGTTGCACCCTTCAGTGAAACATGAACAAGGTGTTTCTTGGCCTGTTCGACAGCCTTTGAAATCGCAACTGGGACTTCAGCAGCTTTTCCCTTGCCGATCCCTATCCACCCATGACCGTCGCCGACAACAACGAGTGCACAGAAGTTGAAACGTTTTCCACCTTTCACAACTTTTGCCACACGGTTGATAAATACAACTTTATCTTTCAGGCTTAATTCATCGGGATTGACTCGCACGCTCTTACCCCTCAGTCCTAAGTTCAGTAACAGTTCACCAGGAACTTACACGCTTGTCTTGCTCGCCTCGCATCCCGCCTCAGCCTAAAATTGCAAGCCGCCTTCACGCGATGCATCTGCAAGTGCCTTAATTCGACCGTGATACATGCGCCCCCCTCGATCAAAAACGACAGTAGTGACCTTGGCAGCCTTGGCCCGATCAGCGATCAATTTCCCTACCGCCTTAGCCGCTTCAATGCCACCAGTCGATTTCATGGATTTGCGTAGCGATTTGTCGAGCGATGAGGCAGCCGCCAGAGTAGCACCTTGAATATCATCAATAATCTGGGCATAAATATGGGCCGCGCTTCGAAATACATTTAGGCGTGGCCGACCAGTCGTTCCCATAATCACACGTCTCACTCGACGACGCCGTCGATTAAGTTGTCGAACTTTGTCTGCAGCATTCATGGCTAGTTCCTATTTCCCCGTCTTACCTTCTTTTTTACGCAATGTCTCGCCCGCGTAGCGAATACCTTTTTGCTTATAGACATCCGGTGGCTTAATAGCTCGCAGATCAGCTGCCACCTGCCCTACTAGCCGCTTATCAACTCCTTTGACGTTAATGAGCGTCTGCTTGTCAACTTTGACATCAATGCCTGTTGGCACCTCATAGACCACTGGATTGATATACCCCACGTTGAAGCTGAGTGTCCGCCCCTGAACTTGAGTCTTGTACCCTACTCCAGTAATCTCAAGCGAGCGTTCGTACCCTTTTGTTACACCCTGAACCATATTACTCAATTCTGCACGAGTCAGCCCATGCAAGGCTCTCAGCTTACGATCGTCGCTTGAACGACCGACAACGACTTGACCATTACTAACCACAACGTCGACTCCCTGCTCGAGGGACCAATCGAGCCTGCCCAATGGGCCTTTAACTGACACAGTTGACCCGGCAACCTTCACTTCCACTCCACCAGGAATTACGATCGGTTTTTTTCCAATGCGGGACATGGTTTGTTACACTCCTCGCTCGAGATCGAAATAACTCATCGGTCTACCATACGGAACAGAGAAGCTCACCCCCAAGACGATTTTTACGGGATTCTTGGTCAGTCATAATTCCTTTGGACGTAGAAAGGATGGACACGCCGATCCCATTGCGAACTTTCTTAATTTCCTGACTGCCAATATACACCCGTCGTCCAGGCTTACTGACGCGCTCCAGACCCGTGATCATAGGCTGCCCCTCACCGATATATCGAAGACGTACGGTAAGAATGGGATGCCCCTCATGAGCTCCATCCTCAATGGCGTCAACATAACCTTCTCTCATCAAAATCGTCAAAATAGCACGCTTCAACTTTGAAGTTGGAACTGTGACTGTCTCATGACGACGCTGAGCGCCATTCTTTAAGCGAACCAAAAGATCGCCGATTGGATCGGTAACCATGCTATATCCTTCTATCCTCCATTGGCAGTCACCGGTGTGAGAACACCCGTTACCAGCTAGATTTTCGCACGCCAGGAATCTCTCCGCGCAGAGACATCAGTCGAAAACAAATACGGCACATTCGAAACCGACGGAGATATCCGTGAACTCGACCACACACTCCACACCGATGGTAGTTACGCGTGGAGAACTTCTGCTGCGTTGCTGCCTTATTTCTCAGCGCTAATCTCGACACACGCACTCCTTCCGTTCAAACAAACACCATTGACCCACGTCGTGCTCACGTACGGAACGGCATACCCAGGTGCTTCAGAAGCGCCTTTCCCTCGTCGTTCGTCCTGGCCGTAGTGACCACCGTAATATCCATCCCATGAATCGAGGCAACTTCATCGTACTTAATTTCAGGGAAAATGAGTTGCTCTTTTAAACCAAGGGTGTAATTGCCTCGACCATCAAAAGCCTTTGGAGAAACGCCACGGAAGTCTCGGATACGAGGAAGCGCCAACGTAACCAGGCGATCAAAAAACTCATACATCCTCCGGCTACGAAGCGTCACTTTGGTACCGATGGGCAACCCCTGCCGAAGCTTAAATCCGGCGATGGCTTTTTTAGCTCGAGTGACGACCGGTTTTTGACCAGTGATCATCCCCAGCTCGGCTACCGCACCTTCCAAGAGCTTCACATTCTGAATCGCCTCACCCATTCCCACGTTCAACACCACACGCTCAAGCCGTGGAACCTGCATCACGTTTTTATATCCAAACTCCTTCATGAGGGCAGGGACCACCTGTTGCTCATACATGTCACGAAGACGTGGTCGAAACTTGGACTCCTCGCTACCTTGATCCAATGGCGCGACCGTTTCCTTCTTTGATGATTTACGCTCGGACGGTTTACTAGATTTGTTTTTAGGTTCCTTAGTCATCGCGTAGCCTATTCCACAGTCTCGTTTGATTTCTTACTGAAGCGCACTCGACGCCCATTTTCTAACACCCGAATCCCGATCCGCGTAGGCTTCTGTGTGACCGGACAGAAAAACATGACATTGGAAATCTGTAGAGGTGCTTCTCGCTCGAGAATACCACCCTGTTTCGCCTTCTGATTGGGTTTAGTGTGTCGCTTGATGATATTGAGCTTCTCGACAATCACCTTCCCCGCTTGTAGGTCAACAGACAGCACTTTCCCCGTCTTGCCTCGCTCACGACCAGAGACCACGACAACCGTATCCCCTTTTCGAATTCTGCTTTTTCGGAGTACTTCCACGATGCTCCTCGTTTGTTCTGCCCTATAAAACTTCAGGCGCTAAAGAAATAATCTTCATGAATTTCTTCCAGCGGAGCTCGCGGGCAACCGGACCGAATATGCGCGTTCCAATTGGCTCGCCATCTTTGTTGATCAACACGCATGCGTTCCGATCAAACTTAATATAGGACCCATCTTCTCGACGAACTTCCTTTGTCGTTCGGACGATGACAGCCCGACTCACGTCCCCCTTCTTCACACTCGCCTGCGGGATCGCCTCCTTGACAGCTACCACCACGATATCACCTAACGACGCATACCGTCGTCTCGTTCCCCCGAACACATGAAAACACATGGCCTGCTTGGCTCCTGAATTATCGGCCACATCCATATATGTATAGTTCTGAATCATCGCTATATTCCTACGCGCGGCAATAAACCAAAGACCATCCGAAATACCGCTTCTTACTTTTCAGGTTGACCTTTTTCCATGACTTGAACGACACGCCAGTTTTTTTCCTTGCTTAACGGCCTCGTCTGCACGAGCTTGACCCGATCTCCCACTTTGCACACACCATCTTCATCGTGCGCTTTTAGTCTCGTCACCCGTCTAAGAACTTTCTTATAGACCGGATGAATGACCGATCTTGAGACCACGACAACGACCGTCTTTTGCATTTTATTACTGACGACATCGCCATACCAATGACGGCGCTTTACCACCTCAGTCATAGCATCCTTTACTTTTTAGAGCCCTCTGTTCGGGCCTTCACTTGTCCGAGAATAGTTTTCACCCGGGCAATATCCCGTTTTGTTTTTCGGATTTGCATAGGATTCTCGAGACGCCCAGAGCCAAACTGAAAACGTAGACTGAACAGCTCTTGTACAAGTTGCTTTTCTTTATCGACAAGCTCGTCCGCCCCTAATTGCTGGAGCTCTTTGACGTCCAATGCCATATCCACTGCTCCCCTTTATCCTCTCAAGAACCTTGCCCAAACTCGCCGCGAACAACTAATTTCGTGGCAATCGGCAACTTGTGCGACGCAAGACGAAACGCCTCGCGAGCAACCTCAGGAGTGACGCCGTCCATTTCATAAAGAATCCTGCCAGGCTTGACAACAGCAACCCAGTACTCAGGATTCCCCTTCCCCTTACCCATTCGAGTCTCAGCCGGCTTTTTCGTGATTGGCTTATCAGGGAAAATTCGTGTCCACACCTGCCCACCGCGCTTCACGTATCGAGTAATCGCAATACGTGCAGCCTCAATTTGTCGGCTCGTCACCCACCCTGGTTCCAATGCCTTCAGACCAAACTCCCCCAGAGTAATTTGGCCTCCACGATAGGCCTTGCCGTTCATCCGGCCCTTTTGCATCTTTCTAAATTTAACTTTCTTAGGCGCTAACACAGCTCTATCTCCTCACCCAAACCGTCGTTCTAAAGATGATTCAGCCTTGATGGGCTGCACAGGAAGTAGCTCTCCCTTGTAGATCCAGGTCTTTACCCCAATCTGCCCCATCGTCGTGTGCGCTTCGGCGAATCCATAGTCTATTTCAGCGCGGAGCGTATGCAACGGAACACGCCCCTCTCGATACCATTCCGTTCGAGCAATTTCAGCACCACCCAGTCGACCAGCCACCATGATCTTGATACCTTGAGCACCAAGCCTCAAGGCAGACTGAACACTGCGCTTCATCGCTCTCCGAAACGCGACCCGCTTCTCAAGCTGAGTAGCAACATTTTCACTAACCAGCTGAGCATCAAGTTCTGGCTTCTTGATTTCCTTGACCGTAATATAAACCTGCCCCCCATACTGTTTTTCAAGGTCAGCCTTCAGCTTATCAACCTCAGCCCCCTTGCGCCCGATAATGATGCCAGGGCGAGCAGTATGAATAATCACTCTAGTCTGATCTCCAGAACGCTCAATTTCAACTTTGGATACGCCGGCATGATACAGCCTCGCCTTCACCATCTTTCGGATCCTGACATCCTGATGGAGTAGTTTGGCGTAATCTTTACCTGCATACCAGCGCGAGCTCCACGTATAGTTGTAGCCCAGCCGATAACCTATTGGATGTGTTTTCTGACCCATGCGTTATATGCCTCAATAGAGAGAAATGAGCTATTTCCTCTTGCCCTGAATTTCAGGCGCCGTCACAACGACGGTAATGTGACTCGTACGCTTTTGAATTGCGTTGGCCCGCCCCATCGACCTCGCACGTACACGCTTATATGTGGGACCCCCATCAACGAAAGCCTTGGAGATGACCATTGATTCGCTATCGCCCATCTCTTTTAGCTCTGCATTGGCCACGGCGGAGCGGACGATTTTTTCAACGACCTTCGCAGCATGGCGTGGCGTGTGCTTCAAGATGGCCAATACCATCGGCACTTGCTTCCCACGAATCAAATCAATCACTGGTCTTGCCTTCCGAGGCGCTACGCGAGCAAACTTTAAAACCGCACGTGCTTCATTCATTTTCTAAACCCTGTTAGCCAATTGGATCCCAATAATCAATGAATCACGCGATACGTCAGACATTGACGATGATCCAACCGATCAACCTTTCTACTTAAGTGCGACAGCCTTCTCAGACCTAGCATGGCCATGTCCCTTAAAAAACCTTGTTGGAGCGAACTCGCCAAGCTTATGACCAACCATGTTCTCAGTCACGAAAACCGGAATAAATTTCTTCCCGTTATGAACCGCGAACGTATGGCCGATCATGTCCGGAATGACCGTTGACCGTCGCGACCACGTCTTGATTAACTTGCGGTCCTTCGTCTCATTCATGCGCTCGACTTTTTCGAGAAGGTGACCGTCAACAAACGCCCCCTTACTTACCGATCTAGGCATTGCGAACTCCTGACTTACGTCGAGCAATAATGAATTTGTCTGTCTTCTTATTCTGTCTAGTCTTGTACCCCTTGGTCGGGAGACCCCAGGGAGAGACCGGGTGAGGATTCCCCTGCCCAGACTTTCCCTCACCACCTCCGTGCGGATGGTCAACAGGGTTCATCACAACCCCTCGCACATGAGGCTTCTTCCCTTTCCAACGATTCCGACCGGCCTTTCCAACACTGACATTCTCATGGTCGACGTTTCCAACTTGGCCAACAGTCGCCATACAGGTCCCTAATATTCGACGCATTTCACCGGACTTTAGACGCACCTGCACATACTCACCATCACGCCCCATGACCTGCGCAAAGCCGCCAGCACTTCGAATCAACTGCCCTCCCTTTCCAACCTTCAACTCAAGATTGTGGATGGTCGTACCAAGAGGCATATTCATCAAAGGAAGCGCATTGCCAGGTCTGATCTCCGCCTGTGGTCCAGATTGTATTTCATCATTTATACTTAATCCGACAGGAGCTAAGATATACCGCTTCTCTCCGTCCCGATATTTCAGGAGTGCAATTCGCGCTGATCGATTCGGATCGTACTCAATAGCCTCAACCAGAGCTGAAACTCCAACTTTATCGCGCAGAAAATCAATCGTGCGATAGAGCCGCTTGTGTCCTCCCCCGCGAAACCTGACAGTCGTCCGACCATCGTTATTGCGCCCTCCGCTGCGGAGATGGAAAGCAGTCAATGATTTCTCTGGTTTTTTGTTGGTTAACTCCTCGGTCACCACAGCCGTCATACCTCGACGACCAGGAGACGTAGGACGATACGACTTCAGTCCCATAATAATGCTCCCACTTTATCCCTTCACGAACAAGCCGACGACGAGACCCTACTAAGCACTTTCGTACATCTCTAACTTTTCGCCTTGCTTAAGAGTCACCAGCGCCTTCTTCCAATCTGAACGCCTACCAGAGAATCGACCGAGTCGCTTAACTTTTCCTCGAACGTTCATGATGTTGACCTTGTCAACCTTGACTTTTAACAGCGCCTCGACGGCCAGCCTGATCTGAATGCGATTGGCATCAGGATGAACCACAAAACCAACCGTATTCGTTGCTTCCCGAAGTCCTGTTATCTTTTCCGTTAATAATGGCCGAATCAGGATCCTGTGGCTATCAACCTTCATGACCACACCTCATTCACAGGACCAAGCTCTCGCTCGGCGATCATGATCACTTGGGCGCGAACTACATCGTACACGTTCAGCTGATCAGCACTAAGCACCTTCACAGCAGCGAGGTTCCCCGCAGCCTTCAAGATGTCAGATTGATCCTTACCAACAATCACCAGCGCGTGATCACCCCCAGTAAATTGCTTTAACGCTTGCGCTAGCAACTTTGTTCTGGGCTGCTGAAGGGAAAGATCAGACACAACAAACAATTTACTCTCTACCACCTTAGCCGACAATGCGCTCTGCAATGCAATACGATATTTCTTCTTAGGCATAGAATAGGCATAACTTCTAGGCTTTGGCCCAAAAACACTCCCGCCATGGCGCCAGACAGGAGAGCGAAGAGAGCCAGCTCTGGCACGCCCTGTATGCTTTTGCTTCCATGGCTTTTTACCAGATCCACTCACTTCACCGCGCCGCAACGTAGAAGCCGTCCCCCTACGCTCACATGCACGCTGCATGATGACCGCTTCATGAACTAAAGCAGCACGAGGCTCACAGCCGAATACCTGCGGAGATAAATCGACCGTTCCCACCTTCTTTTTTTGTAAATCAACGAGATCGATAGTAGGCATACTAGCTCTTTTTTGACTTTCGCACGACAACGAGGCCGCTAATGGCCCCAGGAATGGCCCCTCGGACAAAGAGGAGATTTTCATCAGACCGAGACTCAACGACCTTCAACCTTTGAACCGTGACACGCTCCGACCCCATGTGACCAGGCAAGGTCTTCCCTTTCCACACACGAGAAGGAAACGAACTCGCCCCTATAGAGCCTGGCGCCCGATGAAACATGGACCCATGCGACTCAGGACCACCCGCGTAGTGATGACGCTTCACGACACCCTGAAACCCCTTACCTTTGGATATCCCGATGACGTCAACCCAATCACCCTTCTGAAACATACCGACCGTCACCATCTGTCCGACAGCCGGATTTCCGTCTTTCTTAAACTCACGCAGGATTCGACTCGGTGCCGCTTGGTTTTTCTTGAGGTGCCCTAACTCTGACTTCGACAATTTGCGCTCTTTGACTTCACCGAAAGAAAGCTGGACCGCTTCATATTGATCCCGCTCTTTCGTTTTCAGCGCTACCACTCGACACGGACCCGCCTCAATGATCGTCACTGGAGTTAAACGACTCTCATCGAAGACTTGGGTCATTCCCAACTTTTTTCCAATCAGTCCATTCGTCATTGACTCACCGCATAATTGAGAGGACAACCAAAATCATATCCAGCCGTAAGCTCACGCACCATCATAACTTTATCTCTACATCCACTCCCGCCGCCAAGTTCAGCTTCATCAATGAATCCATCGTTTCAGGCGTTGGCTCCATAATATCGAGCAATCGCTTATGTGTGCGCATTTCAAATTGCTCACGGGACTTCTTATCGGCGTGCGTCGACCGTTGGACGGTAATCTTTTCAATCCGCGTAGGAAGCGGAATTGGCCCCACTACCCTAGCTCCACTGCGCCGAACAGTCTCAACAATTTCCGTAACCGACTGATCCAGCACTCGGTAGTCAAAACCTCTTAATCTGATCCTGATCCGCTGATCGACTTTCACGTCATTCACTCCTAACCTGTCAAGCGAACAGTTCCGCCTTACGCCAGAATTTCCGTCACGACCCCCGAGCCCACGGTCTTGCCGCCCTCACGCACGGCAAACCGCAACCCCTGATCCATCGCGATCGGACTGATCAACTCCCCCGTCACACTGACATTGTCGCCCGGCATCACCATCTCCACCCCCGGATTCAACTGCACGATCCCCGTTACATCCGTCGTCCGGAAGTAGAACTGCGGCCGATAGCCATTGAAGAACGGTGTGTGCCGCCCGCCTTCTTCTTTCGTCAACACATAAATCTCCGCCTTGAACTTCGTATGCGGCGTGATGGTCTTCGCCTTGCACAACACCATCCCGCGCTCAACGTCTTCCTTCTTCGTGCCACGCAACAACACCCCGACGTTGTCTCCCGCCTGCCCCTCATCGAGCACCTTGCGGAACATCTCCACGCCCGTCACGATCGTGGTCTGCGTAAGAGAATGTGCTCCCGCGTCTGCGGCATGGGGCCGTCCGCCGCACTCACCACCAGAATCGCCCCATCCATCTGCGCCGCGCCGGTGATCATGTTCTTCACGTAATCCGCGTGCCCCGGACAATCCACGTGCGCATAATGCCGGTTATCCGTCTCATACTCGACGTGGCTGATGGCGATCGTCATGATCTTGGTCGCATCCCGGCGCCCTTGACTCTCACTGGCTTTCGCCACTTCGTCGTACGGGATAAACTTCGCCATCCCGCGATCCGCACACACTTTCGTCAACGCCGCCGTCAACGTCGTCTTCCCATGGTCCACGTGCCCAATCGTCCCAATGTTCACGTGCGGCTTCTTCCGCTCGTATTTCGCCTTCGCCATAACCCACTCCTTTGTCTAGAACACTGAAGATGTCAACCCGTCGCGCCCTACTACTTGCACCCCGGATCAAGCAAGCCCTGCATGGAGCCCACGACGCGGATCGAACGCGTGACCTCGTCCTTACCAAGGACGTGCTCTACCAACTGAGCTACGTGGGCATTCGACACGCTAGAGGTCATTCGTGAACCTAGGCCCTCTCTCAAAAAAATTGATTGCCACTACCACCGCTCACAATACTCGACCATTGACTCTTACCGCCCTAGCACCTTTTTCTTGGAGCGGGCGATGGGATTTGAACCCACGACAGCCAGCTTGGAAGGCTGGAACTCTACCACTGAGCTACGCCCGCCTGTTCCGTAATTTTCTCGCTTCACGCATTCATCAAGCCGAACACCTGAAGCTTTTATCCGGCTCACTCCACATAAAGAAGCTCGCCGACCCACACAAGCGCGGTTTGGTGGGCAGGCAAGGATTCGAACCTTGGAAGACATAAGCCAGCAGATTTACAGTCTGCCCCCTTTGGCCACTTGGGTACCTGCCCGCGATACTTCATCGTTCTCGATCAATCAAATTCAGCACACAGAAAACGCGCTCACCGACTAACCGCTCAACAAAGACAAACAGACCTACCCGTGCACAGCTTTCTTCCTCAATCCTCAAAGATTGATTCGCTGAAGTGCTCGGACAGGCTAGGTTACGAAATGCTGGATTCTATTGATGAACTTTCGTCATGTCAAGAGGGGAATTCGGATCCGGTACTTTTTTTATTTTATCGTTCCCGCAGCAGCCTCACAGGAAGATGGCTGAGATGACCCAAATGATGCTTCCACCTCCTCAACAAAATCATACTGAAAACCGAGGACTTGCTTCATCAAAGCCACGGCTTCCCGTAGTGTGAGCTGTGACGGTTTCGCCAAATATCGCTTCTGGGCAAGGCGTCGTTCTTCGGGATCTTCCGGGACATAGTACCCTCTGAGCTCCACCTTCTCGAATGCCGTTTTGAGTCGCCGCATCCATCCATGAGCTTGTCCCCGCTCCTGAAACATGGATTTTCCGGTCTTGCGCTGTACCTCAAGCTGATTCCACACAGTCCAGCCAATAAAGACGGCCCATGTTTCATTCAGCGCCTCCCACGACTCGGCCTGCGTCAAGTAGCGCGACTCCATTTCATACTGTCGCTGAACAATCGGGGCGATTTTCACTTCACTATAGCGACAGACTTGCTGCTCTCGAGCGAAGCCCAGCAGATCTTCTGAACGGCTACCGGCCTCACGAGATTGCCCCTCTATGAGACCGAGATAATCCATATACGCATGAAACAGCTCATGATAGAGCACCTCCAGTTCCCTGTGCGTCATCTGAGCAAGCGGCTTGAGGACCCTCCCCGCAGCGTTAAAGGACAACGACCGGTTCAGAACCATCCGATGCTCTCCGGGATGGTACTCGGCGGCATAGGTCCGAAGATCATCGAACTCAAACCGAATAAACTCCGGCGGGAGCGCCTTCAGAAACTTCGTCGGCAACCGGAGCCGTTCCGCGTCAGCGAGAACACGCACCCACGTTTGCCCCGCACTACCTTGCTGGTCCAGAGATGTGACGGATGCCTCGGCGAGAAACGCTGGCCCAGACCAGCAGCACCACACTACGAGGAGCAATCGAATTGGGCGGTCGCTCATGCGGATAGAAAACAGGCGTGATACGTCACGACAACACACTCAAATCAATAATAGGGGTCTCGTGTCATGCCCCAATCCTCGCGTCCGCCTTCCTCTACCAATGCGAGGGTATCAAGCAGGTCCGAGGACACATGGTCCAGAAACCGTGAAGGCTTTGACAGCAACATCCCGCTGGTCTTGTCGTAAACATTGATGGGGTATGTCATAAATAAATGCCGTTTGGCTCGCGTGACGGCTACATAAAAAAGCCGCCGCTCTTCCTCCAGCTCATCATCGGCAAGAAAGGAATAGGCGGAAGGAAACCGGCCGTCGACCACCCAGATCACAAAAACACACTGCCACTCCAACCCCTTCGCGGAATGGATCGTCGAGAGTACGAGCCGTTCATCATCGCGATCCGGCGCTTCGACATTCACCGCACTCCCGTCCGGCGGTTCCAACGCTAAATCGGCAAGAAATTCGTCGATGCCATGGTACCCTTCGGCAATCGTATGGAGATGATCAAGATCCCTCGTGCGCTTAGGGTAATCGTCGTACTGGTCCTTGAGGATCGGGAGATAGTACTCGTAGATATGGCTTACTTGATGTTCTGGTTGCCGATCCTCTGCTCCAGCCAGACTCTCCAGCGTGTTGGCCAAGTTCTTGAGACCCTGGCCGGAACGGCCGCTCACTCCGCGTAACACGTCATACGGCTGCTCCGCCTTCACAATCGCGGCGAGCAAGTCCTGCGCTTTCTTCGGTCCCACCCCTTCTACCAGCAGCAGCACGCGATGCCAGCTCACCGTATCAAGTGGGTTTGCGACGACTCGCACATGGGCCAGCAGGTCCTTGACATGGGCCGTTTCGATAAACTTCATCCCGCCGCGCTTAATAAAGGGGAGCCCCTTGCGGGACAGCTCGATTTCCAAATCGAAGGAATGGAAGCTCGAACGAAAAAGGACCGCCACCTCATCCAGCGGCACCCCTTCTTCACGAAGTTCAAGAATTTTCTGCGCGATGAATCGCGATTGCGCATGTTCCCCGGCGGCTTCGACCAACGCCGGCAGCGGGCCATCGATCTTCCTGGTAAACAGACGCTTCGTATACTTCTCAACCGCTTCATCGATAATGCAGTTCGCGAGGTTCAAGATCGGCTGGGTGCTGCGATAATTTTCTTCGAGTTTATAAATCGTCGTGCCCGGAAACAGCACTGGAAAGTCCATGATATTTTTGAAGGTCGCACCCCGAAACGCATAGATGGACTGCGAATCATCGCCGACCACCATTACATTCTGATGCGTCGTCGCCAGCTGACGAATGACTTCGGCCTGCAACCGGTTCGTATCTTGATATTCATCCACAAGGATATAGCGATACTGGCTGGAAATGCGCGCGCGTGCCGCCTCATCCAACAACAGCAGTTGCCGTAGCATCACCAGCAGATCATCGTAATCCAACAGCTGTTTCTGTCGCTTTGCAGCTTGATACGCCTTCTGCAACCGGCCGAGATCTTCCGAATGATCCGAGAAATGGCTGAACTCCTCCAGAATGATCTCGTCGAGACTACGCAGCGTGTTCTCGCTCTTGCTGATCATTTCCATGATCGTCCCCTTGCGGGGAAACCGCTTATCTTTTTCGTTGAGCCCCAGCTGCGATCGCACCAACGCGATCAAGTCTTCCGCATCGCCGCGATCCAGAATCGTGAACCCAGGTTCGATGCCGACCGACCGGCCATTGCGGCGCAAGAGCATGTTCGCAACGGAGTGAAACGTCCCGCCGCAGACCCGCTGGCTGCTCGTTCCGATCAGATCGCCAGCACGTTCCAACATCTCCTGCGAGGATTTACGGGTAAACGTGAGCAGAAGAATATTCGACGGATCCACACCGGAGTCGATGAGATAGGCGACCCGATAGACCAGCGTGCGCGTCTTGCCACTCCCAGCTCCCGCAATGACCAACGACGGCCCATCACCCGCCGTCACCGCTGCAAGCTGCTGTTGATTCAGCGCCGCCGCGTAGTCGATCGACAACTTGCGTGGCACAGCCTCCTCAGTGGGCCGCTTTAACACGTAGGTTTTCACTTCTCGTTCCATGGAGGTATTCGAAGAAAGTAGCCGCTAATTTCGTTATTCAGAAAGGGTCGTTGTATACCACACTCGCCTTCCCTTTCCTATCCACCCGAGATCATCGCCCAGAGCTTGAAGACCACCCACACGATGACGGCAATCATGAGGAACAAGAGCGCAACTGTCCCGCCGATGATTCCGCCCACATAGAACCAATCGGTATGAGTCTCGCGGTCGGACTTCATCGCAGCCTCGCGGAGCAGCACGGCGTTTCTCGTATGACTCCGAAACCAGATCGAGAACAAATCTCCGACAAACGGGACTGCCCCGACCGTGCCGTTGATCAGGAGATTGAGACTCATGCGGGCCAGCACGATTCGCGGAAGACGGAGGCGCGTCGCGATGCCAAGGATAACTGTCCCAATGAGATTCGCGATGACATCACCGATGCCGGGAATCAGTCCGAGCAAAGGATCCAACCCGATGTACCACGTGGTGCCCGGAATCCTGACCGTCATATCCAGCGCCTTGGCAAGCATGTCCGCGACCGTGATCAGGTGCTCGCGCGCCTCATCGCGCGGCAAGACTTCAATCGGCGATGTGGGTGGACGATGAGAAGCCATTGGAGATAAGGGGGATGTGTCTATCCAATTCTCGGGATTCTAAACAGTTTCTCCGCCAAGAAATAGAGCGGAGTCACACAGACTTGACCGATAAATGGCTAATATGTACAATTTAGTTATATTAGTTATCAACCCCCTCACGAGACATCATGCCGAAGCTTACATTCAGAAACAGCCACGGACAGCTTGTAGACATCTCCGCCGTAGCGGCCACGAAAGCCAAGAACGAGTTTGGCGCAATCTTAGAGCAAACGATACATAGCGGCGCGGTCGCCATTACCCGTCACGACACGCCTAAGGCCGTACTCCTCTCGTTTGCCGAGTTCGAATCACTTGTGAAAGACCGTAGCCGCTCACTCGATGATCTAAACACGGAGTTCGACGGATTGCTGGCCCGCATGCAGACGCCACACGCACGAAAGGGTGTCGAGGCTGCGTTCAACGCCTCTCCAATCGAACTGGGTCGCGCCGCCGTCAAGGCCGCCCAAAAACATCGTGCACCGGTGCGTAAACGGGCGCGGCGCGCTCCTGTCGCCGCGCGGGCATGAGTGCTTCCCGACGGCCACGCATTCATGTGCTGGCCGGCGTCAATGGAGCAGGGAAGAGCAGCATCGGCGGCGCGACCGTCCGTCATCATGGAGGCGAGTATTTCAATCCGGACGAAGCGGCTCGTGCACTCAGAGAGAAGGACCCTGGTCTAACCCAGGCAGACGCCAACGGCGCAGCCTGGCGCCAGGGCCTGAGGCTGCTGAAACAGGCGATCGAGAAGCGCCTAGACTTTACCTTTGAGACCACCCTCGGTGGGAATACCATCGCCGGCCTCCTTGCGAAATCCGCCAAGCAAGGTATCGAGGTACACATCTGGTACGTGGGACTGTCCAGCCCGGAATTGCACATCGCGCGCGTGCAGGCCCGTGTCAGCCGAGGTGGGCATGACATCCCTGCGCACGACATTCATCGGCGCTACGAACATAGCCGTCTTAATCTCATCGCGCTGCTTCCTCACCTCACCACCCTGCACATGTACGACAACAGCGCGGACGCAGACCCTGCAGCAGGCCGCCTCCCGAAGCTGAAACCAGTGCTGCATATGGAGCATGGGAAAATTCTCGGCCCGCCGGACCTGGCCTCCACGCCAAACTGGGCCAAACCGATCGTCGCCGCCGCACTCAAGCTGCACCGTCCGTAAATCATCCCGACCTGAGTCTCCTTACACACTCGCCACCTTCACCCACGTGGGGCACCGACTCCGTACCCACACCAGGCTGAATCCCATCTGAGCCTCTTTGACTCCGCAGGACTCACTCAATCGTCAAAAGGAGGCGGGCAACGGTAACACAGATGGATGTGTGCCACTTGGAAACGCCAGATCCGACCTTTCAGGAGCCCCCACAGCCTACACCGCTCACACCCGGGAGACTCACTCTTCTCCTCCATGCTTTGAATGCTGCTCCGGTCTCCGCTATAATCCCGGCTGCTCTTGAGTAAACCTATGGCTACCGCCAACACAGAATACAAAGACCAACTCCGTCAGCTGGCTGAACTGATGCTCGCCGTGTCGGGCGAGTCGGTCACGATGATGAAGCGTACTGCGCCTGAGCAGGCGCTCAAGCTCAAACGGCAGGAGGAGTGGGGCATCTACCTCGAATTCCTCAAGATTATGTTTAATCTCACAGACCGGCTGGTGGCCCTGCACATCCCGTTGAAAGACCAGTTGGAGTTCATGAACGGGCTGGAAGATGCCGTCACCCAGCAGCTGAAGCGCGCGCTGGAACCGGCATTCGGGAACCATGCGGATCAGATGGAAATCGTCATGACCATCGGCACGACCGTATCGGAGAGTCGGCAGGCATATGAGCAATACAAGTTCCTGATCACCGAAGACTCCAAGACAAAGAACGAGATGTTCCGCGACTTCGGCGACAAAGTCGCCGAGGCCCTCGGCACAGCCGGCAACGCGCGGCTCAGTTCCGCGGCCACGCTCTGCGCCAGCGCGGTCGTGCCGGCGCTCAGCGCAGTCCTGCAAGGACAGGCTCCTCCCTCTCAGGAACCGTCGCAGATTGTGCCTCCAGCCGTCGAGACATTGACGGAACAGAACAAGTCGACCGGCCAGGAGATCAAGCTGGTCAGCTTGATGTCGAGCGTGTCGGGCGAAGAAGTGGAGACCCGTTGGGGACTCCACCCCCGGTTCCGTGAGGACCTCACCACGTCCGAGCTGCAACAACTCTCCAAACTCCTGAACCGGGTTGCAAAAATCCTTGGCGAACGTTATGCCGCCGTGGCATTCTCCAAAGACTGGGCCTCGTGGCATAAGGCCGGGCACGCCTGATCGCAACCGGTGATCGCCCATCATTGCCGATACTGATTGCGTGATCTTGACCAAAGGAGTGTTTGTGGATTCTCCTAACGTAGTGCACCGTTCTCTTCCGCAGAACCTCAATCGCCTGCCCGAACTGGCGCAGAATCTCTGGTGGAGCTGGACGTTGGAGGCTCGCCAGCTGTTCGAGCTGATCGATCCGACCCTGTGGGCTCTCACACACCACAATCCAGTCAAACTCTTGTCTGATGTCATACCGGACCGGTTGGCACGCTTGGCTGAAGACCCGTCGTTTCTCCGCCAATACTCAGCGGTGTTCCGCCTGTTTGACGAATATCTGGCCAACAAGAAAAGTTGGGTCGGGACGCACCATGCGGATCTGACGAAGTCGACGATTGCGTACTTCTCGGCCGAATTTGGCTTGCATGCCTCCGTGCCCATTTATAGCGGTGGTCTCGGAATTTTGGCCGGAGACCATTGCAAGGAAGCAAGTGACATTGGCTTGTCATTCGTCGGAATCGGATTCATGTACCCGCAGGGGTATTTCCGCCAGCGGATCACACCGGAAG
>SWDO01000014.1:49717-60669 GCA_005116895.1 Nitrospira sp. | reverse complement strand
ATTTGGTTGAACACCCCTCGCTTTCCTCTGGAAGCCAGCGGCACCAGCGGCATGAAGGCTGCCTTAAACGGCGTGTTGAATCTGAGTGTCCTCGATGGCTGGTGGGTTGAAGGATATAATGGAGCCAACGGGTGGGGCATCCAGCCACTCAGCGAACAGGCCGACACGCAGGCGCAGGATCATCATGATGCGGAACAGCTCTATCGCATATTGGAACAAGAGGTCGTGCCACTGTTCTATCAGCGCGATCGCGACGGGATTCCCCGGGGCTGGCTCCAAATGGTCAAAGAATGTATCCGCACCATCGCGCCCCAGTTCTGTACCACGCGCATGCTGAAGGACTATGTTGGCCTAATGTATCGCGCCGCCACGGTGCGGCCACCGACGACATGGTGACTCGGTTTGACGCAGCGGATCGCTCGCTGATATGCGACCAGGGCTTCACTCCGACTGCCATGACGCGTGTCATTGGCGCGCTCATTCTGATACTCAGCATAGCGCCTCTCCTTCCTGCATCGGCAGGAGCCCCTTCCACGGTCGAATCGAAAGCCGCGGCCCTCTTCAAGGCCGATGCCGACCGTCCGTATCGCTGCGATGACGGCGCTCGGGGAAGCACAGGCTACCGACGTACAACAACGGTTTCTGGATGTCGCTCGCACTGAAGATGGGCCTGAGGCCATCTTCGCCTACGCCGCCCTGTTCAAGCTGGGGCATACTGAAAAGCTGGACGATATCACCAGCGCCGCGACCCTGCCGGACCCAGAGACGAGGATGGCCGCGCTGGGGGTATTGGGGCGCCTCAAACGTCCGGCCAGCCTGGCGATCCTCTCCCAAGCTGTGTATGATCCTGATCCATCGGTGCGCGCGTTCGCTGCCGGAGCACTGGGAGAATTTGGCTCCGCTAGCGGCGTGGCTCCGCTCACCCATGCAATCGGGGACGAGATGGCAATGGTTCGCGGTGTCGCGGCGGCAAGTCTCGGAAGGCTTGGCATCAAGGAGAACCGACCCTTGCTGCTGGCACTCACGAGAGACCCGAATAGTCATGTCCGTGCCAGCGCCACAGAGGGATTGATTCGCCTGGGCGATCCCTCCGCCATCACGCTGGCCACGGAGTTGGCTCGGCATTCCGACCCTTCAATCCGTGGCGCAGCGGCACAGGCCTTGAGTGCCTCCACCGAGAAAGACGCGTTGGCGGTTCTCCAGACGCTCTTACAGGACCAGCAGCCGCTTCCTCGCCTGATGGCCGCCAAGGGTTTGCGGAAAAGCAGCGAGAGTGCGATCCCGCTCTTAGCAAAGGGCTTACAAGATTCGGATGAGGCCGTGCGTATTGCGAGTGCGAACAGCCTGCTCCAGCAGTTGAGCCGGTTAAGCTCATCCAAACGCCGCCACTAACCGAGGACCGCGATGGTTAAATTTTTCGTTGTTGTCATGCTGCTCGTTGGGGCATTCGGAGCGGGCTACTATCTCGGACAACGGCCCGTCGGAACGCTTCAGCGAACCGTCGCGGAACTGCAACAGTCATTGAAGGATATGTCCAGAAACGTGTTGGATACGACACTCGGAATCGAGCGCGATCTCCGCAGGCGTCAGGGACTCGTGGATGCGAAGTCTCGCTTGGTCCAAGCGAAGGCGCACCTCGTCGATCGCAATTTCGGCGATGCAGCGAAAGAAATGGCCGAAGCCATCCAGGCCGTGGAAGCCGCCACAAAAGGAACCAAGTCCAACGACGCAACCAATGCGCTACGAGACATGGCCGGATCGCTGCGAGAGATGAAGTTGGAAATTGTGACGGGGAAACAGGTATCGATGAAAAAGCTGGACGAGCTCCAGCAGAGTATGAATCAACTCTTGAATAAATAATTCAGGCGTTGGCCGGTTGAGAGATTGATGGCGTCTTCCACTTCGCCAGAATTCGTTCCACCCGCATCTTAACCACCATATCGGAATCCTTGAGCAAGGGCTTCATCGCCTCGCGGCCCCGCTCGTCACCGATCGACTCCAACGCGGCGGCCGCCGTCAACCGCGTAAACCAGTCTTTATCACCGAGCATCCCGATCAGGGGATCAATGGCCTCACCGCTCTTGATCCGCCCCAACGCAAGGACGGCGCACTTACGGACATTTTCGTCCTTATCACGAAGGGCCCCGATCAGTTTCGCGACGGACGGCTCACCCAGTACGACCAAGGCATCAATGGCATCGTCTTTAAACTCATCGTTCCGAAGTTGGAGCATCAGGGGGTCGAGCACTCGCTCGTCGCGGATTTTCCCAAGCGCGGCAATCGCGTATTTCCGTACCTCCCAATCGCGGAGCAATTTGAGAAGCGTCTCGACGGCGGGAGAGCCCACCTGCCCCATCGCCTCGATAGCGACCTCTCGGACCTGCCAATCACCGTCGCGTAGCGCGCGGGCCAGCGGCTCGACACACCGCTCATCACCCATCTCGCCCAAAGTAATCACCGCTTCGCGGCGGACCACCCAGTCAGGATCACTCAGCAGATCGATCTGAATGTCGATCTCATCCTTGACCTGCTCTTCATCAAGGGCAACCGTGTCTTGACTACCCGCTCTCTCGTCGACAGCGGAAGACACCGCCGATATCTGATCGGCTACACCACCGGCAAGCGGCTCCTCACCAGCTTGCTGGGTGAGAGGGTTGATGCCCTGGGGGAGATGTTTCGGTTCTTCTTCCATGGAATCAGAGCCTGGCACGACTGTCACCGCGAAAAGATTAGGCCGATGCAGAGGTGGCAGCCGCGCTTTTGCTTCCGGCCGCTCGTTTCTTCCGCTGCACAAGTGCCCGTCGTTTACGCTGTTCCCGCTTCAATCGTTTCTTCAGTGACCGGAGAGCGGCGCCCCTCTCCGGCTTGCCTTGATCAGTCAGCTTTGCGCCGATCTTCTTCTTCAACTTTACTTCATCTGGTTCCGCTGCGCGCTTCTTGGCCATCGCTCCATGCCTCCCCTTCGATAAACTCACGTATTGTCAGCCACTGACGGGAACGATGCAGTCTAGTGGAGAGCTTTGCACCGTGTCAACCTGAGTGGGATCGGCAAGATGAACCTTCCAGGCGTCTGCAGGCTGTTCAAAAGGGCTGCCGGCAAGGCCGCAGCGAGCGAAGAGGTGAGGAGGTACATACCGCACTTCGTGTGAGCCGTTCACCCATCGAATTGATCTTGGTGAACGGATAAACTCCACTGTTGTGATTCTTCTACTCGGTTGAGCCTCTGAGCGATGCGAGAACGCCGCTGACGGGCTTTTTCAACAGCCTGTTAGTTGAGGACCAACGGGACGACCGGCGTGTCGGCGGGATGAGTGACCGCGAGCATGGCACCAGCCCAGCGATTCCGCCTTGCAATCCAGAGATCGCCAAGGAAATTTCGAGCCGGAGAAGCCATCCCAGGCGACGTCCGATTGGTCCACGGCTGCGCACCAACAAGAAGCGAGGCAGCTCGGTCAGAGAATTGTTCTGACAGCAGCATCAGCTCCGGGCGGCGTTCGCCGACAATCTCAACCTGCACATAGGCCACCCCTTTGTGCTCCACACCCAACTGGACGGCCGCGCCATGGGAAAGGTCGAGAATCCGCCCTTTCTCATAAGGACCCCGGTCCGTGATCCGGACATAGAGATGCTTGCCATTCGTCAAATTCACCACACGCACTACGCTGCCGAGAGGCATGGTCCGATGGGCAGCCGTCAGCGCTTCCATATCGAACAATTCGCCATTCGCGGCTTGCTTACCATGAAACTGTTCTCCGTACCACGAAGCGACTCCTCGATCTTTGATCCCAATATCCAATTGCATATCCCCTTTGGGAACCCACGAGCAGGCCCCCAATGATAAGCATAGGATGATCGCAAAGGATGTGGACGACGATGAAAGCCGGCTGTGATGACGCTCAGTCTGCATGCTGGGTATCGCCTCCCTCCTGATGGTAACAACGAGACCACTGGTCGAGTCAGGGTATAAAAGGTATGGGACTTCGACAATACCGACTGGAGTATCGGCTCCCCCACTTTCGTATAGAGCTCGCTCTCTGTGAGCGAGAGGATGACTGTGGGGAACATTCAACGGATAGGCTTCTGCGACCTCTATATAAACGAGCTAGGATTTAAATTCAACACCTGTGTAAATCATACGGATCCGGAAACAATAGGGAGACATCGTGAAGCGATCACGCTCCCGACATTGCGTAGATGACCCATCAGGCTTGATACTCATCCTACTGCCCATATATTGACTGCCTTGCGCGGAGTGAGTAAGATCCTCGGTTAAGGAATATGATGCAGTTTCGAGAGCGGTGCCACTCCACTCTCCGCAATTGTTCACACCGATACCACATTCGTGATCGACGTTCATAACATCACTAAGCGCTACGGGCATCATACCGCCATTGATCGCGTCACCTTCTCGGTGGCCAAAGGCGAGGTGTTGGCGTTCCTTGGTCCCAACGGTGCGGGCAAAACAACCACCATGCGGATCTTAACGTGCTTTATGCCGGCGACCGAAGGCACGGCGCGAGTGGCGGGGTTTGATTGCGCCGACCAGCCATTGGAGGTGAAACGGCAGATTGGCTATCTCCCGGAAACGCCGCCGGTCTACCAAGAACTCACGGTGGCGGAATATCTGACCTTTGTGGGCCGACTCCGTGGAATCACGGGACCAAAACTCTCGTCAGCGCTCGACCAATCAATTGGACGCCTCGAGCTGGGCTCCGTCCGCCATCGGCTGATCGGCAACCTGTCTCGCGGCTATCGTCAGCGCGTGGGGCTGGCGCAAGCGCTCTTACACGATCCCCCGGTGTTGATCCTTGACGAACCAACGGTCGGCCTTGACCCCAAGCAGATCATTGAAATCCGAGAGCTCATCAAGAGCCTGGCCGGCTCGCATTCCGTGATTCTCAGCACCCATATCCTTCCGGAAGCGACCGCAGTCTGCCAACGGGTTGTCATCATCAATCAAGGCCGTATCGTTGCGGAAGATACCCCTGAACAGTTGTCGGCCCGATTGCGTCAATCGGAGAAAGTTTCGATTACCCTCAAGGCATGCCCAGCGGACTGCGAGATGAAACTTCGCGCGATTCCCGGCGTGCTCAATGTTTTTCCCGGACAGGCAGGAGGGAGCTTTCTTCTCGAATGCGAGCTGGGCCGTGATCTGCGGGACGAGATCGCACGCGTAGCCGTGTTGAGCCTGTGGGGATTGCTTGAGCTCCGCACCGTGTCGATGACGTTGGAAGACGTCTTCCTCCAGCTCACGCGCCACGAAGACCACCTCTTCGAACCGCCTGAGGCCGCCGTCAGCATGGTCACAGCCGAAAAGACAGAGGCGTAGCCTATTTATGACACCAGTGCAGGCCATCATCGCCAAAGAACTGCGCGGGTACTTCGTCTCGCCCATTGTCTACGTGGTCGGCGCGGTTTTCTTGTTTATCTTCGGGCTGCTCTCATACCTCTACGTTGGTTTCGCTGGAGCGCAAGCCATCCAATTGATGCAGATGCAGCAGGGGGGAATGGCCCAAATCAACTTGAACGATCTGGTCTTCCGAAATCTGTTCGCGAGCATGCGGATCGTCCTCGTGATTATTCTGCCCATCCTGACCATGCGGTTGTTCGCGGAAGAGCGCAAGCTGCGGACTTTTGAGTTCTTGATGACCTCGCCGATCAGAATCCATGAAATCGTCATCGGCAAATTCGTCAGCGTGTTCCTGATCTATCTTGGCCTCGTCGGGCTCACCGTATTGGTCCCCACGGTGCTGATGCTGTTCAGCGACTTCGACTGGAACCCCATCTGGACCGGCTATGCAGGCATGGTCCTGCTGGGAGCCCTGTTTCTTTCCGTGGGCCTGTTTGCCTCGGCGCTGACGGAGAATCAAATCGTCGCCGCCTTTGTCAGCTTCGGCCTGCTCCTGACCATCTGGTTGATCGCTGGATTAGGAAGTCTTTTCGGCGATACCACAGCAGGCCGGGTCATCTCGTATGTTTCCTACATGGAACATTATGAGCGTCTGGTGAGGGGATTGATCGACACGAGCGATCTCCTGTACTTCGGAAGCGGATTGGCACTCATGCTGTTCCTCACACATCGCATCGTGGAGTCGACACGCTGGAAATGAGCCTCAAGTCCTTTCCTCTCGGCATTCTCGGAGTCGTGCTCGGCCTCGGCGGCATGATCACCTACAGCCTTCGCCCTGACTGGCTGTGGGCCGTCACGATCACGGAAGGGCTGGCGCTGCTCTGCCTCGTCCTATTCTTCGTTTTCCATTTTGAGGCAGTCAAGGCATTCTCCGGCCGACGCTCGACCAGGATGGGGCTGAACAGCTTTCTGATGATCGTGCTGTTCACCGGCATCTTGGTCATTGTGAACTTTCTGGCCTCTCGACACTCGATACGCTGGGACCTCTCGGAAAATCAGAATTTTACGCTCGCCCCACAAACTCACCGAGTACTTCGCGGCCTGCCCCACGACATTAAAATTACCGTCTTCACCAGAGAAAAGGATCCCGGCTATCAAGTATTCAAGGAACGACTGGAGAGCTATCGGCAAGCGTCTCCCAAGCTCAGCGTGGAATTCATCGATCCAGAGAAACAGCCAAAGATCGCCCAAAGTTATGGAATCTTCCGAACCGATACCGCCATTTTCGAGAGCAATGGCCAGACGATCCGCGTCACCGCTCCCTCAGAGGTTGAGCTGACCGGTGCGCTGATCCGCATTTCCAAGGATGCCAAGAAACGCATCGTCTTCGTCGAGGGCCACAGCGAATTGAATGTCGAGGACAAGGACCGCAATGGGCTCTCCGCTGCCAAAGAAGCGCTCATCCGACAGGGCTATGAGGTCGGCACGCTCTCGCTCCTCAAGGAATCAGCCGTACCGGATAAGACCTCCGTGCTGATTTTAGCAGGACCACGCCGTGCCGTGATGAAGGATGAGCAGGACCGAATTCAGGCCTACGTCGAGAAGGGCGGCCACCTCTTGGTGTTGGCCGATCCCGATACACAGACCGGACTGGAATCACTGCTCGCCCATTGGGGACTGGGTCTGGGGTCGGGGGTGTTGGTCGATCTGCAAGATCGATTGGCCCAAGGAGACCTCACCGCGCTGTTGGTCAGAACGTTTACCGAGCATGAGATCACGCAAGACCTGAACTCCGCCGTGCTGTTGCCGCTGTCCCGGCACGTGACGTTCGACGAGCAGGTCGTAAAAGACTGGGACTTTGTACCACTGGCCCGTACCTCGCCGAACAGCTGGGCTGAAATGAACATGCAAGGCCGGGTCGTGAGCCTGAACGAAAAGGAAGACGTGAAAGGACCGCTGCCTATGGCGGCCGCGCTGGCACCGAAGAAAGCCCCGGAGGAAGGCACACCTCGACCCGCTATCGTGGTCATCGGGAACTCTGACGGTCACCCCTGGGGGCCTGCAGCCAGCGTTTTTTGCCAATACCACGAACTATGCTGTCAACGCGCCGACCTCCGCGGCCAGCGTCATCGTGACCGCCGTCCCCAAGGACAATGCGGCAATAGTCACGATCAACGGGATTGTAACCGCTGCTGGACTGGGACGATCCGTCGCGCTCGGCTCGCCGGGATCGATCACGACCATCCTCATCGTTGTGGAAACACTGAATGGACTTGAGACCACCTATACCGTCACCGTCACGAGACTCCTCTCAAGCGACAACAACCTGTCCGCCTTGACCGTGACACAAGGCGCCTTAAACCCCAATCCCTTCAACGCGGATACACTAGACTACACAGTGGACGTAGCCACCAACGTCACCAGCGTCACCGTGACCGCGACCAAATCGGATCCGAATGCCGTGATATCTGGCTCGCTAACTGCTGGGGCAGGAGTCGCGACAGGACAAGCCACCATTGCACTTGGCGGACAAGGAACTGCCACCCCTGTGACAATCACTGCGACCGCTCCGAATGGCAGCGCAAAGACCTACAACATCACTGTGAATCGTCTCTCCAACGATAACAATTTGTCTGCCTTGAGCGTAACGCCAGGCTCCTTGGACCCCGCCTTTGCTGCTAACACACTGCCCTACACAGTGAATGTGGCCATCGACATTGCCGAAGTGACTGTCACAGCGACCAAGTCTGATCCGAATGCTGTCCTGTCCGGGTCAATCACCGATCCCGGGGCAGGGCAAGCAACCGGGCAAGCAACCATTCCGCTCGGTGGACCGGGAACAGCCACACCTGTATCCATTACCGTGACCTCTCCTAATGGAAACAGTAAAACCTATACCATCACGGTGAACCGAGCGGCCCCTTCAAGTGACAACAATCTGTCGGCCTTGAGCCTAACGCCGGGCTCCTTGGATCCCGCCTTTGCCGCCAATACACTGAGCTACACGGTAAACGTGGCAACCACTGTCACCAGCGTTGATGTTTCTGCAACCAAGGCTGATGCGGATGCCGTAATGTCCGGTGACGTCACAGCCGGGACCGGGGTTCCAACAGGTCAAGCAACCGTTCCACTCATACCTCTGCTTCCCAGAACAGTGTCGATCACTGTCACGGCTCCGAATGGAGACTCAAAGATATACTCCGTGACGATCACTCGAGCATTCCCCTAGCGACGCTTCAAACCCGCCTAGACCGCTTCGCTCCATCGTAATCCGAGGATCTTGACCTCACCCGAGGATGGTCCATAGGGACCTGTCCTATTTCCCCTATACCAAAGTAGGGGTAGACCAACCTTTAGCAGTTTCGTATTATTCAACCCTTTTATTGAGGTTCACACTGATGAACCTGCCACATCACGCCTCTGAAGAAAGAGACTACATCGCCATGCGTACCATGACCGTCGTGAGACCATATCTCGCTGCCGCGTTTCTTGTTGTGATTGGTTTGATCGCCTATGGCTGTGGCGACTCAGCAACGGTTAGCGAACCGGCGGCACTCGGTAACCTGTCGGTCTCCGATGGAACACTGGAACCACCATTTACCCCTGCAACGACTAGCTACATAGTTCAACTCCCTATCAATATCTCGAGTACGACCATCACCGCCAGCCCTCAAGTAGCCGGAGACAGCATACGGATCGACAACCAAGCGATCACAAGTCAAACCATTACGCTTTCCTCGCCAGGAGCGGAACAGTCCATTACTATCGTCGTCACCGATACAGGTACAGGCGGCTCTTCGAAGTCCTACACGGTCCAAGTCAAGAGAGCGGCCCTAAACGGAAACAATTCATTAGATAGTTTAGGGATTTCGCCAGGAGCGCTAGCACCCACATTCGAAGCAGGTGTATTGAGGTATACGGCCAACGTTGCCAATGGCATCGGGAGCGTCACGATCACCCCCACACTCTCAGATCCTGTAGCGACAATAACCGTGAATGGGCAACCCGTCACCTCTGGTCAGGCACGCTCTGTTAATCTCCAAGGCGGCGGCCAAATTACGACCATCCCAATTACCATCACAGCTCAGAATGAAAGCACGAAAACCTATGAGGTTTCCGTGAGTCGTGGGCCGTCGAACAATAACAACTTGCAAGGATTAACCATCACCCCAGGGACTTTAGACCCATCCTTTAGAGCAAATAGAACCGGTTACACGGTGGATGTGAGCAGCGGTGTAGGGAGCGTGACAATAGCGCCGAGGCTACAAGACTCCACGGCAACCATGACCGTGAATGGAGCAATTACGAACTCCGGACAGGCCCAAATCATCACACTGAACCCAGCAGGTCAGGATACCTCTATCGCGGTCGTAGTAACCGCTCAGAACAACACTACAAAGCTCTATTCAGTGACGGTGGAACGCGCTGCCCCTGATGGGAACAATAATCTACAGAGCTTGACCGTGAACAGGGGCACCCTGGTCCCCACCTTTGGCACCAATACAAGAAACTACACAGTCCAGGTCGGTAGCAGCATAGGAAACATCACTCTCGCAGCAGAGCCACAAGTCTCAACTTCGAGCCTAGCCATTGAGGCAAATGGTGCACTTATCAATACCCAGCCCATTCCGCTGTTGGGGCCAGGATTCACCACTGTTATCAAGACCCGAGTGACCGCACAGAACAGACAGGTCAAGGAGTATACCATTAACGTCGTTCGTGCTGCTCTGAACGGGAATAACAATCTGAGAAGCTTGACTGTGTCGCCAGGCAACTTGACCTTCGATCCAGACGATCAGGACTACAATGTGAGCCTATTGAGCAATGTGACCAGTGTGGTGATAACTGCAGCTCCACAGGATGGCAATGCAAGGGTAACAATTAATGGACAACCCAGCCCAACCAACATCAATCTTGGGGCTCCAGGGCCAGAAACACGGAGCACTATACCTATAATTGTGACCGCCCAGAACAATGAGACAAAAACCTACAACGTAACCTTCATTCGTGCTGCCCTTGGCGGGAACAACAATCTGCAAAGTTTGGCTGTATCACAGCCTGGCCTATCTCCCACCCCATTTAGCGCAGACCGAACGGTTTATAGACTGAATGTAGGAAACAACATTGACAGCATCACCGTGACTGCCTCTCCTCAAGTTACCAGCTCAAGTATGAGCATGAAGGTGAACAACGGGGTCCCAATCAACCTCACTGCCGGACAGGCTAGTCCTTCTATTTCACTAGCACCCGGACCATCGGATACGGAAATAGAAATTCTTGTGAAGGCACCAAATGGGACTGAGAAGCCCTACTCCATCACCGTGACTCGCGCAGAAGCGTCGAGCAACAACAATTTGTCGGCATTGAGTGTGAACGGCAGCTCAGTTCCTGGCTTCACCCAAGGAACGCTGGACTACACGGTGAACGTGGCGAGCGGGGTCAACGAGGTGACCGTATCGGCCACCAAGGCTGATTCGAATGCCACGATGGCGGTTGGTAGCGTTACCGTCCCACCAGGCACCCCAACGGGGCAGACAACCGTTCCTGTGAACGCCACACCAGTATCGATCGCTGTCACTGCACCAGGTGGAGGAGCCCCAAG
>SWDO01000014.1:0-49617 GCA_005116895.1 Nitrospira sp. | reverse complement strand
ATACTGAACCGTTTGGGTTCACCCAATACATAGGCTTGTTGCTCTTACTTAAGAAAGTGACCGATATCATATGCACCGTACAGTCACCGTCATGGGACAATGTTTGGCCAGTATTCTTTCCCTGACCGTCTTCCTCAGTCCCTCCGGCTGCAAAGATACGGGGTCGATCTCGGAAGGGCCACAGGTACGGCTCTCCAGCTTGTCGGTCTCTGAGCCAGGACTCCAACCGGCTTTTTCAAGCGCGATCACCACCTATACGCTCAATGTCCCGCCAACCGTCGCAAGCGTGACGGTAACAGCCACACCAGAAAACAGCAGCACCAACATCACGATCGCTGGGACCCCGAGCCGAAATCTCTCGGTTGACCTCACTCAGCCAGGATCGAGCAAGGACATCACCATCACCCTCACTGAGCAGAGTGGAAGTCAAAGCTCCTACATCATCACGGTGCACCGGGACAACAATATCTTGTCGAACCTGACGGTGTCCTCAGGTAGTTTAACTCCAGGGTCTTCACCGGGCACGCTGAACTATACCGTGGACGTGGCAACCGGCGTCACCAGTCTCACCGTCACCGCGACGGTTCAGGATTCAAATGCCAGCTTGATGATCAATGGACAAGGAATCAGCTCCGGTCAACCACGCGAGATTTCTCCGCTAGAGCCTCCAGGATCGGACACGCTCATCACCATTCTCGTACGAGCGCCCAGCGGAGCTGAAAAGACCTACACGGTCACCGTGAAACGGCTGCTCCCCTCAAGCAATGCTGCGTTATCAGCTTTGACTGTGAGTGCCGGCAACTTGATTCCCGGCTTTACGGCCGACACACTGCCTTATACGGTCACTGTCCCAGCCAGCGTCGACAGCCTGACGGTGACGGCGACCAAGTCTGATCCGAATGCGGGGATGTCCGCCTCAGGGGCCGAGATTGCCCCAGCAGGAGTCTTAACTGGAAGCGTGAGCAGTGCACTCGGCTTGGGAGCCACAACTCTGTTCACGATTACCGTGACCGCACAGGATGGAGTGACGACAAGACCGTACACGATTAACGTCTTCAGGGATTTGCGCTGAGCACACCGCCACACGCGCTCATGTTGCTATTCGAGTGAGTAGCCCCTCGGAAGACTCGCAGTTCACAGCCCTCATCTGCCAGGGCCTCAATCCTACCGCTTCGGATCCAGCTCGATCAGGCCCTTGCGGATGGCGGTGATGGCCGCTTGCGTGCGGTCATAGACTTGGAGTTTATGGAAGATGTTCCGGACGTGATTCTTGACTGTCTTTTCGCTCAGATCAAGGTTATTGGCGATCTCCTTGTTGGTTTTCCCGTCGGCCACCAATCGTAACACCGTAATCTCTCGCTCAGTCAGATCATGCTCGGCCCAGGATGGCTTTTTCCCCTTCTTTTGGGCCATCAATGAGAATTCCGCCAAGATTTTGCTGGCGACGGACGGATGGATCAGCGATTCGCCCCGATAGATCGCTCGAATGGCCGCCACGATTTGCGACGATTCAGAGTCTTTCAAGAGATACCCTGTCGCGCCCGCACGGACAAGATCGAAGATGTACTGTTGTTCTTCGTACATGGTCAACGCCACGATACCCATATGCGGGAACTCACGCTTGACTTGTCTGGTGGCCTCGACGCCTCCCATCCGTGGCATGCTCACATCCATGAGAATCACATCCGGAAGCAGGGCTCTGGCTTTTTCAACGGCCTCCGCACCGTCTTGCGCTTCGCCGATGACGTGAATGTCCTCTTTGGTCTTCAGAATGGCTGCCAAGCCCTCCCGAACTACTCGATGATCGTCGGCAATCAGCACCTTAATTTTCTCCATTACCCCTTCTCCTCCCGATGCCCCAGCGGCACCTCGACGATGATTTTCGTACCCTTGCCCGGTTTCGATTGAACGCGCCCCTCTCCCCCCACCAGTCGAGCTCGTTCTAAGATGCCCTTGATTCCAAAATGATCCCACTTCTCAGGGTCGCGCAGCACGGCCTCCAGATCGAATCCGATTCCATTATCGGCAATGGTGACCCGCAGCAGATCCATTTCCATATCCAGCTTGATCGAGACTCGATCGGCCCGTGCATGTTTTTGCACGTTGCTCAAGGCCTCCTGGATAATGCGAAAGAGAAAGATCTTCGTCCGTGGGAAGAGAATCTGCTCATCTCCGCTCACAGAAAACTTCGTGGTGATGTGAGTCTGAAGCTGATACGACTTGAAATAATTCGTCAGGGCAGGGATCAATTCCATCTTGTCGTAGTGCAGGGGGCGCAGGTTGAAGATCACTTGGCGGGCTTCTTGGATGGCCAACTTCAGTTGAGCCTTGCTCTCCTTGATGGTGGCTAAACTGGCCCGTGATTTCTTCCGGATGAGTTCCTGGCACAAATCCAGCTTGAAATTCACCCCCGCCAAACTCTGCACGAAGCCGTCGTGGATCTCGCAAGCAATTCTGGTCCGCTCCTCCGTCACTGCCGCCCCGGTCTCTTTCACATACAACCGATACAAGGATTGATATTTGTTCAGCGTCTTCTCGATCTCCGCCGTCGCGCGAATACGAGCGCCGATCAGCTCCCACATGAATTTTGCACTGGCGCCGCCAATGATGGTGACACCCATGCGATGAAAATCCTGAAGGAATGCCCAGACCTCTGCATCACCCGACACATCGATAATTAGATCGACGCGCTCCATCGCAAGGAGCTGCCGATAGTCGTGCGTGATCGGGATTCCAAACTGTCTCGCCAGTTCCAGCCCTGGAGCTTTCGGATCGAGCTCCGCGACACCGACAATCCGCACGAGGGGATCGTTTGCAAAGATTTCCATCAGCGCCGCCCCCCCGCGACCGGCGCCGATAATGGCGACGTTTGTCGCCCCGGAGGTCGGCTGGTTCCGTCGAGCACGCTGAGAGACAGGCTTCTTCATCAATAGGCGCTTCCTGCACTCGGCTTGTCGGAGTTCACGACGAACACGGGCCGAATCGGGGAACCTGAACAAGGCTGGGAGAGAGGGGCTGAGGGATCCAGACGGTACGTCTTAACTCTCACTCCGGTGCTGAGCAAGCGTTTGTAACTCGTCCATAAATTGGTCGATGCCCTTGAACTCTCGATACACGGACGCAAACCGGACATAGGCGACCTGATCCAGCTGATGTAACTCCTTCATGACTTCCTCACCGACAACCCGACTTTGAATCTCCGTCTCGCCCATCTCCTGAATCCGCTTTTCTATCCGGTCGGTGACGGCCTCAATGGTGCCGATACTGATCGGCCGCTTTTCACAGGCTTTTTTCAGCCCAACGAGAATCTTGTTGCGGTCAAACGACTCGCGGCGGCCGTCCTTCTTCACCACGACCGGGAGTATTTCCTCAACTCGCTCGTAGGTGGTATAGCGGCGTTTACACCCAAGGCACTCGCGGCGGCGGCGGATGACCTCGCCTTCCTTGGCCATACGGGAATCGACCACCTTGTCTTCGAGTTCATCGCAGAACGGACATTTCACCGGTGGCGACCCTGCCCTCTTGCTCGTGCTGGTTAGTATTGATAGATGAAGGGAAACCGACTGTTCAACGCCTTCGCCTCAGCCCGTACTTCCTCCAGCACCGCTGGCTCTTGCCGATGTTGCAGCACGCGGTCGACCAACCCCACGATCTGCTTCATCTCGGGCTCGCGCATGCCGCGCGTCGACACGATCGGCGCTCCAAGGCGAATTCCACTGGCCACAGCCGGTGGTTTCTCATCGTACGGCACAGCGTTCTTGTTGACGATAATCCCAGCAGCATCGAGCGCCGCATCAGCATCTTTCCCTGTAATACCTTTATTCGACAAGTTGAGGAGCATCAGATGGGTATCGGTCCCACCGGAGACGATCTTATACCCGCGCTCGATCAATCCCTGCGCCAAGGCTTTCGCATTGGCCAACACTTGTTGTTGATAGCGCTTAAACCCTGGAGAGAGGGCCTCTTGAAACGCAACAGCTTTTGCCGCAATCACATGCATGAGCGGTCCGCCTTGTAATCCGGGGAACACCAGCTTGTCGACTCCCTTGGCGTACTCGGCTTTGCACATCGTCACGCCGCCACGCGGGCCACGCAGAGTTTTATGAGTCGTCGTGGTCACGAAGTCCGCATAGGGCACCGGATTGGGATGCAGCCCGGCCGCAATGAGGCCGGCGATATGGGCAATATCGACCAAGAGATAGGCACCAACCGATTTCGCAATCTGCTGGAAACGTGGAAAATCGAGGGTCCGCGCATAAGCGCTGGCCCCCACCACAATCATGCGCGGGCGACATTCCTCCGCAACCTTTTGTACCGCCTCATAGTCGATGATTTCGGTCTGGCGATCAACGCCATAGGAGAAGACCCGAAAGAGAATGCCGGAGAAATTGACCTTGCTCCCATGCGTCAAATGGCCGCCCTGAGCCAGATCCATCCCAAGAATCGTATCGCCCGGCTTTAAGACCGACAGATACGCCGCCATATTGGCCTGTGATCCGGAATGCGGCTGGACATTGACGTGTTCGGCACCGAAGATCTGCTTGCACCGCTGAATGGCCAAGTCTTCGACCGCATCAGCATGCTGACAACCACCGTAATACCGCTTGCCTGAGTAGCCCTCGGCGTACTTATTGGTGAGCAACGACCCCTGGGCGGCAAGCACCGCTGGGCTGGCAAAATTCTCCGAGGCAATCAAGAGCAACTTTTCACGTTGCCGAACCGCTTCCGACTCAATCGCGGCATAGACATCGGGATCTACCGCTTTCAGTGCATCCAGTGAGCCGATCGCATCCTGCATCATGCTAGCATCACCTCTTCATTATGAAGCGGAGGGCTCTTCCGGCTCTTGTTTCTTCACCACATGAACCTTGACCGTCGCCACCACATCTCTGGGCATCTTGATGGGTACGGCCACGGTGCCAAGTTCCTTGATCGGGTGCTCCAATTGGATCTTTCGACGATCCACCGTGACACCTTGTGCCGCCAATCCTTCCGCGATGTCTTTGGTCGTGACAGAACCGAACATCTTATCGTCTTTGCCGACCTGCGCTTCGATCGTCAGCTCAACAGCCGACACCTTCTTGGCGTAGGATTGAATTTCTAGCGTTTCCTTCTTGGCCTTATCGGCTGCCACTCGCTTGGCATGTTCGAAGGCCTTGATGCTCCGGCCATCGGCCTCAACGGCCTTCCGGCGCGGTAACAGATAGTTTCTCGCAAACCCATCGGCGACATTAATGAGATCGCCGAGATGCCCCACCCCTTCCAGGGTCTCTTGAAGAATAACTTTCATACCCATACTCCTTCACTAGATAAAGTAGCCGAGGATACTGACCTGACTGTGAAATGTCAATTCTGAGAAGTTCAATTGAGGCAGGTTACTGGATCACACCGAGAGTCCGGCCCACCTTTGTAAACGCCGCTACGGCTTGTTGCAACTGAGTCCTTGTATGGGCCGACGACATTTGAGTCCGAATCCTCGCCTGTCCTGATGGCACCACCGGATAACTGAATCCGACGACATAGACCCCTTCTTTCAGTAAGGCCTCCGCCATGGAGGTCGCAAGGGAGGCGTCGCCCAACATCACGGGGATAATGGGATGCTCGCCCGGGATAAGCCGGAAGCCCAGCACGGTCAACTCGGCCCGGAAGAACGTGGCATTGGCTCTAAGCTGCTCCCTGCGATGATCGCCCTGCCTCACGAGATCAAGTGCGCACAATGCACCGGCTACGATAGGCGGAGGAAGCGAGTTCGAGAACAGGTAGGGTCGTGATCGTTGACGCAGTAGTTCGATCACCTCGGCCTTGCCGGATGTAAACCCGCCGGTCGCGCCACCGAGCGTTTTCCCTAATGTGCTCGTGATGATCTCGATTCGATCAGCCACCCCACAATGAGCCGGCGTCCCCCGGCCCTTCGGACCGAGAACCCCAGTCGCGTGGCTGTCATCGACCACCACCACCGCGTCGTACCGTTCCGCCAGCTCCACGATCCGATCCAGCACAGCCAGATCGCCGTCCATCGAGAACACCCCATCGGTGACGATCAGCCGCACGCGGCATCCGGCGGCTTCCTGAAGCTGCGCTTCGAGGTCTGCCATGTCGGAATGGGCGTAGCGAAATCGTTTGGCCTTGCACAGTCTGATGCCGTCAATCAGGCTGGCATGGTTCAAGGCGTCGCTGATGACGGCATCGTTCTCACCCACCAACACGTCGAACAGTCCCCCATTCGCGTCGAAACAGGAACTGTAGAGAATAGTGTCCTCGGTACCGAGAAAGTCACTGACGGCCTCTTCCAGCTGCTTGTGCAAATCCTGCGTGCCACAAATAAACCGGACGGAAGCCATACCATAGCCATGGGTTTTCAGCCCATTTTGAGCCGCCTGCACGATGGCTGGGTGATTCGCAAGTCCGAGATAATTATTTGCGCAGAGATTCAGAACGGTACCTTGTGACACCAGGAGGTCCGAGCCTTGCGGCCCCAGAATACGACGCTCTGATTTGTAGAGGCCTTTCGCTCGGATGTCGGCGAGTTGGGCACTGAGAATCTGTTTGAGTGAATCGTAGGCCATGGTTTAGAAACAGGACTGAGAAATGAGGACTGAGGGCCGAAGGCTGTTCTCTCAGTCCTCAGTCCCCGTACCTCAGTCCTCCTACGGAAACAAGACTACTTTGCCGCATTGTCCCGACTGGATCAACTCAAACCCGGTCGCAAACTCTTTCAGTGGAAACGAATGGGTCACGACTGGTCGAATATTGAGACCGGCTTTGAAGAGGCCTGCCAGCCGGTACCATGTGCTGAACAGGCGCCGTCCGGTGATCCCGTAGACGCGGATCCCCTTAAAAATCATTTCGTTCGGCAGGTCGAAGCTCACTGGACCGGTCGGGATGCCGAACAAGGTCACTCGGCCACCATTTTTCACCGCACGAAAGGCTTGATGTAACGCTGTAGGATCTCCCGACATCTCCAACGAGGCATCGACTCCTTCACCGGCAGTCATCTCGATGATGGCCGCTGCCACGCGCTCCGGCGACTCGGTCCTCACGTTGAGAACGTGATCCACTCCCACCTGCTTCGCCAAACCAAGCCGATAGTCGCTGACATCGGACGCGATAATGGTGGCAGCACCGGCTGTTCGGGCGACGGCTGCGGCAAATAAACCGGTCGGGCCACACCCCGTGATCAACACCGTATGGCCGGTGAGATCTTCAGCAAGCGCAGCATCGACGGCATTCCCAAGCGGCTCCTGCACACAGGCTAACTCCGGGGGAATGTCCGAAGCCGTGTGCCACAAGACCCCTTCAGGCAATGCAACATACTGGGCGTACGACCCATCCCGATCGATCCCGAGAATCTTGTAATTCTTGCATACATGCGCCTGTCCGGTGCGACACTGAAAGCAGCGACCACACGTGATGTGTGATTCGGCTGCGACGTAATCACCAACCTTGACCAAAGACACCTCGCGACCAACCTCCACGACATGGCCACATAATTCATGTCCGATGATCCGTGGCGGATGAATCCGCTGTTGTGCCCATTCGTCCCAACGGTAGATATGGGCGTCGGTTCCACATAACGAGGTCGCGGCCACCTTCACCACCGCGTCATGTGGTCCCGGAGTTGGGTCCGCCCACTCGGTGAGGGTGAGGCCTGGTCCAGTGGTCGCTTTGACAAGTGCCTGCATGAACGTATTCTATACCAATTCAATCGGTTGACACCCCTGTTTCAATGAAAGAACAGGTTGCACGGACATCCCAGCGATAGGTAGGATGCCAACTCAACTCATGAGATGGACCAAGAAACAACGGATCGGTTGACACCGGCCAACAGGGAGCAACCAAGAAGGTGAAGAGATGAAAACCAGAACACATTGGATACGGAAAATCGTCATGGTGGGTCTGTTGGGATTGCTCCCCCTCTCTGCCGAGGCCGAAACAGCTCGCTGGACCATCGATCCAGATCACTCGGTGATCGAGTTCCGCGTCGTCCATATGGTGGTGTCCAAAACATCAGGACGCTTTCTGGACTATCAGGGTTTTGTCGAGATGGACGCGGACGCGAAGACCTTCAAGACCATTGAGGCCACGATCAAGGCTGAATCGATTAACACGAATCAAGACAAGCGCGACGCGCATCTGCGCAACCCCGACTTCTTGGATGTCAACCAGTTCCCGACGATCACATACAAAATGAAAAACTATCAGAAACAGGGAGACGGCTATACCATGGTGGGGGATCTCACCCTACATGGTCTCACCAAATCCGTGACGCTGAACGTCACCTTCAACGGCGTGGCGAAAGACCCCTGGGGAAACACCAGGGCCGGCTTCAGCGCCGATGGGAAACTAAACCGCAAGGATTTTGGGATGGTTTGGAACAAGACCCTCGACACCGGAGGACTCGTCGTCGGAGACGAGATACAGATCCATCTCGATATCGAGTGCATCAAAGCTCAGAAAACCTCATAAGCGGTACGGTCCGATGAGAGCCATGGTGCTCGATCATACGGGCGATGTCTCCCACAGTCCCTTACATCTCCGAGATCGGTCGGTTCCTGTTCCAGAGGCAGGCCAGGTTCTCGTCAACATTCACGTCTGCGGGGTCTGTCGCACCGATCTCCATGTGGTGGAAGGAGAACTTCCCAACACGAGCTTCCCATTGATTCCAGGGCATCAAGCAGTCGGCACGGTGACGCAAGCCGGCGGCGGAGTCACGGATATCCATGAAGGAGACCGGGTTGGGATCGCCTGGCTTCAAGGAACTTGCGGACAGTGTGAATTCTGCACAAGCGGGCGAGAGAACCTCTGCTTAGAAGCGACGTTCACCGGCTACCAGGTCGATGGAGGCTATGCTGAATATGCGGTCGTCCCAGCAAGGTTTGCCTATCCAATCCCATCAATCTTTTCTGACGAGGAAGCCGCCCCTTTATTGTGTGCCGGTATTATCGGCTATCGGGCGTTGCGTCTCAGCGGCATCAAGCCAGGCCAACGCCTCGGTCTCTATGGATTCGGAGCCTCGGCGCACATCGCGATCCAGATCGCCCGCCATTGGGGTTGTCAGGTCTATGTGAGTTCGCTCAAGCCAGAGCATCAAGCATTGGCCAGACAGCTGGGCGCCGTCTGGGTTGGTGGAGCGATGGATATGCCACCGGATAAGTTGCATGGATCAATCATTTTTGCGCCAGCTGGCGAGCTCGTTCCTCCAGCATTGAGAGCGCTCGAACGAGGCGGGACACTCGCCCTGGCCGGCATCCACATGTCGCCCATTCCCTCGCTGGACTACGATCGTGATGTGTTCGGCGAACGAGTGATCCGCAGCGTGACGGCCAACACCAGGCAGGACGGCATCGACCTGTTACGGGAAGCGGCGGCGATTCCCATCAAACCAAACACAGTCCGTTTTCGTTTGGAAGAGGCGAACCGTGCGCTGCAGGAATTGAAAGCCGGGAGCTTTCAAGGGGCCGCAGTGCTCAAGATATGAGTGTGGATGTGCGGAACCGAATCATGCAACTCGAAGCGCCAGCCGGTTGCCACAGGCCTTCACGTCCTTCCGCAACGTCGTGATCGATGGCGAATATTTTCCAAATGACGGCTTCGCACCTATGTCGTGGTTTTAAAGCGGCGTACCACCGCTCCCCTGGCGAAAGACCACGCGAGGGGCGGTGGGTGATATCAAGGGGATAGTCCTCCCCACCCATGCTACTCCAGCCATCGAGAGCTTTCCCATTGTCGTGGCTCGAATGGCTGAAAAGGTTGCAGACATCGTCTACCTGCTCTGGGAGCAGGCCGCGGCTCCAGCACCTGCGTGGCGTACTCCCCTCTTGACAGCGATTAAGCCCTTGCTGGTTTCAAAAGACCCTACGGAACCGAGATTCCTGTTAGGACGTTCGCTGCGCCGCAGACCAAATGACTGGCCTGATTGATCGGAATACGATTTGTCGACCTGCCTTTCAAGTTGGAGAACCGAACCGCTTCACGAATAAAGCTGGCGAGCTGCGTGCGCGCCGCTTTACGATCGCTACTCGCAATCGCCACGCTCACTCTTTTTAACGTGTTCATCAATGCTTGTTTCGTGTGTGAGCTCGTATTCACGCTATTCACCTCAGCCTGGAGTCCCTGCATAGTGTTGACTGTCGAACTGCAGGTAGCTCCAAATGGGGAACTATTGGTTTCGTCATTATCGCTGCTATTTGTACAGCCAGGATCGGCAAGATCGATCAGACTATCGTCATCATTGTCGAGGCCATCAGAACACTGTGTCATCCCCCCGCCAGGCGGAATCTCATCAAAGCCAATATCTACACCCGCGCCAAGCGGTCGGGCATCCCCGTCGAAGTCATTACTCGGTGCATTCTCGGCCAAACCTAGATCTCTAGCGAGTGACCCTGCTGGGTGAAGATGAAAATCAGTGCCCGATAGGACAAATACCTCGGTGTCGACTCCGTTGACATTATCTGCCGCGAATGAGCGACTATTAAGCATTGACGAAGTAGTCGTCACGCCAAGTTCGTCTTGGTATACCGGCCCGCCGGTGAATAAGTTATTCTTGATGGCCGGAGGAGAGGTCATGCTTGAGGCCACAATCGCAGCACTACCCCCAAAACCAGCGAAGATATTGTTTTGTACCAACACGTTGCCAGACTGTGCCAAGTGAATATGGCTACCATTAGGCATGGGGCCACCTGCCACATTGGCAGAGAACGTATTGTTAATAATCCACACGGAACTTGGACTATTAAAAACGGCGACTCCTCCGCCGACATTACTGGATTGGTTGTTGCGAATAAGATTGTTCACAACCATAACGGTAGAGTTAATAACCTCGATGCCACCGCCGACAAATTGATTGGTATTGTTTCGAATATCGTTTCGGCGCACCTCTGCTGCCCCATCCTGAATGAAAATACCTCCGCAGGAAACCGAACAGGTAACCACAAATCCCTCCAGAATTGTGCCAGGTCCTGTTTGCACCGCCTGAACCGCCCAGGCTGCGCCAAAATAAGAAGATCCTTGAATCGTTGCACTTTGGGTACTGAGTACATGGACACCGGTCTTGAGGGTAATGCTCTCGGTATACGTCCCAGCTGCTACCAGCACTGTGTCGCTTGCCGCCGCTTGATTGATCGCAAACTGGATGTGCCTGCATGCCGTGATCGAACAGTCCACATTGTCGTTGCCTGTGGGCGAAACCTGGCGAATTGCAGCGTGTGCATTGTCCTCAAGTAGTATCCCCACCCCTGCTATCATGACGAATGTCACAAATATCAAAGCTCGGAGAATGATATTCCCTGCAAAAGGGCACTCAGTCACAAACACCCGGATGGTTTCGCGTTCGAACCCAGTGGCGGGATGGCTCAGCACACTCATCAGGCACCTCCCTCAGGGGTTCTGATCTCATCACCAGTGGCAGAGCAAATCGGGATCATCTCATTTGGTGCAGCGAGCATTGGTAAACCCGTTTGATCCAACGGAATATCCATTGGACACGTGACTACACATGGTGATCGCTGCAGAGCATTTGCGTAACTCCGAACACAACCCTCATCATCCAATCCCATCCCATCCGAAGGGTGCGCTCCAAATCGAAAGTGAAGAGCATCACCGAGAGACACCGTCTCTCCATGCAAGCCCCTCTAAGGAGGTCAGCTCTTTGCACTAGATCATGTCCATAGGTCCCATGCGTAACGATGTCTAGAAATCCTGCCTTCTGATTATTCTATGATTTTCTGAAACTCCGCTGACGCCCATAGGCGGATCTTCTCCTCGAAGAATTCTTGTGACTACTTCATCTGCAACCGCACCTTTTACAAAGTAATCATGTCTTCTGTGCAAAGCCCCTGCAACGTCAGTTACATCGAGATAGACCACGTTATGGGCTGGTGGATTGCTCTGGAGACATTCAGTGCTGCACATCCCGAGAGGCACGAAGTGAGTACTATATCTCAACACTTCCAAAACAATGTCCAAGGTGTTGACCAGAACATATTGTTTGTGCGTTCGCACCTTGGACAGCCATGAGCTGGCGCTACTCGCTCTACTCGCAGCCGCAAAAATGCTCATGACATCAAACCCACTCAAATCCTCCGAAGACGTGTTTATGGCTTGCTCCAAGGCCAATGTTCCCATGCTATGAGCGATCAATGCTCTGATTCCTGGATACTTAGTTGCATTGAAATCTGGGGAGTTCAATCGACGCACCGTACAAAGCAATGCATTACCAGCAGATCTGGCATCATCGTCAGGGTATGCATTGGCCGTTCTTCTGTGTGGCCAATGAAGCATTAGGAGGGAACTAGAATTATATTTTGCTGTAAAAACTGGAACGACATCATTTCTTGACTCATCGGGCTCACGATCATATTCCCCTAACCTCCTACCCTCGAGAGCTCTGCCATGGATATACAGAACAATGGGCTGTGCAGTCGGTTTATTTGAAAAATAGTAGGCCAACGCTTCATCAACTTTATTGATTGTAAATGTTTTGTAAGTAGGTAGTCCTTGCGGCATTCCCTCATAAACCACTAACTCTGGTGCGTGGTCTTTATTAACGTACTCATTAAGCAGAGTCGAGCAACCCACGGCTTGTGTTGGTGTCGACTGAACCATCGCAGATTGATCGGAGCATCCTTCTTCAAGTGCAGCAATCATTATAAAAGGCAAAAATATCTTACGCATTGGCTCATCACCTCGAGATTCTTATCGCGAAACCATAGACACAGTCTGGTTTAGTCAGAGCACCTTGGACCTTCCTTCACGCTACTGGTGCGCACACTTGGGCATTATGTGCCAAAACAGGTTCTGGGGGGCATGTCCCCTCTATAGCGAGCGTTATGAAGATGCCCTGGAAATCCCAACGGCCCTCAAGTGGTTCAGTCTTGATACCAAGTGCAGGTTTCCAGCTGTCAAAACGGGTACTTCGTAGTAGACCAAGCAAACTCTCTACGGTATTGACCTCACCACGTGGTTACTGTGTCAGAGTAGCTGGTACATCCCCACTTGAACCATTTCTTCCTGACACAAGCTCTTGCATCAATCATAATCCTCCGTTCTTCCCAGCTGACCGTTAATGTGATCGATGCTTTAGCAATGTAGATATTTGGTCCGAGTGTTTGACTTACAGATCCAGAATCCAACGTGACATGCCCAACGGGAATCCCTAACAACTTCACTTCAAGCTCGGCTCGCTGATTTACTAGCTCGAGTGGATTGAGCTCTACACTGATAATCCCAATGTTAAAAACAGGGAATCCTCTGATGCCACGTTTCGCCTTCAATGGCTTGAGAAGTTCGTTAATCTGTTTATCCGTTAAGAAAACGTTTAGTTCTTCCTTCTGCTTGACCGGCTTCTTGGTGACTTGTGTCCGCTGAGCTCGCTTCTTGATAGACGTCACTGGCGTCATTGTAATTCCTCCTTTTGAATTCCCCGATGCTAGCGATGCGATATTGTTACCAAAGAATCATCTTCAATAAACCGCGTGCTGATGCGCACCGACTGCGGATCGGCCGTTTTCGCCAGCGCCGTCCAGACGGCAAGATTTTTTCGTGTCAGCAGCGTGATCGGGGTGCTGCGCACCGCGGCCATGATTTCATCGAGTGCATGGCGAATCGGCGCAAGATCCTCTAGCAAAGCCCACTTGTAGATCGGAACAGGAAACACCTCTGCACCCCGCTGTTCCAATGCTCGCAACAGGTCAGGATTGGAAATCCCATACTCCTGCACGGCAACGCGTAATTCTTTTACAGGACGATGTTTATCCAATGTCGATATGAGGTCGATCCATGTATTCGGTTCTGGCACCGTCAGCGTGGCTTGAAGGCCAGCAGCCTTGAGAGCTGCGACCGGCTTGGGGCCACGTGCAACGATGGTACAACGTTGAAGAGCCGTCAGAACCGTCGGCCAAGGATAGCGAGTCTTGAGCAGGTCGAACAGCGTGGTTGCGCCGATACCGGTCAGGAGAATCAGCAGATCGATACGGCCAGCCATAAGCCGGGCACCAAACTCATGCACGATTGAATTATCTCCCAGGGGAATTTCTCGCAACACCGGAGCCACCAACGGCCGTCCGCCGTAGCGTTCGATCAGACGGCTGATCTCGGTGGCCATCCGACTTTCGAATGTGGCAACTGTCAGCCCTTGGAAATCTACTTTGACCATTTCACTCATGACTGATTTGTTGATCTGATGATCTATCGATCTGTTGAGTGTTTACCGGACTTTGCTGTTCGCCTGGACGTTGAAAAGATGGCAAGCAGCTCTTTGGCTTCTTGTAAAAGAACTTTTGTCTTGTTTTCCTGAGCAATGCCTGACTCGATAAGTAGTTCTAGCCAAAACATGGTCTCATCCGCCTCTTCGACGACCGTTCCAAGCTTTGCAATAAACTCCGCACGCGAACGGGCTCGACAGACGGCTCGATAGTTCGCAGCGACTGATGTCCCAGATCGAATAATTTGCTGCCTAAGCACACGAGACTCAGACGTCTTGGGAAGTTGTGCAGACAGCCTGATAATGTCGAGCGCGAATACTTTAGCCCTCTGAGCCAAATCCTGCGTTGGACCAAAATCTTTCATACTCAACAGATCATCAGATCGACAAATTCTTTACTTCCCATGGGTTGCATACCGGCACAATCCTACCATAGCCGTCGAACTGGAGCCTGAGCCGATTTTCCATTGACGGCCTGCAGTCGGTCTCCCTACTATAGAAAATATTTATGGGTTCAACGATGCACGAGTTCTCTCTATGACAACTTCACTCCATCGAGGTCTTCGGCATTTGGCACTGCGTGTGACAGACTTGCCTCGCTCACGCCAATTCTACGAACAACTCCTCGGCTTTCAGGCGGTGTGGGAACCAGACCCGGAAAATGTCTATTTCAGCTCTGGGGTCGACAACCTGGCGCTTCATCAAATCTCGAAGACAGAATTGGACTCCTACGATGCTTCGAAGACCCAGCTGCTCGATCACATGGGAGTGATTCTCGACAGCCCACAGGCCGTGGATCAGCTGTACCAACACATCGCCCCTAAGATCGCATCGATGGGCGGACGTATCACGAAAGAACCGAAGCAACATCGCGACAGCAGTTATTCCTTCTACTTTGCTGACCCCGACGGCAATCTGATCCAAGCTCTCTATGAACCGACGATCAGCAAACTCAGGATAGGACTGAGTCACGAGGACTGAGGGCTGAGGACCGAAGTGGAACGAACACGAGCAGATAAATTTGAGGATCTTATCGCGTGGCAGAAGGCGCGCGATTTGACACGGGCTATCTACCTGGCGACCGCAACAGGGTCTTTTGCGAAAGACTTCGGATTACGCGACCAGATTCGGCGAGCTGCTGTTTCAGTTATGTCCAATCTTGCCGAAGGATTTGAGCGAGGCGGTCGGTCGGAGTTTCATCAGTTTCTGAGTGTGGCGAAGTCATCGTGCGCAGAACTGAGATCCCAACTCTACGTCGCATTGGACGTAACTCACGTGAGTCCATCAACTTTTCGCCAGTTGATGCTTCAGGCGGAAGAAGTCGCACGAATTATAGGCGGTCTGCGAAAGGCCGTGCATGCACAGCGAGTACAGGCTCGCGCCTCAACGACTAGGGCCAAATCCGCTAAACCTCAGTCCTCAGTCCTCAGTCCTGATTAGCATGAACCAGATCTGGGGCAGCATTCCCAAGCATCATTACGTGAGTCTCGCCCCTTGGTGCTGGGTGCAATTGGAAAGTGCGGAGCCGCCTGGACCCTTCCCGTTTATAGGGGGGATCGCTCCTGAAGTCGTCAACAGTCTCCAAGAGGCCCATAGTCTCCTATCGAGCGCAATCGACACGGCCATCAGCGATGTCTTCTCTAAGCGGGCCCCACTCGACGATGTGGATCGTCAGCCTCGTCTGGAAGATGCCTATGCCGAGCTGGTCAACGCACGACCTTACCTGAAACAACACATTCGCTGCGGCCGGCGACCGGACGGAACCTTTCAGTGGGAATTTCCGACTGATCCAGCCAAGTCCGCAACCGTGACCAACGGTGGGCTCCGCATCTTTCATGCGGTCAATCACCAAGCCCTCCCTTTTGGGTTCAATCAACTTCCCCTGGGTCCTACTGTTGGGGAATTACTCGGCCAGCTCGACGGGACCCATACGGTCGATGAGATTCGCTCCGTGGTATCGGCACTACCGCGTGACTCACAGGGCCTACTGACGAGACTATTAGAGCTCCTGCAGCTGCAGGGATGCGTGATCACATCGGCCACCGCTTCGATAAGCCGACACTGGTTCGATGTCGTTCAGGATCAGGACACGGTCCACCTGGGACACGCGGCCCTGCTCTACCGGCAACGTGAGACCATGTTCCTCTTCGACCCATGGCTTTTGCCGTGGTTCGCCGAGTCATCGATACCATCGCTCTGGGGAGGGCTCTTACCAAAACCCGCTGCGGTGTTCTTGACTCACGATCACGATGACCACGTCGATCCCCGCACCCTGCTCCATTTGCCGAAAGACACACCGATCATTGTGCCCAGTCGGCGCAATCGAACGCAGTTGTTCTTCGATTATCATGGACTGCTTGCAGAATTAGGGTTTGAACACGTCATCGAGCTCGCGCACGGCGAAAGCTGGGCTTTTGAAGGTGGCGCCGTCGTGTCCGTGCCCTTCTATGGCGAGGACCCTTGCGACTTGAACATGCCACGGAATTGCTATCTAATTTCTGATCGGGGATACAATGTGCTCGTTCATGCGGACAGCGGCCCAACGAACGATGGCCGATCCGCCCTCAAGGACAATGTCATTCAACAATTGGTGGGGCGATACGGACCGATTCCACTGGTGTTCGCCTCACAACAGCAGTTGTTTGAAATCCGGAGCCATGCCGCCCATGCCCCCCTCTCCCACCCAGGCACATGGTTGGATGTCGGAGAAAACGGCTATCTCACAAATGCTTATCTGGCCGAGGTCTGCGCAGCTGCCCACGCGCGGCTGTTTGTGTCATACGCCACCGGTGGAGCCGACTGGTACCCTGATCACTTGTCCTTCATGTTCAGCCGCCGTAATCCCGCTAGAACTGCGCTCTTGACGGCACACTGGGAGCCACCAGAGAAATTGAAAGACCTTCTTGCTTCTCAGGAATGTCGATATCATTATGCTCACGCGCTGGATCTGTACCGAGCAACGAGCACCCGTGAAGTTGAAGTGATTACTGTGGGGGAGGCCCTCACTCCACTGACTCTGTATCGGTTGGATCACGGCGATCCGCCGTTTATGAAGTCCGGCAAGAGACGGTAGCATCTTTTCTTTCTTGAAGGAGTAGATATGACTGGAACACAGCCGCCGATTCTTGTCACGGGCGCCGCAGGGTTCATCGGGTTTCACGTGGCCAAACGCCTCTTGGACCGTGGCGATCAGGTGATCGGCCTCGACAATATCAATGACTACTACGATGTGCGTTTGAAACAGGCCCGCCTCGCCCAATTGACGCCGCGCGAACGATTTAGCTTCGTCAAACTCGATCTCGCCAACCGACAAGGGATGCGAGACCTCTTTGCCGATACACCCATACGGCAGGTCGTTCATCTTGCAGCCCAAGCAGGCGTGCGCTATTCCCTCATCAACCCCCATGCCTATACAGAGAGCAACATCGAAGGCTTCATGAATATTCTGGAAGGCTGCCGGCACGGTCAGGTCGAGCATCTCGTCTATGCGTCATCGAGTTCTGTTTACGGCGGCAATACGTCTATGCCGTTTTCCGTACATGACAATGTGGACCATCCGGTCTCGCTATATGCCGCCAGTAAGAAAGCCAATGAGCTGATGGCCCACTGTTATGCACACCTGTATCAACTGCCTTGCACAGGCCTTCGCTTTTTTACCGTCTATGGACCTTGGGGACGCCCCGATATGGCCCTCTTCATCTTTACGAAGGCTATTTTGGAGGGCCAACCGATTGAGGTCTTCAATCATGGCAAGATGAAACGTGACTTCACCTATGTGGACGACATTGTCGAGGGAATCATCCGGACACTTGACCACCCGGCAACGGCCAATCCAGCGTGGTCAGGAGAGAAGCCAGATCCAGGAACCAGCTCAGCTCCGGCGCGAATTTATAATATCGGCAACCATCAGCCAGTTGAGCTACTGCACTTCATCGAGGTATTGGAGCAATCGCTGGGGAAGAAGGCGGAGAAGAGACTGATGCCGTTACAGCCAGGAGACGTCCCTGCGACGTATGCCGACATCGATGATTTGACCAACGATGTCGGCTTCAAGCCGACCACGCCGATCGAGGTGGGTATTCCCCAGTTTGTGAAGTGGTATCGCGAGTTTTACAGAGCGTGAGGGACTCGACCACGTTATATTAGAAACACCCCACCGGGACAAACCCCCTGCCGAAGAGCTTCGAGAGCGCCATATAGCGAGTATTGTCGTAAAAAGCGTAGCTTGGCCCTCTCTGATTCTGTCCCGTAATATCACCGCCATAGGATGGATCTGATCCGAAGAACATCCCTCCACGGGTCTTCTGCACAAGTTGTATCCATTCCATGTATAACATGCACACTTCAGCCTGTGCCGAGCCGGAAGACGTGTTGCTCGCATGCCAGTCACGCGCCCAATCGGGCACTTGACGTCCTCCTGCTCCAGAAGCACGTTCCTGGGAAGAAGGGACCTGATACTGGGGTTCGCTGGTGATCGTGGTTCTGGGAATTGTCGGCATATGCTCCAAATCAGGCACGACGGAAAGCGACTTTAACACCATGGCGCGACAACCAGTCCGCTCCTTGTTCGTGTAGATTGAACTGCCATCTGTTTGGGTACAGTCCCATGTCGTCCCCGATCCGGACTCGGTATCTGAGAATGCCGGAGCGGCGGAAAAGACCGCCAGCATCGCAGCGAGGAAAGTAAACATCCGCGTCGACCGCATGGGGCACCTCCAAATCCGGTGGCGACGGCACTCAGTGCCTCGCCACTCGTGGTCATTCCTATGAAGCTGTGCCCACAGCCTACCCAATACTTTATTCATCGGTCTATGCCTCTTTAGGGGGAGAACTCCAAGACTGGAGCGGCTTAGCCACGATTGATCAACTGATCTAAGGACAACGATAGGCATCGTGGATTCATGATTCGGGCATTCATCGCCACGCACCGGAGGCCGGCGGAATCGCCCTCACTCCAAACGCTGCATGAGTGCCTTTTCAAAGAACTGAACATCGGAACATACGGCTTTGCCTTGTCCCGCGTACAAACCTCAGGTATCCTGCGTATCCGCTGATTAGCCGAAAGGACGTGCTGTGACCGTAACAGGCCCAAGCCTCCACAGATCATCGGATTGCCTCATGCCGAATGGGAGTCAGGCACAACACACAACGAGCTACAACTCGTTATGACTGATTACAGCGTACTCGGCAATTTACTGCTGATCTACACCGTCTCCATCGCCGTGGTGTTTCTGTTTCATCAATTCCGATTGCCGTCCATCGCCGGGTTTCTCGTCGCCGGAGCGTTGATCGGCCCTCATGGGCTCAATCTGATTTCTGACATCGCGACGGTACAAGTGCTGGCGGAAATCGGGATTGTGTTGCTGCTGTTTACCATCGGCATTGAATTCTCGCTGAGGCAACTGACCTCGCTCCGGCGACTGCTGTTGATCGCCGCTCCGATCCAAGTCGGGGGAGTCATCGTGATCACATGGCTCGGCGGGATGCTGATCGGGTTACCGGCCTCGCAGGCGATCTTCTGGGGCTTTCTGCTCTCGCTCAGCAGCACGGCCATCGTATTGAAGGCGTTGGCCGCCAACGGGGACAGTGATTCGCCTCACGGACGAGCCACCATCGGCATTCTGGTCTTCCAAGACCTGGCCGTCGTCCCTATGATCTTACTGACACCCATTTTGGCCAGTCCCGATGGGGGCGCGCTGGCGCCCGTGCTGTTCTCGTTGGGCAAGTCTCTGGTAGTGGTCGCATGCATCGTCGCGGCTGCGTGGTATGTGGTCCCGAGACTCCTCGAACACATCGTTCGCAGCCGAAGCCGGGAACTCTTTCTGTTGACCATCATTGTTATGTGCCTCGGTATTGCTTGGTTGACCTCTCTCGGGGGGCTCTCGCTTGCGCTGGGGGCATTCATCGCCGGACTCGTGATTTCAGAATCGGAGTACAGCCACCAAGCCATTGCCGAAGTGCTGCCTTTTCGCGACAGTTTCAACAGTCTGTTCTTTGTCTCGATCGGTATCCTGATGGATTGGCGAATCCTGCTGGAGTATCCACTCGTCGTGACCGGTGTGTTACTCGTTGTCCTACTCGTCAAGTTCGTCGCTGGAGCGGGAGCCGTCTTAGCAGTCTCGATCCCACCCCGATCCGCCGTCATGACCGGCATTGCTCTCGCGCAGGTGGGTGAGTTCAGTTTTATCCTGGCACAAGTCGGCCTGGAGGATAAGCTCTTGTCCGGACCACCCTACCAAATCTTTCTGGCGGTCTCGATCTGTTCCATGATCATCACACCGCTTCTGATGCAGTGGTCCCCCCATCTCGCGCGACGCGTTGAGGCTGTGCAACGCCTTCGCCACTGGTTCCCCGGACAGACCACCGCTCATGTGCTTGAGACAGAAGGACGGCATCTCCGCATCAAGGACCATGTGATTATCGTGGGGTATGGGTTGAATGGGCGCAACCTCGCTCGCGTCTTGAGCGAGACGGAAGTACCGCATATCGCCTTAGATCTGGATGGTGATACGGTGCGCCGCGAGGCTGCCCATGGCTTGCCACTTTATTATGGCGACGCGACAAACCCGAATGTGTTGCGGCACGTAAAGATCGACGATGCGCGAGTCCTGGTCATCGCAATTTCCGATCCGTTCATGGCCCGCCGGACCGTCCAGGTCGCCCGAGCCTTGAATCCGAAAATTCATATCGTTGTGAGAACCCGTTATTTGCGTGAACTAGAGGAGCTCCATCAGCTAGGTGCCGACGATGTCGTGCCGGAAGAATTTGAAACGTCGATTGAAATCTTCGCCCTCGTCCTCCGCACCTACAACATGCCGCAAGATTTCGTCATGCGAAAAGCGGAACAGGTGCGTCGTGAGGGATACGCGCTCCTCCGCCGAAGCGAGCTTCCCGAACTGGCCCACCATCTTCGCGGCGGAACCCTCACTGACGTCGAAGTGGAAACCTGTCGAATCGAGGAGGACTCACCGGCCGCGGGAAAGACGATCGTCCAACTGGCACTACGGCCACGGACAGGCGCGTCTATCATTGCCTTGACCAGAAGCGGCGTGACGGAATCCAATCCATCGGAGAACACCACGCTTCTTGCCGGTGATATCGTGGTTCTACTCGGAGCGCGCGATGAGATCAGACGAGCGATGGGATTTATTGTCGCAACTGAGCGCACGGGCTAGCGTGAGGCAGTTGCAAAACGGTTAATTTACGAGCAGCACACGCCTGTTTCACAAACCCAGAGGAACACCTGAAATCTCGAGGATGGTGAAAAAGCTCGTCCAGCAAGGCCACAGCGAGCGACGAATGAGGCGTACGCGGTGGGTATGTTGAGGCCTTGCACGATGCGAGAACGACGCTGGCGGGCTTTTGCAACATCCTCAGCGTAGCGTCATGGCTTGGTAAGCCTCATCGAGTGTGCCCGCTTGAATGAGCTGAACTCTCCTGCGAGAAGCAACATCCGTCGAGTTCATCCAGTCCGCCGTGAGTCCCTGATCCAGCGGAACGATGATGGCTCGGTAATGCGCGTTCGCGGCGGCCTCGATTTTTACGGGTAACCCTCCGACCACGTCTAAGCGACCATCTGGTCTGATCTGGCCGGATAACACCACATCCGATCTGAGCACGCCTCCTCGATGGGCTGCCATGATTGCCACGGCAACGGCGGCACTGGCGCTCATCCCGTCGGTCAAGGACGTCGCGGAGCGATTTTTGATCGTGATCATCCAATCATGCCCGCTGTCACCCACGGCATGGAGCACGGCACGCACGGCTCGACGGGCTCCCTCTTTCCATTCTTCCCCGACGCGGGACCCTCCCCCCAAGTTAACTTCATTGAACTGAATGGTCGGGCCACCTTGCGAGGCAACGTGATCGAGCTGGACTAAGATGTAGTTCACGACACCGGGAAGTCCCTCACCCTGTACGCCGAGAGTCGGAACGGAGACGATGTTGGAGCTCCCGGCATACGCGGGTATCGCAGGCATGGCCGCCAGTATCAGCAGACACACCAGTCGAAACGGCACAGTCAGCTTCGCCACCGCAGCGTCACTCGCTCTTTGAGAGGATGATCAAACGGTCTGCCTGTTTGGACCGATGCCTGATGAGCGGCCTTCAGTTTGTAGTACCATTTCGCCGGCATATCGGCATCGCCGAGAAACATCGACGAGGGTTTGTGACGAAGCCCCACCGCCAGGTGCTTCATCGCCCGCTCATCCTGGCCAAGAAACATCTTTGTCAGCGTGCGAAAAATAAAATTGCCGAACGGCAGCCAATGAAGCCCCCGCCAATAGGCCGAAAAATCGATGCGACATTCCATGTCGGACACTGGTGTGGCCATCAATCGATTGGCCATCCACATCCGTCCACATTGCATCAGCTCCACCCGCTGATTCGGCAGCACGAAATCGATGGTGGTCGACAGCGGCCCCCCGTAGATTCGCTCCACCCAATGGAACGGCCCGCTGTTCTTGGCGGGACGATGGGCGGTCATTCGGAACCCGCTCGGAATCGGCTCAAAGATTTTTGTCTTTTCGTGCATGCTCGCATCACTTCGCCACCAGGAATGGACATACGGGCCATGCACCGGGTCAATGAGACCGATGATGCCGTCGTCCGCAGTGCACGTGTACATCAGCGAAATATGGAATGACTGCCGAGGTTCCGACGGAAGCGGCATGCGCGGCACAGGAGGCAACGGATCAATGTTGCCTCGTTCATCGGCGAGATACAGCCAAATCATGCCATCGGCTTCATCGGCGGGATAGGTCGTCACGCCAACCTTCTCCGTTTGGAATACGGTGCTATCCGGCAACGCAGGAATACGGCGACAGCGCCCCTTCATATCGAACTGCCATCCGTGATACGAGCATTCCACTCGTTCACCATCAAATCGCCCACATGACAGCGGCATACCGCGGTGAGGACAGAGGTCTCGCATGGCGGCCAGACGTCCCTCTCGATCACGACAGAGGACGATCGGCAACCCCAACATCTGCAACCCCGTCATCATGCCCGGACGTAGCGTATGGCTGGGGATGGCTGGGTACCAAAACCCAAAGAGTGGAGCACTCCTGGAAGACACGACCTCGGGTGACGGCTGTTCGATCATGAGAGTCATTCGATATCGGGAGGACACTCGCAAGACGGGCCTAACACAATGGGTTTCGACTATAACGAGGGGATGGAGAGAGGTCAAGCCATGCGCACTCCATACACGTTGTGACCCGGTTCCTTGACACCTCGAAGGATCACATACTATTCTAATCATGCGAAGAATTTGAACAGGCACGAGGTGAGATCATGATTGCCACACAGATAGAGCCGATGAGCGCCTTGGCACAACTGCAGGAATCCAAGCCTGATCGAGTGACGATCGTGTTGTTGAGCGGTGATCTCGATAAGGCCATGGCGGCGTTTATTATCGCCACGGGCGCCGCTGCGATGGGCATGCGTGTGACCATGTTTTTTACGTTTTGGGGACTGAATACGATTCGACGAAGCGGCGCCACAAGGTCAGCCAAAGATTGGCTTCGACGAATGTTCGGACTGCTCAACAGAGGCGGAGCCGATACGCTTCCGTTATCCCGATTCCACTTCGGTGGGTTGGGGACGAAGATGATGCAGACGGTGATGAAGCAAAACCGGATGCCCGGGGTGCCTGAGCTGATGCAAACGGCCCTCGAACTGGACGTGCGGTTCATCGCCTGCACGACGACGATGGGCCTCATGGGTATTACCAAGGACACCTTGATCGACGGCATCGATCAGTTCGCCGGCGTGACCACGTATCTGGCGGAAGCCAAACAGGGTAGCGTTAATCTGTTCATTTGAATCGTTCACTGAAGCGAGGGTGTTTTCATGATGCAGGCCGATGTCAAACTCGACACCTTGGGGTACTTTTGTCCCATGCCGATTATTCTCACCTCCAAGAAAATTAAAGAAATGGTCTTGGGACAGGTGCTGGAAGTCGTCTCCGATGATGAGGGCATCAAAAAAGACATGCCGGCTTGGTGTGAAAACACCGGGCATCAAATGATAGGTCTGGAAGAGGAACAAGCCAAGTCTGGCCGTATCTATAAGGCGTTCGTGAAGAAGACGAAATAGCCAGCTCCCGTCAGAGAACGATAGTTAAGCCAGAAGCCGGATGATCGGTCATCGATCCTCCGGCTTTTTCGTTGACACGTGCTGGAACCGATGGACCAACTCGTCGAGTGTGTTCCCAACTTCAGTGAAGGTCGGGATCAAGGAACGGTTCACGCCTTGATCGACGCCGTGACTTCGACAGCCGATGTGACACTGCTCGACCACTCGATGGATACGGACCACCACCGGTCAGTATTGACGTTCTGTGGCCCCCCGGATGCAATCACTGAAGCCGCATTTCGTGCCGTCCGGCTCGCGACTGAACTCATCGACCTGCGAACACACGTCGGCGTACACCCCCGCATAGGAGCGACGGATGTGGTGCCGTTTATTCCAATCAGGGGTACAACGTTGCAAGACTGCGTCCAGCTTGCGAAACGACTAGGAGAACGAGTGGGGCGTGAGCTGGGAATCCCCGTTTTCTTGTACGAACGTGCCGCAGGTCATGCCGACCATGCCCCGTTGGAGTCAGTCAGACGTGGAGGGCTCGAAGGCCTCGCGTTTCGGATGGAGTCAGACCCTGATTGGATTCCCGACTTCGGTCCCGCTCGACTGCATGAACGCGCGGGAGCAATCGCCATCGGCGCCCGGCCTCCGCTGATCGCCTACAACGTAAACCTCTGCTCGACAAGCGTTGAGAAAGCCCGGTCCATCGCCAGAGCTGTCCGTCACTCAAACGGCGGGTTGCCGTCTGTTAAAGCGATCGGCGTAGAGCTATCCAGTCGCGGTATGGTGCAGGTCGCCATGAATGTGACCGATTACCTCGTGACACCTCTTCTGACCGTATTTCAGCGCGTCAAGGCCGAAGCCGCGACACGTGATATAGATGTGGCGGAGAGTGAATTGATCGGCCTTGCTCCTCAAGCGGCATTAGACCAGGCAGCCGCTGCCTCATTGCAGCTCGATCGATTCGATTCCAGCCAGGTCCTTGAAACAAGAATCGCCGAGGCGATGCGCAGCAAGCACGAACCGGCGCACCCCCTCTCACATTTCCTGGCCGCCGTTGCTGATGCCAAACCAGCACCAGCCGGTGGCAGCGTCACGGCCTTCGTGGGTGCCCTGGCGGCTTCCTTGGGGGTGATGGGAGCACGCTTCGCTGGACAATCGGACAGAGAACAGCGCTTACTCGAATTGAGCCGGCAGCTCCATCAGCTCGTTCAAGCAGATATAGAGGTCTACAATGGACTGCTGGATGCGTACAAGATCCCAAAACACCATCCCGATCGCCCTCATGCGATTTCGAGTGCACTCCAACGGGCTACCGAAGTGCCGTTAGAAATCACGGAGCTGTCCTGCGAGATTGCGCGGTTGCTTCATGCGTTACGCGAGGGAGCAAAACCGACCATCCACTCAGATCTTACAGTAGGACTGACTCTCGCTATTGCAGCGGCCCAAGCAGGTCTTGTTACGGTTCACGTAAATACAAATGTCCAAGTAAATCATAATCTTATAGATTCCATACGACTCAGAATTGTACAGGCCACAGAAAGCCTTGAGGAACTCAGGGTGTTGTGCTAGACTCCGGCGCCGAATGATTGAAAACCGTAAGCAGCAGGCCCACTTGGCCTGAGAAAGTCGAATATCACTGGGATGGAAATCAAGGTCTTCAACAACAACGTTGAAAAAGCACTGAAGGTTGCCAAGAAGAAGCTCGCGGGAGAAGGTTTGTTCCGTGAGCTGAAGCGACGCCGTTTCTATGAGAAGCCCAGCGTGCGGAAGAAAGCAAAGCAACGTGAGGCTCAACGGCGCCGCCAGAAGTGGTTGTCAAAGCGGAAGCCTGAGTAGACACGGTCTTCCGCTCGTCTCACCAGTCTCCTCCCCGTTCATGACCATTTCTCCATGCGTCAGGAGCAAATCCATGCCGCTATTCGCATTGTCAGGCGGGAGATTCGCCGCTGGCAAGAACCGGTCGTTGGGGTCGTAGCCAAGGAATCGAACCGCGATCCATTTCTCATCCTCATTTCCACCCTCCTCAGTTTGCGAACCAAAGATAAAACGACAAGGGAAGCCGGCGATCGACTCTTCGCCCTGGCTCGCACACCGGCAACCATGTTAGAGCTGCCGCTGAAGAAGATCGAACAGGCAATTTACCCGGTCGGGTTCTATCGGACAAAAGCCAAATCGATTCACCACATCTGCCACCGCCTGATCAATGACTATGGAGGGAAGGTCCCAGACTCCATCGATGAACTCCTCACCTTACCAGGAGTCGGTCGGAAAACGGCGAATCTGGTGGTGACGCTTGGATTTGGCAAGCCGGGAATCTGTGTAGATATTCACGTCCACCGAATCAGCAATCGATGGGGTTATATCGACACGAAGACGCCGGAAGCATCGGAAGAGGCCCTCCGGCGCAAGCTCCCGAAACAATACTGGATCATTTACAACGATCTCCTCGTCCCCTATGGACAGAACCTATGCCTACCGGTTTCACCGTGGTGCAGCACGTGCAAGTTGGCAGACATGTGCGATCGCGCGGGAGTCACGAAAAGTCGTTGAACGTGAAACGTATCTCGTGAAGCGTCGGAGAAGAAGAGGTCTTTGCGAGATACGAGCGACGCGTTCAGATGAACAGTTTCGTTTCCGCGTCAGCGGTCAGGGAAAGGATGGCCGGCAGACCCATCACTTCGTCGACATTCTTTTCGACCGCAGCGGCATCCACGCCCATATATTCTAAGCCGGCGCTGCAGGCGATCAGCCTGAACTGTCCCACTTGCTTGGCATCCTGGAACATCTCCGAGATCTTCGGCACCTTTTTCTCTTTAAGCAACCGAGCGACTTCCTCAGCCGACTCGGCATATTCCGGCGGGAAATCGATCTGATCGATCTTCCCTTCGGCAAGTTTTTTGATCGTCCAAAATAGTAAGACGATGATCACGTCTTTGCCCATCGCCGAAGCCGTCATCCCCAGCGTCGCGACCTGGTGCAGCTTATCGTACGTGGCGTTGTGGGCGAAGATGACGAATTTTGGTTTCGTCGACATAGTCATTTCTTTTGCGCTCTGGCTTTCACGCTGTTCACGTAATCGGCAATCGCAGCATCGACTTCATCCGACGTCATGGGGCGAGGGGATATACCGATTCATATCGGGACTCCATGCGGGATGATTATAACGTCCAGGTACGATCGCGTAAACCCAAGACTGCTCCTCTGTTCGCCTTGAGGGGCGCAGAAGCCCATGCTAGGATGCCAACCAATGGATGGACTCCTTTCAACAGTTCAGCAATACATCTCGACGGAAACCCTCGTGACCCTGACGGCCCTGTCGATTGTCTTCTTTGTTGGGTCATTGATCGCCATCCCGTTCATCCTTGTCCGACTCCCGACAGACTTTTTCGACATCCGTGTGCCACGTCCCTGGATGGAGAATCATCACCCGGTGCTCCGGTTACTTGGCCACCTGGCCAAGAACGTGGTCGGGGCCATCTTTTTGTTTGCAGGCTTCTTGATGCTGTTTCTGCCAGGCCAGGGCATTCTCACGATGTTGATCGGGGTGACGATGCTGGACTTTCCTGGCAAGCGCCGGTTGGAAGCAAAAATGATTGGACAGCCTGCTGTCCTGAACACCATCAACAGCATGCGTCAGAAGTTTGGAAAACCGCCGCTCTCGATCGCACCGGACCCATGAGTCAGTGCTGAGGCAAAAGGACTGAGTGCTGAGATTTGTCGGATGGTCTCAATTCCGTTTTCAGCACTCAAAACTCAGCACTCGGCAAGGCCACCCCGAAAGGCCGCAACATCCATGACATCGCTGCAAACCGACAGACGCCCCACCCTCTATCTGATTGACGGCAGCGCCTATATCTATCGCGCCTTCTTTGCCCTGCCGGCGCTCAATAATTCCAAAGGTCTCCAGACAAACGCGGTCTATGGATTCACGACTACGCTGCTGAAGATCATCCGTGAGCACAAGCCGGACGGGCTTGCAGTCGCGTTTGACGAAAAAGGCCCGACGCTCCGGCACGAGGAATTCAAAGACTACAAGGCGCAGCGGCCACCAATGCCGGACGGGATGAAGGCCCAGATTCCCTATATTCATCGTGTGGTGGAGGCGCTGAATATTCCAGCGGCTAGACAGGCCGGCTACGAAGCTGACGATTTGATCGGCACGTTGGCCCGGCAGGCGGAGCAGGCTGGCTACGACGTCGTGATCGTCACCGGCGATAAAGATATGCTTCAGCTCGTGACGTCACATGTCCGCATCTACGACCCGGTCAAGGATAAGTGGTCCAGCAACGCGGAATGCGTCGCCAAGTTCGGCGTCGAACCTAGCCGTGTCATCGAAGTGATGGGTCTGATGGGCGACGCGAGCGACAATATTCCCGGCGTGAAGGGCATCGGTGAAAAAACCGCGATGAAACTCATCGCACAGTTCGGGACAATCGATGAGCTGCTACGCCGCCTGGATGAGGTCACGCCCGCCCGCATCAAGACTCTCCTTTCTGAACAGGCAGACCAGGCTCGGCTCAGCCGGAAACTGGCGACCATCGATATACAGAGCCCGGTGGAGTTTCATCCCGAATCCTACCGGATCAAGCCGCCGCATGAGGAGCCACTCGCCGAGCTGCTACGCGAGCTGGAATTCACCTCTCTTCTTAAAAGTCTCCAGCCATCGCCGAAGCCGCTGGAGGCGACGACCCAGGCCACCATCATCATCGAAGACGAAGCAGCCGCAAAGCGCTTTGTCGACGGTGTATCGAAAGACGGGCCACTCGGCCTGCACTGTTTGCTGGCCAGCCAACCAGGCGTCCATACCGACGTCCTTGGCCTGGCTCGACGTTGCTGGCGTTCCATCGCATCGGGATCACCTTGGCACCCCCATACGTGGACACCATGATCGCGGACTATTTACTCAACCCGAACCGCCGCGACCACAGCCTCGACACGATCATGCTGGAACGGCTCGGTGAACGACTTGGGTCGGGCAAGCAGGAGAAGGCCCAACCACAGTCGCTGTTCGAAGTCGATACCGGGTCTCGCGAGGAAACCGCGGAAGCCGCTGCTGCTCTGGCCAAGCTCGAACCAATCCTCATTGAACGGTTAACCGATCAGGGGAGCGTGAAACTCTTCACCGACGTTGAGATGCCGCTTGTACCGATCCTGGCCGACATCGAGCGGAATGGGTTCTTGCTGGATGTCGACGGACTGCATGAATTGAGCAAAGAATTAGAGAGAGACCTCGACCAGATGATGGCCAGCATTGCAGCACTTGCCGGAGGCGAATTCAATATCAATTCGCCGAAACAACTCGCGACGGTCCTCTTTGAGAAGCTCGGTCTGAAACCGCTGCGTAAGACCAAGACCGGCTATTCGACCGATGAAGACACCCTCACCCAGCTCGCCACACAACACGAATTACCAAACCAGATTCTCACCTATCGAAGTCTGAGCAAGCTCAAGTCGACCTACGTGGATGCGCTGCCGGAACTAGTGCATCCGGAGACAAAACGGCTCCACACTTCCTTGAACCAGACCGTCGCCGCCACAGGACGGCTCTCCTCCACCGATCCGAATCTCCAAAACATTCCCGTGAAAGGCGACTACGGCCTCCGCATCCGCGAAGCCTTTGTCGTGCCAAAAGGCCATGAACTCCTCTGTGCCGACTACAGCCAGATCGAGCCACGCATCCTCGCCCATCTGTCACAAGATCCACGCTTGCTCTCTGTCTTTGCCAAAGGCGAAGACATCCACATGGCCACGGCCATGGAAATCTTCGGCTTGCCCTCCAGTCAGATCACAAGGGACATGCGCCGCGCGGCCAAGACCGTCGTCTTCGGGATCGTCTACGGCATCAGCCCGTTCGGTCTTTCTCAGAACCTCGGCGTACCCCAGGCCGAGTCGAAGAAATACATCGACACCTTCTTTGAGCGTTTCGCAGCCGTCCGGGCATTGATGGATCGGAACATCGCCGAAGGACGAGAGAAGGGCTACACCACCACCATCCTCGGTCGCCGCCGACCGATTCCCGAACTGCAGAGCGGCGATCCCGCCCAGCGCGGCGTTGGCGAACGCATGGCAGTCAACAGTCCCATCCAAGGCTCTGCGGCGGACTTGATCAAAGTGGCTATGATCAATGTGCACAAGAAACTCCACGAGGAGCTGCCGCACGTGAAAATGATCCTTCAAGTCCACGATGAGTTGATTTTTGAAGTACCGGATCACGATCTGGAGGAAGCGAAGCGGCTCGTGAAGCAGGAAATGGAAGGCGTCGGCAAACAGTTGGGTTTATCGGTGCCGCTCAAAGTAGATCTCGGCGTCGGCAAAAACTGGCGCGTAGCGCATCCCTAATTCCGATCACAACGAGGTGACATATGCTGACCATACGCATTCCAGTCGCATGGACGATAGCAGTCGTCAGCCTTGGAGCGCTCGGACTTGCGTTTCTCCTTGGACAACCTTTCTTAGTCAAAGCCCAGGAGCCAAAACGATTTCAGTACATGATCGTGGAGGTGCTTCCTGACACCCAAAATATGCAAACCAAGTTGAATGAGTTCGGGGCCAACGGGTGGGAGCTCGTGGCAGTCCCAATGGGCAGCATGACCGAGCCGAGGCTGATTTTCAAAAAGTAGTCCGCCTGGTTGACTGAGAACCGATCCCCGCTGACTCTTCATCAGCGGGAAATCACTCTTTTGTGCTGTCCAGTGCAGTTTCCGCAGAAACCTACTTGGCAATCTCCCATCTACAGCCTCACACATTACACTCATTTCCTAATATTATTTGACATTCTTTTACTACGTTGTACTTTGTAAAAGATTCCATGTCCTTATGCGACGCTTATGCATAACTCCCCGGCTATTCCTATTGCAGCATGTGAGACCTACAACGATGTGATGCCCAAACGCCCTGACACACGATGATTTCTTGGACATACAAAGAGGTCTGTACTCTTTTTCTCCCCATGCCTGATGGGCCGCCCGCAATGAAAGAAAATGGACCAGGCGTTCGATGGGAAAGCCCGCCATCTGACCGACCAAAAGCTTTTACACCTCAGCTTGGTTAATCCCCAACTGAGCCGCCACTCCGACCTGTTTCCAATCTCAATCCTTGATGGGTGTCGGCAACGTAGCTGAGTGGTATTCTTGACTCTCTGCCAGGTGGGGCCTACACTTTGGGCCAAGTATTGAGAGGGCACATATGCCGACAGTGAAGAAACAAGCGTTGGAGATGATGAAGCAGTTGCCGGAGAAATCCACGTGGGACGATATCATGTACGAGATTTACATCCGGAAGAAGATTGAAGCCGGTATTCAGGCGGCAGATGAAGGGAAAGTGGTGCCGCATGGCGCTGTAAAAAAACGCTTTCTCAAGAAATGACCCGCATCGAGTGGACTGAACCCGCTGTTTCGGATCTCGAGAACATCCAAGACTACATTGCCAGAGACTCCGCTGAGTATGCTGATGCCATCGTTGAGCGTCTCATCCTCTCGGTTGATCGGCTTGCCTCATTTCCTGAAAGTGGCCGACTTGTTCCTGAAGCCTCCGATCCAAAAACTTGTGAGCTCCTTGTTCAAAGCTATCGAGTGATCTATCGGCTAAAGAAAGGGTTTGCTCAGATTCTGGCGATCGTCCATGGCGCGAGAAATCTCTCCGGCATGAAGCCCAAACCTTGGGCAAACAAGTAATCAACATCCTTGTGTGGTGCTGTCCTCAGCAATCATCAAACATCCGAAGCTGGTCCGGATGCGGGGTCCCCCGTCTCCACGTCAGAAGCGCGGGGTCTTTCCTGAGTTTGGAGGAAGGTGGGCGCGATGCCAATAAGGCCTGTGCAGAGATCCATGGTCCAATCAGGTCGAAGTGGGCCAGATCTGTTTCTCGAAGATTCACGCTCCATTCCGAACCAGACCTCTTCCTCGTTCCCGCTGGACAACCAAGGTACCGCAACTGAAAGAACCACTCTCCTGACAAGCTTGTCCCGACCCGGTGGACAACCGCGATAATCCCAGGCCGGTCACCGGCTGTTTGCCGGAGGTAGACCCCGAGGGCAATCTCTTCACGATCCATCATGTAGCCGATGGTTACACGAGTATTGGCCGAAGGTCAAGGCAAACTTAGCGGCAGAAGCTGGATTCTTGACTCACGATCAGACGGGATCTAGGGTACTTGAATGAAACAAGTCTTCGTCTCTCAGAATTTGATCGAGGTGGAGATGCGCAAGGAGCAGCTTGAGCAGGCCGGTATCCGATGCATGATCAAGAACCAGCGTTCATCAGGACTTGCCGGAGAAATTCCCTTTACAGAGACGTTCCCGGAGCTGTGGATACTCCAAGAGCAGGATTACGATCAGGCGCGTCAGCTACTTGAAGAAGAAACTGTGTTGCCGCCAAAGAACCAAGACTTCTGGATATGCTCAGGATGCGGTGAGCAACATGAAAGTCAGTTTGGCGTCTGCTGGAAGTGTGGACAGGAAAAACCCTCGCCGTGATTCTCTCTGCAACCTTCTACTTCATTCATCATTTCTTCTTGCAGACGAATTTCCAGACGGATTGAGCGAGAGTCTCTTTGGGAATAGGTGCCCAGGCCGACTCGCCTGACTTCTGATACACCACGTCACCAGTTCCCATGTTCCCAGCGAAGTGCTCCACTGCAAGCAGCCGAAAGCGCCCGTTCGCACAGTCGTGCTCTTCCTGGCCGCGCGAAGACAGGTATGTCTTGAACCATCGTGTCTGAGCGGTTCTCAGATCATCCAAGACCCACACGCTCACCCGTGCACCATTTCGGATGATGGTCTCAGAATCGACATAGATCTTTGCCTTGTTGTTTCCATCAACCAACAGCCATTCGGCAAACGCAGGAGCCTCACTCAGCGAGTGGAACGCAACCAGGAGCGAGACAATCAGAGGAACAGCGCGGAAAAGACAACCAGTGGACAATAGCAATCCGTCACGAAAGAGGAGTGTGTCGAGAGTGGAGCACCACGGCTTCGCTCGTCTCGCCTCTTTGCACCTTCGGCCGAACCTCATACACGACTGCCTTCCATCGCCGAGACTTTGGCCAACTGGTTGGAGGATAACCACAACTCCTTGTCAGCAGGGAGCCGTGACGGGATGCATGCCGCGCAGAACACGAGGACGATAGGCGGTCGATCGATTTAGGGTTTCTGACCGTTTTCCTCCACCCTTTTTAAGCAATCGTTAAACGCCCCTCGTCGTTGGACAAACGACCAGAAGAGTTTGTACCGATTGAGCATCTCCAACTGCTCCACGTATTCGTTACATTGCTTCTCCTTCGAGGGTTCTATCTTGTCCGGAGGCGCAGTAATCACCCATGCTCCTCCGACCAGGGACAAAATACCCAGAACCACGCTCCCGACGAGCACAAGTCCTTTCTTGACGTCCATAAATCCTTCTTTCGCTATGTTGAAGGTCAAAGAACCCGCTGAGTCGCTTCTGCCTGATCCTTACCCGTTGATCATGGTGCCGGAGACCGGGATCGAACCGGTACGGGCCTTTTGAGCCCGAGGGATTTTAAGTCCCTTGCGTCTGCCTATTCCGCCACTCCGGCGCGAGGCGGATTTTAACATAGCGACGATGGTCAACCGCCACTTTTCTCGTGGCCTCGTGCCTACCTATTTACTATACCCAGACATCGTGTGCGACAGACTGAATCTGCCATGGGATCGCATGCCTGGCGATCGCCTAAGCAAGACTCCAGAAAAACTCTAGCAGTCTGCTGAAAAACTCAGCTTCTGCTTCGCACACCGTTGCACGATGACAGAAAAATCTGCAGCACTCTACACCCCAGAATGCTCAAAAAGGCTGTCCAGCAAGGCCGCAGCGAGCGAGGAGGCGAGACGTACGCTTCGGTACGTTGAGCCTGTGAGTGACGCGAGAACGCCGCTGGCTGACTTTTTCAGCATTCTGCTAGAGAATCCACCCTCGCCTTGCGCTATCATGTAGCGTGCGGAAATTTGTAACGATACGGTCGCGGGGTGGCGCACTGCAAACCAAGGCTTCACGATTTCTGGTCGCTGCATTCCTGCTCATAACGGCAATGCCGAATGAAGCGGTGAGCCAAGAGGCGGTGCTCGACATTCTTCCGCTCCGTCCGTTCAGTTTCGACGCAGCCTTCAACCAACAAAACTTTGGACCTAAAAGCAGACTTATCTCCGTTAAAGGCGGATTCACCGCGCTTCGCTATGGCCCCCTTGAAGTGAGAGGGATCTACCAGTATTTCAGTCTTCATAATCCTATTATAACTACTGACCAACATCTTCTTTATGCGAACCCACGTTGGAATAATTTCATCGACGTGTTGGATTTTCCAAGCAGCAAACCCATCAGTCGCATTCTGCGACATGTGCTCTTCGGTCCGCTGGAGCATCGGGCGGTACCCTATGTGGCGACCTTTCACCTGGCTACCTATATGGAGGACAGATCGGTGTACGATTTCCTGTTGCTCAGGGATTTTCTGTCGATATGGGACTTCAGTACATGCGATTCGAGATCGATGCCCAGGGCAGGTCCGATTTGGCAAAACAATGGCTCTTCACCATCGGCCTTCGGTTTTAAGCCGATGGTGCTGACGAGCTGTCGAGACATGGGAGATATGAATCGTGAGCGTTTGCGCCGTTAAGAAATTCCTTGGGTCGCTTATCCTGACGGGGCTCTGCATTCTTCTGCAAGGATGCGGTCTTGTCTATGATGCCGTCGAGCTCATACACCCGTTGACTCGCGACGAGCTGTCCACGATCTGTACACGCGGACGGTTGCGCGTCGGCATTTCAGTTGAACCGTTTCGCCCGTTCATCTTTCCTGCCATGTATACCAACGAAGGGATTCGGGTCACGGGCCTGGACATCGAACTGATCCGAGAGGTTGCCGACGCGCTCACCGCTCACTGCGGCGGTTCCACTCCGATCGTCCCCACCCTGCATGTCACGCGTTTTCCCGATCTGTTCATTAAAATGAACGAGGGGCAGCTCGATCTCTTTGTCTCGTCCGTGAGTGGGACCCTTCCCGGCACAAGGCCGGCCGGCCTCTGGTTTTCGGCTCCGTACCTGCGCGACGACGGAATCGCCGCCATCATCCGAAAGCCAGAGGTGGCAGCGCGTGTGCGGACGCAATTTGGAAAGCAGAACGGGAATTGGGATACGCTCGCAGCCGTCCAGGAAGGCTTTGCCGGCTTAACCGTCGCAGTTCAGAAGGGACGATCCTCTCACCAGTATGCCAAAGCCAATCTCAAACGGGTTCGCTTGGTCATCTGCGATTCGCTTCCCGCCTCCATTGAATCGAAGGATCTGAATATCGATGTCATCCTGACCAACCATTCCATCCTTGAGTATGTAACGAAACGGATCTGGCGGGATTGGCGGCTCTTGACACGCATCGACGAGACCCCCTTGGTTCTGACTCATGAGGATCTGTCCATCGTGACAAGAGACGGGCATAGTCAGTTACAATGGCTCTTGAACAATCTGCTCTTTCGTTTGGAGGAATCAGGACGATTGAAACAGATGAGAACACGCTGGATCGAAGCGGAGTATGCCCCTACTCGGCGAGCGACGGCAGAAGGACTGCCGCTTGAGGTGACGCAAGTTCCTGACCATTATGACCAGGGACAATGCCGATTGGCTGAACAATGATGGAGAAGTGGAGGGAATGCTGATGCGTCCCCTGAAAATCTTTCTACCTCTTGGCTTGGTCTTGGTTCTTCTCTGTCCCCAAAGTGGCTGGTCACAAACTTCCCAGAAGGAGGCCGAACAAACAGCAGCGCTCTTAGCGACCCTCCTTAATGCTGGGCGTGTGATCGTCGAGCGAAACCAGTCTTTGATCAATGATCCGCAGAAGGCCGACAAGGGTTTCACGCCCGGGGTGTTCGAACAATTGGTCCTGGATGAATTTGCTCGTCAGACACATGTTGATCTAAAAGCTTCCCCCTCCTCCGTGCCGATCTCGACCACTGAGCTGCTCACACTGCTGCTCAGTGCCAGCAAAGAGGTTGTATCGGACGCCCAGTTTGTCATCAATCAACGTGGCATCGGGTACAAGAACTTTATCCCGGCCACGTTCGGCAGCCAGGCCGCAAGGAAGTTCTCGACACGATCGAAGGTCACAATTAAACAGACCGCCCTCGAACCGAGGAATTTGCAGAACGCCCCGGATGAGTATGAGGAGATGGTCTTGAAACGACTTGCGAGCCAACCATCCTCAACCACGCCGATTATAGAGTGGCTTGGCGGTGAACAGTTACTCAGAGCTGTGGTGCCGATCTATTATTCAGAGGATTGTCTTGTCTGCCATGGAAACCCCAAGGGAATCCTTGATATGTCCGGCTATCCGCGAGAAGGTGCTCAGGCAGGCAAACTGGCCGGGGCCATCAGTATTCAGATTCCCTCGGACCATCGGTAGCAGTCAGCCCGTGCCGACGGAGGAGAGCGACGGGGTGATCCGCTACCGATGATCGTCGAGAAGCTTAGTTCAAGACCGCAGTCAATTGCGGCCGCGACTCTTCAGCACTCTTCGCTTTTGCCGATTTACGGTCCAGCACTTCTTCCACCCCAGACTTGACGGCCCGACCCCATCGGCTGGTCTGCACCTGCGCCTTGCGGGCATACCGGCCGATGCTTCGGCGAGTCTCCACACCGGTCTGTGGAGCGAAGAGGAGCCCGAGTCCTGCTCCAATGACCGCCCCACCGGCGATGAATGCTGCTGCCTTGGCGACCTGATTCCCCTGCTCCGACATGGTGAACCTCCTCATGATGGTAAATGAGCCGGAAGATCGTTTCTGAACGCTTCCTATGCCAAGATCATTCAGCATGCTCTGTGCCAGAATTTGCGTCTGCGCAAAAGAGCCGATTCTCGTGAAAAATCACAGGGGGCGATTTTTGTCCATGAGGAGTGACTAATTTTTGGTCTCTTTTTGTCGACAGACCGAGGTACAGTCGTTTCAGAAAACCAACACTTTCTCTTCATGTATCTTTGGCAGTCGGCCATGGAGGCCAATTTGCCAAGGTCAAGTCTTAGCAGCTTCTAATCTTTTGCGTGCTTGCATTGATACGTAAGCCCCCGTATTATCCAACGGCAAGTTTTGCCGGGCCCGCAACTGAAGTGGAAGATGATTCAGTATTTGTGTGCCTCTCGATCTAACAACGCTGTCTCACAAAGGACTGCTTTGGAAGCGGATTCATGGGTCCCCTAGCCGCCATCCCCTACCCAAATATCGACCCAGTGCTTGTGGGACTCGGCCCCATCCAGCTCCGCTGGTACGGGCTGATGTACCTGATCGGGCTAACTGCGGCATACTTCCTTATTCAACGCAAAATAACCCATAAAGGGTTGGCGATCAGGAAAGACCAGGTCTATGACATGGTCGTCTATGCCGCCTTCGGCGTGTTTCTAGGTGGCAGAATTGGCTATACGCTGTTCTACAATTTTTCCTATTACATCCAGAACCCGCTGAAACTTCTGGCGGTCTGGGAAGGGGGCATGTCCTTCCACGGCGGACTCATCGGGACTGCTATTGCGCTAATCTGGTTCAGCAGGCGGCAGGGCATTCCGACCTATACCGTTGCGGATTTAGCGACAGCCGTCACGCCGATTGGATTGGGGTTTGGCCGGATAGGCAACTTTATCAACGGTGAACTGTATGGGCGGTCGACGGATGTGGACTGGTGCATGGTTTTCCCAGCAGGGGGTCCCGCCTGCCGCCATCCCTCACAATTGTACGAAGCAACGCTGGAAGGGCTGACGCTGTTCACGGTATTGTGGTTGATTGATCGGCGACCGACCCCGCCTGGGACGATCTTCTGGGCCTTCATTACCGGCTACGGTATCAGCCGACTGATCGTTGAACTCTTTCGTGAGCCGGATCAGCACTTAGGCTTTATCCTTGGACCGATTACCATGGGCCAGGTTCTCTCCCTGCCCATGGTGCTGGTTGGAATCACCATGCTGATCTTGGGCTATTACAAGAATCCACCCAGTCCTTCACCCACAACAAAACAGTAAGTTTCTGTTCGGAACACTGGCAACTCGAAACTGAGTCAGTACGGCATCTCGTCGTCGTCCAGGCCCACATGGTGGCCCAATTCATGGACAACGGTATCACGCACTTCCTGCACCACTTCTTCAGGACTCTCACAACAGCGAAGGATCGGTCCGCGATAGATGGAAATGCGAGGCGGCTGCTCCCCTCCGGGCGCAAAGAACGAATCAGCGGCCAGCGACTGGCCTTGGTAGAGGCCGAGCAAGTCATCCTCGCCGTCTAGTTCCAAGTCCTGTAACACCTCTTCCGGCGGTTCCTCTTCCACGACCACGGCTATAGACTCCATGAGCTTGGCGTAGGGAAGAGGCAGGTTCGCGATCGTCTGCTGAACCAGTTTTTCAAAATCCTCAGATGAGATAGGGGCGTGCCTGGCCATTGTGTCATGCCCCGCGCGTCTATAACTCCACAGCCATCGCACATCGCAGAAACAGACAGTGGAAGCGAACTGAGTCGATGCCTAGGCTTTGTTGGACCGCGACTTTATAGACCTCACTCTGTGTGCGATACCGCTCCGCACGAGCCACCGCCTGATCGGCTGATATCGCATCCGTTTTATAGTCAGCCACCCACAGCTCTCCATCCAGCCGGTAGATCAGGTCGATCACTCCTTCCATGACCTGCCTGTTACCCCACGGCATGACGAACGGGACTTCTCGGCCAAGGATTTGGGACGACCGGAGGCGTTCATAGGCTTCCGATCGACCGAACGTCGCAAGAAGATCGGTCACGGATTCAGCGACGGCTTCAGCCTGAGGCTGGTCGTCCGGCCCAAGGGTTGCCTGTACGGCTAAGACTACCTGCGCACATAGCCCATAGGGGTCCTGTGAAAAGTCCCATCGCTCAAGCAGGCGATGAGCCACCACACCAGCCAACCTCCCAACCGCGGCATCCTGTCGAACTGGCGTCGCTTCACGCACAACCCACGCCGATCGTTTACCCAGCGTCGTCGGTGTCAGATGATGGGAAGTCTCACGAACTTCGGTCCATCGAGCGGTCCTGGTCTCCCACCGCTCAGCAACCTCTTCTGGATTGATCAACCCCTCACTGGCTGTTCTGTCCGACCGTCGGCGTGGCCGCTTTCGTTCCGGTGCCTTGATCACTCGATGGGGAATCGCGCTACCGCCGATTGTCAACGCCTCCGTCGAGGCTATTCCGATCTCCCCCGTCCCAATATTCTGCAGCAGGTCAAAGACCGTTTCGCCGATTGAGCGGCCGGTGATCCCTCCTGACAACAGCAACAACTCTTTGGCCCTGGTCATCCCGACATAGAGCACGCGTCGCCGTTCCGCTTCTTCTCGCAGCCGCAGTTTGTGCTGGACCAGCAACGAACCGAGGGACCGTTGACGGTCGAGGGAGAGGCCATAGATGCCACTCGACCAATCATAGGAAACCTGCGGCACGCTTCGCTCCCGCCCGCTCCCTTGGTGAAGGCCCGGCAGCACAACAATGGGGAATTCCAACCCCTTGGCCTTATGAATCGTCAACACGTGCACGGCTTCGAGCGACTCCTCGGCGAGAGGACTCTCCGATTCGTCCGGTTGTTCGTCAAGGCGAGCAATCATGAGCTCCACAAATCCGCTCAAGGTCATGTGGGGCCGGTCGGCCAATGACGCAGCCGTCTGTTTGACTTTCAGGAGGTTGGCCACGGCCTGTTCGCCATGGAGCGATGCCGCCGCCAGATCTAGGATCGGCAATCGGTCAAACATCAGCGCGATGGCCTCAGCCAATGGCAGCATGGCGATAGCCCGGTGCAGCCACGCCAGGTGTTCGTACAACCGCCGAACAGCAGCCGCGCGGGCATGGGACCACGACCCGAGACCCACGGCATGAAGATAATTGAAATGCCCCGCCTGCTTGAGCTCATAGAGCTCTCGATCCGTCAGCCCTCCAAGTGGTGACCGAAGGAGACCAGCTAACGCGATTTCGTCATGAGGATGATCCAAGATCCGCAGCAAATTGACAAGGTCAATGACCTCCTGACGACGATAGAAATGCTTTTCCCCCTCGATGACGTAGGGAATATCGTGCCGGCGCAAGGCATCGAGGTAGGCATCGGCTTGCGTAAGTTTTCTGAAGAGCAACGCGATGTGTCCCGGCTTCACGGAAGGGCGACTCAGGACCTCGTCGTTCAACCAGCGAGCCAGCACTTCGCTCTCGGCTCTCGTCGCTCCTGCCGCATCAAATGTCTCGGCTTCACCATCTGGCGTGGTCACGCTGAGACGAACGCCCGGTTCGATTGACGCCTGACGCCGTTGGGGTCGCACCTCCAATCGAACATTCGCTGGCTGGACCAGCGGCTGTCGTTCGAACAACCGATCAAAGACCTCATTCACCGGCTCTAACACGGCCACATCGCTCCGGAAATTCGTGGTCAGCGTCTGGGCCACTCCATCGTCCATCGTGACCTTTTCCACAACGCGGTCGAACGCTTCGATATCGGCTCGCCGAAAGGCATAGATCGACTGTTTGGGGTCTCCCACAATGAAGAGTTTTCCCGGTTCGAGCGCCATCGCGTGCCAGTGAGCCGCCTGGCTCCCCTGCCGCTCGGAGACCGCAAGGATGATCTCGTACTGCACCGGGTCTGTGTCCTGAAATTCATCGACTAACACGGCTCGATAGTCCCGCTTAATCCGTTCACGGACCGACGGATGTTCGAGGAGCAGTGTCCGTGCCCGTGCCAGCAACCCATCAAACGAAATCCAGCCCTGCCGAGCAAAGGTTTCACGAATGTTCCGCACTAGCGGTATGAGTAGCGTCACGAGATCGTTCAAGAATGTATGGTCGACCGCCAGGAGCTGTTGCGCCGCCTGGATGAGCGCGGCCGCCTCTTTGAAATCACCTTTCTCCCACCCACCCACGGCGCTTCCGAGATCCTTGCCGAACCGTTCTCGTTCTTCCATCGCCAGGCCTTGCCGGCCTGGTAACCCATTGTCTGCCATGAGGCGCATTAACGACGCCGTCGCGGCGAGCATCTGCTCAACATTCCGGCGCGTTGGTCGATCGTATGTCTTCAAAAGTTGCTCCGCCCGGTCTCCCATATGTTGAATCCAACTCAAGACAACCGGAGGCACCGCTGTGGATGCGAGTTGTTGTTGCAGCGTATCGAGGTCGATCAATTCGCTGCACAAAGACCGGGCCAACGTTCTGACCGTTTCAAGAGTGGTCGATGACAAGACCGATCGCCAGAGGCGATGCTGTTGTCCGGCTCGGCTCAATTCCTGGTCGAGCCAGCAATCCCACGCTGCAGTGAATTGTTCTTCAAATCGTAAGCCGTCGTCTTCCTTAAAATCAGGATCGACTCCGCTCTCTAGCGGGTGGAGTCGCAACAGGTGTCCGGCGAAACTATGAAGGGTGCCGATCTGAGCCTTTTCGAGATCGCTGAGTGCTGCCTGTGCGCGCGCGGCAATCGCATCAGCGCTGAGTCCGTAGCGATCTCGCAGATCCTCCCGTGAGACCGCCCCTCCGTCGCCTGATCGCACCGGGTCGGCCTCCGGGCGAGCAAGCACCACGAGTCGCTCGCGCAGCCGGACTTTCATTTCGGTCGCCGCCTTGTTGGTAAAGGTTAAGGCGACGACCTGCGTGATCAAGACCGGAGCGGGTTCCTTCATCAGCAGATACACGAGGCGATTCACGAGCAACGTCGTCTTGCCTGTCCCTGCCCCTGCCACAACAACGACATTGCGATCGAATGTCGTCTCGGCCGACTCGCGCGCCATACGATCCGGTATCAGGAGATCGTTACTCATCGGCAATTTTCTGTGCACGAAGCATCTTCAACGTTTTCGGCTCGGCCGCGCGATGGGCCCTCCACCACGTCGGCGCATGTTCTCGCCGGCAAGCCACACGAAAGTCACAGCTATCGCAATAGCCGTCGGGAAGAATGAAAAAGCGTCCGGCACGGATGCCGTCCACGAGCGTTCTCATCGTGTTCTGGATCAGTACCCCGGTATCGGAGGACCACGACATCGTCTCAAAACTCGAACGGCTGATCGTCGGTGACCACTGAGGAGCGAGAAACAGGAACTGCACCTGGCTCGGAGTAGGCTGGCCAGGAACCGTGAGACCGCTATAGAGCGGTGGCTGCAGCCGATACCCACGGACCGCCGACTGGGTCAAGTTCCGGTCTTCCGGTTTCATCGCTGAGCCGACTTTGAACTTGTAATCGAGTACGCGCACCGTGCCGGAGGACCGGTTCCGGTCGAGACGATCAATGCGACCACGGATCTTCAACAATCCCTCGTCGAGGACTCCAGGAAGCGTCCCCTCACCGTCCACTTCAAATGCAATAGGCTGGTACGGATGCTCGGACTGTTCCTCCTCGTCCGCCTTCACCGCCGCGATCACCAGCGCCACGATCTGTTCTTTCGCCAACTCCCATAGTAGATAGTGGCCTGTTCGATGTTGTGACTCCAGGTCTGCCGCCGCCTGTTCCACCGATGCGCGGATCGTCTGGTCCATCATGTCGTCCGCCACTTGTCGAGTTGGCCACCCGGCCTGCACGAGCTGTTCATAGCAACAACGCAATGCTGCGTGGCAGAGCGTCCCCACCAGCGCCGCATCTGGCTCCTGCGACATCGCAACCCGGCTCGGCTCAAGTCGCAGCACATCTGCGGAAAAATATTGGAACGGACAGCGCGCATACCGTTCGAGCGGCGTCGGAGCGAGACCCCGTTCGATAAGTCGCACCCAATGAGATTCGACCGTCCCCGTCATCCCATCAAAGAGATTTAGCGTCGCGCCGTCTTCTTCGATTCGATCGAGCGCCATGGCTGCATGGTGGAACGTCTCCGCATCACGCCCGAGCGCCCGTACCAGATCGGTCGGGTCTTGCCCGTTCATGGCCACCCACTGAGTCAGTTCAGCCGGCGGCAGGAATCGTGTAATCGTTGGCTGTTGTGAGACTCGATCCGTCAGACGACGAGGCACCACATTGATCGGCTGCTCATCTTGGCCGAACCGACGGCGCGCGTCTCCGAGAGACGGAGAGGCGGCCAGCATGCGGCCAGATTCATCGGCCCGTTGATAGGACAAGTAGAGTCGCTGCGTGGCAGCCTGACAACATAGGCGGAAGAGCAAGGTCTCTTCTCCGTAGGCCGTCAGTTTCTCATCGATCTTAAATCCAAGCGTGGCGTCGAGCACGCGCCGATGACGATCACGCAGAAACGCATCTTCGCGAATATAGCGTGGAAACACTTTTTCGTTTAGCCCGAGGACGAACAGGACTTTGAACGGCACTCCGCGGGCCGCCATCACGTCGTATACCATCACGCCCTGAGATGAACCATCGTGGAGAGGGATCGTCGTGCGCTCGAAGGTATGGGTCAACAGCTCAACAAATTCGGCCCAGGTCATCTCCTCGTTGAGCGGCTCCAATTCCATGAGCGTCGTCCAGATACGGTCGATCACATCCCATGTCATCGCGTGGCGAGCAAGCGGACCATCGTCAGGAGTTGATACCGCTGCATCTGGCCGACGCAGGTGCTGCTCAATGAGTGCTCGACACGCTGTGACCATCTGACCGATCGTGCCTCGCGATGGCAAGGCCGAACAGTCTTGCGTGAGCTGTGAGACGACCTGCCAGAGCAAGCTGATCACTTCCGGCGCAATGGCCAGAGAGCCGACAACGCTTTCCTCACCATCGAGCACCAATGCAGCTTGGCTCACCTGCTCCAACCGTTTCCACGCTTCAACTCCGTGCGTGATGTGTAGTGCTTGCACCAGCAGCTTCCACTGTTCCGGCCGGTACGACGTTGATCTCTCATCGTACAGATCAGTGGCGTAGAGCGGAGACGTCACGACATCGAGAACTGACGTGCGATAGAAATCGTTCAACGGCAGGGAGGCTAACTGCAACACGAGCTTGCAGATCGGTTCCTGAATCAACGGCCTCGATGCCGTCGTACGAAAGGGAATCCGATGGCGATCGAAACTCGACTGAAGATATAGGCTATAGGGATCGAGTGTCCGGGCGATGACGCCGATTTCATCGAATCGATACCCGTTGGTTTCAATCAGATCGAGAATGGTTCGGCAAGTTGCCGCCAGTTCTTCTTCTACGCCAATTACGCTCCGTATGGTGAGTTGGGCATGATCGTGCGCCACCGTTGACGATTCCTGTTCCAGCCGGATCGTCGCATCGTCCGACATCGCCGGCGACTGGATATGGCGATCGAAAAAGCGCCGAGCAAACCCAAACGCCGGGTCGTCCTCCAGCGGGAAAAACAAGGTCGTGTCCTTCGCACGACTGATGGCTTCAAAGAGGGACAGCTGCACCTGTGTCAGGTCATAGAATCCATAATAGAACACGGCCTTCAACGGCTGGAGAAACGTAGCAGTCGGAATGAACGGGATGAGGGCTTCGGCCAGATCGTCTTGCGTCCCAACCCCGAGGGTCCTGCCCGCTTCCTTCACGGCCGCATAGAGCGACAGGAGCGCGCCGAGCCACTCCCGATCGTCATCCTCGAAATAGCCTTCACGGAGACCTTGCAGCGCTTGCGCAGCATCGACCGCGGCATCCTTTAAATCACGGATCGTCGCCCAGAGCGCGCCCCACGTCCCAGAGGATTGTCCGATTCGTTGCAACGGAGCCTGGCTGGTGAGCTTGCTGTGAACAATGTGACGGACAAGTTGTTCAAAGAAGAGCTCGTCAACGATGCGCGGCAGTGGGTAGTCGACCCGTACGTCTCCAGCCAGCCGCAAAGCCAGTTGATGGAAGGTCAAGATATGTACGTTGAAGAGCGACAGCCGGTGTTCGACAGCGAGAACGGTGCGAAGGCGATCGGCGAGTGGCTTGGACGGAACGAAGATCGCGATCGGCGCAAGCGGATCAGTCGCCTTGACGCGCGTGAGTCGATGGACGAGAGCAGATTCAAGAGTAGGATGAAAGCGACCCGTGACGACCTGCAACATGGCGAGTCATTGTACGCTACCCGGTCTCCGGCCCCAAGAGCTCGCCATTGCAGTCAACACAGGCCCAGTCGCCGTCGATGAAGGACATGGGATCGGCGCAGATCGGGCAATCCGGCGGAGGCCCCTTGGCAATGAGTGGAAGATCCGGGAGCTCGTTGTCGTATTCGTCCATGGCTCCCCTACCCTTCTCGTTGTTTGATCTTCAATTGAATGGCCTTCTCCGCGCTTTCTCGACTCGGGACACCGACGAACGTCAGGCGCCCATCGATGATCGTCGCCGGCACTGCACGCACCGAGTGGCGATCGGCCAATTCCTGGCCGTCTTTCGTGGTGATATCCACTTCACGATAGGAGAAGCTGTACTTCACGCGCAACTGTTTCCACAGACTTTTGGCCGATGGACAGGCCCCACAACTGGGCGACACAAGCAACGTAATGTTTGGCATGATCTTTCCCGAACAGGACTCAACCCTTTTGGACGTTCAGATCTTAGCACCCGCTGAAAAGATGGCGCAAGGACGGCATCAGGATCAGCTTCAATCGCCGAGTCACATCATGCTGTTCACTGTAGAAAGATTTAGGAGACAGGCGTATGTTACATGCATCACCCATGGTCAACCGCTTCTCGTATACGTTCCCGTGGCTGGCCGCTATCCTACTGCTCTGCAGTCCCGTCACGCACGCTGAAGAAGGCCGAGGAGATTCGCCTCCACTGCGGGTCTTGACCTATAACCTGCTGCACGATGGCGCATGGTCAGGATTCTTCGAGAGCGGCACCCATCTCGAAGAGCGACTCGACATATCTATTCAAGAACTGAAGCGGTTGCAACCTGACGTCATCGCACTTCAAGAAGCGTCGGACAGCCGAAAGCATGGCAACGTGCCGCAACGGATCGCTGAGGCACTCGGGTACCAGATGGTGTTCGCCCCTGCGACTGAACATATCTTCGGCATCGGTTTCGTGGATCGGCTGATCACCTCAGCCATCGGCTTCAAAGAAGGACCGGCCATCTTGAGCCGCTATCCCATCGTCGCCTCAGAAGTCTACGACCTACCTCAGTGCCAACGTCGCCTGGACCCTCGCATTCTCCTGCGAGCCGAGATTAAGGCTCCCGATGGACCGACCCAAATCTTTTCCGCCCACACGTCGAAAGGCGACGAATGCCAACTCCAACGAGTTGGCGAACTGTTCCGTGAACATCGAGGAACAGGGCGAGCCATGTTGATGGGCGACTTGAATACCGGAGAGCAATCTCCAGTCCTCACCGAATGGCAGAAAGAGCCGGGATTCATCGACGCCTTCCGGATCGCGAATCCAGGAGTACCCGGAGGAACTGTTTGGCAAAATATCCAAGTCGAATGGCCCACGGCCGACCGCCGTGTCGATTTTATTTTCCTGTTTGATGGAAGTACCACTGGAAGCTCGGTCGTGCGTTCAAGCCGTCTGGTATTTGACCAACCCGGTCGGCTCCCGAACGGCGACGCACTTTGGCCCTCAGACCATCGCGGTGTATTTGCCGAAATCGGAACCGCTCCTTCTGGAAATGGGCCGACCGAGGTGGCCATCGAAAAACCGCCCGTGTCTCCCGTGAACCGTGTCCATCAACCAATTCGACGCGGGCCTAATCCCGTTAATCCTGTATCGAGGGTTACGTATAAGAAGTGAGTGTGCCGTTGCCTCGGACCATCGCGGCCTGTTGGCAGGAATTGAATTGGCACCTATCGACAGCAGCCCGCAGATATCAGCTGGTTATCCGGCTAGAACCCGTTGAGATGAAGGGGCACTGCGAAGGGATTTGGCCCTTGTTTGTTTCGTCCGTTCAAGCATTGCCTTTACTGCACAGGCTTGAACGAATTCATGCCACGTCGACCAGAACCTTGGGATTCTTCTGTGCGATGAGCAGCAGCGTACGCGCGGCACCTGAAGGCGCACGCCTGCCCTGTTCCCATTCCTGAAGCGTGCGCACCGATACACCAAGCAATGCAGCGAATCGGACTTGTGACAACCCAGTCCGTTCGCGAATGGACGTGATAGAGGGAATATTGATGACACGTCCATGCTTTCCACGCTTGATCTCCCGCAGACCGTGCAAAATCTCCAACCCAATATTTCTCGTTATTTTAGACATCAATTTCCTCCCTAATCTTGCGCAGAATGTGGGCAGGAATATTTTCCTCTTCGTTCTTCGCGTATAGCGTCAACATGAACAGCACCCTATCGCGAACCTTGGCATAGTACACGACCCGAATGCCGCCTCGTTTCCCACGGCCAGGCTGAAGCCCACCGTAGCTTTCGTACTCCACCGGATCCAGGAATGACCGCACCACGTTCCGGTCTGGCAATCAGCGCCTCTTGCAGTTTAGCATACTCATCATCAGGCAAATAGCCCTCACGCAACTGCGAGAAGAGCTTCGTCTCAATAAAGCTGAACATCATGACATTATACGTCAGCGCCGTACGGTGTCAACCGGAAGGGAGTAGTGGTGGTTGCGACGAGCAAAAACAAAACGACAAGAGACCGAAAATTGACTGGTTGACGAATACTAGAAAGTCAGACCCTCACGGATCTGCTCTCTGACTTGGAACCCTATCAGCTTCTGATCAGAGATTACCGTGTGGTCTTTGGTCCGAAAGGCCAAGAGGTCGTCGTTTTACGAGTTGAGCATCAGGGAGAAATCCCCAGCCGCTGATTCGAGCGGACCGCACTCGTTCCAGAACATAAATAAGTCAATACTCAAGCCAGACCCCATCCATCGCAAAACAACTATTAGCTCCTTGGGCCGGAAGGTGCGAAGGAACTAGGCCCTGCCGACCGCTTGCTCTTAGCCCTTCCTGTTGACCGCAAGCCACTGATCAGTGCGCTACAACAGCACGCTACTGTGGGACTGATGGTTGATGAAAGAGCACTGTCACTGAGAATGCGCCTTGGCAGCCTTTGCCGTAGCGGAGGGTTCGAATGCGGTTCTCGACTCTTGTAAAGAGCTCTGCCGCTCCGACCGATTCACTCGAAACCACTCCTTCTCTGACACAGCCACCAATCAGCTGGCCTTGAAAGGTGACGTGGCCATCCGGAGACGCCGGAGGTTCTTTACGGAGGACAGATTTGTGTAGATGTTTCCACTCACCTGCTTCGGCTTGAAACATCGCAGTGGCACGCCGAGGGCAGCCCTGAGGAACAGACTCATCCATCACTCGGACAAATGCTTTTGCCGTAGGGTCGATCTTGTTCGACCGATAAAAATCTTGAGTGGTCATCCCTTCACTGGCAAACGCCGATGCAGAAAAGAGTACCAGAAGTGAAGCGAGTTGGTGAGCCACTGCCATTTGACACAGATTAAGACAAAGAAACAGGAACATTCTACTTTTTCAGGCCGTGTTGGTCTATCTTGAAATGGGGCCTGGCATGCGTATTGACTTATTTACGGGCTGAACCTGCCTTGAAGCGGCGACGATTCTCTCCTCTTGATAGAAACCAACTACAATTCAACGCCGGTTCTATTGGACGCTGCCCCTAGCCGTCTCGCTTGTCCCTGACTTCTCCACTTCACCCCATACCCTTCGACCTCACATAAATCATCACGGCACCACGTCATTCGTCGACCGTGCTCACGTACGCCCATCCCCTCTGTACCATCCCTGGTTTCAGCAGGAATCACGCTGATCCCCTATTTGATATACACCACACCGGTCAAGCCTTCGAGATCTGCGTCACCTGTGACCACCGCTGCCTCTTGATCTCGTCCTGTGGCATACACAATTGCATCAGCCATAGCGAGTCCGTGCTGGAGGCTCAGATCGGCAGCGAGCAAGGCAATCGACTCCGTCAATGGAATCACGTGGGTCGTATGGAGACGCCCGGCAAACTGCACAGCCGTTTCCTCACCTCGCTCTCGTTTGATTTTCTTGTAGACTTCGTATAGCACGATCGTCGGTGTGATGAGATGGTGCCGTGGAGTCAGATAGGCGGCATACCGGTTGGCCCTGGGGCCATCGGTAAAGAATTCGATCCACCCACTGGAATCCAACAGGATTTTCATTCGCGGTCCTGCTTCTCTCTCACGTCCCCCGTCGTCATTCCCTTGAGTACGCCTTTCAACGATTTGAGCGGCACTTCCGGAACAAGCGTAATGACGCCTCCCTTTTCAATAACCAACAAGCGTTGCCTGGGTGTCAAATGTAGTTTGTCTCGGACCTCCTTTGGTATGACGACCTGAAACTTGGACGAAATCGTGGTGGTAGCCATGGTGACCTCCCTACTGTTACCTCATCGATAATAGAACCGTCTTACATCTATGGTCAAGCCAAACAGTTCTCAGTGTAGCTAGCACATCATCTGTCCGCTTTTTGTAGCACATGATCTGTCCGGTTTAGGGTACGTCCTCAAGGA
>SWDO01000013.1:12415-23194 GCA_005116895.1 Nitrospira sp. | reverse complement strand
TGATCGAGGTGGACGCAAGGGGGGTCCCGCTTGGGTTGAGGAGCGTCACGGTGCCGGAACTGATCGTCACGGCAGTCATGCCGAGGCTGACCCACTGTCCACTCGTCCCGCTAAATGTGTAGCGGGCCGTCCGGCCTGCCTTGGTCAGATTGATCGGAACCGAGGCCCCATCGAGGGTGATGGTCCCGGTGAGTGGCGACGTGAGGGTCAGCGTCATACTCCCGGTCGCGAGGACAGCCGGATCCACGACAATCGTGTAGGTTCCGGTCGTGGGCAACGTCGTCGTGGGATCGAGGCTCCCACCGGATGTGCTGAAACTGCTGGAGACCAGGGTCGTCCCGTCCGGCTTCAACAGGGAGACGGTACTCGATGAAATCGTGACGGCTGTCAGGCCGAGATTCACCCATTGGCCTGCCGTGCCAGTGAACGTATAGCGGGCTCGCTGACCAGGGACGGTCAACGATGGGCTCACCGTGGCTCCATCGATCGTAATGGGGCCGGTGACATCGGGCTGGTTGTACAGCGTCAGGGTGACATTCCCCGTTGCAGTGCCGGAGGGGTCCACGAGAATGGCATAGGTCCCAGATGTTGGCAGCACTTGACTCTCGATCGCGCCGCCACCCGTGTTGAACCCCGTCGGCGCCACAAGGGCACTGCCGTCTGGCTTGAGGATAGACACATTGCCGTTGGAAATCGTGACAGCCGTGAGGCCTGCACTCACAGTTTGTCCGGCCGTGCCGGTGAAGGTATACCTGGCGTTCTGACCCACCCGCGCGATCGAGATTGGGACCGCTGCTCCCCCTGGGGTGATCGTGCCGGTCAGTTCCGTGGAGACGGTCACCGTGATGTTCCCCGTGTACGTGCTGACGGGATCGAGGACGATGGTATAAGTCCCAGTCATAGGCAGGACCGACAGATCAATGCTTCCCCCGCTGGTATTGAAGGATGAAACGGGAGCAGTCATGACGAGGCCATCGGGGCGATAGACGAAGGCTGAGAATTGAGTGACTGTTACGCCACTGAAGCCGACCGTCACCCGCTGGCCGACTGTCCCGTCGAACACCATCAGCCCGTTCTTATTCGCCGTGGTGATGGAGGCCACGACCGTCGGTCCATCCTCCGTGATGCGGCCGGTGTATTGGACATCTGCCGAAACGACGCCTGGTGGCGCAACAAAGAACTCTTGGCTGCTCGTGGCCTTGCCCTGGATCGTGGATACGGAGATCGGTCCAGTTTGCGCCGTGCTGGGCACCGGGACCGTGATAGTTGTTGCTGTCGCAGTCGCGATGGCTCCCATAGCTGCAGTAAAGGCGACTCGGTTATTGATCGGGGTGGTGTCGTAGTTGATGCCTGTGAGGGTCACGGTCGCGCCGTAGTTCCCCACAGCTGGGTTGAAACTGGCCAGCGTCGGCGCCCCAGAGCCAACGATAAATGATGCCGTACTCGTAGCCGTGTTCGCTCCCACCGTCACGCTGATCGGCCCAGTGGTGGCGCCGCTCGGCACCGTTACCGTCAGCACCGTCGTGGACGCCGTGAGGACAGTCGCGGTCGTGCCGTTGAATTTCACGGTGTTCGACGCGAGGGTGGCACTGAATCCGGTGCCGTAGATCATGACGGTCGTGCCGATCGGACTCGATGAGGGAGTGAACTGTAAAACGGCGAGGGTTGTGGACGGTTGTCGGGTGATGCCGGTCAGGTTCCCGACCGCATCATAGGCATACACCGCCGTATCACTGGCCGGATCGATGACGGCGCGCAGCCGGCCTGCCTTGTCATACACGTAACTGATGTCGGCGGCGAGCCCGGGGAAGACGCCGAGGCACGCCAGGACGATTGCTGCTGTTGTCAGCAGTGCTCTGCGCCCTCGTGACTGCCATTCGCACCAGAGGGTCTCGTGCATTGTCGCTCCGGCCTCGCAAACATGGAGATGTAACGCTTGTGACTCTACGCGATTGTCAGCGTTGTGCAATCCCCGAAGATGGCCCTAGTGAGGGGGGGGGGGTACATTTGGCCTTGTCGGGGAGAGTTTGTCTGTGGAATGCCGTGAACCATCACCCGATGACAGTACGCGACACATGAAACTCGACATGCGCCGTGACTGACTTACGAAAGCAGCTGCGACAGGTTCAGATCGAACGCCACGACCGGCATGGAGATCTGCCAACGTTCGAGGACTTCTGGATGGACTTCGCCGATGACGCCGACCGGCTTACCCGAAACGAGAATGCGGCCGGCACGGCCTTCTAGAAACGATGGATGCTGCAGTGGCTCAAGGCTATAGTCCTTGCCGAGGTAGTAACACAGCACGTCCAGACAGGAATGGATTTCTGAGAAATGGGTGGTGGCGTGCGCGATCAAGGCGCCGATCACGGTTTCCGTTCGAGACCCCAACTCGTGGGTCCCATCGGGAATCGCCACATCACCGGCCTCAAAGAGGCGATGGGGGTAGAACGCCCGACTCGAAGCAGCTTCGATGCGCAACAGTGAGGGCAGCATCCATTGTCGGAGGCAGGAGAAGCTGAGTGACATGACGTTATCAACCTCGACTGTCCGCCCCCATTCCGTTCCTTCCAGACGCATACCACGGCAATACTGTTCCGGTGAACCGAGAATATTCGAAATGATTTCCTGAAAGCCGAGTCCCACCATTAATTCTCGGGATCGATCGGACAGCTGCTCAATAGCGGATAAGCCTCCCACCGTAAACTGCGCCGGCATGACGGGGGTAAACTCGGCATACCCACGACTCATGGCGACATCTTCAACCACATCCATCGTATGCATGAGATCATGGCGGTATGGTGGGAGCTTTGCCTTCACCGACCCCTTTTCTGCCGACACGGCATACCCATAGGACTCAAGCGCCTGCTTCACCATTGCCTCGCCGAGCTCCTGGCCCAATGCCTGTTCAATCGCTTTCATCCGAATGGTCACAGGTTTCCCGAAATCTTGAGGTGTTTTGACCCGTTTACCCAGCACCGTGCTCGTCGGATACCGGACTTCCACCGGCTCGATGGTTGCGCCACGGTCGGCCAAATTCGTCGCGAAGATGTTCAATGACAGAATCACCATGCGCAGGTCTGTCCCGGTCACTTCAACGAAGAGCTCATCATCACCCACCCGTACCTCTCCGATTTCCCGACTATTGATAATCGGGGGAAAGGACAACGGTTGAGCCTTCGCATCCCGAAGGATGGGGAGCAGACTTTGAACGGCCAAGATAGGCCCATACTCCAACCCCTTGGGATGAACCATGAGAATTTCCGATAGGGTCATCGCCGTTTCCATACCCAGCGGGGTAAACCGCACTTCGTCCGGTTTCACCAGCTCATAGGTCACGGGAAAGCTAATATTGTGCAGTTGGTAGATTCCGATGGAAACGGTCTTGCGCTTACGCCCGAAGATGTCGGCCAATTTCTCCTGCGTTTGAATCAGCTGAGCCAGCCCCTTCTCAGTCACCCGATATCCCTTGGCCGTACAGGCTGCCACATAGGGACGCACCTGCTCCATGCCGGGCTTCACGATCAACTGATGAGGCGACTTCGGTGTTTTGGCAAAGAAGTCATACGGCTTCAACCGGCCTTGCTGCTTGATGCGAATTTGTCGGGCAATCCCCTCGCAACACCAGAGGTCCGGCCGATTGCTATCTTGCAGTTCGATACGCAACTCTCCGGTTTCCGGATTGTGCCCCTTCAGCTCGCCCTTCACGAGCATGAGCCACTCTTCCAACTGCGCCATCGGAATGCCACGGTCGACACCGCCCTCACCCGTCAGAAGCGACTCTAAATCGTCCTTGAAAATCGTGATGGTAGGCATACGTGGAGTTAGAACAGTCCTCTGGTCGTGCGGATCAATTCCAGGTTGTCGGTAAAGAGTTCGCGGATATCATGTATGCCCAACGCCACCATCGCCATGCGATCGAGACCCAACCCCCAGGCAATGACCGGCACCGTGACACCGAGCGGCAACGTCACTTCGGAGCGAAAGAGGCCAGCGCCGCCGAGTTCCATCCATCCCAAGCGCGGATGCCGCACATGCATCTCGACCGACGGTTCAGTAAACGGGAAATAGGCCGGTAAGAACTTCACTTCCTTCGCCTGCGCCACTTCCCGGGCAAACAAATTCAAGAGCCCCAACAGCGTCCGAAAGTTGATGTCTTCTCCCAGCACGATCCCCTCCACCTGGAAGAAATCGGTGGCGTGGGTGGCGTCGACTTGGTCATAGCGAAAACACCGGGCGATCGAGAAATACTTCCCGGGGATCTGTGGCGAGGCGGCAAGCCTTCGAGCCGACACCGCCGTGCCCTGACTCCGCAACACCAACCGTTTAGCCCGATGCACATCAAACGAATAGCCCCAGCCTGTGGAACCAGTCTCCGCGCCGTTCTCATGTACCTTGGCCACACGCGACAAAAACGGCTCATCCATGGCGGTGGTATGGCTGGGCTCCTTAACGAAGTAGACATCGTGAATGTCCCGAGCCGGATGGAATTGCGGCATGAACAGGGCATCCATATCCCAGAACTCGGTTTCGACCAGCGCCCCCCGCATTTCCTGGAACCCCATGCTCACAAGTTTGGTTTTGACCGTATCGAGAAATTCGCGATAGGGATGTTTCTTTCCTGTTCCAATACGAGGCGGGCGCAGACTGATCGTGTACTTTCTCAATCGCGTGTGACGCCAACTCCCATCCTTCAACAAGTCGGGAGTCAACTGCGAGACTTCTTCAGCAACCCCCTGCGTCAGCAACTGCGCCGCTGCACCGGCTCCGTCCGGTGACAATATAAATGAGCGGGCCACCCGCTCGTCCACACGAAACGGTTCTTTGGCATTACCACGTTTCACGGCAAAGTCTTCAATGATCTGCCGATGGGCTTCCGTGAAGCTCTTCAGCTCTTTCGGTGAGTCATGCATGTCCCCCAGGAGGGTTCGGAGTGCCTCGACAGTCGGACTCGGGCGTCCAGTTGTTTCAATACACCCTCCTTGGATGATCAGGACCACCCCTTCCTTTTTCAGTCGCCCGACAGCTTTGCTGACATCCGAAGCGTCCAGTCCGCCTTGAGACTGAAGGTCGGGAATCGTCAGTCTCTTCCCGGTGCCGGTGGCTTCCCGCGCAGCCGCCAAGACTCGCTCGATGGGTGAGGCGGTCTGGTAATACTCCTCCCCGATCTTCGTCAGTGAGACGATGGGTGTCACGGTTTCCGTCTGGACCGTGATGAGAGACTTGGCCAATAACCACTCGACCGCCATACTGAGTTGAGATGCCTCCAACTCAGCTGCGCCGGCCAACTGTTCGCTGCCCAGAGCGGTTCCCGATTGGCGAAGCCCTAAGGTCGTGAGTACTTTAATTTCGAGAGGGTGCAGACTGTCGATGAGTGTGGAGATGTCCACCTGAGCCGCCTATTGATGGACCGCGGCGCGTGACGCCGGCGAGACGGCCATTGCTCCAGCCGCCCGCATGGCCGCAATGGTCGCTGCATAGTTGCGTTGGGAGAAAATTGCGGACCCTGCCACGAGAACCGTCGCTCCGGCGGCCACGATCTCTTGAGTATTTTCCACCTTCACGCCACCATCCACTTCCAGCAGCGCCTGGCTTTTAATCTTGTCCAACAGTGCCCGTGTATCGGCAATCTTTCTGAGTACCGATGGGATAAACTTTTGCCCGCCGAATCCAGGATTCACTGACATGATCAACACCAAGTCGACATCTCCCAAGATCTCCTGAAGCAACGAGAGTGGCGTCGCAGGATTTAAGGTGACTCCGGCCTTGACCCCCCGTTCCTTAATCGATTGAATCGTGCGATGGAGGTGTGGACAGGCTTCGACATGCACGGTCAAATAGTCGGCTCCGGCATCGACGAACTCCGGAATGAACGCATCGGCATTGGTGATCATCAAATGGACGTCAAGTGGAAGCTTGGTGACTTTTTTGAGACTTTCGACAATCGGCGGTCCCACGGTCAGGTTCGGCACGAAATGGCCGTCCATCACATCAACATGCAACAGATCAGCACCCGCTCGCTCCACTGCGGATACTTCATCGGCCAATCGAGCAAAATCCGCGGAAAGAATTGAGGGGGCGATCTGAATCGAATGACCCATTATTTTTTCCGTAGGCGGGCGGCATAAAAGCCATCCATCCCGCACTCGTTACCCATAGTCGAGAACGCGCCGCAGATGGTCACAAAGGGGAGAGCCGTGGTGGGAAGCCACGACGCCACAGATTCACGCATCCATCCAGGATAGGCTTCGCAAAAAGAGGTGATGACCCCTTCTGTCTCTTCCGTTTCCGTGGAGCAGGTACTATAGACTAGCACCCCACCGGGTCGCAAGCAGGAAGCCACCGAGACAAGGATTTCAGCTTGAAGTTTCTGGTGTCTGGCGAACGTCGAACTATCCTTCCGCCATTTCGCTTCAGGGTGTCGGCGCAACACACCCAGCCCACTGCACGGGGCATCTACGAGTATCCGATCGACCAGCGGCGGTTCCTTATGGAGGGTCGGCCCGCAGGCAATCACCCCGGCCCATTCGGATGGTGCCCTCACATCACCGACGATCGGCACAACACTCCGCGCACCCAACCGTCCGCAATTTTGTCGAAGGAGGTCCATGCGGAGAGTCTTCCGATCAACCGCATAGATCGTTCCGCAATCACGCATGAGTTCGGCCAGGTGCGTTGCCTTGCCGCCTGGAGCGGCACAAGCATCCAACACGGTTTCGCCAGGTTGTGGATCAAGGATCAGAGGAATGAGTTGAGCCGCTTCATCTTCCACATAGAAATCGCCAGACTGGAACCCTGGCAACGCCGTAACATCCTGGCCTTTTTCCAACCGCACCCCGACAGAGCTGACAGCGGTCGGACGTGCCGCAATACCTGCCTGCCGCAACTTCTCCAAAAACTCTTCTCTGGTGAGTCGATTGGCGTTCACTCGCAGGGTGACACTTGGGGCCGTACTGCTTGCTCGACAAGCCATTTCTGCTTGCTCAAGTCCCATTCGGCTGAGCCACCGCTCGGTCAGCCAAATTGGGATTCCATACCGAATCGATAACGATTGAGCCGGATAACTTACTGGATCTGGGAAAGGTGGCGCCGGTACACGAATCAGGTTCCGCAGAACTCCATTCATTAACCCACTCCAATCACGGCCTAATTGTTTCGCGTAGGACTTTGTCAAAAGGACGGTTTCGTTCACCGCTGCAGAAGCCGGAATGCGATCCAGAAACAGCAGCTGGTAGGCGCCAAGCCGCAGTAACATTTGTACGACCATCGGCAATCTGTGGAGAGGTTTGGCGAGAACCGCATCAAGCCTCCAATCAACCGTCTCCTGTCGCCGTAAGGTCCCATACACCAGCTCCATTACCAGCGAACGGTCACGGGGCTGTGGAATTGATGTGGCTCGTTGTTCGATCAGCTCATCGAGTGCGTCATCAGTTCGTTGACAGGACAGGAGGATAGAGAGCGCAATAGATCGTGGAGAGAGCCTCCGCACATCAGTACCCACCGGTCTTTCGTCACTCATAGTTGGAACAAGGAGATGGCAACTGTTGTGAAGAGAAGAGTTACGCCGTCGGTGAACCCAATTGGATACCGGCCGTAACTCGGTGCCCAGCCAGGAATTGGACTACCGACATGCGTTTCGAATTGGCCGTTTGGATTTCATGGATCTCAAGAACGCCCTCGCCTGTCGCCACCAGAATCGCCTGCTTATTCACCGTGACGATCGTTCCGGGTTTCTCGGTCGTCACACCCATAATCGAGACTGCTTTCCATATGTTCCAACGCTCCTCGCCGAAAAACGTATACGCCCCTGGCCAGGGAGAAAGCCCTCGTGCCCGATTGGCAAGCGACGTGGCGTTCATCGTCCAATCGATCAGGCCGTCTTCTTTTTTCAAGAGCGGAGCCATGGTCGCCTGTCCATCATCTTGCCTCTTCGGCACCAACGTCCCCGCCTTCAGCTGAGCGATCGTTTTGATGAGTAGCTGCCCGCCTAGCTCTGCCATGCGAGGCGCCAATGTCCCGGCTGTATCATCAAGCGAGATGTCCAACTCCTCTTGGAGCAGCATCGGTCCCGTATCCATTCCTTCATCCATGAGCATCGTGGTAATACCCGTTTTGGTCTCACCATTGATGACGGCCCACTGGACCGGCGCCGCGCCTCGATATTTCGGCAGCAGAGACCCGTGGACATTCACACAACCCATTGGGGGAAGACTCAGAATCGGCGTGTGCAAAATCCGCCCGAAGGCTGTGACCGCGATGAGATCAGGCTGCCAGGCCGAAAGGGCCTGTAAGAACTCGGGTGTGCGAATTTTGAGCGGCTGTAGGATAGAAATACCAGCACGCTCCGCGACCAGTTTCACGGGTGGCGCGACGAGCTGATGCCCTCTTCCCTTCGGCCGATCCGGCTGCGTGACGACTCCAACCACGTGATCCTCGGATCCAAGGAGCGCCTCGAGCGATGGCACGGCAAATTCCGGTGTGCCCATAAAGACAATCCGCATGCTATCGCTTTAGCATCGTGGTTCCGAGAATGCAATCCGGCAACACCTCAACTTGACTTGTTATTCAGCGCTTTGTTAGTCTCCCTCTGCGGGGTGGAGCAGCCTGGTAGCTCGTTGGGCTCATAACCCAAAGGTCAGAGGTTCAAATCCTCTCCCCGCAACCAAATCCCATCTTCTCAGATTTTTCTCTTCATCCTTATTCAACCCCAGTACTAATACGGAACCTACGGGCTCGTCTGATTGATATGGATGACGGCCTGTACAGGAGGGGAGCCGTCATCTGGTCCGACGACGATCTCTGCAGCTGATTGGTCCAAAGTTGGCGAGACGGAGACGTACGCCTACTACGCCGACCGTGGGAGTATTCGGAAAGCGGACGAAACGGTCACCATGTCTGATCTGTTCGATTATAAGACGGCACAGACGGAGGGTGACTTCCCGGCGCTCTCGAAAATCAGCGTGCGAGAATACGACTGTCAGAATCAAAAGAGTCAGCCAGTGAAAACGAGGTGGTATGCCGACCACATGGGTTCCGGAGCAGTAGGGCGCACGGCTGGAGCCACGGGCCAGTTGACAGCCTCCGTCTCGGGGACGTCCACTGCAGCGCTCATGAAGGTTGCCTGTGGGCTTTGAAAGTTTCGTAGCATGACCTGATAGCTATCTACCCTGCACTATGGGCATCTGATCCGCTCGTTCGCGATGCATTCCTACGTGTACGAGGCGGAATGCCTGGCGACTGATATAACGAATCTAGCAAGCACCGATAGTTGGAGTCACGACAGGTCGTAATCAGACAGTATTGCTTCAGCTGCTTTCCGGCCCGACAACAAAGCCCCATCCAATGTACCGCTTTCCCGGTAATCGCCACACAGGTAAAGACCCGCAGCTACGCGCGGTGAGGCTGTGCGGTTCACGGGGGAAAGTAAGTCTATCGGAGGTAGCGCGTGGTAAATGTGATCGGTCCGCAGATGTCGCCACCCGTTAACTTGCGAGCCGAACCAGGATTGAAGAAATAGCCGTACTGCTAGCACCAAATCATCGTGTGCCTCAATCTGCTCAGTAGTTGTCACTGAGATCAAAGCTCGGCCAGGCGGTGCGTATGAAGGCGCCGCCTCACTCAGCACGCAGAGGGTTCTGACTAACCCAGTACCTTCCCCGTTCAATATCAACCAGGGTCCGGGTTGCGGAGGAGCTGGCGCGTCGAAATAGAGCGTCATTGAACCACGTACTGAGGAGCTTGCTACGTGCTCCCCACGCAGGCGGGCAGCGGTTGCATGATCTGTCGCGACCACCAGCACATCACCCGTGAGCTGTTCCCCTGACTCCAGCACCACACTCGATCCCTGAATGTGTTGTACGGTTTGGTTGAGGCGGATCGTCCCCGAAGGCAATGGAGCCGCAAGTTGCTGCGCGATAGCGCCCATGCCATCTTGCGGCAAGGCCGTTGCTCCTCGGCAGAAGGCGCCCCAGACAAGCCCAAAAATCCAGCAGGGCGTTGTCAACCCGGTTTCCAAAAATACGCCGCTGAGAAAGGGGTGGAAGAAACGCATCACCATAGCGTCCGAAAATTGATACATCTGCAAGACTTCGTGAGTTGGACGGGCGGGGTCGCTCATCTCGAAGCAGAGGTGTTGGCGCAATGCGTCCCGTCGCATCCGTAACAGTCTCACCTTGTCGGTGAGAGAGCCGATAGGGCTGACCAAAGTCTGAATCAGATCTTGAGGCCGACGAAAGAGATCACTCATCAAGTGAAAGCGGTTGGCATAGCGAATGAGCGCTCCGGGATGAAAAGGCCTGAGGTTCAACGCGGGATAGTTCAGCGTCTTGCGCGCTTCCGGGTAGCCGGTGAGAAGGATCTGGAATCCGCGATCGAGCTGAAAACCCTCTACGCGATCTGTCCGGATACGCCCACCGATACCGTCGGACGCTTCAAGGATCGTGCAGGTGAGGCCTGATTGTGTCAGTCGACGTGCACAGGCCAACCCGGCCAGCCCGGCGCCGATAATGCGCACGTGTGGAGTGGAGTGTTTCACGTAGCGTTCATTTGTGTGCTAATTGTCCGCAGATGCGTGGTCTCTTTCTTGAACAGTACAGTATGGTTCTCCACTGTCATTCCTGGCCTGCCGTTGGCACTAAGTATTCTTGAAGATTGGTTTTACCATAGCGACTCCCTGGATACACTTTCCGAATGAATCCCGCGACGAGGGCCATGAGCTTCTTAACTGCAGGGGTTTTTTCGGGATCTGTAGCCGGCAAGAGACGGACGGTGATGGCTTTC
>SWDO01000013.1:11734-12315 GCA_005116895.1 Nitrospira sp. | reverse complement strand
TGCCGGTTCGTTGAACCATCGGTGTGAATGCCTGATAGAGGCCCTGCAAATCTCCGGCTTCTTCTACAACAACATGTGGCATTGCGATTCCCTTCTACGCATGATTCCGCAACATGAGCTCTTTCGGATGCGGGCTGAGATAGACCTGATCGCGAATGTACCCGACGTCAAAGATCTGGACGTAATGCTTGACCAGCGTGAGAGGGACGATCAACGGCGTAAGCCCCTTATGGTAGTCTGCGATCACGCCCAACAGCTCGGCCTTTTCATGAGTGCTTAATCGACTCTTGAAGTAGCCCACAATATGCTGCAGCACATTGACATGCTTACGCACCGTCGCCTTCATGGTCAGGGCTCTCATGAAGTGCTCACCGTACTTCAACGTCAATTCTTTGAGTTGATACCGTTTCGTTTGGCCGACTAGCCGCCCCATCGTTTCGTAGTGCTGCTGGCTATGGGCTAGGAGCAGATATTTGTGAATCGTGTGGAAGCGTATCAAAGCCTGTTTGGTGACTCCGTTCTGCACCAGATCTTGAAAGCGTCGGTAGCAGAACACTCGCTCGATGAAGTTCTCTCTGAGC
>SWDO01000013.1:0-11634 GCA_005116895.1 Nitrospira sp. | reverse complement strand
TATACACGCACCCGTTCGACCCCGCAACTGGGTGAGCCTCTCTTGAAGATAAACCCTGAGAGGTCGCGTTTTTTGAGCGAATCAAGACGCGCAGCGATCATCGTCTTCATTGCCTGAGTGTGATCGTGCTTGCTCGTAATGGTCATGAGCCGGGGGTGATGCGGATTGCCCACCAAGCGCATGGCCTCACGCGGGGTGCCCAATCCCGCTTCCACCTCAGGGCAAACCGGGACCCATTCGACGTAGCGGCTCAGTATATCGGTTAGGAAATGGTCCTGCTTGTGTCCTCCATCGAAGCGAACCTCATCTCCGAGAAGACATCGACTGATGCCAAGGCGAAGCGGGGAGGTTGTCATCTTGTTGCCTCCTGCTTCCCGAGGTTGAGATATTCCTGACGAGCGAGTTGATGGTCCACAATCGGGGAAGGATAATCGGTCCCGATTCGGCATCCAGCGCGTTCTTGCTCATCTGCGGTCATGAGATGCAACTCATGAATCCTCTTCGCCGATACACGGGCCAGTTCAGGAACATACCGGCGAATGTAGGTTCCGTCGGGGTCGAACTTCTTGCTCTGGAGCGCAGGGTTAAAGATTCGATAGCCAGGCATACTATGTGCCTCAACTGGCATCGATCAGATGCTGCATGAAATACCGTTCGCCGCTCTGCCAGTCGATCCGGAGATCTTTGATCAGGAATGACGCGACGATCATTCGAACACGGTTATGCATCCATCCTGTCTGGTTGAGTTGCCTCATGCCTGCATCCACAATGGGATAGCCGGTCTTTCCCTCACACCATGTTCGAAACAGTCGATCCCGTTTATCTCCAGCTGGTCGAGCTGGTGGGACGATGACTGTTCTGAACGGGCCCTTCGCGACATGTGGAAAGGATGTGAGGACTTGCTGGAAGAACTCACGCCAGATCAACTCATCAACCCAGGTCAGGACATCACCCCGGGAGACTGGCCCGCCTTTAGTCAGAGCATTCAACGCGGCGTGAATGGCCATGCGCGGCGACAGTGTTCCGAACCGGAAGTGCGGGGAAAGTGTTGAACTGCCATCGATGGCCGGGAGGTTTCTACCTTGCGCATAGGAGTGTAGCGGTCCTTTCATGAACCAGCGCAATCGCTTCAGGGCGTTCTGCTCGCCAGGCTCAAACGCCAAGACGATGGGTTCGTACCCCAGCTCACCGGCGGTGGGAAGAGGACGAGCGAGTGGCAGCGGTGCGGCTTTCTTTTTTGCAAGGGTGATTGGGATCGGCTGAACTGCCGGGGGTGTGGTATGCCATTTGGTCCACCAGCGTGCGCGATAGGCGCTGTACCGTTGCAATGGCTCACCCGTCGCGCCACGCACCTCAGATGCTTCAAACACCACATGGTCTTTGAACGTCCGCACCGCCACTCCGAGCTTTGCCAAACGCTGTTGTACTAGCCGGTCCCGCCCAATGGCTCCCGGCTCGTAGTCACGATTCCAATAGACCGCGTCAGTTTTCCATTCACGTGCTGCTTGTAAGACCTGTTCGACCGGTTCACCCCGCCTCCATTGGAGCGGAGCTCCCAGTCCGCTCAACGCATCGTTCAGATCTTTGAGGCATCCCAGCATGAAGTTCACACAGGCTGATCCAAACTCATGCGATTGCAGCAACAGCTCATCGAATATAAACAGCGGAATGATTTCGTCGCATTCCGCACAGGCCGCGGTAAGAGCGGGCTGGTCGTGCAATCGAAGATCGCGCCTGAACCAAACTATTCCTCGCACAGGTTGCTCCCTTTCATGAAGTTCTACGGCGCTGGGTTACCATGTGATCCCGATGGTCCTCTTGAAAGCTTGTCACCTGCCACTCGTGTGATGGACAGCTCACGGAGGCCGTGTTCACCCTTGACTCCAACCTTCACGGCGGTTCCCGCTTCTCCTCGAATCATGCCGATCACTTCCTCATAACGCTTTCCGTTTACGGGTGTTCCATCAACACTCACGACCTCATCGCCATGCTCAAGTCCCGCCTTGTGAGCTGGTCCCTCCGGATGGACCATGCCGACATACAGAATGGCCGGATCACCGATCCGCTCGGCTCCAATCTGTAGAGAGAGACCGATCACACCCTTGGGCAGCTTGGTATCGTCTCCATGCCCATACGGAGCCTGGCTCGCTGGTTGGTCGGCTATCGCCGATCCCACAACGAGAAGGCCCATGAACAACCCTGCCATCATATGGAAGCGGGAGATTCTCATAGCGCACCTCCTGTTAAATTCCCATTGATCACCGAACATTTACATATCCAAGTAAAGACGGTGCCGAGACTTCGCGATGATTCGCGGATGTCGATCATGTCATAGGGTCTGCGGCGATCGGTTTCTTGAGCACGGCTCGCAACGCGGATTCGAGCGTCGAATACCGAAACGTATAGCCTCCTGCCATCGCTTTCTTCGGAATCACTCGTTGGCCGGTAGTCATCAATGTTCCCAATTCTCCCAGGAGGATATTCAATGCAATGCCTGGAACGGGAAGCCACGATGGTCGGTGTATTGCTTGACCGAGAACGTCACAGAACGTGTTCATCCTCACAGGCTCTGGGGCTACGGCATTGATCGGACCGCAAACTGTGGTCGTGGTGAGGGCCCATTGGATCAGACCGATATGATCACTACGGTGAATCCAGGAGACCCATTGAGTACCCGGCATGATCGGACCACCTGCAAACAGCTTGAACGGCAATACCATTTTAGCCAAAGCCCCGCCGTCTTGTTCGAGCACCATGCCGGTCCGCAAGATGACCACGCGGGTTCCAAATTCTGCGGCGCTCATCGCCTCCGCCTCCCAGGCAAGACAAAGGTCAGCGATAAATCCGGTGCCGCGAGCCGCGCCTTAATCCAATACGAGGTCATCGCTGGCGCCGTAATATCCAATGCCGGAGGCGCTGATCAACAACGGGGGTTTAGACGACCGGCGGGACAGCGCTCTGACGAGTAAGCGGGTCGTGAGGACTCGGCTTTCGGTAAGGAGTCGCTTGCGCTCGTCGGTCCAGCGTCCGTCGGCTATCGGTGCCCCGGCTAGGTTAATGACTGCATCAGCTCCCTCAAGGAGCTCCTCCCAGGGGCCCGTGTCTCGTGCGTTCCATTCCACGAGATTCACGTGTGCGTTGGGCCGGTGAAGCGCCTGCCCTGTATGCCTTGTCAGTAGACTGACTCTGTGGCCACCGTGTACGAGCGCTGCGCACAGCGCCTGACCAATGAATCCTGTTCCTCCAGCTACGACGATGTTCATAGACATAGCTCCTGAAAGAGCCATCGACAGATCGGGCCAATCGCGAGCTCATGTTCCGCCCGCGGTGTGATGTCGATCGGCTGCCTTATCTGCATCAAGCGTATGGTGAAAAAGACAAGCCGGTTCCCTTTTCGTTCTTCCTGGTCCTCCTACCTTTCACAGACCGACGTCTGACGAAAACGGTAGCGGTCTGATAGAGTCCCATTGCCATACTGCAAGCCAGAAATCCAACAGCGATCAAAAAGACTAGACTCATATCCATATCGTTCCTCCTTATCATCCGAGTCTGGAACTATCTGCCTGTATGGTGATTATACAGTTCGCCAAGGAGACAGGCTCCTCATGAAGAGGAGACCTGTCTGCCTTAGCGGGCGACGCCGTGCGGAGTTTCGGCGTCACCTCTACAAAGTCAATAAACCGGCCTCCGAACTCTTGTCGTTGCCATCGTCTTATCTCGCACGCTCACTACAACCGGTTACTTCTTCTGGATCACTTCCTCCAGACCACGGACACAGCGAAACCCGGTGCCATGAGTTTGCAAGGCGAACCCGCCGCGACCGCGCGCCGATGTGGTGATATCGGATGCTGGACTATGCCAGGACCCACCACGAATCGACCGAACCACTCCCTTTTTGTCGGGACCTTGTGGATTCCGATTGGGCGCATGTTGATAGTAGTCCGCGTCGTACCAATCGGAGACCCACTCCCTGACGTTTCCAGCCATATCCTTGACTCCGTAGGGTGAATCTCCATCGGGAAGCGATCCAACAGCATGCAGGGTGCGCTCGTCTTCCCACTCTCGATCAATGTTTGCTCGCTTCGCCGTGGGTGGTTCATTCCCCCAGGGGTAGAGGCGGCCGTCAGTCCCGCGAGCAGCCTTTTCCCATTCCGCTTCCGTCGGCAGCCGCTTCTTCGCCCAACTACAATAGGCCTTCGCGTCGTACCAAGTTGTCTGGACCACCGGTAGTTGCTCAATGCCCTTAATGGATTGGAGAGGCCCGGTGCCATAGGGATTAGGAGGCGTGCGATGACCAATGGATTTCACAAAGGCCATATACCGCTCGTTCGTCACTTCGACTTGGTCGATCGTGAACTCATCGAGGTAGACAGATCGCTGCGGCCTCTCATCATCCCGGCCTTTTCCTTCTGGATTGCCCATCAGAAATTCTCCGGCCGGAATCGTGACCATCGGCACTGAGTCAAGCTCTTTCGCTCCCGCGAATGATTCCAGGGTGAGCAATTGAATCATCGCCAGAGCTGTGACAACTGCCATTGTCATTCTCTTGAGCTGAGTTGATCTGCGACACAGACCAGTGATCATCTCTTCTGCTCCTTGCTACCCTTAATGGCTTGGGTGGTATGGAGTCTCACTTGCTTGACAAGGTCCTCCACCTGTCGGTCCTCTCCTCGGTCAGCTGCTTCTTGTGCCTGGGTCACGAGGGTTCGGGCTTCGTGCAGGTGCTGCTCGATTTCCGCCTGCAGCGCAGGTGAGGCCACTGTTCCTCCCAATGCTGCCCGGTGGTAGATCTCCCATGCGTGGTCCACTTCATGATTGGCCTCATGGACCAATTGAGCCTTTTCCTGATGCGCGTGTCCGGGTGAATCGACGGGACCAGCGTGGAGGGATGAGGCCCCAAGTATGGCCATGAGGACAATCCCTCGCATCGACCCCGCGCAATGCCGAATCGAGACTCGGACGATCAAGAACATCACCTGCGAGAACTTCCGTCAAGGGACTGACCTTCGGCTTAAGAATCTCCGGATGTCTTGCCAAACAGCGCAAGCGGTAGCCCTGATGCTCCAAAGATGGCAGGAGGCGTCCGCCGATGTACCCGCTCGCACCAGTGAGAAGGATGAGAGAGGTGCTCGGGATTGCAGCTTGGATCCCTGTTGTTTGAGTTGCCCCTGCGGTGTCAGGCGTATTCACGGCGGTCTTTTCCTCACGACCTGGTTATCGAAAGGGGGCCTATGCCCCCTCCCTTAGCCCTTCGACTATTTCTTCTTCATGCTCTTCTGGATCAGTTCACGGGTTGCCAGGTACTCCTGATTCCCCGGATCCGAGGCCAATGCCTTCTCAATGGCAGCCATGGCTTCCGCATTCTTTTCGGCACCCATGGCCACTAGCGCCTGAATGAAGGCGTCACGTCCTGTTTGTTCGGCTTCGTCCGAAACCGTCTGTACGGACTTTGCGCAACGAAATCCAAGTCCGACTCCGTATGAATTATTATCAGGCTGATTCCAGAAGCGGTGACTCGTATGGAGCGAGCTTTCCGGCGCAAGCCAGGACCCACCACGGAGCACTTTCACCGGTCCTTGATTGGCAAAATTGTAACCCTTCTCTGCACCGCGGGGGTTCAGGGCTGGGCTCTCTTTGTAGTATTTCAGGTCATACCAATCCTCGACCCATTCGAAGACATTGCCGGCCATGTTGTAGACACCAAAGCCGCTCGCACCTTCCGGGTAGGAATCGACAGGTGTCGTGCGGCCCACGTTCTGCCCATAGTTGGCCTTCTTAGGATCAAGCATGTGACCCCATGGGTAGTGGTTGTCGCCTTGTGGACCCTTAGCTGCTCGCTCCCACTCTGCTTCCGTCGGAAGCCGTTTGCCGTCCCACTTGCAGAATGCGTTGGCGTCAGTCCAGCTCACACCGACAACTGGATGGCTAGGCTTACTGAGCCGCGGGTCGTCCCAATAGGCTGGTGCCGGGTGACTGGTGGCTTTCATAAATTCCTTGTAGCGTGCATTCGACGTTTCGAACTTGTCGATTGAATAAGCATCAAGCACGACCTGGTGCTGAGCTTCATCTGAATGTTCGCTACTCCCCATGGTGAACTCGCCCTTGGGGATGAGTACCATGTCCGCTGCTCTGGCAACTGAGACGGCTCCAATCATCAATGCCACTCCGAATCCGACCTGAAACACCAATTGACTCCGCATAAGACACCCTCCTTGTTTTTGAAAACCAGGATCAGCTGGTTGGCTGCACATACCTTTATTGATCTTTCGTCATACGATTGTGAGATGACATCTCCCTCACGAGCTGAATCGGCATTGGCTGTTGCTCCTGCTGCCGATTGATCAAAATGACGACATCGACCACCTCACCACATTGCACACAGCGTTTCGCAGGAAACTTCAACTCGCGAATACTGTCTCGTACATCCATAAAAAACTCGTTCACCATCAGTCCGCCGCATCTGGTGCATATCAATTGATTCGTGACGGCAGAAGAATCGGCATGATTCGCGCGATGACCCGTATGCGTTTTGTCCGCCAGTGTGTTTGCCATGACGACCTCCATTGCTTGAAGTACAATGTTTGTCATAAGCATGTTTAATGTATAAAGTAACAGTGTCCAATGTGTCAAGTGTTATTGTTTAATATATTTGACAAACAATGGACATTATAATAGAATGGATAGTTATGAGTCTCGTTAGCCTATCGAGAGATGTCGTTCAAGCCTGGAGACGTCGAGTTGGTCTTATGAAACTGACAAAGGGGTGTGAATCGATATCGAAACTGCCGAGAGGAAGATGGCGCGCTCGCCAAGCGTGAGGTATTGATCAACGGCCGTATGAACATGTGGTCGGGTTCTGGAGACCTTTACTGAGTTGGATCACAGGTTGGATCGACTGATGAGGCAAACCGTATCTCGCGGCTGACGAGGAGAGGTCGATCATATGGCATCCTACCCGCTCACCGTATTCTTTGATGGAGCCTGTCCGATTTGCGATCGAGAAATCGCCCTTTTGAGGCGATTGGACAGACGTGAGCGCCTAGTATTTTGCGACTTCTCACGACCGGATTATGACTCAACATCCATAGACATATCTCCCGCTGAACTTGGGAGAATCATTCATGCCCATTGGGGTGATGGGACCGTCATCACCGGCGTCGATGTCTTCCGAGCTATGTGGGAGGCAGTTGGCCTGGGATTCTTGGCGAGACTCAGTCGTCTTTCTTTAGTCGAGCCACTTGTCGTGAAGGCCTATGCCTGGTTTGCACGAAACCGCTTGAGGCTCGCTGGTCGCTCACACAGCTGCAGGAGAGACGCTTGTAGATCAGCCGGTTCAAGCCGGCACGGTCCGTGAGCGGGTAGAGGAATGACCCTGCCCGCTCGTACAGGACCTTGGTATCATCGAGCATGCCGGGGAACATAGTCCTACGGACTCTTCGCACACCGGAACCCGCTGTTGAAGTTCCGATACGCCGGCGAGGCGTAGTCTGTGGTCGACGTTATGTTAAAGTCTCGACGCGCAGATCTGAGTTGCTCTGGGGCGAGGTCCCACGAGCCGCCTCGCATCACCTTGTATTTGCCGCTTTTCGGTCCTAGCGGGTTTCGCGATGGGCTGGTTGCATAATAGTCTGGGTCATACCAGTCGTTCACCCATTCCCAGACATTCCCTGCCAGATCATAGATTCCATAGGGGCTCTTGCCGTCCTTCAATTGCCCCACCGGCACCAGCGCATCATGGTTGTTCCACTTCTCCTTCTCCTTCCCATAATTAGCGTGGAGGGGGTCAGGTGGATCGTTACCCCAGGGATAGATGCGCCCATCCGTTCCCCGTGCCGCCTTCTCCCATTCGGCTTCGGTCGGCAACCGCTTGCCGGCCCACTGGCAATAGTTGTTCGCATCCGCCCAATCGACATTGACAACCGGGCGCTTCTGATGAGGCGGTTCGTTCATAGTTGTCCACTTCGGCGGTGGGTTTATACTGGTGGCGTCCAGAAACTTCGCATATTGTCCAACCGTTACTTCATAGACATCCATATAATAAGCATTGAGAAAGACCTTGTGCTCGGGCTTTTCATTGTCACTACCTTCGTTGCTCCCCATGGTAAAGTCTCCGGCGGGCACGAGGACCATCGGCGCCACATTCTTGGGGGTGATCTTCTCCGGTCTCTTGTATCCCGCATAATCTTTATGTTCGGCAGGTTTCCCTCCATGCGAGAAGGTATGCATGAATGCGACGACTTGCCAGATCTGGTCTTCTGAGAGGTGCGATTTCCATGGCATCATTGGCGTCTTTGGAATCCCTTCTGCCACCCGCCAGAACCAATAGCTGTCTGAGAAGCGTTTAGTGTTTTTCAGGCTACGAACCCCCTCCCCACTTTTTACTGGATCACCGGTTTCGCCATGGCAACCAGTACAGGAGACAAGTGGGTCGGCTTCACCGACATAAATCTGTCGTCCCTCCTCAATGATTTTTTGATCCGTCCACCAGCCGGCGGGCATGTGTTTGTCTGCATAGGGGGCCGGAACTGGATCCAACGGCATGAGTTCTGCCGAAGCGGCGATCTCTCCTGAGAGGGGCAGGCCCGATACCAACATCATGATGCATTGCGCGATCATCCTTCCACTCATGCGCGACCTCCTATTGCTACCTCAACTCATTTGGACATCTGGTAGTGTTGTACGGACAATTGGATAACGTCCTTGGATTAGGACGGGTCACGAGGGATAGACTAGTCCTTCTCATCCTTGTCTTCCGTTTGGTTTTTTACTTCCTTCAACACCATGATGCCCTGCTCCAAACTTGCATTGAGATCGCTCTCCGGGACTTTTTTATGGACCAGATTCTGGTGGCAATCAATGCAGGTGGCTCCCTCGGTTTCCATCTTTTTGTGCGCGGCCTTCGCCGATGTGCCCGGTGGCTTGGTATTCTTGTGACACTCGCGGCAAGTGACGCTGTCCCAGCTTTTCAGCGACATGCGAGCGTAGTGGGCCATGATTGGCCGGCGCTCGTTAAATTTCTCGATCGTCGAATAGTCATATTTCATCTCCGCGAGCACGGCCCGGATTCCGTCATAGGTGTGAGTCCATAGCGCGAGATGGAAGTTCCCGAGGCCTTGAGGCACGTGGCAATCCTTGCAGTCTGGATCGGCCCCTAGCGCGCCATAGTGTGAGGACTTTTTCAGCTCTTCATAGGGGTAAGTCTGGGAGTGGCAGCTCACACAGAACTCGGTTCTAGAAAGGGCGTGCTCGCCGCCGAATACCACGGCGATTGCTCCGGCCGTAAGAACGGCGTCAAGAAGCAGGGCACCACCCGACACGCTCAAGTATTTCCTGAACCTCCCTTCCATGATGACCCTCCCGTTACACGTACAATGTATGTATGTCCAATGTATAATGCATAATGTTCAATGTGTCAATGGTACATAGAAAGTATATTTGACAAACATTGGACGATAAATTACAATTCTTGAGTGTTTATGAATAAACATAGAATTCATAGGGTTGCAAAACTGACGGGACTCTCAAAGGACGTGATTCGTGTGTGGGAGAGGCGGTATGGACTTGTCCAACCCTCGCGAAGTTCAAATCGCTATCGCGAATACAGTGATGAGGATGTCGCACTCCTTCGTTTTGTGAAGGCCCAGATGGAACAAGGTTCAACGATTGGTGGTCTTGCGACAGAAGGGCGTGATTCGCTCGTCGCACGTATGCGTCTGGTGACCCCCTTTACCGTCGAAGACCAGAAACCTCACGACCATCTGCTAGATGATTTAGTGGGATTGCTTGAGCCGATTGATAAGGTGGGGTTCGAGCGGAAGCTCAACGGTGCCGTGGCCGTCATTCCATTTGAAGAGGCTGTCCAACGGATTTTACTTCCACTACAACGGCGTATCGGGGAACTGTGGCACGAAGGCCGTCTTGGGATTGCCGTTGAGCACTATGTGACCAAGGTCATCCAGCAGAAGTTGTTTTCGGTGATGAATCAGCTGCCGGTGAACGAATTTGGTCCGCGTGTGTTGATCGCGTGTCCGGAAGGTGAGACACATGAAATTGGGGCCCAAGCCGTTGCCTATACCGCAGCGACCAGAGGTTGCCAGGTGTATTATCTGGGCTGTAACCTTCCTATCTCAGATCTCGTTCTCTTCTGCGAGAAGATCAGACCTGATCTTGTTTTACTCTCTCTCACCGAAGCAAAGACCGAGGCAGCAATGCTCCTACAGCTCCAGGAGCTTGAACAATTGGCTACCCGATGGCCTGTCGCCATGGGTGGTCAGGGGGCTCGCGCTTTCGGAAACCTTCTGCAGGATACCAAGATCGACCTACTCGATGACCTCACCGCACTGCACAGTCGCCTGATGATTCTTCTTTCGATGCGCCAGCGCGTGTACCAGTAATACCGATTCGTACCCTCACGATGTGGATCGTCGTTTCCAATGGAGTCACCAGGGGAGAGGGTTTCGGAAAATGTGGGGCACTGGGGAGTGAGGTGAGTGAGCTATGCTGTGAACAAACACTTACCCGAGGAAGAGCCTCGAAAGACAGTTGAACAAACTTGTTAGAGATCTACTCCAACGTGACTGCTCATCTCAATGGTCATCGGATTTGATTGGTCCGCGAACGCACCAGACTGGATAGGTGTAGATCTTGATGAAACTGAGGACGTTACCGAGGAATGCATCCACATATCGCGCATAGGAAGGCTGATTGTCTTCGGGGACTACTGTCCAATAGGATGTTGGCTGGATGTTCAAGAATGGATGCCCTGGGGGGATATTGGGGATCGGGGAGTCCACTGCCGGCCCCACGAGGCTACGCATTTCGGAAGGCGCCGGGAGGCGCCAGCCTTTTTGACCACCGGTCACTCGGGTGACACATGTAGTGCGGGCTTCGTTCCATGTCACGGTCGTTGGCATTGGGGAGAGCTCCCATATAAGGTTTGTATCCTTATCGAGAACCGCATTGTTGTTGAAGTCAGACAAGATCACGAAACGTTCGGCCGCCGGATGTGCCTCTTGCCAGTTCTTGATGATATCAGCGATGAGTGCGTCCTTTTGGACAGCCGGGCGCATCAAGAATTGGGAACCCACTAGGCAAGATCCCCCAATGAGGGCCAGGAGCAGCAATTGGCGCACCCACTTATTAGCTGGCACTGCGTCACTCCAAATCGTCAAAACTTTGAAAATGAGAAAGCGCGCTCATCCTACTCTTATGGATGAGAGCGTATCAACGTTGTGCTAATCAGAGTTTGAGGATATCCATGGAAATGGATTAACTATGAAGTGAGGGCTTAATCAGCAGTAAGGAATTCTCATCTCTGTCCTTCACGCAGAATGTTGAAATCGGTGGTAATTCTGGATGTAGGTCTTACGTGCTAACCATTACTCTCGCTGTCTGCTGACGTTACGTTATTCACAAATTATCAATGAGTTATAATGTAGAATGGAAAGCTGAGCATGTTAGGGTTAGTATCGCATGAGAGTGGTGGGGGTAATTGAGTTGAAAAGAGTATCTTGATGAGTATAAATTATATATGCGTGAGAGGAAGGGGAAGGCGTTTTTCTCTAGAAATCATTGCAGTCAAATAGTAGGAAAGCGCAGTCTCTGAGATTTATATAGTTGAGGGAGGGACATATT
>SWDO01000012.1:5568-8569 GCA_005116895.1 Nitrospira sp. | reverse complement strand
CCCGCCACCAGGCGTAACCAGCACCAACCGATCGGTCTGCAGTTGTAATTGTTCTCGAATGCGCTCCCGAGGGAGTTCAGGCTGATGTCTGCCCACATAGCCGCACGAGACGATCTTCTTTCCAATACTGTGCGAAAGCCCATATTCCTCGACAGGATCGTAAATCGCGCGCGAACCGTAGAGGAAAATTGCGTGGTACGTGTTCTTCAACAACGGCAGAATGCCGGACTTGGCCCATTCGGCTTGAACATGGTCGGGATGATCCTCGATGTCTCGCATGCCCAACACAATTCTGGTTGAAGGCGATTTGGTTTTGAGGAATTGGAGGGCCGGCAAGAGTTCTCCGCGAATGCCTGCCGGGGCCTTATCGACCAAGAGGATGTCGGGTCGCAGATTGCGAACGCTCTCGAGAATGATTCGTTGACGCAGCTTTAGAGTGATATCGATCGTATGCGGAAGCAGTCGCGAACAATACTGCCCGCCGGAATCCTTGGTGAGTGCCGGCAGCTTTATGTACTCCATGCGCTCGGGGAGCGCGTAGGCATGGGCTTGCATGGAGCCGGTCAACATGATCAGCGATGCATGAGGGATGCTCTCGGACAGATGCTTCGCGATTTCGAGGCTGCGACGTATATGGCCGAGACCGTAGCTATCGTGGGAGTAGAGCATGATCAACATAGGTGTCGTACCAACTTTCTGTGCCTCATGAAATCATGAGGATGAAGGTCTTGCGAGTATCAAGCAGATCGCTTTGTGGCCCCTCTCGCATCGGTTCAGGTAAAAGGCTGAACATTCCCTGGAGCCCTGTTCTGTTGATGTCATGATCGTTGGACGACGCAGGGTGGATTTGGTAAACGCCTCCGATACGATTCTGAAGCATCGTGCTACTTTGCATGGACTTCCCTTCGGTGTTCAGATGGAGAAGCGGGCGTACGGAAACGTGCGATTGTGGCAATCAGGTCTTCGAATGCAAACGGTTTTGCGAGATATGTATCCGCACCCGCCTCCTTGCTCGCCTGTTCCGTTTCCGGCGTACCTTTGGCCGTCATGATCAGGATAGGAGATCCGACTCGTCGCTGGCGAAGTGAGCGACAGAGGTCGAGTCCGTCATCCGGCCCGAGAAAGATATCGATGATGAGAAGGTCGTAGAATCGGGCGTTGACCATATCGATGGCTTGAGACGTTCCTGAAGCAACGTCGATGTTGAAGTCTTCAGCTTCAAGCCCGCGCTTCATGAAACCAACAATTCGCTCATCATCTTCGACAATTAGGATGCGCACGGCATGACCATTCCAGAGAATGCAGGTAGCTCTCCATGCGGAGTAGTGTGGTGATCGTACTTGGAACAGATGAGAGGCGAATAAGAACAAGATGAGAAATTGATAAGAAATGAGAGAGTGCTACGGCGAGAATGTTCTCACAGGCTGGCGGCTCAGGAAGGTTGGTGATCAGAAATCTTGTAACCGAAATCTCGCACCGTCTGAATGAGTTTTATCTTCGAGCCACTATCCACCTTTTTTCGCAGATACCCTATGTACACATCAACGGTATTAGTCAGTGTGTCGTAATGATAGCCCCAGACATGTTCCAGGATCGATGTGCGACTGAGTGCTTTGTCGGCGTTCGACATGAGGAATTCCAGGAGATCGAATTCTTTCCGAGTCAACATAATAGGCTTGGACCCACGACGTACTTCGCGGGAGTCCCGATTGAGCGTGAGATTAGCCACCTGCAATAATGTCGTCGTCTCTTCATACAGCGGCTTCCGCCGAAGCAACGCCTTAATTCGCGCGAGAAGCTCCTCGAAGGCGAAGGGCTTGGTGAGATAGTCGTCAGCTCCGTGGTCGAAGCCGCTCAGTTTATCTTCAAGTCCATCTTTGGCCGTCAGGATCAAGATAGGGGTTTGGACCCGTTCACGGCGCAAGGTTTGACAGACCTCGTGGCCACTTTGGTCAGGCAACAGAAGGTCAAGGAGGATGAGATCATACGGAGCCATGCCTTTCTCCACTCCTTCGAGTCCGTCCTGAACGACATCCACCAGATACCCTTCCGCCTCCAAGCCTCGCCGGATGAAGCTCGAAATGCGTTCGTCGTCTTCAACCACGAGAATATGCGTACTCATAAATCATTTCTCTCTGTCAGGGGAGTGGATAGCCTTTTGACGAATGCAGTTGAGTTTCGTAAACACATGATTGTGTTTTTAGGGATCACGGCAATCCTATCTGTCCGCTCGGGAGGTCTGGGATCCAGACAGGGGACATTCAACGGTGACGGTGGTTCCCCGATCCAGAGCGCTTGCGATGGAGATTGTTCCATGGTGCGCCTCGGCGATCCATTTGGCGATCGGAAGGCCGAGCCCTGCTCCGCCGACTGCCGATGGACGTCCCCGCCAGACTCGATAGGCTCGCTTGAAGACATGCGGAAGATCGGCTTCAGGAATTCCAAGCCCGTCATCGGTGATGGTCACGCGTGCTGCTTCGTTCGTGTTCTCCAGACGCATCACAATGCGGCCACCTGGTCGTCCGTATTTGATGGCATTGTCTGTGAGGATCATAAACAACTGTTTGAGCCGTTCTGGGTCTCCCTGCACGATTGCATCATGCGACGCCTCTTCACGTGTAGCACTCATACTTCGTGATCGAGCAAGAATATTTGTCTCTTGGCATACTTCGTCAAGAATGACCGACAGCGATGTGGGTTTCAGATTGATCTGCAGAGTCCCTGATTCAGACCGAGCCAAAAACAGGATATCACCGACCAGCTTGTTCAATTGGTTGGACAATTGGACGATCCGTTCCAATGTGGTCCGATACTCCGAAATCGGCTTCTCTTTCCCTCTGAGTGTCACTTCAGCTTCGCCTCTGATGACGGTCAAGGGGGTCCTGAGCTCATGGCTCATCACCGAAAGAATGCTGTCCTTGAATCTTGATCCGGCCTCGGCGGCGTCGCGAGCCAGGCGCAATTCTTTCTGATCCGTGCCCGCTTTGAGAACGAACCGGAC
>SWDO01000012.1:0-5468 GCA_005116895.1 Nitrospira sp. | reverse complement strand
TGTCACTTCAGCTTCGCCTCTGATGACGGTCAAGGGAGTCCTGAGCTCATGGCTGATGTCGGCAAAAAATTGCGAACGCAACTGGTCGAGCGCTTTCAGTTTCTGGTGGGCATCCTGCATCGTGTCAACCGCTTCTTTTCGCTTTGTGACATCCTGTTTAATGCTGACAAAATGACTGATCCCACCGTTCCGGTCGCGGACGGGAGTGATCGTTTCCTCTTCTGTGTAGAGGCGGCCATCCTTCTTCCGATTGGTGCTCTCACCATGCCACACTTTCCCGTTCATGATCATCTGCCACTGTTTCTGATAGAAGGGCTGGTCTTGTCGATCAGATGTCAGATTGCGGATATCCCGGCCGATTACTTCTCCATAGGAATAGCCGGTCAACACGGTGAAGGAGGGATTCACCCAGGTGATGCGCCCAGATCGGTCCATAATCATGACCGCATTCGCGGCGGATTCCAGCGCCGTACCTTGCAAACGAAGCTGCTCCTCCTGCTGCTTCACCTCCGTCATATCCTTGGCGACACACGCGATGCCCTGCGTGCTTCCGTCCTCGTTCTGCATCACAGCGGCGGAGAACAGCACTGGGACGGCACGGCCATCTTTTGCGAGGTAGGTTGTTGTAATCTGATGAATCGAACCATGCCTGAGGATCTCCTGATACGTCGTCCCACCCAGTTGGTTTTCATTCGAGGGGAAAAGGACGTGAGCGTCTTGCCCCAACAACTCCTGTTCCTCGTACCCGAGTAGATTCAGAGCAGCGTGGTTGACGCTGCGGATCGTGCCATCAGGATTGAACACAATCAAAATATCCGTCATGGAACGAATGACGTTGTCCACATAGTTTTTAGACACGGTGGTCTGCAATAACTGCTCGGTCATGAGGTTGAAGCAGTTCGCGAGTTCGCCCAACTCATCATTGCTGGATACAGGAACGGTCGTGTGCAAATCTCCCTCCGCAACTTTCTTCGTCGCTTCAGTGAGGGGACCAATGATATGAAGAGATCGTCGGAGCAACAGAATAAATACACCGCCTCCGACCATGGTTATGAGCAGGCTGGTCACCAGAGTTTGGATGATCAGGGTATTGAGCCGTTGTTCAAGCGCGCGCCGATCGAGGAAGAGCCTGACCCATCCGATCGGTGGGGGAGTGAATCGGCTAGCGTTCATGGTCGGGTTCCCCACATCGACCACCATGCTTCCAAACTCCGAAACAGGAAACCCTTTTGTGAGGATCCTATCTTTCTCCCACACCTCCGCTGTCTCCATAAAATCCAGGTCGTCGACCGTGAGCTGAATACCAGAGAACTCGAGCCACAGTGTTTTTGATGGCCGATAGGCCAGAATAGCCACGACATCCTCGCCCTCACCAAGGGATTGCAGAAGAGAGGTCAACTCTTCCACATCTTGTTCGCGAAAGTGCAATCGGGCTTGTGATGCGATAGTTTTAACGATGGTCCGCCCTCGTATTTTGAACTCCTGAAACATGGCGTTGCGGCTGGAGCTATACGCGAAATAGGTCAAGCCGGAGATGGCACATATGAAGACGGCGCAAAAGAGAGCCATCACCTTGTGTGAGAGTGAGTGTGTAAGTAGCCGTGGAATCAGCATGACGGTCTCGCTATGGACTCTCAATAATCAGAATGACTTTAGTGAGGCCGTCATCGATCTGCCTGTACCGTGACAAACTGACATACCCGATTGCGCCTTCGATTGTGCCGACAAAGCGCAAGACGGCGTCGTCAGACCGCTCGATCACGCTCTGCACAGGAATCGGCGTGCCTTGGCGGTAAAAGACTTGATCTGGTTTGGCATTCAAGACTTGAAGGTAAAATTCCTTTCTCGTCTCAGCTGAAATTTCACGATTGACCAATTTAATTCTGTCGCCCGCTGGCCAATGAAGACTCTCTCCCCGATACATGCTGGCGACGGTTGTCGTGCTTAACGAGCTGTTGGGGTTATTCTTGTTGACAATCACCGCGAGTGATTCGGCGGAGGCGAGGGACGCATACAACCAGAGAGCGGAGGCGATGGCCGATACCTTCCACCAGCGGTTCTTCATGCTGGGTAGGAGAATCATGGTATGGTGGTTAGAAGATCCACGCGATGGATGTGAGAAATCCGTCGGAGGCAATTTGATTGAACTCGCCGTTGTTGAATTGATACTCCGCTTTGAACACGTAATCTTCGATCGGACGGTAGTTGAATCCGATAATCATCTGTTCTCCGGTCTGACTTCCCGTCGGGCTGGCGGTGGTATTGATCTTGGTACGGCCGTAAAGGCCGACGAGTGCAAATGTTGGGTTGTTGAAGTGGCGCCCTAGAATAGTTGAATTCAAGCTCGAGGGCCAGAAACGGTAGGTCAACTGAAGATAGTACCCCCATAAGCTTGATGGTGTCGTCGTGCCTTGTATGTCAAAGCGCGCGAATTCGCTCCTCAGTACGAAATTTTCCAAGATTGTTATGTTTCGAGGTCGGAACTCGGTGTCAAAGGCAATACCAGTAATGAGGTCTTGTGAACCGGTCTTGTAATCTCCGCGGTATCCTGACAGTCCTATTTCATACTGATCAAAGAATTTCAACGTCCCGCGGCCGACGATGGCCTTATCGCCGTTATTATCTGGGTTCAAGCCCGTTCGCGCACTTTGCAGACCTGGGTCAGGGATGTTGCCGGGTGCCGCGATAAACTTGTCTGTCAACCCGTTGATCACCTGAATGTCGTAGGTGGCTTTGACATTCTCTGAGATCGGCAAGAAACCGAACGCGCCGAATCCTAAATCGCCCCAAGTGGTGGGGGTTACGAGCCGTGCGACAGAGGGGGGTCGCGTGAGGTCTCGACGAGGGTCGAAGTGATCAAGGTTGAACTTGCCGAAGGGGACCAGCAATATGCCAGCACGAATGTTGAAGGGCTGGGTAAGCAGAAGATCAACGTACGCCTGCTCTGCCTCAGCGGTTCCACGTGGAAGACCCAGATCAATTTCAGAATAGATGCGAATCCGGTCGTGAAAATTTCCAGAAATCAGGACTTCGAAGTTGCCGTCATGGGTCGTACGCCGGTCCTTGAAACTTTCGAATGCAACTGCACCATAGGCGCCTACTTTGATGTTCTGGGCAAACTGATCTGACAAGCTGCTCTGTTGTTTTTCTACGAGCCCGAGGCGGTCTTTCAATTCCGTCAGTTCTTTTTGGTGCTGTTCCTCCATCTGCTGGAGCCGTTCTTTCAGCTTGTCGATTGTTTCTTCCTTCGGCATTCCGACCGGCTGGTTTGCGGCTTGAGCAAACAACGCGCTCGGAAAGAGTATGCAAATCAGGAGAACTGCAAGCACGACCGCATACGATATGGGAGGCCATCCGTCACTGCATCCATGAGACCGAAGTTGAAGCGCGCTCATGCCATAAAGTTCCCTATCGAAGCGGGATAATAATCCAGTTGGTGATCGCACCCTTTCCATCTGGACGGTTTGCATAATGCCGTTGTTTAACGCCTGGATGCAACTCCCACCTAGGTGTTTGCTGCTGATAGGTGTTTTCTTCTCCTTGATATACAGGCTTGTGCAGCTCTTCAATGATCAGATGCAGCTCATCATGGAGAACGAATACGAAGCCTTTTGTGCGGCGATCGGGCTTCTCTTTATCAGCCACGCTAAATGCGACGACTTCTTGCGGTAGAGCGAGGCCCAATGCTTCGGATAGCGCAGATCCCAAGAGTCCCCTCTGATGTTCTGTAAATACATGGTGTCGCTGTCCTCGTGAAAACGGGAGGAGTGAACGAGCTTCATAATCAAAGGCCCCCAGCATATCGAAGGTCTCTTGAGGTTGTATCGCGTACGGGTGGTTGTATGGTTCGAGTGATGGGTATCCGGCCGGCATCTCGCGGAGCGTAATCGTGAGTACCTCAGTTTGATGAATTGCACGATTGGGGTGAGTCTGGCAGGCTTGGAAGCTGCAAAGGGTAAGAAATGAAGCCATCGCTAGCCCACACTTTGCCGTGATCGATTCCATCACTCGTCTCCCAATTTCTGAACGTTGAGCTGGGCTGCGCTTTGTTCTGCAGCTGCGTGACCGCACATGTGGCGCCTACGTCCGTCTAGGGCAACCCATTGGCCTCAATGACAGCGGTGATCTGTCGCATGAGATCAGATCGTGTACGCAATTCGCGGCCTGTTCCGAGATATCGGCCACGGCATCCCACACGCTCTTGAAACTGTGAACCCTCTTTAGCCAAGATCCCTTCAGCTGCTTTTAGGACTGCGTGACGAACGCCCCACCGACACATGCCTAAAGCCGGCTGTCGTCACGCGGTCAGGATCATAGACGTTCCGAAGGTCAATGATGAGGGGCGTCCGCATGATGGACTTCAATTTCTCAAATTCGAGATTTCTGAAGACATTCCACTCGGTCATGATGACCAGCGCGTCGGCCCCTTCCGCTGCATGATAGGTGTCTCGGGAGGCCTTGAGCACTGGAGAAGCTTCGCCTTCACGCGCCTACCATTGACCCCAGCGGTCATGAAGTAGTGACGCTTGTAGCGGAGGAGTTTCTCCAGTATGTGGCTGAGGAGCAGGGTCATGCCGATCTATTGGCTGAACGCATCGTCCAGCTTGGAGGCAAGCCGGATTTGTCCACTGAACGGCTGCTGATTCGGAGCCATGGAGAACATGTCGAAGGGGACTCGTTGGTGGAGATGATCACGGCAGATCTGCTCGCCGAACGGATCTCCATCGACAGCTACCGCGCCATGATCGCCTCCATCGGGGACGATGATCCGACAACCCGCCAGATCGTGGAACGGATTCCGGCGCAAGAAGAAGCGCATGCGGAGAATCTGGCCGGTCTCGTGAGGGACTGAGCGTCAGAGTGAGAGGTCACGTGACGTCCGTGTCTGGTGTGTCATATACGCGCCGCTGGGCGCAGAAGGAGGACCTATGGTCTGCCAACGCTGTCGGGGGCTATTGGTATGCGAGACCTTCGATGATCTGAGCAGCGGAACAGACTCTCTCTACAGGGCCACGCGCTGTCTCAATTGTGGGTGTATCGAGGATGCCGTCGTTCGTGCAAATCGTTTCCGCCGTTTGGAGAGCATGCGGGTGAGCCCAAGCAGGAGGGTCAGGACGAGCGATGTTGAATGCATCACGATTCCCTCGGAAGCATATGCATCGCTTCCAGGAGCATTCGCTGCTGCAGCGAATGCTCCTGGAAGGAGCTGAAACAATATTGGGTAATTTGGGTAATAAGGAGGAGGCAACGATGACACTCGAGAAGCACAACGTATCAGCTGTAGCCCAGACATCAGTGGGTGTCATGAATGGTGAAGAGAGTCGGCAGTTTGTTCGCCGCAGACCGGTCGGTTTGACGATCACGGTGGAGAAGATCGATCGTGTATTGGCTGAGGTTCAGGCGGAGATTGAGGTGCTACGGCGGGAGAGGACCAATCTGGGACTGGTGCGGGGGGAATTGGTCGGTAT
>SWDO01000011.1:42747-56907 GCA_005116895.1 Nitrospira sp. | reverse complement strand
GGCCTAGGCAACTATCAGGGGAGATTTTTCTGCTGAAGATGGGAGTTGACGCACAGAACAAGATCTGACCTAGCCTTTCATTTGACTTGCGTGCCGGATAGGCGATGCTCCTCTATGCACAGTGCAAGATCTAACCGAGATTGTGTGACCACAATCTACGACCGAATACGATGAGCTTTCTGACTGCTTGTGAGAGCGATCAAGTTTTCCACCTGGGCAAACGCACAATCTAAGATCTGATCCTTATTGTTCTTTTTCTGTTTCCGAAAGGTCTTCGGAGCTATGTATCTGTGATACTCCGAAGCTTGCTGCGGGGGAGCCTCATTCAACGGCTCATGCAGTTCTTTGTGGACTAGCCTGTAGAAGGTAAGAGGAGAAGCGGCATGTTGACAACTCACCGAGGACGTCGACTCCGGTTGTTGCCGTTAGCTCTAGCCGTCATCATGTTCTGCACGGCAGTGCCCGTTGAGTTCCGCGGGCCGGCCATGTGGTCTAACGGGTTCGATATTGGAGACTTTTTGAATAACGTGCTGCTTTATGCTCCGCTGGGATTGGCGCTCTGGAGGCGATCTTTGCTTGTCGGCCTGGCGGGAGCGGCGATACTTTCGACCGCCATTGAGATCCTACAGATCTGGCACTTCGAGCGGTTTGGGTCAGCCTTCGATGTGTTGGCAAACGTACTTGGGACAGCGTGCGGCGTTCTATTGGCTCGGCGACTGGCGCATTCAGGACGCGGTACGCCCGATGTATTTCCCATCGACCAGCGACTGACCACGTTTGCCGTCTTGGGCGTTGTGATGCTGCTTGCCCTGTGGGTAGCACCTGCTCGACCCAGTAATCTCTCAAATTGGAACCCCGACTTCGAAATGCTCCTTGGCAACGAACGAACTTCGGACCGCCCCTGGCGCGGCGCCATATTGGAACTCGCTCTCGTGCCCGCGCCACTGTCAGGCACGGAAGTTCACGACCTTAGCGCTGTCGCTGATCCATTGGTTCGAGCCGCACTGCTCACTCGCGGGGCGTACATCCTCCCGCAGTCCATTACGCTGGACGGAGGGGAGGCTAGTCGGCTTTCGCCGGATGTCTCCCGTCGATTTCTTCATTCGGCGATCACACGCAACGGGTTCACTATCATTGCAAAAGTCACGACTGCGAATGCCCGCCAAAATGGTCCGGCTCGGTTGATGAGCTTTTCCGCCGATCAATTCAATCGGAATTTCGATCTGGGGCAGGAAGATGCTCGACTGGTCTTCAGAATACGGACAGTCATCACCGGACTCAATGGTATGCATCCGCACGTTGAAACGTCGCCTGTTTTTGTGGCTCAGCGCCCCATTCTTGTGGTCGCGACGTTCGATGGGGCAGTTTCGCGAGTCTACGTGGATGGGCAAGCACGGGGTCGATCCAATCTCGCGGCGGCAGGCTGTTTCATCCCTTTGCTGTGCGATACGGGGGTGCCAATCGCTTCCGCCCTGTTCGGTGGTCTTTGTGCGATTGCTGTCATCGGCATCGTGAAGACGACATCCAGAGGAAGTGCCATCATGCTGGCACCTCTCGCCGGAATGCTCGGTGCCGCACCATTCTACCTCGTGACCGAATCACTTCCGTTTGGTGTAGGGAAACTTGCAATGGTCTTGGCCGGTGCTATGACGGTGAGCCTCGGAATCTCAGAACATCACCGGCCGGTTGAGTCGGAGGGCTAAAGTCTGTTGCCTCGTGACTTCGTGGCATCCCAGAGATAGCGTTGAAATGTAGCTATACCCTAAGGAGAGATGTATTTGATTCGACCCGGCTTTCACAGAAGTAAAGCAGGATCAGATTTTGTAATGTGTATCGCCGGTGAGCTAGGCTCATCCCGTGGCTCGGCCACTCCGTATAGAATTCCCCGGGGTGCTCTAATACGTCACCGCCCGGGGGGGGATGCGCCCTAAGACAGCTTTCTCGATGATGAGGATCGGCAGCAGTTTCTTAGCGTGCTGGCACGCGTTGTTTCCCGATTTCATCTTTTAACCGACCGAGTACGGCGGAATGAACCCATTCGTCGAGCCCACCTTGAGCACGGCTATAGTCTCACGGAGATCGGTCGTGCCGTGGGCTTGCTCTATGCGACGATCGCCGTCTTGCAAATCCTCCGGATGGTGGGTGAGGCACAAGACAAGTGCTGCCTCCAAAGTACTCCATTCGATTTCCTCTCGGTTTCCATAAGAGACGTCTCATTCTAGCCTTGCGATACTCTCGCTCGCTTTTCTCGCAATGCTTTGGTCATGTGGGTTTTGTTGCTACAGTGACGAAATTGCGAGATCCGGTGTGCACTCCTTCTAGGATTCATCCACAGTCATGACCAGTGCGCTCCTCTACGATCGGCTTCAATTTGCTTTTACTGCCACCTTCCACTACCTCTTTCCGCAGTTGACGATGGGGCTGGCGTTACTGCTGCTCTACTTACGCAGCCGGGTCTTGCTCACGGGCGATGAACATTATGAGGAAGTGGCTGACTTTTGGACGAAGATCTTTGCCCTCAATTTCGGTTTCGGCGTCGTCACTGGGATCCCGCTCGAATTTCAGTTCGGGACCAACTGGGCGCGGTTTTCCAACTATGCGGGAGGTGTGATCGGGCAAACGCTGGCCATGGAAGGGGTCTTCGCCTTCTTTCTGGAATCTTCGTTTCTTGGCCTCTTGCTGTTTCGAAAGCGATTCAGTCGCCGGGTGCAATGGTTTGCCACCCTCATGCTCTTTCTCGGTACCTGGTTGTCGGGCTACTTCATCTTGGCCACGAACGCCTGGATGCAGCACCCCGTCGCCTATCAGGTAGCAGCTGACGGCCGGGTGTTTGTCACCAGCCTGAGCGGGCTGCTGACGAACCCGTGGCTCTTTTGGCAATTCACGCACAACATGACGGCGACGGTTGTCACGGCATCCTGCGTGGTTGCTGCGGTCGGCGCATACTACGTGTTATGCGGTCAGTATCTGCCCCATGCAAAAACGTTTCTCCGCACTGGCGTCGTCGCCGGCGCGATCGCGTCTGGACTGATGATTTTCCCGACTGGGCACGGCAATGCCGACCAGGTGTTCAAATATCAGCCAGTCAAGGGGGCGGCGTTTGAGGGGCTCTTCACGACGGAGCGAGAAGCCGGTCTCTATCTGATTGGGCAACCCAATCTTGAAACGATGACCATCGACAACCCGATTGAGATTCCCGGAGCACTCAGTATTCTTGTGTATAAAGACCTATATGCCAAAGTAAAGGGGCTCGATGCGTTTCCTCGCGACGAGTGGCCGGATAATCTTCCGCTCCTCTACTATGCGTACCATGTGATGGCGGGCTTGGGGACGATTTTCGTTCTCCTCTTTGGTGTGGCCCTCGTCTCGCTGTGGCGAGGCTGGTTGTTCGACATGAAGTGGCTGCTGTGGTGGCTGATGTTGTGTGCTCCGTTCCCATATATTGCGACGTCTGCTGGGTGGATGACCGCTGAGCTGGGGCGGCAACCTTGGCTGGTGTATGGCCTCTTGCGTACGTCGCAGGGCACTTCGCCGCTCGTGCATTCGGGGAATGCCCTCTTTACCTTGATCGGGTTTTTGGGATTGTATCTGCTGCTGGGTGTGCTGTTTGTCTTGCTTGTCAGCAAAATCATTCGACAGGGGCCTGCCTCGACGGACGTGCCGGCAATGTCCGCTCATCTTGGAACAGGCTCGTAATGGAAATGGCGTGGTTTATCATCGTCACCGTGATGCTGGCCATGTATGTGGTCTTGGATGGCTTTGATTTCGGCGTCGGGATGATCTATCCGTTCGTCGCTCGGACCGAAGCCGATCGGCGAACGGCGCTCGCCTCCATCGGCCCGGTGTGGAACGCCAACGAGGTCTGGTTGATCGCTGCTGGCGCCGTTCTGTTCTTTGCCTATCCCAAGGCGTACGCGGCCGGATTCAGCGGGTTCTATCTGGCGCTCATCCTCGTATTGTGGTTGCTCATCTTTCGAGGCCTGGCGTTGGAATTGCGGGCGCAGGTCGACCATGTGCTGTGGAAGCAGGGCTGGGATACGGCCTTTGCCATGTCCAGCGTGCTGCTGGCGATTGTCTTCGGCACGGCATTGGGCAATTTAATTCGCGGGGTGCCCCTCAATCGAGACGGGTATTTCTTCGTTCCGCTCTGGACGGACTTTCGCCCTGGATCGGAGCCCGGGATTCTCGACTGGTTTACCGTGCTCCTGGGGCTGACCTGCACGGTGATCCTGGCGTTCCACGGAGCAAACTACCTCGCTATGAAAACAGAAGGTGTTCTGCATCAACGGGCCGTTTCGGGCGCCTGGGTTTTAGGATGGGTGTCAGTAGGGTGCACGGCGCTGACCGTGATAGCCGTGCCGATGGTTCAACCAAGCTTGAGTCTCAGCTTTTCCCGGAATCCCGCAGTGTATCTTGCGCCGTTGATCGGCGTTATCGCCCTGGGATACAGCCTGTATTTCAGGTTTCGCCGGCGAGACACCTCTGCATTTCTAACAGGCAGTGTATTTATTTTCCTGATGCTTGTCAGCGTGATGTTTGGCATGTACCCGTACATCTTGGTCTCGACGACTGATCAGGCGCTCAGCCTCACCGTGTTTAACGCGTCCACCGACTCCTATGGGTTAACCACTGGGATTGGCTGGTTTGTGGGTGGGTTCTTGCTTATTCTGATCTATCAGATCTATCTCCATTCCCAGTTCCTTGGAAAGACCCGGTCGGATGACGTGCATTGATTGCGCGGCGCGCTCCGTTCACGTGTAATAGGAATAGGGGCAGATCTTGCTCTCGGGAGTAAGTGGTTTGTCGAACGGCTGGCGCCCGGGCTACGAGAACCACGAGAGAGCATCTGAGCGACAGCTTGGGATCGGTCTACATGGTTATTCGCGATCCGGTGCTATTGAGCGAGGAGGCCCATCTCGATGCGTCCGACGGTCGACTTGTAGGTCTCGCTGATCATCGTGCGTCTTGCGTCGATTCTTGTTGGCCTTGTGGCGGCTTCCCCGACGATGCTGACGATCGGCTTGAAGGTTCTGTCGATCATGCCGGAGTTCCTGACCGTCCCGACGAAGCACGTCGTTGTCTTGCCGGAGATCCTGACGGTCGGTCTGGTTATTCTGTGTGTTGCGAGGGAAGTCGCGGTGTTCATCACCTAACTCTCGATGATCTCCACGAAGATCCGGCTTATTGTGCGGCATCTCGCGCCACGGGTGTCGCGGTTCCGGGGCTCCCCTACTAAATTCCGTCTCGGGGAAGACGGCCTGGGCTGAGATCGGTCCACTAGTGAGCATTGTGATCACCATACTCACCTGCAGGACTTTTCTGTACCTCATGATGGCTCCCTCTCGTTGGGTCGTGACTTGCTTCTTGATGTGCTCTCGATCCTGATACCTAGAGCCATTGCCTTCTGGTTTCCCGTGGCCGGTGACAGAGTCAGATGGATTGGGCGGTAAGGCCAATACAAAGTGCGGGAATTCTTATCTCAGGCGTTTGGTTGCTGGTAGCGTGGTGGGAATCAGCGCTTGGTCTGGGGCGGCATGTACTTGATCATCTCGTCGGCGAGTTCTTTTGCGATTTCTTTCAAACTCGGCTTAATGAACATATAGCTGTTTGAACGTTCATGGCGCGCTTTCCAGACCGTTGTGCCGGTTGTGGCGTCGATGAGACGGAGGCTGAGCCCCACTCGCCCGACATTATCTCCTTCCTTTCGTACATATTCCCAGGAGTTGACGCGTACCACTAAGAAGGAGTCCACGCTGAGCGCTTTCCCGAGCTTGATGGCGGAATCCTTGTCGGATTGGCCGGTCATCTCCAAACGGGAGAAGTAAAACACGAGCGAGTCGAACGCTTCTTTCGAGGCTTGGAAGATATCGGTCACGTTTTCGGGCGAGACGACCCGTTCGATATTTCCCTGTCGATTCAGGGCGATGGCCAAGACTTCTTGAATGTCTTCCCGAGCGCTGTCGTATTGGCTCGCCATCGGCGGCAATACGGCGATGGTCTGGGGCCGAAAGACCTTCGCGCCCGGGCCTTCCCACACTTCCTGCAAGCCGCCGCAGCCCCCGAGCAGCGCGACAAGCGCTATCATGGATGCGATGTGTACAGATGATCGAGACAGCATAGGCCTAGTATACCATTAGAATGTGAGTGAAATAGAAGCGGAAACCAGGGCACCCTTTTCCCGGAAGTCATACCCTCCTCCGGCATCGGCGCGAAAATTAAACCATCGGATGCCCAGCCCTGCCGTGGGGACAAAGGGAGTAGAGGCATCCTGCATGTTCTTAAAGGTACCGATTCGAAACGACAGAAATTCAGACAAGATTGTTTGTTCAAGCCCTAAGCTCAGGAGCTGGCTCTTCACTCCCGGGACGAAGGTCTTGTTCGAGGTCACATCGACATCGGCTGACAACGTGAGAGAAGAGTACGGATTGATGGCAACACCGAATCGGACCTGTGGCTCCAGCGTTAACTTGCCTCCACCGGCGGCATCGAAGGTCGGCTTGTTGATGTCTTTGGCGACGACGGCAAATCTAGCCCACGAAGATGGACGATAGATCGCCCCGAGGTCAATGCCATAGGTCGTTGAGATGTTTGGCTTGCCGAAATGATCAGTCGTGCTGACACCGCTTCCCCCAGTGAGGTCCGTAGAACCGTTGTACGCAGCGCCCTGGATAACCTTTGCCGTGATGCCGATTGAGAAGGTTTTGTCTGAAAAGGCATAGGCATAGGAAAAGGCCAGCTGCCTGGCTTCGAGACCGCGCAGCGCCATTTGGCCAGCCACGGTGATGGGAGTCCCAGGCCCGCCCGGCTGGGAAGCTTGTATCGGGGTTGAGACGAACCCACCGCCGGTTGCCACGTCAGACACATTGAATCCGAACGCATGTTCGCCAAGGTGCCCTTTCACATAGAGACCGGCTGATCCGTTGACTGAGACCGTGGCACCTGGTCGATTGATGCGGTCAGCGATACTCTGACCTCTCGCCAAATTGTCGGGCGAGGTATCGCTGGTCGTGAAGTTCTCCAGATCATGAAGCGCATCGCCCAGGCCGCGGCGATCGATCGCCAATCCTCCCCCCTGCATGCGGATATCAACAGTTTGGGTCATGGCCAAGCCGGCGGGGTTCCAGTAGGTGGCGAGGGCATTGGTCGTCACGGCGACTCCGGCGCCTCCCATCCCCATCGCGCGAGGGCCCACGATCACAAATTCGGCGGTTGAGCCGTCGGACGGCCAGGCTGAGGCCAGCAGCAGAATGGCCATTCGGAGCCATGGCGAACAGCGCATGTCATATCCTCGAACGAATTAGCAGTCTTGCGAGTCTAGAGAAGGAATGATTGTTCGTCAAGAAATCACGGTCTGCTCACCCGTTAGGAAAACGCATGGGTGAGGCGGTGCGAGGGATCACAAAACAATTTGTCCATCCCGCATATGAATAATGCGGTCGGATTGGGCGGAGAGTTTGTCGTTATGGGTGACGATCACGAACGTGGTTCCACGTGTTGTGTTCAAGGTGCGCATCAATCCAAATAATCCGTCCCCGCTGCGCGTGTCAAGGTTGCCGGTTGGCTCATCGGCCAAGACCAAGTCAGGCTTTTGCATTAACGCGCGTGCCATGGCGACACGTTGTTGTTCGCCGCCCGAGAGTTCTCCTGGTTTGTGATGCAGGCGATCCCCTAATCCGACTTCCGTGAGGAGGGCTGTTGCGTCAGCCTTGACGGAAGCGGGTTCGCGGCGTTGCACGAGGGCCGGCATGCAGGCATTTTCCAACGCGGTGAACTCGGCAAGGAGATGATGAAATTGAAACACGAACCCGATCCGCCGATTTCGGAACTCCGCTTGTTGAGGATCCGTCATTTGAAAGAGGTCTTGCCCATCAAACGTGACCGTCCCGCTGGTCGGTTTATCAAGGGTCCCGATTATGTGGAGCAACGTGCTCTTGCCGGCTCCTGAGGCTCCCACGATCGCCACCAGTTCCCCGCGCTGAATTTCAAGGTTCACCTCCTTGAGGACTGGCAGTTCATAGGACCCCATCGAGAAAGATTTATGGAGATTGGTGACTTTAATCATGTTTGGTGATGAGTGGTGAGGACTGAGGCCTGAGGCTAGGCATATTGGGATGGGAAGTACGACGCAGTCCTCGACCCTCAATTCTTAGTCCTATGAATCTATTCATATCGCAACGCGGCGACCGGTTCCAGCTTCGCGGCCTGATTGGCCGGATAGACCGTCGCCAAAAAGCTGATCAGGATGGCGGAGCCAGCCACAAGGAGCACGTCCTCGGCCAGCACATGAACCGGAATGCTCGAGATGTAGTACACACTTGGGTCGAACGTCCAAAACGTTTGAATCAGCCAGAGAAAGGCGTAGCCCAACGGAATGCCGATGGCTGTCCCGGCAAATCCGATGATCAATCCGTTCAGCATGAAAATGCGCCGGATACTGCGTTTTGTCGCACCCATAGCTTTGAGGATGGCGATTTCTTTCTGCTTCTCTGTCACGATCATCGTCAACCCCCCCCCCCCCCCCCCCCCCCCCCCCCCCCCCCCCCCCCCCCCCCCCCCCCCCCGATCGTGTGAGCGATTTCTCCGGCACGGAACACATCCGTGACCTTGACTTCGATTCCCGTCACGCTTGTGCCAAGGTTGAAAAATTTCTGAGCCTCGCCGAGTTCGATATAGGCAAACGAAGAATCGTATTCGAACATTCCTGAATGGAACAGGGCGACTACGGCGAAGGTTCGGATCTTGGGCACCATCCCCATCGCGCTAATTGGGCCGACGGGAGAGACCACGTTGACCGTATCGCCGACAAACACCCCTAGTCTCAGCGCCAGTTCTTTTCCCAGAATGATGCCCGGTTTTTCAACGGCGCGGAGGTCTCCTTGAGGGTCATCGGCTGGGGCCTGCATCACTTTGACTGGGGTGAGCAGGTCGAGCAGCTGTCCCGTCGTGATATTCTTGGCGAGTTCGGTGACATTGGCTTCTCGTTTCGGGTCGATCCCCCGTAGGATGATTCCTTGTACCCCGCTTTGCGCGGTGAGGAGCACTTGGCGGAACACAAATGGCGTGGCTGCAATGACGTCGGGGATCGTCTGGATCTTGTCGGTCAGACGGTCATAGTCGGTCATGTGCTCTTTCATTCGTTCTTGGACGATGATATGAGCGGTGGTGCCGAGAATCTTGGCCTGAATGTCTTCTTTGAAGCCGGTCATGATGCCGACAGTCCCGATCAGCGCTGCCACTCCCAGCGTAATCCCAGCAACCGACACGAACGTGTTCAGTGAGATGGTCCGGTTGCGACGCTTGGCGCGCAGATAGCGGAGTCCAACAAAGATTTCGTAGGGAAGCGTCACGAGGATTTCTCTGGTCTGAGCTGGGGGAAGAGGACTACATCGCGGATAGAGGCTTGATCAGTAAACAGCATGATCAGTCGGTCGATCCCGATCCCTTCTCCGGCAGTTGGGGGCATCCCGAATTCAAGGGCGCGGAGAAAATCTTCGTCGACGAGATGGGCTTCTTCATCACCCGCTGCATGCTGAGCTGCCTGGCTTTCAAATCGCTCACGCTGGTCCAGCGGATCGTTCAACTCGGAAAAGGCATTCGCAATTTCTCGCCCGGCAATGTAGAGCTCGAATCGGTCTGTCAGGGACGGATCCGCATCCTTCCGCCTGGCGAGCGGAGAAATCTCGATCGGGTAATCAGTAATAAAGGTGGGTTGTTGTAAATGAGGCTCGACGGTTTCCTCAAAAATCCCGTTGACGATCGTGAACAACGAGGCCTTCGGATCCACCGGCACATTCAGGCGTTGAGCGGCCGCCAATGCCTTCTCTCGATCGTGGAGGATAGAGGGGTCGAGATTGTTCACCTCTCGGATGGCTTCATGGTACGACCAGCGACGCCACGGGGGTGTGAGGACAATGTCTTTCCCCTGGTACTGGATAGTGGTCGTACCCAGTATTTGTTGGGCTAGGCTCGAAACCAGTTCTTCAGTGAGCGCGATCAGGTCGTGATAGTCCGCGTACGAGACGTAGAACTCTAGCATCGTGAATTCAGGGTTGTGGATCGTCGAGATGCCTTCATTCCGGAAGTTGCGATTGATCTCAAACACGCGCGGAAATCCGCCGACGATCAGGCGCTTCAAATACAACTCCGGCGCAATACGCAAGTAGAGCTCAATGCCGAGCGCGTTGTGGTGTGTGACAAAGGGCTTGGCCGCCGCCCCTCCGGGAATGGGGTGCATCATGGGTGTTTCGACTTCAAGAAACCCTCGCTCGATGAGAAAGGTTCTGATGCCGGCGATGATGCGGCTTCTGGTCGAAAAGATCTGATGGACCTGCGGATTGGCGATCAGATCGACATAGCGCTGCCGATACCGGGTTTCGACATCCGTTAAGCCGTGCCACTTTTCTGGGAGCGGGCGAAGCGCTTTACTGAGAAAGGTCAGGTGATGGACCTCGACCGTGAACTCATTCGTCTTTGTGCGGAATAACGTCCCTGTGACGCCGATCCAGTCGCCGAGATCGAGCTGCTCGACGATGGTGTAGGCTTGTTCGGAGAGAAGATCCTTTTTGAGGTACACCTGGAGGCGGTCGGACCCGTCTTGCAGGACGGCAAATCCGGCCTTCCCGAAACGGCGTAGGGCGACGACTCGTCCCGCAAGTGTGCACGAGACCTTCTCCTGCTCTAACGTCTCCTTGGTCTTCTCACCATGCAGCGTGAGTAATTGTCCGGCCCGATCCTTGACCTCAAAGCGACCGCCGTAGGGAGCGACGCCGGCCTCTCGAAGGATCTCGAGTTTCTTAATCCGCTGTTGCCGCTGTTCGTTCAGTTCGTCCATCTTACCCTTGAGCCATCCTGCTACAGGTCGTCGTCCGGTCCGCCGACCAGTGAGAGTTGATCACTTCCCTTCCCCAGTTTCTTCTTCAAAAAGGCCTCGATAAACCCATCGAGATCCCCATCCATGACGGCTGAGACGTTACTGAGTTGATGACCTGTCCGGTGGTCTTTGACCATTTGATAGGGCTGGAACACGTACGACCGAATTTGGCTGCCCCATGCTATGTCCTTCTTCTCGCCGACGATGGCGTTGAACTCCGCTTCCTTTTTCTTCTGTTCCAATTCAAAGAGGCGCGCCTTTAAGATTTTCATCGCACCATTTCGATTCTGCAGCTGGGAGCGTTCGTTCTGGCATTGCACGACGATACCGGACGGCAAGTGCGTAATACGAATGGCGGTTTCCACTTTATTGACATTCTGCCCTCCGGCGCCGCCTGCCCGAAAGGTATCGATTCGAAGATCCTTGTCTTCAATCTCGACGTCGATGTCCTCGCTCAGTTCAGGATAGACGAAGACGGACGCGAACGACGTATGTCGCCGCTTGTTGGAGTCAAACGGGGAAATGCGCACTAAGCGATGGACCCCAGCTTCCGCCTTCAGGTATCCATAGGCATAGGGGCCGGTGATCGAGATCGTCACACTCTTGATGCCCGCCTCGTCGCCGGGCAACAGGTCTAGGGTGTCCACCTTGAACTTCTTGTGTTCCGCCCACCGCACGTACATGCGAAGGAGCATCTGTGCCCAATCTTGCGATTCCGTGCCGCCGGCACCAGGATGAATCGCCACGATGGCATGATTGGCGTCCAGCTCTCCTGACAGGAGCAGCTCGACACGCAGTGTGGCGAGACGCGGTTCCAACTGATTCAGTTCACTTGCCAGCTCGGTCTCCAGAGCCGAGTCGCCGCTTTCGTGGGCCAGCTCAAGCAGCGCATCCACATCACCCATTTTGGTCTCGATGTCTCGCCATTGCTGCAGCTCTCGCTCGATTGTCGCCTTTTTCCGGCTCACCGCGGCGGCGGCACGGGCATCGTTCCAGAAGTGAGGCTGGCCCATCTGCGCTTCCAGCTCTTGCAAGCCGGCCGTCATGTGAGCGAAGTCAAAGATGCCCCCGTAGTTCAGCGACTTGTTCAGCGAGAGAGCGAACACGAACTGCCACGTCTTCTATCATGCCACGATCCTCCCTCTTCGGTCATGCCGGCGTGATAGCCGTCATGACTGGTTCCTTCGTGCGGAAATAGCTGAACAGACACAAAAGCGCTCAGATTATAACACAGGCATTGGCAAACACATCGCCGTAATAGCTGTAAAACGTGCGGGCTTGTCTGGTCGGGATCATCGCGTACGAGGCTTGCTCGCTGAACAGTGGTGTTGTGTCGATGATTTGTCCGAACGGATCGATGAACCCGGAAATCCCGGTGTTCGCCGCTCGCGCGAAGGCCAAATGATTTTCGACTGAGCGAAAGACAACCATGGCAAAGTGCTGGGCGGGGGCCGAGGACGGTCCAAACCAGCCGTCATTCGTGATCGTCACCAGAAACTCCGCGCCGTTCGCTGCGAACTGACGGACCAAATCCGGGAAGATGACCTCATAGCAGATCGCCACCCCAAACTTGACGGGTCGGGAACCGGACGAACGTTCCGTGTTCCATGATTTCGGGCTGAACGAAAGAGTCGTCGGCCCCGGCCCTGATTCGAAATCGCCGATGCCTTCGACGAGTTTGTCGAGGAAGAACAGGAGTGATGATTTGAGGGGGATGTACTCTCCAAACGGGACGAGATGGTGTTTGTCATAACGGCCAAGGACCATGCCGTCTGTCCCCAGCAGATACGCGCTGTTCAACAGGTAGGGGCGGCGATCAGGGTAAAATCTCAAGGCCGGGCTGCCGAGGAGGATCGGCGCCTGCGCACGTTCCGCCCACGCGATCAGTTGCAACTGATACTCTTTCTCCCGCTCCAAAATAAACGGTGTTGCTGCCTCGGGCCACACGACCAAGTCGGCACTGGTTCCCAGTTTGGCCGTGAGGCGGTCAAACGTCCGCATGGTCTCGTCGCGGAAGGACGCATCCCACTTTACCGCTTGATCGATGTTCGGTTGAACGACACCGACGGTAATGAAGGTTTTCGGGTTTTGCCGATCTCTATCGCTCAGGACCGCCGAACTATAGAACCACGAGAGTAGCATGCAGACTGCCGCAGTCGTGAGGAGCTCCCACGGGAGCTTGACCGGGTGACATCCACGGAAAAACGGCATGATCCACATGAACAGTTCGGCGAAGGCCACATTCACCAGGACAATAAGGAAGGAGATGCCGTACACACCTGTGTGGTCTGCCACCTGAATCAGGTCTAGTTCGCGATATTGCGAATAGCCGAGGAGACACCATGGAAGGCCGGAGAGCAGGTAGGTACGGAACAACTCGAGTGCAACCCAGAAGCAGGGTGCAAAGAAAATCCCATAGCGTGGGATGAGCTCGCGCAACCAGACGACGGCGAGGCTATAGAGTCCGACGTAGAGTCCGAGATAGCTGGTCAGCAGCAGCAAAATTGCGTAACTCACGGGTTCGGGAACCTTGCCATAGGTTGTCATGGCGGTGACGACCCAGGCCATGATGCCGGTGAATCCGACGAGACCGCTGAGCCAGCCGATCCAAAAGGCTCGCTGTTTGGAACATTGATCGAGTGCGAGATGGAGGGGAATCAGGACGATCCAGGTCAGCAATCCGAAGTCAAACTTCGGAAAACAGAGAGGCAAGAGCAGTCCGCTCGCGCAGGCAAAGAGGATCTGACGCGAACGAGCGTGGTCCATCGTACCGTACCTTATCCAAAAGATTCGATGACTTGCAAGGGAATGCTCGAACTATCAGCGACTTGGGAAGGTTGCCACGTGCTTTTCCCAGATGGAAGAGGTATTCTAACTGATATGGAGCGCCGTCGGCATCGTCGAGTCCCGGTTCACGTGAAGAGCCTGCTTCAGGAGAACTCGCATGAGGTGGAGGGGGAGGCCGTCGATCTGTCACTCGGCGGTGCGCGGATTGAAAGCCCCCTTGTGGTTCAACCAGGAAGACAGATCGCCGTCAAGCTGATTGTTCCAGGAGATGACACATCGATTCTGATCGAGCACGCTCAGGTGCAATGGGCGGTCGATCGAACATTCGGGGTTCGGTTTGTTGATCTACCGGAGCATGAGTTGGATGAATTGGAACAGTTGATCGATGAAAGTATTGCGCTTGATGAAGGGGGAAAGACATGAAATCCATGAGGCCTGAGACAGAGGCGCAGCCCGATGACTCGCGATTCTGGATCGGTGGTGAAGCGACCGTCGGGTCCCAA
>SWDO01000011.1:37379-42647 GCA_005116895.1 Nitrospira sp. | reverse complement strand
AGTTTCTCGTTGGTATTAGCGATGACAAGGAAGAGTTAGATCCTTCGAAGAGATGGCATGGAACCACAAAGCTTGAGGACTTGAATGGATTACTTCAAGCGCTTTTGCAGGTAACAGAGGGGGCCCCGGAAATTCGGACAGTGTGGTAAGTGGTAGCCTGGCTTCACCAACGCCACCGAGTGGTGGCGAACCAAAGGAGCGAGGCGATGAAGCGAACGAGACGCAATCATGGGGCGCAACGCATGGGAGGGAAACCCTATGGTGCGCCCGGTTGGAATCGAACCAACGACCCTCAGCTTAGAAGGCTGATGCTCTATCCGACTGAGCTACGGGCGCATTATTCAAGTACTAAGGCCCAAGTATCGGGCGTGATCAGATCTCTCCTAACCGCTCAGCACTCTCTGAGTGAGGCTAGTCTGAATCGTAAGGCAGGTCGACGTCAAGTAGAGTGGTGACGACCCACCGTGCTGACGCATAGCTTCGATGAACCTCTACTTCCCTCACGACGCACGCACTAACCTCGTGGATCGATCCAAAGTGAATCGAATTCGATCCAGGGTGAATCTCTTTAGGTTCACCACCGATCTCCCGTCCTCATGGCATTAACAGGAACTCTGTAAGAGAGAACATGCCACATGAGCATGACAATCCAGCCATTTCGCGCATTGCTGTACACACCGGTGTTGCTGTTGGCGTCAGTGGCCTGCACCTTGCTAGTGAAAACTACGCAGTATGCCATCGCTCCAGCAAGAAAGATGACCACTGCGCTTTTTTGGTTGGTGACTTGCCAGTAGTACAGACTGCTTCGTTGGCACTCACACTGCATGTGTCACGTGGCATAACGTAAACGCTTAGATGAAGGAGTGACATTATGACGATCGCAAGGTTTTGGGGAATGTTTATCCTGGCCACGTTGGCAGCGGGTTGTAGCTCAACGTCCCTAATCTCGCCTACCGAAACGAAAGGAAATTCAGAAGCGATCGTATGTCAGGCTCCAGGCACCCCACAGCCGACGGTCTGCAACTATCGGCTCGTCGTCAAACATATTCGAGACAATGTCTTTCAAGGCTCTGTCGATCCACAAGTCGTGATGGCCAGCGAGCAATACTGCGGTAACGCTGCAGCGGACACGCAGTCCGGCAAGGATGCCACATGTCAGAACGCTGTGCCCTATCACTACGTGCTCTATACATTTGAGATCGAGGGTGAACAGCCGAGTGATGACGAGACCCTCGATCTCGTGAACATTCCGAACACCAACAAGCTGCAAAAAGGACACGTGGGCCCACGACTGAGTAACCTTGAAGCAAATCGTGGCTCGCGTGTCAACACAACAAAAGCCGAATCTAACTAACCAGCAAACACGCAATGGGAGGGAGCGCCATGCGCATTCACACGTTGATCACTTCATTCATACTAGCCACGTTACTCGTCAGTAGTCAGATCGTACTGCTGCCGGGGCAGGGGCTTGCCCTTCCCTGGTGCGGGTGCGGCCGCTGCTATCTGGCGCACACAGGAATCTGTACCTGCGGCTCCCCCTATTACTATTGCGCAGATGACGCCGATGCCATGGAATTTCACCCCACAATCGAGACCCAGCCGGCCCAAACCGGCTCGCTCCTAGAAAACCTCCGGCTCACTACTATCAACACAGATAGCACACAAGCTGACATTCGCTTAATGGGCGGAGGGAAGTGTTTGTACGGCAGATCGAGACTCACGCTGTTGAGCAATGTCGGATAAGGAGTTGAAGACCGTTCCTGAACGCGTTGCTGACCAGGAACACAATCTGATTCCGTCGATATCTGGTTAAGCTGGGACAAGATCCACTCGGACTTGTCTCATGACGGACGACCTTGACGAAAGACCGTGCCGGAGCGTGTGTGATGTGTCGATACGAGACACCCTGTTCCACGTGCACGCTCCGGTCGAGCATTTCGCATATACTGACCCACACTGATTCGGTCAAGACTCACCGCATACAGCAAATCACGACTCCTGGGTAAAACTCTCTCTCTTCATCGTATTACTTAAACCTGGTTCGTTCTTCACCTTTTCTGCATCCTACCATCATCAACCGGGGCGATCATCTCGTCCGATTTTAGAGCACTCCTCTTTGCTGGAGATGCCTGCACAATCAGGCGCAGTCACAGAACAAGATCGGCTCGGCGAAGCACGGCTGACAAGGAGAAATGCGATGTGCTAAAAATGGGCACATCCCGGGCAGAACAGGCGAAGCGGTATGTTGAACGCCGCCAGCAGCATAAGAACTTCACATGACTTATTCGAAAACTCTCCCGTCACATCGCAGACACCATTTCAGCTGGAGCGGCAGTGTTTGTCTACTCATAACTTGCGTGCTCCCAGGACTCTGGTGCGTGCAGGGACTGGCTCAAGAGGCCCCTCCTATTACGCAATCAGGGCTGCGTACGCAGGTCGATCTCTCCTCGACTCCACCGACTGGAAGAATGCAGTACGACATCACCGGTGGAACCAGAGCGGGCACAAACCTGTTTCACAGCTTCGGCACCTTCAATGTCCCCAATGGCGTCATCGCAAACTTTCAGAATGATACCGGCTTGGATACGACGAATATCCTCAGCCGTGTCACCGGGGGACAGACCTCCACGATTTTTGGCACCATTCAAACGAGCGGGTTTGAACAAGCCAATCTCTTCCTGATGAATCCGGCTGGCATTGTCTTTGGTCCCAAGGCATCATTGAACGTAGGGGGATCAGTCGCTTTTACGACGGCAGACTATCTGCGCTTCGCCGACAATGGACAGTTCAAGGCAGTTCCCAATGTGGCAACAGACGCCCTCTTGTCAACAACGCCCGTCGCTGCCTACGGCTTCTTGAGTTCCAATCCTGGGGCGATTACCGTTCAGGGCAGCCACCTCACGGTGCACGAGGGACACGGTATGTCTCTCGTCGGCGGGAACATCACTATCGACTCGGCGAAACTCACAGCTGACGGAGCTCGTCCTGCGCCACCCACATCCTCCGTCAACCAGATCAACCTGGCCAGTGTGGCTTCTCCAGGAGAAGTGTTGGGAAAAACCTTGAGCTATGCGCCGAACATCACCGGTCAATCCTTTACAGCGCTACGCACTATTCAAGTATCAAACACATCCGTCATCGATGCGAGCGGCAGTGGCGGCGGAACGGTTCGTATTCGAGGTAGTCAGTTCGTGCTCGAGAACTCCACCATCTCTGCCAATGTCACACGTCCCGGGCCCATCACGAATGGTGCGGAGTCGGTAGCAGACGGCATCGATATTGATGTGACAGAGAACGCAGTCATCCGAAGCAATGCCGTCCTTGAAACAAATATCTTGGGTTCAGTCACTCCCGACATTGCCTATCCTGGCGTGCATATACAGGCTGGGCACATCGAGATTGCCGGGGCAGGATTTCCACCCTCTTTCACCGGAGTTCGATCGAATGTCGGAGCCGCTGCGCAGCCACGCACCCAGGGAGGGAAAAGCGGGAACATCACGTTGGAGTCGGACTCAATTCTGATCAATGGGATGGGGACCCTCGAAACGATCATCCATGGAGTCCCCGCCCAACCCGGCGCGCCACCTTCTGCCTCTCCGAGGAGCACCGCAGGAGATATTACCATCACGGCCAATCACGATATCGAACTCAACGGCTCCATCATTCAGTCGTATATTTCCTCTCACGCAGGAGCGGCTGGGAATATCACCCTCACCAGCAGACACGGGGCTATCATCGCGTCCGGAAACTTGTTGCCACCTGGATTCATACCGATAGCTACCGAGCCTCTCCCACCGGTGATACCTAACATCATCTTTGCCCAGTCGCTCCTGAGCCCTGGAACAGCCGGGACCGTGAGAATGACTGCGCCGGAAGGCGACATCCGGCTCGCAGGAATGCTTATGACGCTCACGCTCCAGCCGGTCCCGAATGGACCGCCGATACAGGAAGCAGGCAGCGGCCAAGTCCTTTTCAACGCCCGCGATATGGAGCTCACTAACAATTCTTCAATCCAGATGGATAATTTTTCCACGCTGCCGGCGGGAAACTTTGACATCTCACTCAGCGGAAAGTTGATGGTCAACAGCGCTCAGATCCTCACCACCGCACGGGGATCGGCCCAAGCTGCAGCTCTCACTGTCCATGCGAGAGATATGGTGATTCGGGATGGCGCCATTCTTTCCACGGAAACGATGAGTCGAGGCGCCGGAGGACAGTTGAATCTTGCAGTGGACACTCTGCATCTCCTGAACGGAGGACAGCTCCGAAGTGGCAACACGATTCCAACTCAATCCCCTGGAGCTCCACTGCTTCCTGTCCCTTCAGGCGCAGGAGGCACCATCTCCATCCAAGGTGAGAGTGGGCCAGCGAACTCCGTACTGATTGATGGACAAGCAAGCGGTATCATCAGCGGGACCCAGGGAACCGGCCCCGCCGGCAATATCGACTTAACTGCCCACACCGTGACACTCCAGAACGGAGGAACCATTTTCGCTTCGACGACTGGGCGCGCATCGAGTGCCACCGGTGGCTCAATCCTCATTCACGCAACAGATCAGGTCTCGCTGGCCAATCAGGCCTCGATCAGGGCCGGCAGTACGGGAACAACCGCCGGCAATGCGGGTGACATCACGCTCAATGCCGGCCAGCAATTGGACGTGCGAGACGGCTCTTCCATCACGACGGTGCTCAGATGATATAGGGAGCGTATCCAATTAGATTCAGTCTGAATCTTTTTCGATTCACCTCCCTCCTCGCCTCGCGCCCCCACACAAACACTCCAGGCCAAACTGAAAACAACGCGATGCTCATAACCTGCGTATTTTCAATAGGTACCGCATCTCTCCGCATATTGTCACCTGCGTGGCTCGCCTTTTGCGGATACGGGCAAAGAACAGGACCACTTACTCCTGAAAGTAGATATGGGTTTGGCAGAGCGGATAAATTCTTGGACACCACCATGCGATTCAACGTTCTGAAACCGCAATTGCTGACATCCACCAGGCCTGACATAGCCGAACGGAAGGATGTGGGAACGACCGGGCGAATACGCACCAACAAAAGCGCGGAGAGCGGAATCACGACTTAGTCCAAATGGCCCTATGCAAACAGGAGAACTTGGGATACTTAGGCGTGACCATGATAGAGCCACAAGATACTGTTGGAAATTCCTAGTTAAAACTTTTCGACCAGGGGATGAAGGAAAGAGGAATCACCGTAAAGGGCTATTGTGCAAAATAAACAACAAGGATACTAAACGCGCAGAAT
>SWDO01000011.1:0-37279 GCA_005116895.1 Nitrospira sp. | reverse complement strand
AGAGATGGATCACCGAATCGGTCGCGTCGCACAACCCCGCTCCCGATCTGTCTCGCTGAGGCCACGATGACTGAAATGCACCATGCCATCGATAACAAACATGGCAACAAGCCAGAAAAGCGACTTGCCTGAGCAGATACTGCCTTGTTAGGCCCTGCTTCAGCTAAGGAACAAAAACTATGGTGGGGACATTAGAGCTTGACTTAGTCCGAACGAATCTATACTACAAGGCCACTATAGCCATTTGGCCCTACTGACAGAAGAGTCACGAGATTCTCCTTGAAATTCTCAGTTGGAGCTTTTCGACCACGCGACGCAGGAGAGTGGGACCACCGTAACGAGCGGTATTGCGCAAGATTCAACAAAAATATGAACCGCGTAACAGCCGTAAGTGAAAGTCAGAAACGTATCTGGTCTGGTAGGCCAGATGATTCCAGAAGATGTACAGAACAAACTTGTGAAACAACTCACCAAGGAGGCGAACATGAATAGGAATCGCAGATCTTTTCAATTCAGTGCCAGTCTAGTGCTTTTCTTGTCGATTGTTGCTCTCCCTGGATGGGGAATCTGCACGTCAGATTCGAGAGGAAACTGCGTCAGGAGTTGGTTCTGCTCTTGTCCCTAATGACCTTGCGCAACAAGAAAAGAACCGCTTCCACTAAAACAAGCGGTTTACCTCTCCTGCGAGGATACGCCTCTCAGAGAAAGGTAGATGGCAGTCAAGTGCGAGGCTGTCAGGTGAGTCGTATCGCTGTTAAGGCTTGTGTACGGGCAATCCTTGCCATTATCCTCGTGGCGGTCATGGGGCCAGTATTTGCAACTACGCAAGCGCTGGCTCAAGTGGCTACGTCCGTCACGTCAACCCACGGATCCGGCAGTCTTGGGACCACGGTGACAACCAATGGGCCCACGATCCAAATTACTGGTGGGACCAGGCCAGGTGGCGGGACGAATCTGTTCCATAGCTTCGGCCAATTCAATGTGGCGAGTGGTGATACTGCTCAGTTTCTGAACACAACTCCATCTCTCCGCACCGACAACATTCTAAGCCGGGTAACGAGCGGAAACCCATCGAGCATCTTCGGCAGCATCGATACCCTGAGCTATCCGGGCGCGAATCTCTTTCTGATGAACCCAGCCGGGATTGTCTTCGGACCCAGCGCAACATTACATGTGGGAGGTTCCGTCGCCTTTACCACAGCAAACTACTTGCGGCTTGCAGGAGCTGATGGTTCAGGCAGCGGAATTTTCCATGCAGACACGACAACGCCAAGCCTATTGACCAGTGCCTCCGTCTCGACGTTTGGGTTCCTCAGCCCCAATCCAGCAGCCATCGCTGTTCACGGCAGCCGGTTGATCGTTCAACCGGGCCAGTCGATTTCCCTTGTCGGCGGCAACATCAGTGTTCAGTCCGGTACTCCCGAAAACGGTATCAGCCAATCAGCACGTCTTTCGGCACCAGGGGGTCAAATCAAAATAGCCAGTGTAGCTTCACCGGGAGAGGTGCTCGCAGCAAACTTCGGTAAGGCTCCTAATACTCATGGTCAATCACTGGGAACGCTCGGTACGGTTCGGATCTCGAAACAATCGCATATCGATACCAGCGGTGAGGGCGGAGGCGCGATCCTCGTCCGAGGAGGTCACCTGATTGTTGATGACTCAACGACAGCAACAGCTCGGCCAGATACAAGTCTTCGTCAAGTCCATTGTGGTGACGGGAAATACCGTATTCTCCAGTGAGGAGATCGCCGCAGTCGCCACACCCTATGAGAACCGCACTTTAACCACCGAAGATTTGGAACGGCTACGGCTCGCGCTCACATTCTTGTACGTCAACAACGGCTATATCACGTCCGGTGCCGTCATCCCTGATCAAGACGTGAAAGACGGAGTGATTCAGTTCCAGATCATCGAGGGGGCCCTGTCACGAATCGACGTGGAAGGGACCAACTGGTTTCGGCGCGGCTATGTGAGCGACCGTATTGCTCTCGGCGCGCGCCCTCCGTTGCAGATGGAACCGCTCCAAACGCGGTTGCAATTACTCCAACAAGATCCCCGCATCGAACGGATCAATGCTGAGCTACGTCCCGGCGACCAGCGTGGTCAAAGCATCCTGAATGTCAAAGTCAAAGAACAGAGTCCTTGGAAGATGTGGTTGGAGTTCAGCAACCATCAGACGCCGGTGGTCGGAGCCGAGCGAGGGTTGATGACGGTCGCTCATCAGAATGTGACCGGTCATGGAGATCCCCTCACCGTCACGTATGGAGGCTCGCGCGGAGTCCATCCGATTATCGATGTCGCCTATACGCTCCCGCTCAACCGCTACGACACGACCTTCACCGCCCACTATCGCCGGAACGACTTTGTCGTCGTCGATAACCAGTTTGACTTCCTAAACTTGAAATCCAATTCGGAAATCATCGGTTTCACGCTTCGACATCCGGTCTATCGAACCTTGTCCGACGAAGTCGCCATTGCCATCACGGGCGAACATCTGTTTAATAAGATCACGTCCGTGTTCGATAGCGGCGGTCAAACCCAACTCCTTATCCCCGGCTCATCGAGTACCGGAATCAGTTCTGTCAGTGCTTTGCGCTTCATCCACGAGTATGTGCATCGCACACCAACTTCCGTCATCGCGGCCCGCTCCCGCTTTACTGTGGGGCTGGACGTCCTGAATGCCACAACCAATGCCGGCCCCCTGCCCGATGGACGCTTCTTTTCCTGGTTGGGGCAACTCCAGGGCGTCCGGCGTTTCGACGAGTGGTGGGGCATGCAGCTACTGGGGCAGATGAATCTCCAGATTGCCAACGATCGTCTGTTTCCGCTTGAGCAGATTCCCCTTGGAGGACGGTTTAGTGTCCGTGGATATCGTGAGAACACATTGATCCGCGACAACGGCTTTATCTTCTCCCTCGAATCACGGTTTCCGATACTCCGCTATGCCAGTGGCGAACCGCTCTTGCAGTTTGCTCAATTTGTGGACGTCGGTCGAGCCTGGCAAGCCAAAGGCGAAACTCCAGATCCCCAAACCTTGGCGAGTGTCGGGCTGGGATTGCGTTGGGCTGTCTTACCAAGAGATCGAGCGAGGTTTGAACTCTATTGGGGAGTGCCGCTCAATCATGTGACCCATTCCAACGGCAATCTCCAAGACCATGGCATCCATCTGCAGGCAGTGGTCCAGGTCTTCTGATGACGAGAGACTCTATGCCGACTTTCAATCGATCATGTATTCAATTCGTTCTACGAGGAACCATCATACTGTTGTTGGCAACCCTGCCGGTTCTCATCGTGACACGATCAGACTCTCATGAAACATCATCTCCTGCCGGCCTAGCCATGAAAGAAGGTGCCCAAGCGTTCGAACGCGGAGCATTCGGCGAAGCGTTGTCGCATTGGAAACAGGCCGGGGAGCTCTACAAGGGTTCCGGAAACGCCCCGGCACAGGTCGAGGCCCTGGTCCTCTCAGCTCAGGCCTCCATGGGTTTGGGACAATCTAAACAAGCACTCCAGTCGCTGGAGCTCGCGCTTGCGCTCGTACAGAAGAGTGGTGATCCGCTCATCGAAGCTCCCATCCTTGGGCATCTGGGACGGATCTACTTGGCCCTGCGGCAACTTCCCGAGGCGTCGGAATACCTCCAGCACGCAGCCGACATCGCAAACAAGCAGAAGGCCTCGCCGCTCATGGCGACCACACTGAATGATCTTGGTATTCTTTCCGCATTAAAACAGCAGGACAAGGACGCACTGGATGCATTTCAGGAGAGCGTGTCTCACGCACAGAGCGCTGGACTTCCCCTACTCGCAGCAACAACCCGCACAAACGCCGCGCGAGTCCTGCTGCGACTCGGCCAACCAGCCAACAGTCGCGTAGCCCTCGACGACGCGCTTGATCACTTACACGACTTGCCCCCATCTCGTGATCACTCACTCGGCTTGATCGGCATCGCGCTGGCCTACCAACGCCTCACCCCTCAGCTACCACAAGCTCATGACCCGCTCGTGCTGCGAACCGCAGGTGTGCTCCAGGAAGCGGCTACCTTCGCTGAGCAACAGGGCGACAAGAGGACGCTCTCCTATGCCCTCGGATATCTTGCACATCTCTATGAAACAGAATTTCGCATGGACGAGGCGTTGCAGTTCACCAGACGGGCCCTGTTCTCCGCGCAAGCCGTGGATGCCCCCGAGTCACTCTATCGTTGGCAATGGCAGTTAGGGCGCCAGCTGGCCGCCACGGGTCAGCTGGATCAGGCTATCGCCTCATACCGGCAAGCAACCGTGACGCTTCAACCAATTCGCGTTGAACTCGCACAAGCCTCTGTTGAAGATCCGACTGTCGGTCAAGACACCGTGAAGCCTCTGTTCTTTGAGCTGGCCGACCTCTTGCTCCAGCGAGCCTCTCTGACGGAAGACGCCAAAGCAGCCGAAGGGTATTTGCTTTCCGCTCGTGATGCGATCGAGGCGTACAAAACAGCTGAGCTGCGGGACTATTTCAAGGATGACTGTGTCGATGCCGTGCGGTCCAGGCTGACCACATTCGATCGGTTGTCTCCGGACACCGCCGTAATCTATCCCATTATGTTCAGTTCACGGCTGGAACTGCTCATGAGCCTTCCGTCCGGTCTGAAGCGGATCGCAGTGCCCGTAACTGCTGAGCGAGTGACACAGGAAATCCGCGAATTTCGCCGCCTGATTGAAAAACGTACGACCCGTGAATATGTGCCCCATGCACAACAGTTGTACGACTGGCTGATCCGCCCGCTCGAAACTGACCTCTCACGGTTGAACATCACCACGTTGGTCTTCGTGCCGGATAGCGCCCTTCGGACCATTCCACTGGCTGCACTCCACGACGGTGCATCGTTTCTGATCAGCAAGTTCGCGCTCGCCATGACACCCGGCTTGACGTTGACCGACCCACGACCGCTGAACCGCGACAAGCTCCGGTTTCTCACAGCAGGCCTGACAAAATCGGTCCAGGGATTTCCCCCTCTTCCCTACGTCGCAGACGAGGTCGAATCCATCCAACGGCTCTACAAGAGCGACCAACTGCTCAACAACGCCTTTCAAGCCTCCAGACTGGAACGGGAATTGCGTGAAGGACGGTATGGAGGACTGCATATCGCCACGCACGGCAGGTTCTCGACTGAGGTGAACGATTCGTTTCTCCTGACCTTCGATGGGAAACTGACGATGCAGACCCTCGACCAACTGATCGGCCTCTTTCGGTTTCGGCAAGAGCCACTCGAGTTGTTGACCTTGAGCGCCTGCCAAACCGGTGTCGGCGATGACCGTGCCGCGCTTGGCCTGGCCGGTGTCGCTCTGAAGGCCGGAGCCCGCAGCGCCTTGGCCACCCTCTGGTTCATCAATGACGAAGCATCGGCAACACTGATCTCTGAATTTTATCGACAGCTGCGTAATCCCGCTCTTTCAAAAGCCATAGCGCTTCAACATGCGCAGCTGAAGCTGTTGAGCGACAGGATTTATGAACATCCGGCCTACTGGTCGCCATTTCTGTTGCTCAATAATTGGCTGTGAAAGGAGAATCACCGTGACGCGTGTATTGATCATAGGGTTGAGTCTTTCCCTGACCATCGCGGAAGTTTCCCTCCTCGACGCCGCAGATGCGCCGACAGCGGCGACGGCCGGTCAACAGGATGACCAGCTGCCTCTCATTTACACACTGCCCAAGAAACTGACTCCTCGCGCGCGAGTCGGAGGCACATTGCGGGGGACTGAGGGCCATGAGCCAGAACTTGTTGCGTTGGTACCTGACCACGTAGGCCTGACGGTGAGACAAACACCCACACTCAATTGGTATCTCTCAAAACCAACGGCCTATCCCTTACGATTTACACTCAACGACACCCAAAAAATTGCCCCCCTCTATGAAGGCCCCCTACCTACTCCCATGAAAGCAGGGGTCCAATCGATTGATCTCAAGACTCTCGGACTCACGCTTGAACCGAACGTCCAATACCGCTGGTTCGTATCGGCCAGGCGCAACACGGACTCCTACTCGGAAGATATCGTCGCTGGTGGGATGATCGAGCGATGCGAGTTCAGCGAATGCTTGACAATCACCTCAGTGAACCTGACCTGCGACCGGGAGAGCGTGCGCACCAATGCCCTCATCGGGTTCTGGTACGATGCGATGGGTTGCGTCTGTTCGTTGATTGAAAAAGAACCAGCGGACCCGTCGCTTCGGAGGCTGCGCGCGGCCCTCCTGAGGCAAGTTGGCCTCAACGGCGTAGCGGACTGGGATCTCAGATCCATTCAGGCCACGAGTAAATAGAGCTTCACCAGCAACTCCTCGTGTATGTGTTCAAGAGGAATTCATTGTGTGGCTCTCGGCGTTGCTATCTCCGGCAACAACAGCTCCAACCAGCCGACACCATTGCCACCCTGGGTTCGCTCCAATCATCTGAATCATATTTGATTCAGGCTGAATCTCTTTAGATACACCCCAATAGAAGATTGTTCTTCGAGACCGACAAGGTCCACATGCCACTTGCCTCCTAAAAAGACAGCGATAACTGATGCAACGACCTATCTGAATCCTACAATAGCCATGGTACAGAGCTTGCTGTATCACAATCGTACAAGCGCATTCCATCCGTGGTACTCGTTCTCACTGAATGGATGCAGAGGTGCGTTGATGGTTCGTGACTTGCAGTTGCATCGACCCCGAACAGGATCACCGATATCTGAATCATGACACGGTTGACCTGCAGTAAGAGCATTACACAGAGATCACTCGCCGCTCTATGTCACAGCCGCTACCACATCCTCCATCGGCTGAGACGAGAAAGGCATAACCAGAAACATCCTTACCATGTTGAAGCTCGCCGGCAATCAGCAGCATATCCACGTGGCGCCAGGAGGAGTCCTCTGTCCCGCTTACCCACTGCTAAACCTCCTCCCATCTCCACCGTGTGATGCGGTTCGCGATCTCCACGCTGTCGACATTCCCCTGTCCACACTCATGAAGCCTGGATGTGGGCAAGACCATCGAGGAGCCTCCTTCAGAGCTTGTAGCAGTTGGCGCCGAGAGTGACGTGGCACACGATCAACACACTCTTTCCATTGTTGGCCTGGCACTCGTTGCAATCGTCATTTCAGCGGCTGTGCCCAGAACCACTCTGGCAGAAGAACAGAAGAGCGCAGTAGATCAGTCGCTTAACCACGGCATCCCCGACGAACTCCAACTTCTCAAAGAAGAGGAGACGGTCAGCATCGCCTCACGCTATGAGCAGCCTATCTCTCAAGCACCATCGAACGTCTACGTGATCACTGACGAAGATATTCGTCATTCAGGTGCTCCGGATCTGCCCACAGTACTCCGGCGCATCCCTGGCCTAGACATCATGCAGGTGACAGGCGCTGACTTTAACGTCAGCGTTCGGGGAGATAATCAGTTAAACGCCAACAAGTTGTTAGTGATGGTCGATGGACGCTCAATCTATGTCGACATGCAGGGGGGGCTATTATGGAGGAATATTCCGGTAACCTTACCTGAGATTAAGCGCATTGAAGTTCTCAAGGGCCCTGCCTCGGTGATTTATGGGTTTAATGCCTTCGATGGTGTCGTTAATATCATTACAAAGCCGCCAAGTGAAATCAAAGGCACGACTGTCCAGCTTGGTGGAGGCGAACTCGGCACGATTTCAAGCGCCGCCATTCATGCCGGCATACACGGCAAATTGGGATATCGGCTTTCGTACGGCCATGACCAAAACACCCAATGGCGCAATCGAGATACCTTGGCGTTTCAAAACAACAAAGTTCATGTACAGACAGACTATGCGCTAACAGACAACTCTAGAATACGGATTTCCGGTGGATGGGCCGACGTAAACCGCTATGACGGGCCGGTATTCAATCTACAGGCACCTTCCACTCCGCTCACACAAAGCTTTGCCGACATCAGTTACGAACGCCTCGACTTTTATCTTCGTGGCTGGTGGACACAAAGCGACCTTACTGCTGACGTAATCATGCACCCTTTCCTGAACAATCTCCTTCAAGAGATCAATCAATTCGGCGGACGGAGCCTGGCCTTCCTGACCAATACCTACAACGTAGAAGCTCAACATAGTCTAGAACTTTGGTCAAACAATCGACTCACCTATGGAGCCAACTATCGTCTCAATACTGTTTCCGGAAACGGCGTGGTCAATCCCAGCCAGGAAAACCGCTTCGGATTGTACCTCCAAGACGAATGGAGATTTGCAGACCGCTTCAGTGCAACTGCCGGCGTCCGCTACGACCTAAACTCCTTCATCAACCCAACCATCAGTCCACGCTTTTCGCTACTCTATACCGTTGCCCCTGAGCACACACTTCGAGCGACGGTATCAGTAGCGTATCGGCCTCCGACGCTCTTCGAACGCGAGAGCATTGGGGAATTTATTACAACGCTTCCGCCTCCGACCCTCTCCCCAGCACCCTCATCGCTAGTAGGGTCTCACATGCTGAAGCCTGAGCAGATTGTCTCCTACGATGTTGGCTATCAAGGCTGGTGGTTTAAACACCGATTGCGTGTGCGAGGCGATCTCTTCTTTAATCATATTTCTGATTTGATCAACTTCGTGACCATTGGGACAACACGCACGTTTTCCAACGGGGGCGTCGCCGACATATATGGCGGGGAAATTGGTGCCGAGCTCATAGTCACTCAGTGGCTCAGTGGATTTATGAATGCGTCCTACCAGCAGATCGGGCAAACATTCGAGGGAGTCGGCCGCCGAGGTGGTCCTGCCTGGAAAGTGAACGCCGGGCTACGAGGCGAGTGGGACAACGGCCTGAGTGGGGAGGCAACTGTTTACTACGTCACGGCGGCTACGTACCCAGTGATTGATACCTACCAACGTTTAGCCCAGTTCGGCGCTACCGTGCCGAATGCACGCGTTGATGGCTATACCTTACTCAACCTTCGAGCCGCATACAAATTCTGGAAGCAGAAAGCGGCTGGAGGATATCTGAGGGACGCCGAAGTAGCGGTGTCCGCCTTTAACTCGTTGAACGACAAACACCGGGAACATCCCCTAGGAGATCTGATCGGCAGCCGCGTCATGGGCTGGCTGACGGTGCGGTATTAGCGACGATTGGGAAATATGTTACTGTTCGCACAGTTTTACAACTCACAACTATTTTGCGGCGCAGAGTTTCTACGTGCTCTTTAAACGACAATCATGATCGCTCACACCATCACAGGTCGAATGAAGCCCCTTGCGCGATCTTCACGCACCTGCTTGATGTCTCTTGTGCTTATCGCTTTTTCCTGCTTCTTCTCTGAGCTTGTTCACGCAGCCGGTCCTGAGATCGCCATCCTCAAATCATCCGACCTAAAGGCCTATAATGAGGCCGTCGAAGGATTCAAGGCAACAGCGCCAGGCGATGCAACCTATATCGAATATGATCTGCGCGGTGATCTTGAGCGGGGGAAACACCTTGCTAGGAAGATTCGCGCGACGAACTCTTCTCTCGTGGTCGCGGTCGGCCTGAAGGCGGCGCTGGCGGCGAAATTAGAGATCGTGGATATCCCGATTCTCTATATGATGATTCTCGACCCCATAAAATATCAGCTCACTGCCGCCAATATGACCGGCGTCCTCCTGGATATTCCGGCGGACCGACAGTTCAAAGTCATACGTACATTCCTGCCCACCCTGCATCGGATCGGCGTGATGTACGATCAGGACAAGACAGCGGCCAAGCTGAAGGAGGTGGAATCGCGAGCAGCCACCCATAATTTTCAATTGCGTGGTTTTCCGGTCGATAATGACAAAGAGGTTCCGCAACAACTCCGGTCGCTCTTGTCAGAGTCGGAAGCCTTATGGCTCATTCCTGACTCAACCGTGCTGACGGATGAATCGATCCGCTTTATTCTCGAATCGGCGCTGGCCAAACATGTTCCCGTCGTCGGCTTTTCATCAGAGTTTACGCGCCTCGGCGCGCTGCTCAGCATGTCCATCGATTACGGTGAAATCGGTCGTGAAACTGGGCTCTTGGCCAAGCGCATCGTGAATGGCGAACAACAGTTGCCACTCAAGCCAATCTCTGTTCAACGGATCAGAATTACGGTGAATCAGAAGACGGCGCGGTATTTGGGCATCACGATTCCAAAAGAACTCGACAGTCTAATCGACGAAACGTACTGAGCGGTCCACGATGGAAGCCCTACACCCAAACCGACAGGAGGTCACACCGGGGAAGCGGACTCGCTTCGTTGGCCTACGCATCAAGTTTGTGGTGTTTTTCAGCCTCATTCTCATCATGACCTGTTCATCCTTGAGTTGGTATTTCATTCAGACCAGACGCCAGGCCATGACCGATAACCTGGAAGAACTTGGCACAATCTTGTTGACCAATACCGTCCGGAACGAGCATTTTCGGATCGGCGGCATCGTACTGGAGGATCGCGCCACTCTCGATCAATTCATGCAAAGTCTGATGGCCATCGACCACGTCGTCTATGTGGAGATCACCGCCTCCGACGGCCGGATCCTGGACCGACAAAGCAAACGAATTTGGAGGACTGCGAGTGGATCACCTCCGACTACGGAACAGCCGCTCTATCCGGACAATCAAATCTCGGAATCGCTGCTTCAGGCTCCGCTGACTGCTCCACTCATGACCAAGCTGGAGCTTTCCTCGAAGAATACCCTGGTTGCTCAAGATACATCCTCAGATCGGCTACTTCCCTTTCTCCTCCGACAAGAAACTTTCTACGACTTTGCCATGCCTGTCCTTCGGGAATCCTCGGTTGAAACCGCCCTGCCTCAGCTCTCAGTTGAATTGGAAGAGAGAAGTTTCCCGCTACCAACGAAACGTTCGCCGGTAGTCGGCCTCGTACGCATCGGGATCACCGACGCGTCGGCAAAACAAGCGCTGATGGTCATCGTCCGCAATGTGTCGCTCCTCACCCTGCTCATTATCGCGGCCGGCATCCTGAGCGCGCACCTCTTCACGTCTCGCATCACGACGCCGTTACGAAGGCTCGCCTCCGCAGCCAGGCAGCTAGCAGAAGGACACGACGCACCGACGCCGCTGCTTGTTGCCGCTTCCAACGATGAAGTCGGTGAGCTGACACAGGTGTTCAACGACATGACCCAGTCCCTCCATGAGCACAATCAGGCCATCACCATGAACCTCGATACTATTAAACGGCAAGTCAAGCAGTTGACGACGGCGCATCAAGCCAGTGCTGTGATTGCGAGCGCCAATATGCTCGACATGAACCAGCTGCTCGACACAGTGCTCCCGTTGCTCATTGATAATCTAGGCTTTTCCCGGATGGCGTTTCTCCTTCGCCACCCAGACCGGAACGGTGCTTCCATCGCTCGGATCATCGGAGTTCCAAAGGAGATCGAGCAAACAGCTCGGAGGCTCTATATACCTATCGTCGCAGGCAGCATCTCAGAAGAGCTACTCATTCACGGAAAGCCACTACTCATTCATGACGTCGAAACTGTCGCACAACGCATGCACCCAGTGTTGCTTGAGTTAGTACGCCGTTCGGGCGTGCGGTCGTTCGTCGCGGTGCCCCTTCAAAGCCATGCCAAGATTCTCGGGTACCTGGCCGGTGATCGAGGCTCACGCCAGTGCAGCGAAGAAGATCTCCATATCCTGCTGACGATCGCCGGCCACGTGGCGGCTGCCATCGACAATGCCAAGGCCTACTCTGATCTAGCGGAGCTCACGCAGCATCTGGAAGAGCGTATCGAGCAACGGACCGACGAGCTGTCGCGCGCCAACACACAGCTCCAGGAACATGATCGGCACCGAACGACGTTTCTCTCCGTCGTCTCACACGAGCTGCGAACGCCTATGACGGCGATTCGAAGTTTTGCAGAAAATATGTTGGACGGCGTGACGGGGCCGCTGACCGAACTGCAACACACCTATCTCACACGTATCCAACACAATGTCGCCCGCCTTGGGAGAATCATCGTGCAACTGCTCGATTGGTCGCGTCTCGATACCGAAAGCGTCCAGCTTCGTTTGGAGGAAGTCTGTATCCACCAGATCGCAACGATCACGGCTGACAGCTTACAGATGGTGGCCGGAGAGAAAACCGTAACCCTTACCGTGGCGTCGGCCGAGTCGCTTCCACCCGTTCAAGGCGATCGTGACAAATTGGAACAAATTCTGTGGAACCTCATCGGGAATGCGATTAAATTCACGCCGGCTGGCGGTCGTGTGACGGTGGAGTTTTGCGTGTCGCCACCTGGCTTCGTACAGACGTGTATTGTCGACTCCGGCTGCGGGATCGAACCGTCCCACTTGCCGAACATTTTCGAGGAGTTTTCCAGAGTGCCGTCAGCTATGCCCACGTCACAGGGTGCGCAACTTGGCCTCTGTATTACAAAGACGCTCGTCACCATGCATCGGGGACAGATCTGGGTGGAGAGTCAACCGGCGGTCGGGTCACGCTTTTATTTCACGCTCCCACTCTCTGGGTCACAGGATGAACAGAGCTAAACAACCTAACGAGCCAATGGTATACCAGTCGTGTGCGAGCCCAACGTTGTCTATTCTGAAAGGAGCGACAGACGATGCGCGCTAAAATTCTTGTTGTCGACGACGACCCCGATATCCTCCTGAGCTTGCAGAATCGTGTCAGTTTTATGGGACACGAGCCCCTGACGGCGACGAACGGCAAGGATGCCTTGCGCTTGATTGGGGAAGAGGAACCAGATCTCGTCTTGCTGGACTTGAAAATTCCAGAGATTGCCGGGCTTGACGTGTTAAGGCATGTCCGTGCGGCATCAGTTCCGAGCGAATCAACAGACGAGGAGACAGCCCAGACATCTCCCTATACAACCCCGCTGATCATCATCCTCACTGCATATGGAACCATCGAACTGGCTGTACAAGCCATGCAACTCGGTGCCTTTGACTTTGTACCGAAGCCATTCACTTCGGACCACCTCACCGTCGTCATCAACAAGGCATTGGCCACCGTCGCCCTCCACCGCCACGTCGATTCGCTCCGCAAGGAGGTCGATGATCAGTTTGAACCAATCGTCTCGACCAGCAAGAAAATGAGCGAACAACTGGCCGTGGCCAAACAGGCAGCGCCTTCCTCCGTGACTGTCTTGTTGCTTGGCGAAACGGGGACGGGGAAAGAAGTCGTCGCCCGCGCCATTCATCGGTGGAGCCCTCGCTCCACGAAACCGTTTATTGCCGTGAATTGCGCTGCGTTCCCTGAGAACCTATTGGAAAATGAGCTTTTTGGCCACGAGAAGGGCGCGTTCACCGGAGCCATCAAGCGGGAGCCTGGAAAAATCGAGATTGCCGAGGGAGGCACGCTGTTTCTTGATGAGATCGGCGACATGCCGCTCACCATGCAAAGCCATCTCTTGCGAGTCCTGCAAGATCGGACATTCTACCGTGTCGGGGGAACGCAAGAAGTACGAGCCAATGTACGTTTTCTTGCCGCCACGAATAAAGATCTAAAACAGGCGATTCATCAAGGCACGTTCCGTGAAGACTTGTACTTTCGCCTGGCCGTGATTCCCCTCGCCCTGCCGCCGCTCCGTGAACGGATGGAAGATCTTTCTGCCCTGATCCACCATTTCCTCAACCGGCCCAGTCATGTGGGTCCGTGCAAACGCCTGACGCTCAGCGATGCCGCGTTCCAGGCGCTGCATCAGTACTCCTGGCCAGGTAACGTGCGCGAACTAGAAAACGTCCTCACTCGTGCCTTGATCTTATGCCCCGGCGACACGATCGGACCGGAACACCTCGCATTGACTGCTGCAACGACGCCAACAGTCGCCACATCCCCAGTGAATCAGGCGCCTACTTCTGACATACTATTTTTCTCCTATCATAAGAGTATGGACGCATATGGCCAGAAACTCATTGAGGCGGCCTTGAATCGGAACGGGTGGAATCAGACAAAGGCGGCAGCCGAACTCGGTCTGCAACGGACCTACCTGACCAAATTGCTCCGGCAGAAGCAGATTCCAAGCAAGCCCCCTGCTGATCCCTCAGACTGAAAGAACCATACTCATAAAATGGTTTCAGCTCGTCGTTCGATTTCTCACGACATCAGCGACCGTCGTTTCCCCACGTCCGCATCTAATTTGATCCAGCCTTGAATTCATTCAGATTCAGGTACACGCCACCACAGCATGGGCCTCCTTGTGCAAGTGCTGAAAATATCAGGCGTAAAATGCCAGTCACGCGTGGCCTAAGAAATGCTAGGTCCTTGGTATGAAGAAACAATCTCCATGGAACTCGGACTTCATAATTGACTACACCTCGACCTCCATGTGAACGAATCACGATGGAGAACAGAAAGGACGGGTATGAATATGCTGAGTGATGAGATGACTATGTTAACGATTTCAGGCGCGATATGTTTCGCAGTGACGATGTTGGCGATGCTCATGCGAAAGACATGACTCAATCTTGCATGGCACAGCTTGCGACGAAAGGAGGTGAAAGGTGATGATGATGTTGATGTTGTTGAACATTGGAGTGCTGGTGATCGGTGCGGTATTCCTCATGTATGGGGCGCTTGGCCCTGATCGCAAGTAATTATGGTGAAGCGACTGGTTTTGATCCCGCACCAAAGAAGTTTTTATCGTGAGAAATTGGTCTCGATGCGAGCCGGGATGAGGGTGCTCACCCCTCCGGCTCGCATCGAACAGGTCAAACACTGACACGAATCCGTCCAATTTCGCTGGGGAGTCCTGCTTCGCAATCTGCGGGATCGATTCTCAATGCGTCAAGATCGGTCTTACCTATCAGCTACATTCGTTTTCCATTCGAGCAAGCCTGGTTTGGAAAGAGAAGAGTAGGACTATCTGAATGGTATTATCCGCGCATCAATCACGATGACGCGATGGTTGGGGTGCAACCCACACGAAGCGCGGTTTGGTCGGGGCGAGAGGATTTGAACCTCCGACATCCTGCTCCCAAAGCAGGCGCGCTACCGGGCTGCGCTACGCCCCGACAAGCTCTTCACTTTCACAACACTTAGAACAACAGCACCACCAGCTACAGGTCCTTATATACAGGAATGTTCCGATTGGTGTCCAGGCAACGCCTACAATTGGACCATGTGCCAGCACCACGCGGCTCAGAGCGTTCCAGCGGCTAATGGTCGAAGCATGTCGGCCATTGCTCGAAATGCCTTGGCCCGATGGCTGATACGGTTTTTTTCTTCAGCCGTCAATTCAGCCAACGTACGACCAAGCTCCGGGACGAAGAACACGGGGTCGTACCCAAACCCTTGCATACCAACCGACTCTTCAGCAATAACACCAGCAAGCGTGCCAGTAGTTACTCGCGTCTCTCCTCCCGGCATCGCCAAGGCAGCGACTGTTACAAACCGGGCAGTCCGCCTGGCCTGCGGCACGCCTGCCAGTTCCTTGATCAGCTTCCTACAGTTGTCTTCGTAGGTGGCGTCTTCTCCCGCATATCGGGCCGCAAAGACGCCTGGCCTTCCACCCAACGCATCAACTTCGAGCCCCGTATCATCCGCAACCGACAGGAGGCCTGTCACAGCAGCGATCTCTCGTGCCTTTTTTCGTGCGTTCGCTTCACAGGTTTCACCGTCTTCTTCGACTTCCGGTGCGGTCGGGAAATCGGCCAGGGTACGGATGCGAATGCCAAGATCTCCAAGAAGCGCCGTGAGCTCCCTGACTTTGTCAGAATTTCTGGTCGCGAGGAGGATCTCTTGGATCGGGCTCTTAGTCGAGTGCACCGATCAGCTCTTTCTGAATGGCGGTTAAGCGTTGGATGGCCTCCCAGCCGAAATTCAGAAACTCATCCATATCTTGCTTCGCGAATGGCGTACGTTCCGCCGTACCCTGTACCTCAACATACCGGCCACGACCAGTCATCACGAGGTTCATATCCACTTCCGCCATGGAATCTTCGGTATAGGCCAGATCCACCATCACTTCTCCGCCAACTTTTCCGACGCTGATGGCCGCCAAGTAATCAGTCAGGGGAATCTTCTTTAAGAGATCTCTCTTTTTCAGCACGGCGCAGGCATCCGCCAAAGCGATAAAGGCACCGGTGATGGATGCAGTTCTGGTCCCCCCATCCGCTTGGATCACATCACAGTCGATCCAAATGGACCGCTCACCCAATTTCGACATATCTGTCACCGACCGCAGTGCACGTCCGACGAGGCGTTGAATCTCCAGAGTCCGACCACCTTGCTTTCCCTTGACCGCCTCTCGTGGCGATCGCTCATGAGTGGCACGCGGCAACATGGCATATTCGGCTGTCACCCATCCCGTCCCCTTGCCTTTGAGAAAAGGTGGCACCTTTTCTTCAACAGACGCCGTGCAAATAACCTTAGTGTCTCCCATTTCGATCAGAACCGCACCTTCGGCATGTTTGGTAAAGTTGCGGGTCACTTTCACCGGGCGAACCTGATCTCGGCGACGCCCATCGAAACGGACCAACCCTGAAATTGCGCTCATTCGTAGGCCCCTTCCTCAAGAGTAAGGTTCGAATTATAGTGAAGGCCCTAAGAAATCGCAAACCGATCAGCCGTCCAAGCATCGCCAGCGGTAGTAAGAGGTCAGATTCTCCCTACGTCTCCTAGTTTGTACAAATCCCGCCTCCCGCGTTTGGCGAATTCCGTACATTCCACGGGCATATAGCCCACCAACGCCAGCACTGATATCTGATCCTGATCGCAGCAGCTAACTCTGAGGACCGCTCCAGGTGAGAGGATTTAAACTTTCGCTCCCGCGAAACCACGATATGAAGACTAGCTGACAGTCCAAAACACGGGGAGAATGCGATGGCACACAAAGTGCAGAACTCTGTGAGGTTCCTGCATCACTCAGGTTATACTCCCAATAAGCAGATAAAGAAGAAACGACACAATCCTCGACCCAGACGACCTGAAGAATACCCGACTCATGGCAACCCTCCTAGACCAGACCACTCATCAAGCCCTGCTCGATAATCGAAACATTCTGGTGGTTGACGATGAAGAGTCGATTAGGCGCCTCCTCGCCTATTTGCTCCAATCCCATGGGTATACGGTCGACTGCGCCGCTGATGCCCGAGAGGCCCGGCAAAAGCTGAGCGACCAACCTTTTGCCTTGATGCTGTGCGATGTCAATATGCCGGGAGAATCGGGCATGGACCTGGTGCGCAGCCTTCTCTCAGAGCAGAACCATACAGCGGCAATCATGGTCACAGGCCTCGACAGCTCCGTCCTGGCCAACGCAGCACTCGACGGCGGCGCGTTCGGATATATCGTCAAGCCGTTCGAATCCAATGAAGTGCTCATCGACGTCGCCAATGCCCTCCGCCGCCGCCGGCTTGAGATGGAAAACCGCCTCCATCGTGAGAATCTTGAAGATGTCGTCCGAACAAGAACACTCGCGTTACAGCAAGCGTTGGACTGGCTCGAACGTACTGAAAAAGAGCTCCGCCTGTCTCGTGAGGAAACCATTCAACGGCTCGCCATTGCCGCGGAGTTCCGCGATAGCGCCACCGCTCAACATATTCAACGCATGAGCCACTACTGTGAGATGCTCGCGCGCAAAGCCGGCCTGTCGCCTGAACGATGTGACTTGATTCGGACAGCCAGCCCCATGCACGACATCGGTAAAATCGGCACCCCGGATCATGTGTTGCTAAAACCCGGTAAATTCACGCAGGAGGAATTCGATGTAATCGCGCAGCACGCCGAAATCGGGTACAAAATCCTCAGCGGGTCGGATGCAGAGCTGCTGAAAGTCGCAGCTGTCATCGCCTACACCCACCATGAGCGCTTCGACGGCACGGGATATCCTCGCAAGTTGCAAGGCGAGGCCATTCCCATCGAAGGCCGCATTGCCGCGATTGCCGACGCGTTTGATGCCTTGACCACGCAGCGGGTCTACAAGCCGGCCTTTGAAGTCAGTCATGCGATTGAACTCATGCTCAAGCACCGGAGCGAACATTTTGACCCAGAGCTACTCGACGTCTTTGTCGCATCTACCGAAGATCTATTGCGCATCCACGATCAATACGCAGACCGAGTGCACTCCAACACGTTCCGCCAACCATAAGTCTATCCTCAGCCAACCCCCACACATTGCTCGATTGTCGGCAATCCGTTGACCGACTGTGGCACCACCGATATACTTTTTTGACCTACCGCATATTCCGGTGAGCTCATGAGCTCACAGCCATCGGAACCATAGAGAGAAGGAATTGACGAGTATGGCGAAAAAGTTAACTGCGGTTCGCAAACGTCCCCGGAATCGAAACTGGATCGCCTACCTCTGCGAATCCCTGGTGACCTCAGGCACCATGCCGACCTGGGAAGCTGCCACCTATCTCACAGAGAACTTGTTCGGAGAAAAGCCCAACCCACGTCTGCTGACCCCTGCCAACCCTTATGAAGTTACCGCGCAGTTACTGCATCGCCTCTATCAACCCCTTGTTGAAGCCGCCTCTCGGGAAATCATGCTCCCCTCAGCCTCCCTGCTGCACATCTTCACCGACATCAGTCTCACCGGACACTCCGCCGTACTCATTGTCTTGTTCCCGGGACCCAACAAACCGCAGCAGCTCTTGATGCTGGAAGCGGCCAAGGCATGGGACCTCGTATTCCCAGATGCCGAGTCATTCAATGCTTGGGCCGAAGAGCGGTACCTGCAGCTTGTGCATGCGCTGCGCAGCAAGATGACGGAATTCGAGGACGATCTGCTGAAATCGGCCATGTAGGCTGCATCAGCACCACGATCCCGGCAATCACGGCATCATTGACGTCACCATCATTGTTGGGATCGTAGTCCAGCACGATCAGCCGATTGGCAAATTTGCTGGTCACATAGGCATAGTACCCGCCGCCCTTCTTGGCACCGAAGTTCACCCCATGGCAACCTGGATCACAGGCAATGCTCCTCACGAGTCTATCGTCTGAAGTGCGAATGATGGTGTGGTACGGTAAACACCCTGACATTGTGGCGGTCGTCATCGACAATGAGAATACGCGCCTGCATGGGACACTCCTCGTTTCGATTCGTGAGGCGTTCTTGTAGAGGAAGCTATGGTTGAAGAGAACCTGCGCTGGCTACTGGGCTCAACCACATATCATTCAGGCTCGTAATTCAGATTCGGCGAAAGCCAGCGCTCGACGGTGCGCAGGTCCATGTCCTTGCGGCGGGCATAGTCTTCGACCTGATCTTTCCCGATTTTCCCCACCGCGAAATATTTCGCCTCCGGATGGGCAAAATAGAACCCACTGACTGACGCGGTTGGCAACATGGCATAGCTTTCGGTCAGGATGATGCCGCTGTTCTGTTCTGCCGACAAGAGGTCAAACAGCAGTCGCTTTTCCGTATGGTCCGGACAAGCCGGATATCCCGGTGCCGGACGTATGCCGCGGTAGTTCTCACGGATCAGATCGTCACTCGTCAGCTGTTCATGTTTCCCATATCCCCACTCTTCTCTGATTCGCTTATGGAGAAATTCGGCAAAGGCTTCAGCCAGTCGATCCGCAAGAGCCTTGACCATGATCGAATTGTAATCATCATGGTCGTTATCAAACCCCCGACAGAGTTCATCTAGTTCGATGCCGGTCGTTACGGCAAACGCTCCGATGTAATCCTGCCGACCGCATTCTTTCGGTGCAACATAATCAGCCAGTGCGAGATTGGGCTGTCCGGCAGGCTTTTCCGATTGCTGTCGCAGATGATGGATCGTGTTGAGCACCGTCTTCCGAGACGTATCCTGATAGAGCTCAATATCATCCCCAACACTCGATGCGGGGAAGAGCCCATAAACTCCCCTGGCTTTGAGCTGTTTTTTATGAACAATCTCATCCAAGAGACGTCTCGCATCCTCATACAGTTCCCTCGCCCTAGGGCCGACGGTTGGTTCGTCAAAGATCGTCGGATATCGACCTCTGAGTTCCCACGTATGGAAGAAGGGCGACCAGTCAATGTAGGGAATCAACTCGACCAACGGTTGATCGGCAATCGTCCGGACGCCCAACGCCGTGGGCACGGGAATATCAACGCCCGCCCAGTCGGACATGAACCGATTGGCGCGCGCTTGGGCAATGGAAAGAAGCGGCTTGGCTCCTCGATCTTGATGCGCCTGTCTCATCCGCGCATAGTCGTCCCTGACTTGCCGGACGAAACCTTCCTTCTGGGTTTGGCTCACCAAACTTCCCACGACACCCACCGCGCGAGAGGCATCCAGCACATGAACCACGCCCGGTTCATAGGAGGGGGCGATCTTGACTGCCGTGTGGGCCTTGCTAGTCGTGGCGCCGCCGATTAAGAGAGGCACATCGAACCCCTCGCGCGTCATTTCCTTCGCCACATGGACCATCTCATCGAGCGAGGGCGTGATGAGGCCGCTCAGGCCGATGATGTCGGCTTTGCTCTCTCGTGCAGCAGCGAGAATTTTTTCGCAGGACACCATCACGCCAAGATCGATCACTTCGTAGTTGTTACAACCAAGGACGACGCCGACAATGTTTTTCCCGATGTCGTGCACATCTCCCTTGACGGTCGCGAGCAAGATCTTTCCCTGCGCCCGAAAATTGCCGGACCGCTTCTTCTCTTCTTCCATATACGGCATGAGATAGGCCACCGCTTTCTTCATGACGCGCGCACTCTTGACGACCTGCGGCAAGAACATCTTGCCTGATCCGAATAGGTCGCCGACGATGTTCATGCCGGCCATCAGCGGGCCTTCGATTACTTCTAGAGGCTTTGGATATTTCTGACGTGCCTCTTCCGTATCCTGATCGATGTAGTCGGTGATGCCCTTGACCAGCGCATGGGACAGCCGCTCCTCAACCGTCCCCTGTCGCCACTCATCGTCCTTGACAGCCGCCTTCCCCTTCGCCTTCACCGTCTCGGCAAAATTCACCAAGCGTTCGGTCGCATCGGGTCGTCGATTAAACAACACGTCCTCGACAAGCTCGAGCAAGTCCTTCGGAATCTCCTCATACACCGCCAACTGGCCAGCGTTGACGATGCCCATATCCAACCCGGCCTTGATGGCGTGGTATAGGAAGGCGGCGTGCATCGCTTCCCGTACCACATTGTTGCCACGGAAGGAAAAGGAGATGTTACTGATTCCCCCGCTGACCTTCGCACCCGATAGATGCTGTTTGATCCAGCGCGTCGCCTCGATGAAATTGATCGCGTAATTGTTGTGCTCGTCAATCCCCGTTGCGACAGTCAAGATGTTCGGATCGAAGATGATATCTTGCGGCGGAAAGCCGACTTGTTCCGTGAGAATCTTGTACGAGCGCGCACAGATCTCCTGCTTCCGCTCCAACGTATCAGCCTGGCCCTTCTCATCAAACGCCATAACGACGACTGCCGCACCATAGTGATGGATGAGGGTTGCCTGGTCGATGAATTTCTGCTCGCTTTCCTTCAAGCTGATACTGTTGACGACGGCCTTGCCTTGAATGTTCTTCAGGCCGGTCTCCAGTACCTCCCATTTGGAACTATCCACCATGATGGGCACTTTGCAGATGTCCGGCTCCGACGCGACTAGACGAAGAAACTTTTCCATGGCAGCCTTGGAATCGAGCATGCCCTCGTCCATGTTGATGTCGATAATCTGCGCGCCGCCCTCGACTTGCTGACGCGCCACCGACAGCGCTGCCTCATAATCACCGGCCAGAATCAGCTTCGCAAAGGCAGGCGAACCGGTCACATTTGCTCGCTCACCGATATTCACGAAGTTCGAATCGGGCCTGATGGTGACAGCTTCAAGGCCACTCAATCGCGTATAGGGCTCGACTTTCGAGGGTGTATGCGGCTGTACACCGCGTACGGCTTCGGCAATGTGCTTGATATGGGCCGGAGTCGTCCCGCAGCAGCCGCCGACGATATTCAGCCACCCATTTTCAGCCCATTCGCGTAATTGGGGCGCCAAGGTTTCCGGCGTTTCGGGAAACCCTGTCGGCAACAACGGATTCGGCAGGCCGGCGTTGGGATGGGCGCTGATATAGATCGGCGCGATCTGTGATAATTCTTCGATCAACGGACGCATCTCTTTCGGGCCGAGTGCACAATTCATCCCGACGCTCAACAGTGGCACATGGGAAATCGAATTCCAGAAGGCTTCGACGGTCTGCCCGGTCACCCCGCGATTACTGCCGGCCTGGATGAACGTCACGGACGCCATAATTGGAACCCGTCGCGCGCCGGATGCAAACGCCTGTTGGATCGCAAAGAATGCGGCCTTCGCATTCAACGTGTCAAAGATCGTCTCCACGAGCAGAAGATCCGCACCACCGTCGAGCAAACCCCTAACTTGTTGGCCATAGGCACCCACCAACTCTTCATAGTTGGCCCCTCGAGCTGCCGGATTATTCACATCGGTGGAAATCGAAGAGGTCTTGGTCGTCGGTCCGATGGCTCCAGCGACAAAACACCGCCGCCCAGGTTGCGCTCGCTGCACCGTCGCGACTGCCCGCTTGGCACACTCTGCGCCAGCTTTGGAGAGTTCATAGCCAAGAGAAGCCATCTGGTAGTCGGCGAGCGAGATGCTCTGTGAATTAAAGGTGTTGGTCTCAATAATGTCCGCGCCCGCTTCCAAATACTGCCGATGAATCTCTTCGATGATGAGCGGCTGCGTGAGATTCAATAGATCATTGTGACCTTTGAGGTCTTTCGTCCAGTCCTTGAACCGTTCCCCTCGAAAGGCCGCCTCATCCAGCGTTCGCTGCTGAATCATCGTACCCATCGCTCCGTCGAGGATTAGAATGCGCTCCTGCAAGAGCGTTGCAATGGAACTCTCGTGCGATATCGACATAGTCACCCTATTAAAATTACCAGGCTATTTCCCTATTGGCTGTGCGCGATCATACTGGAACCTCTTCGAAACGAGCAAGCACACCCGTTCCTTGACATGAATTCAGCGGCCTGGCTACGATGCCACTTCATGTATGTATGCACCATGCTCCATGCCGGAGCCTTGACCTTTCTTCTCAGCGTTGTCTTGCTTGCGACTGTCTTCCCGTCAGCTACTGCCGCCCCTTATTTTGAGGACGGCTTCTTGGGACTTTCTCAGAAGGAGTTGCATGAACAACTCGGCATACCACAGGCCGTGCGGGACAGAAAATCTGCCCTGCGCGTCTTCACGTATTATCCAATCACCGATTGGTCGACGTACTTCAGTAAATTAGTGTCGCCTGAAAACGGCGAAGATGTGTACACCTTCTCACGTGAGGGTATCGATGTTCGCTATTCCTTCAGCTATGCGGTTGACCCGAATGATCACAGCGAGAACCGACTGCTGACCGTACGGCTGGTGGATATCGAATTTTCCCCGGCCGTGCCGATCAGTCGACTCCCTAGCTTGATTCCGGAGTTTCGTCCTTCGACCGATCCGACTAATCCCGCCTTTCGATCCAACATTTGGGTGCTGTTGTGCAAAGGCCCCGCTTCATCTGAGGCCCGTTTCATTGTGAGAGAGCAAGGGAAAGAACAGCTCGATTGGACGCTCTGCTACCAGCTATTCTCGATGCAAGGACTTCCCGATCGCTTAACGAGCGAGGCTTTGATCGACCGTGTCGAAATCGGCACCCAGAGCCTGCAATTGGTAACCCACCGGCAACGGCATACCCATGAACGGATTCCGAATCCATACTCCCAGCAGTTCGATAAACAATCTGATGCCCTCAAGCCATCATCCAAATTAATACCGGTTCCCAAGTACGCGGAGTAGTGTTCGGAAGAGACACTGAAAGAGAGGGGCCTATCGCGAGACTTGCTGAAGTCGATCTTGCTGCGCTTGTCCAGACGACACGGCTTTCTTTTTCATGACATCCATAGGACCACTATCACTCACATAGATCAGCACCGGAGCTCCAATTCCAATCACCATGAGGAGGCACAATCCTAACATCCGCATGAGCTGGCTCTTGCTGAGATACATCATCAGCAACAATACCACCGCGGCGGCGCCGGCATAGGTCACGATCTTGGATTGAGCCGGGGTCAGACCTTCCATCGCGAAGTGAAACGACGGCATGCTCCATCCATAATTCTTGGCTTGCTCTCTGACCTTCTGTTGCATCGACTGCATCATGGAAGGAGTTTTTGAAACAGAATCAGGCTGCTCATGCGTCTTCACTTTCGCGCGGTACTTTTCAGGTATTGTTTCCGGGGAATCGGTGTAGACAAGATTCCCGCGATCATCAATGTAGGAATAAATAGTCGTAGCCCAAGCCTCTGTGCAGACCCCCTGTCCGAGCATGGTGCACAGACACATCATTAAGATCAGACTTTGAAGCGTTGAGACCATCTGGCTGTTGCGTATAACCATAAATATTGCAGGAGCGTTCAGAAATCTCTTGATAAGTATAGCGCGTCCCCTACCACTATGATTTCATTGAAGATTACTGGCCGTTCCTTGACTCGCGAGGAACCACGCTGTTAGCATCCATTTTTTCTCTCCATGACTACTGAATCTCAACCCCTTGCCCTTGATCCCAACACTGAGGAACCGTCGTTCATTCGCCGTCGCCCGGTCCGAATCATCATCTATGTTGGGCTTGCTCTGTTTGTCCTCATGGTTGTGGTCTGGCCACTGGTCGTTCAACTGAGCGATCCGGACTTTCAGAAGCACATCGAGCAACACCGTGTCCTGGTTGGTATGACCAAAGAACAGGTACTGCAATCCTGGGGCGGACCACAGACCATCAATACGACGTTCACCAAGGATGGAATACGGCAAGAAGAATGGATTTTTGAAGATTGGGAAAGCTCGGCGATTGTCCGTCACCGCTATCTCTACTTCGAGGAAGGGACCCTGATGGGAGGATGGTACGAAGGTTCGCGCGAACGCCGCTCCCGAGATTTCCCCGCAGAAAAACCGCACCCAAAGATTCAGCCGTAACCAGCTGCCGTATCTCGTGAAGCGTCGTTCGTATCTCGCCAACCAGGCAAGCGTTTCAGGTTACTGGATTCAAGTTTCGAGTTGGGCGAGAGTATACTTTTCGAACTTGAAACGAGAATGCTGAAACTCGAAACTGGTGCCGGAATACGCTTCCCGAGCAACGATCTTCGCTCGGGAGTTAGGCTGACGTCTCCCGGATAGACAGTCGGAGCCGGCTCAGAAGGACTTCGGCACGCGCCTGATCAGAAGCATCGACCATGACCCGGCTGACAAAGAACGGCACACCCGGATAGAGGCTACTGATATGTTCACCGTGGACGACGTAGGGGATGCCGTTGCCGTCGAGCAAGCTCTTGATCATCGCGAGCTCGCCGACATTTTGCGCATTGGTGAGATGAATCATCCGCATGAGCCGCCCGCCGATCGGTCGTTCATGCGTGAAACGTGCCCATTGGTTGCACTTTGCCGTCTCTCGCTTTACACTCGAATACGAGTTACGGAGTTTCTGTAATTCGCGCGCGCCGTTCCTGCCCCGGACCACCCGAGATAGTCAGCACGCGCTTCCACTCACGGATCTGGTAAATGGCCCAGGCATTCGGTTGGCCCTTGAAGAACGCCGTGGGGTCCACGCCATTGGCATTGAGGAAGATTGGCTCGGTAAATCCCTCTTCTAATACGTAGTCGAGTAGCGATTCGGTCGTAAAGCCCGTCCCACGAAGGGTCACGTCGGCCAACACCGTGAGGATCTCGTCAGGATTCTGAATCGTTATTGGGTTCATCAGCTGTTACTCTGTAATCCGAATTGTACCGACGCTTCACCGAAGAAGGCAAGGCATCGTGCCCGTTCACATGAAGAAATCTGCATTTCTTGAAGCGCTCCTCCGGATCATGGACGACAAGCATCACTGGGCTTGGGAATATTTTTCTTCCGGCCGACTCAGCACAGCCCAGCTCAAAATTCACTTTCAGCATGAGTACGCCGTCTATGTTCGAGACTTTCCCGTCTTCTTATCACGAATCCTTGGAACAAATCCCCCGCTTTCAGTCCGCCATATGTTGGCGGAAAACATCTATGAGGAAGAAACCGGAGGGCTCTCACTGGGACAATCTCATCCTGAACTTTTCCTGACGATGATGGAAGGATTGGGCTTCCGCCGACGGGATTTTGAAGGCGCCCACCTGCTGCCCGCAGCCCGAACCTATCGCGCCTGGCTTGAGCGCATGTCGAGCCATCGCCAGTGGGTGATTGCTGCAGCGACCTTGACTATCTTCGTTGAAGGCAGCGTGAAGGATCGCACGGAGATTCTTGCGCCTCCAGAGAACAAACATCCTGAAGATATTGAATCCATCATCAGCCTTCATCCCTTGGTCCGGTATCATGGAGTCTCGCCAAGCCGAATGGACCTAATTCGAGCCCACCAGATGGTTGAAGCAGGCCATCGGCACGATGCCTACGACATGGTCGTCAATTACACACCGCCCGCGCTTCGGCAATCAGTGCTGACAGGCGTTAAAAAGAGTTTGTCTCTATGGCTGAACTATCGTGATGCGGTCGCCCAGGCCTGTGGTATTAAGCCACTCTCATGACCCGAGCTTTCATCTTCTGGTGTGTACTCTTCCTTGTCCTCAGCCCGCTTCGCCTGCTCAGCGAGGCGAGCCATAACCCGACGGCTACCGGCGCTGACATTCCCGCAGACATGGTCCTGATTCCTCCAGGAGAGTTTACGATGGGAAGCCCCGAGGGAAGCGATGGTTTCCCTGATGAACGTCCGGAACGACGGGTCTTCCTCAGTGGATACTTCCTTGACCGTTTTGAGGTGACGAACCAAGCCTATGCCGCCTTCGTGCAAGCGACAGGTCATCACTCTCCGGCGAATGCCAGCCAAACCGCAACGCTCTGGATGAACAATCACCCCATTCCAGGCATCGAACACCATCCTGTCATCAACGTGAGCTGGGAAGATTCCGACGCCTACTGCCGCTGGGCCGGGAAACGCCTCCCGACTGAAGCGGAATGGGAAAAGGCCGCGCGAGGGACCGACGGCCGACGCTACCCCTGGGGAAACGACTGGGACGTTACCATGGCTAATAGCGCCAGCTACTGGGCGCAACGGACGATTGAGTTCCAGAGCGGAGCGGATTGGGATGCCTTCTGGGTCAGCGGCGAGGGAGCTCGTCTGGCCAAGGAGAAAGGAATACAGGGAGAGGTCCTGACCCTGCCGGTCGACAGTTTTCCACAGGCAGTAAGCCCGTATGGCCTGTTCGGCATGGCCGGTAATGCCTCGGAATGGGTGCAGGACTGGTACGACCCGAATTACTATAAAAACGCCCCGCTCACGGACCCCACTGGTCCGGCTCAAGGGGCGATCAAAGCCATGCGTGGTGGGTCATGGCTCAAACCGGCTGCCAGCCTCCGCACCAGCGATCGCGATTGGGGCACGATGGACAGCCGTCCCAGCGGCACTGGCTTTCGTTGCGCAAAAGACGCATATTAGCGGGCTGTCCCCTCATACCTTCGTCAATTCATATCGCTCACACCTCTGCACGGCGAACTCACGGTTCAGTGAAATCAGCGAAAGTGCGGCTTGAGGACAACCTCCACCTGTTCAACCCTCACCACAGGCATGATGAGGCCAACTCCTTCCTCCTCGTGCGAGAAATCATAGATGATCGACTCGGTGGGAATCAGCACACCAGCCATCACGACCACTACTTCCACTTTTTCACGTTTGGCGAGACTTCGACTGATCAGACCGGCAAGTTTCTTGTTCGGCCTCACGCGCAGATTGCTTGGGAACTCCTCAGGCTTGAATCGGACCATACCCCAACCTGTTGCAGTGAACGCTGGTCCGATCGCCACCGTATAGCTCTTAGTATCGGGATCGAATTGCGACAATTCTCCAGGCCAGACGAAGGCCACATGCCAGTTCAGAACGGGGTTCGCCTCGCGTGCAGCATCCCTCTCACGGTTCAGGTTGAAAAGCCGCTCATCATGTCCCAGATCATGACCATGGCCATAGACTGTGGCCCAATCAGGAGGCGCCCCTTCCAGCGCCACAAGAAACGCCTCGATGGCGTTCCGTTCGATCAGGACGTGTGTCCCTACAGGAAGAAGCGCATCGAGTGTGCTCAGTGGAATTGTTCTCAGCTGGCGGAGTCCGGTTGCATCTTCCGATTGGATTGGAGACGGCACAAGAAGTAGACCTGAGTGGAGCAAACAAACCAGCAAACGCGTGAAAGGCCTACTCACCACCGGCATGAGTCAGTACTCGGTTGTACGAGGCCTTCAAAGCCGTCACACCCTGATGGTCATCGGTCAGTACTCCAGCATCGATCAAGACCGCGAGCCGAGGCGCCGGATTGAGTCGGCGCAGACCGGACTGCGTCAAGCCATCCGTGGCTAAGGCCTTTTCATAGATCCCGAGCCACGATTCCGTCACGGCGCACAAGCCCACATCCGTCGGTTTCATGCGACCTAATCGCACTTGCTGCAGCAGCTTGATCAGCGGATCGGATTGCGAGATAGCCGCGATCGCGCGTTGCACCGCCTGTTCATCTGGCGTGGCCATCGGCGCTTCAATTCATCGAACATGCGCCAGGCCCGCGGGGATCGCCGCAGCTGCCGCACTCGCCGGGGCCAGCTAAGGACGGCCAGCTGGTCGTGGCCCCGACTCCAAAGGCGGAAAACTGTTTATCGATCTTGCTCGTCTTGCACTGGGGACAAGCGGCCTGTGCCGATCCCTGGATCAGCAACTCAAAACGGTGATTGCATTCACAGCACACATATTCGAAGATAGGCATAGTTCAGGACTCCTTCGTTTGCTGAGACCATTATAAAATCACCCAAGACTGAATCGCAACGACAGGGAACGTATGTACCAGGAAGAAAAAACGTTTACGCTTCGCTTCACGCTGGAAGCCTCGTTTCCGGACGACTATACCGGAAACGAAGATGAACGCAATTGGCTACAGGAGTGGGAAGCCCAGATCAAACCGAAACTCCTCAAATCCGTCTTTGAGTCGCTCCGCAGGCATGATAGGTGGGCGTCACACATCCGTAACCGGGGCGTATCACCGGCAGATGAAATTGAAATCGTATTGGCCAAGGATTTCTCACAACCGCTTCCCCTCTCGCTGAAACGATGAGCCCTCCGGACAACAACCTCGGTCTGTATGTTCATATCCCATTTTGTCGCCGCCGTTGCCACTTTTGCGCCTTCTATCTTGAAATCGCTCAACCCGCTCCGATGGCACGGTTTCACTCCGCCCTTATCCAAGAAATTGCACTCCACCGTCGGCAAGACTCCCTGAATGGCCGCGCTCTGCAGAGCATCTACTTCGGTGGCGGAACACCAACGTCCCTCCCCGCCGATCAGCTAGCCGCGCTTCTGACGCTGATTCGAGCGACCTGGCCGACCAGTGCCACGACTGAGGTCACGGTGGAGGCACACCCTTCTTCCGTCACGGAAAGAGATCTCACAGTCTTGGCTGATGCCGGATTCAATCGGATCAGCTTTGGAGCGGAATCCATGACGGACAAGGATTTCGCCTCCATTGGCCGGTTTGGACAAGCGCAGGATACGGCAGCCGCGGTTCAAGCCGCACGCCGCGCCGGGTTCAGCAACATCAACCTCGATCTGATGTATGGGCTCCCAGGCCAATTACTACAAGATTGGATACACACTTTGGAATCGCTCATGACGCTGACTCCATCGCATATCTCCTGTTATGCCCTCACCATTGAGGAGGGAACCAGGCTCGCCCAGGACATCGCTCGGAATCTTGTCCTGCCACCTGATGACATGCTTCAGCTCGACATGGAATCCGCAACAGAGCATTTTCTAGCCGAAGTAGGATTTTCCCGCTACGAAATTTCCAACTATGCCAAGCCTGACTCTGCCTGTCGTCATAATCTCCTCTACTGGACCGGGGGTGAATATCTTGGACTCGGCCCAAGCGCACAGTCCTATCTCCGTGGAATCCGGTTTGGAAATATTGCGGATCTCGAAGCCTATGCGGCATGCTTGAACGACAACCGTCTGCCGATGACCGACCGTACAATCCTCTCAGCATCCGAGCGCCAGCGAGATGCCCTCGTGTTCGGCCTGCGCCTTCTTCATGGTGTCCCCCGAAAGACCGTCAAGGCTGCGGAACGAGATCATCAGATCGACGAACTTGTCGCCAAAGGCCTGCTCGATGCTGATCGCGATATCCGAAGCCTGCGCGAGAAGAAAACGTATTTGGAAGGCGAGTTGGCTCAGCTGAAGCCCCATACGCCGATCATTACTGCGGGTGGTGACCGGCTCTTGGATACAGGGGAACGACTGAAAGCGCTGCGCGCGCAGTATGCCAGTGTCTCCGCCTACATGTTGCCCGATCATCCCGATTTCATCAAACTCAAACAAGAGATCGATTCGCTGGAAAAAGAAACGGGCGGCATCGATGAACGCGATGAACTTTCGAAACGGCTGACGGCAACGCGCGCCACATTGGCCGATCTCCGAGAGCGTATGAAGGACTCCCATCCCGATGTAATTCGCGCCCAAGAAGTTGCAACGTCGCTGGAGCAGAAACTGCAGGCTGCGGCGGGTCGTCCGGCACCGCCTCCGGCAGTGAGGCCGGAAAATCCTGCCTACATCAACATTCAATCTCAGTTGGCGTCGACTCAGGCCATGTTGGGATCGTTGGAGTCGGCTCGTATCGATCTCAAGCGTCGGATGGCAGAGTATGCGAAACGAGTAGAAATGACGCCGACCATCGAGCCAGACTATATGGATCTGCTCAGAGATCGAGAGAATTCCATGCGCAAGCATCAAGAGATCACGTCCCGACTGATGGAGGCTCAAGTGTCGGCGGAGTTGGAAGTGCAGCGAAAGGGCGAACGGTTTTCACTCATCAACCCTCCGGAGTTGCCGGAAAAACCGGAACGGCCCAATCGTTTGGCGATTCTATTGCTCGGAACCTTTCTTGCCGTGGGGGGAGGGATCGGAACCGGTGTGGTCGTGGACAATGTCGATCGGACGATTCATACCTCCGAACAGTTTGGCCGAGTGTTACGGGGGGTGCCCCTGGCCGTGATCCCCTATCTTCCGTCGGAACGGGAACTCGCGACTCTCGGACGCCGGCGGGCAGTCGTCGGTTTTGCAGGACTCGGTATTCTGGTGGGTAGTGCGGTGATTGTCCATCTGGCATGGATGCCTCTGGATGTCTTGTGGTATGCCATTTGGCGAAAACTCGGATGATGATGAGGAATTGATGAGGAGGGAGTGCTGATGGAATATCTCCAGCAAGCTCAGGAACGATTGAAGCAGCAATCCGGCTCAGCCGGTCCCGGCGCGCACAGACCCGAGGACTACTCGGTGACCCAAGCACCTCCTCTGATCTACTCGTCGACCAGAGCAATCTCGCTCTCCGAAGAGCTGATGCGAGACCAACGCTTAATAACCGGGTACGAGGAAGGACCGTTTGTCGATGCCTATAAACGACTCCGAGCCCAGGTGATGCAGCAATTTCGCCAAAAGGGTTGGAATGTGCTCGGGGTATCCAGCCCCACCGCGCACGAGGGAAAGACGCTGACGGCGGTGAATCTTTCTCTTGCCCTTGCCATGGACCTCACCCATACAGTGTTACTGGTTGATGCTGACATGAGTCGCCCCGCCGTGCACCGGCTGTTTGGAATGGAACAGGCTCCGGGGTTGACGGAATATCTGTTCGACCAAGTGCCGCTTGCGCCGTTGCTGGTCCACCCCGGAGTTGGTCGGCTGGTCTTTCTGCCGGGAGGGCGCTCGATCAAGAACTCTACGGAGGCCTTGGCGTCTCCCAAAATGGCTGCGCTTGCTCAAGAGCTCAAGCATCGGTATCCGTCTCGGTTCGTGGTGTTGGATCTGCCGCCGATTTTGTCTCGCGCCGACGTCTTAGGGTTCAGCCCGCATCTCGATGCGCTGTTGCTCGTGGTGGAAGAAAGCCGAACCTCGTCGGTTGAGGTGGAGCAGGCTGTGGCGGCTATTGCGGGGAGTGTGCCCATTCTTGGGGGTGTTCTCAATAAATCGGGGCGTACGCAATTGACCAAGCGGCGAGCGATGGGCTTGCTGCACAGCCACTCTGCGTAGGAATCATGTACGAAACATACTATCAATTGAAGACGAAGCCCTTCACGTTGCTGCCGGATCCGGAATTCCTCTATTTGGGGGCCAAGCACAAGATGGCGCTCAGCCTTTTAGAGTATGGGCTGACAAACGGATCGGCCTTGATTGTCATTGCCGGAGATCCCGGCACGGGGAAAACCACATTGTTGAACCGGTTGCTGGATGAGACCCGCCATCCCTGGACCGTCGGCGTGTTGTCGAACACGCATGTCGGCATCGGTGGGCTGCTGCCGTGGATCGCCGCCTCCTTTGATCTGTCGATTACCGGCAAGAGTGATGTGGACGCGTTCCATGAGTTTTCAAAATTTCTTGAACGTGAACGAACTGCCGGACGTCGGGTGCTGCTGATGGTCGACGAAGCGCAAAATATCGGGGCCACGATGTTGGAAGAGCTTCGGTTACTCTCGAATCTCAATGACGGACGTCGTCGATCGTTACAGATTCTCTTGTCGGGGCAGCTGGGTTTGCGGGATCTGTTGAAGGGACCGGGCATGGTGCAATTCGCCCAACGGATCGGTGTCGAGTACACGCTGGACGCACTCTCGGAAGAGGAAACACTGGGGTACATGATACATCGGTTGGAAGTCGCAGGCAGACGCGCGCCGCTGTTTACAACCTTGGCAGGCCGTTCGGTGTTCCGGCTGACCGGCGGCACGCCGCGTCTGATCAATCAGCTCTGCGATCATGCGCTGGTGTACGGATTTGCCGCTCAGACCGAGGCCATGACGGCCCGCATTGTACTGGAGACTGCGTCAGCTCGGGACCGTCATGGTGTATTTCCGTTCAAAGTCTCACCGGAATCTGTAGAGTGGTCTCCGAGCGAGTTCGAAAAGGAACGGGCTGAAGTCGAAACATGGCAAGCACGGAACGTGGATAATCCGGGAGCGAGCCGATCCGAGCCTCTGCCTGAGGCGCAGGATCCTGTGTCCATTTACCATCAAGCCGTGGCCTTGAAAGAAACCGGCAACTACGACCGGGCCATCGTCCTCCTCGACCTGCTGGCCGAACAGGAGCTATGGGTCGTGAAGGCGCTGGCTCAGAAAGGGCTCTGCTTGAAAGCCATCGGACAACACAAAGAGGCGATCGGTATGTTCCACAATGCCATCAACCGGCCGTCGGCCAGAGTCGAAGATCGAACGGCACTGCAATATATGCTGGGTCGCACGTTCGAAGAGGCAGGGAACATGGCCGAAGCGGTCGAGACCTATCGACGGCTTCAGCAACCGGGGCATTCCTATCGCGATGTGGAGGCTCGAATCGCTCGTCTCAATGGTTCGCAGATGAAGAGCGAGACTCAGGCTGGATCCGCTCCTTCGTCCTGGCTGGACTCTCTCTTTAGGGGAAACCGAAAAAAGCACGGATCCGTGTTTCGGGGCGAACGACCCCAGCGATTCTTCAATTCGAAATAGCTCAGCGTTCCAGGCACTCATCCTACGGTACGACCCGGTCGAGTATCGACGAAGGTTTCACACCGACCTTTCATACCGGCACCGGCGCACCTCCCGTCTTTGCGTGGAAATCTCTAGAGAATCCAGCTTCCAACCCCCATTTTCTGTCACATCTGTAGCATCCGTTGTATCCGGTAGTAGTAGCCGTTCGACCTCTCTTGGTACCATCGCGAGGTACTAGGAGTCGTTTCTTGGCGCACGGTTCCGACTGATGAGTGAGTGCTGGTCCTGAGGAATGAGAATGACAGCGGAGATTATTCGGAAAGCACAGTGTTTCGTGCGGCACACGATTTTATTGTCACATACGGTAGCATCCGGTGCTTTGGTCGGTAGATCCGCTTCCGGCATCGGGCTATAAGCATACTCGTGATCGGATAGAGCTCTATTCAATAAGGTCAAGTTGATGCTTCGTGTAGATATGGTTCACCTTCACAAAGGAGTTCAGCATGATACGCACACATAGGTTGAAATTAGCCGTAGCTGGCTTGTTGGCTGCAAGCGCCTTAGCCTTGGGCGCAACAGCGCAGGCCGTCACGCTCGATGCAGGAGTCTTCACCGCCGGCAATGGCGATGCAGTGAACCCGGTCGTCATCAATGTTCCAGATCCGGGGCTCGCCGGAGGGAGTGGAATTTTCTTGGATACGATCAATTTTGATTTGGGTTCATTCACTCATTTCAACATGACCTCCGTAGCCACCGGTATTACCGCCTTTGGCTCCACCATTTTTGAAAACAATGGTGACTCTGAGCTTCCCGTAACGATTGGCGGGTATCAAGGTGCAGCTGACACGTTCACTGCACTAGCGCTGGCTGACCTTGGACTTCCGCGTGATTATCACCTGCATCCAGCAGGGCTTGTTCCAGCGGGAGTAGGCTATACATTGACCCTCTGGGGTTCGAATGCTGGTGGTCCTGGTGTCCCACTTCCTGCCGCAGCGTGGCTGTTCGGCAGCGGCGTGATCGGCCTGGCGAGCTTGGCTCGTCGCAAGATGATGGGGGCCTCGGCCTAACATCGAGATCGATTACATCAGAAGGGCCGTGCGCTGGTTCTTCTAATGTGTCTGGACTGCGGCGGCGATGGCCGCCGCAGTCGCCTGGTTCTGTATCGGTCCGCAAGAATCTAAGGAATTGTCATGCAACACAAGATGAAGGCCTGGTTACGGACGGATCTGCGATCGTTTTTGGCGAGGTTCCCCTTCCTCGCTAGTCTATTGATCTGCCTCGTAGGAATAGCCGGAGAGGCAGATGCTGCGGTGTTGTTCCAGGCCGGCGATCGACAGGACGCGATTCTCATTCCAGCCGATGTCGATCTGTGGGAGTTTGACGATCGTGTAGGCTTGAGGGGAGAAAGTGAGTCAATGGTGCTGTCGTTGTCCACCTCGCCGAACGATCTGGTGCACGCGTTGACGATTCCCCATCATGACCTCACACCGGTCACCTGGAACTCCTTGTTTGAGATCGAACAGGATGCTCGACGATTTACGTTCAATCTTGTTCTTCAAGAGCAATGGGGCTACGGTCCGATACAACTGCCTATTGGCGCAGTTAATCTGGCCAGCACTTCCCCGGTGGTCCCGCTTACTCCTGCACCGTCATCCGCCCTGTTGTTTGTTCCCGCGTTGGTCGGGTTGCTTGGAGTCCTTCTCCGTGAACAGTCTTGCGTTGCGACATCCGAACCAGCCGGTGATGCTCAACCGAGTCCACGTTCGGCGGGGATGTCGATCTGCATTCCGGTGCTTTCGATGGATGTTGAATTTGCCGCTTCGATTCGAGACCATTTGCAGCGGGTGGGTCATGGAATTCGCCTCGTATCAACAACGGACGAGGTGATGCAGCTCACGGACCATACCGCGCCGTCGCTGCTCCTCATCGATCACCGTATCATCGATTGGGACATCCTTCGCACCAATTCTGCGCTGAGACATGTTCCGCTCATGATCGTGGTCCCGTGCGGCGGTGTGTACGGTGAGCAGCAGTCTCTGTCAGATCTGGAGCGAGGGGCGGACGGCATTCACGAGTTTCGCGATGGCCATCGCCTCTTTACCGCCAAGGTTGGCGCGTATCTTCGACGGATGGGACATGACCTGACCCGTCGTGGTTTGTACCGGCTTGGATCGGTGGAGCTGGATGCCGACGTTCACGAAGTGAGAGTGGCGGGACAGCCCATTCAGCTGTCTTCGAAGCCTTTTGCGATTCTGCAGACACTCATGCAGGCGCCGTCCAAAGTGTTCAGCCGCCACGAATTGGTCGATCGTGTGTGGGGCCCACAGTTTGCCATCGGTGAGCACACGCTAGACGTTCATGTTCATGCCCTGCGTCACCATCTTCAGCGTGATCCAAACGGCCTCTGTCAACTGGTGACGATCAAGGGGATCGGGTTCAAACTAAAGGCCGTCGATGTAGTTTCCGGTTCTTCGAGGACGAAGAGCCGTCCAACCGCTCTGCCTCTTTCCACTTTCGGTCCGGTTGAGCTGAGAGCCACCGCTGATGCCAAACTCGGGAATGGCGGCATCGTAACCGATCACTCACAGGCAACATGTCGAATTCCCGTCCTGACGCGTGCCGGGCGACGACGACAGGTCGGTATGCCTCGGAAAGCCACCACCATGTCCCATCTCCATGATGCTGCGCTGGCCGGATAGATCATCTTGGCTTGCGGTGTGTCTATGATCGAAAACTCCACTGCTGCATTCGAGTCAGATGCCCTTCTACATCTGCCTGGGGTAGGGCTCCTCCCCCAGGCCATCGGGACGAATGGAGAATGTTAATGGATCAATAGATCGTGACAGAACACCTCGGACGGACTGTATGGAGGCGGTGAATATGCAAAGGATACGGATTGGAATCGTGCTTCTTGTGGCATTGTCCGGCTGTGTGAGCCTGGCGCAGGCGGCAGCTGAGCAAAAGGTGATGCTGATGCTGGCTGGAACCTATTGTGATGTGTATCTCGGCGAAGTCGAGTCGGCCTTGAAAAACGTGGCAGGTGTTAAAGCGGTTGATCTCAAGAGCCTGAAAGGACACGCCATTGTGATGGTTGAGCACGACAAGGCCACTCCGAATCAACTTGTGAAAGCCGTGAATGGAGTCAAGGGAGACGGGTGGCACTGCAGCGCCCAGGTGATGAAGTAGTGAGGCCGTACCGGCTTTGGCCAGTCGGCTCTGTGAGTGGTTATCCTTTGACTGGGATCTAAGGCGATGGAATCGCTGTTGCTCCGTATTCAAGAGACGGCCAAATTGTTGGGGGTGAGTAAGTGGACGGTCTATCGATGGGTTGAAGAAGGTCGTTTGCGTGGCACCAAGATTGGTCAAGGCAGCCTGCGGGTTTTTCGAACATCGGTGAATGAGCTGATTGAAAAAGCCAAGATAAATCGCGATCCGACTCAGGCCATTCCTCGGAGTAAAGCGCTTGAGACACGTCCTGCAAAAAGGAAAACCCATCCATAGTCATCGCTCATTAGGCTTAGCTCCCACAGTAGCTTCTAATCATAATCAGCGCGTGCCAGCCTCTCTTGGCGTTTCAGCGGAGCGTGGCTTTTTCCTCCCATCGTCCCGGCCTTTCGGGGGCAGGAAGAGGCGAGCCCCCTGAAGCGAGAGTTTGTCGCTGCGGCTTGCTGGATGTCTTTTTTGAGCATTCTGAGATGTAGCGTGCCACAGGTCTTTCTGTCATCGTGCAGCGCTGCGCGAAGCAGAATCCGAGTTTTTCAGCAGACTGCCAGAGCCTTCTGGGCCATTAGAATGTAATAAGGCATGAGGCTGAACGGATCCATACACAATTCGAGCGTGACATGCCAGGCTTGTCTCACCCGCCTCTGCAGGAAGTCACACGAT
>SWDO01000010.1:6496-9981 GCA_005116895.1 Nitrospira sp. | reverse complement strand
TCAATGCTACGGAGAGCGCGAGCAGCGGCCAGAAATGTTGCCGGCGAATCCAAAGGAGCAGAATCGCTTCTTTGATAAGAGGCCCCATTTGCATAGCTGACAGGATGTCTCTGTTGTTTCAATACATGGAAATAATTGTTTCTGTTCGCTTTCCTGAACTCCCACTCTATCCATTGCCAGTGAGTGACACATCTGTCGAGCGATTTCCCTTTTCTCGTCTGTAGCTGACGGTCAGAGATAAAGGAGTGTGTCGCCGCGTGGCTACCGCCACAACTCATTGAATCAACACCGGGCATGGCATATTCTTCACGAACAGTAGTGGCGTGTTATACGGACAGAAAATGGCAGATCCAGCTCTTACTGATGAGACTGTCAAAGTGTGCGCGAATAACTTCCCTGAAAGTCCATTTCTAAAGGCAAAACGCGCGATTGTTGAGCTGGCGCTACGCACTATTTGATGACCGGCTCAGTATATGGTTCCGCCTAAACATTATTAGATGTATGAAAAAGATCGGGGCAATTCTATTTGCTGTTGCAGCGCTTCTGGTCGGCGCCGTGTGGCTCATGGAATATTCAGAAACCTTTGAATCTCATTTTGAGACATACCAGAAACTGAAAGAATCGGAACTCATTAACAAGGGGTGGGTTCCAAGCATTATTCCCAAGTCCGCCTACGACATACATGAAAGACACAAAGTCGATGTTGGTCGAGTAAACGCACGCTTCCGTTTTCAGCCTGACGACACAAAGGAAATCGAAGCAGACTGTACTATTGTGAGCAGTAGCGATACCAAGATTCGGAGTTATCGCTGTAAGCACGGAAGCGACAAAGTTCTTGTGAGGTTGGGCGCAGACGGAAACGGCGAGATTCTAAGTGAATAACATATCATCTAACTCTCGACTGGAGGCGATGCGAATCGGCGCCGGTGAGCTCAATCGCTATGCAACAGGGGTTCCTAAGTGCTTAGAGGCGTAGTTCTCTTTGGTGTGCTGTTGGCAGCACCTGCGGCGTTCGCAGCGGATTTCTCCTGTCCAGCGGGCCTTACGATCAAGGAAGGTGTTGTGCCGCATCCGTGGTTTGATGACGTGGCGATTCCCTCAAAATGGTGCGTCGACAGTAAGGGCATAAAGAATGGTCCTTGGTGGGGATGGGATCCAAAGACCAACACGGTTGTCTTCCGCGGTGACACCCTTGCTGGCGAACCACACGGCAAGTACCGGATGTACTTCACGAACGGCGCGGTAGCTGAGGAAGGGCAGATGGATCACGGTAAGAAGGTTGGGAAGTGGGTCGCATACAAGAGCGACGGTATTGTCGAATCAGAAACGACCTACTGATGCATAACAATTCACTCAACCCAACCGGGCGCCAGCGCGGCGGTTCACTCCGCTCGTTGTACCACGGGCCGGCGGGTTAGTTCTGGGGTTTATGTGACAGGGCTGAGGACCACTTTATGACGGTGCGATCTCAGCGCCGAACTTCCGCTCTTGGCCGGAAGTAGCTGTTCTGAACAGCCAGAAAATCTCAATCCAGCGCCCAGTTTTACCCGAGTCGGGGAGTCAATCAAGGCTTGGACGACACCGTTCGCCTTGGGCAGTTCGGTTGGCTGGTTTGCAGCAGAGTGAGTGGCTGCGTTGGAGCAGAATCGGTGGCCGGTTTGAGTAGAATACGCAGGGGCGAACCTACGGCCCGCTGATTCAGAGCAGCGGGCCGGTACGAACCAGGGCCTAGTTCGAAGAGCGCGGGTCAGCCCCTTAGGACGCTTAGTTGTCTTTCCCCTTGAACTCGATCGTTTCCATAATGGGTTTTGCCAGATAGAGTTTTCCCCAGGTGCGCCCGGTAATTTCTTCTAACATCCCTTTCCGCTGAAGGAGCATCACGGCTTGTCTCGCGGTGGGGTTGGAGACCTTGAGGACATGCTCGGCCCGTGAGACGGACATATACGGGTTCAGAAAGAGTTCGTCCAGCAATGCCAACGCTTTTGCTTTGTCGCGGAGACGGGTACGGAACTTTTCACGAAGAGCCATCAGGCGGCCAGCCTGTCCCACGGCTTCGAGCGCAATTTCTGTGACGCCGGTAATGAAGAATCGCAACCAGCTCATCCAGTCTCCGTGAGTTCTGACTCGTTGCAGAAGATCGTAGTAGTCTTGGCGATGGGCCTCAATGTATGAGGATAAGTAGAGCAGGGGTTGCGGCAACCGACCCCGCTCGATGAGAAAGAGGGTGATCAAGAGCCTTCCCAGCCGGCCATTCCCATCCAGAAACGGGTGAATCGCTTCAAACTGCTCGTGCATGATGGCGCATTGGATGAGATCGGGGAGTGTATTCCGCTCGTGGAGAAATCGTTCCCAATCTCCCAGCAAATCATCCAAATATTCCGGTGGCGGAGGGACATAGGGAGCCGTTTCGATGGTGCTCCCTGATGGACCAATCCAGTTTTGGCTGCGGCGAAACTCACCAGGCGTCGCGTGGTCGCCCCGTACCCCTTTCATCAGTCGCCCGTGGATCTCTCGAACAAGCCTGAGCGAAAGAGGGAGCTTCTGTAATCGTTCGAGGCCATGTTCCATCGCAGCAACATAATTTTGTACTTCTTGGACGTCATGATCTCCAGTACGCCGTTTTGGCTCTTCCATCTCATCGATTAACAGATCGGATAGGCTGGCTCTCGTCCCCTCGATACGGGAGGACAAGACTGCTTCGCGTCGGACGTAGGGGGCGATCAAGAAGTGTGGATTGGGAAGATGCCGGCCTAGTCCTGACAGTTCACTGAGGGCGGCATCGGCCCGAGAGAGCAACAATACAAACTGGGCATCGTATGTGAGTGTGGGCGGTAGCTTGGCTGGAATGAACGCTGTATAGCCCGTGGGTGTTCGGATGACCTTGCCTGCGGTCGGGGCGCGGAAGTCTTTTGGATTCATAGCGCGGGAACCTGAATATAAGGCGACTTTCAAAGCGCAGGTATCTTTGAAAGAAATACGCGGTATTCTTTCAAATAAAGAGTGGCTTTGCAAGGGCCCTTTCAGACAGATAGCCCATCATCGGTCCGTTTTTTGTAGCACGTGATCTGGCCGGTTTAGGGTGAGCCCTCAAAGGAGAGCCATGATGACGCGGGCAACCGTCCTACAGGAAGTGAGACAAATGCAGTTTGAGGAGATCTCTGAGCGGCGACAACGACAGACCATGACGATGGCGGTTGTTGGCGCGATGGTGGGGGTGACGGAACGTGGCTACTGAGCGCGGTCGGTTCATGTGGCAGGGCTGAGGACGGCTTTATGATGGTGCGATTCCAGCGCTAAACTTTCGTGCTTGGCCGGAAACGAACCGCACATCTCCACCGCGCTCGCGTGTCACTGCTGCCTATAGCCCGATCGGGCCATGTCGGATTCAGAATTCTGTGGCTACACTCTTGGATAACAGGATGAAGGGATGATCTATTCTGAAATCACCCGAATGCAAGTGCGGGCCGAAGGAATCGACGTCGCGC
>SWDO01000010.1:0-6396 GCA_005116895.1 Nitrospira sp. | reverse complement strand
CGTGTCACCAACCGCCGGACCTGACGCGGAGACAGCCCCAACACCGTCGCGGCCTTCACCTGCGTCAGCTTCCGGTCCAGCACTTGTCGAATCACATGCACCCGCCGCAATTCTTTCCCACTCATCGTGACCCTGTCCTCTCCGACCATCCAGCCCTCCTTCTGAGAACTGGCAGTCTAACAATGAACAGGACATTTCTATCGTGGTGAAACCGGACATTATCATTGTGGGATTACAGACTACAAAAAGAGGGGGATGGGGAATAACAGTCAGCCGAAATTCGGTCACAATCCGGCTGGTACAGTGTAATTGAGGATACGGTTGTTGCGTGAACCGCTGTTGCTTGCGAATGGCCTTGACGAAATTGGGGGAGGTGGCTGAGAATGCGCCGCGGTTCTTCTGCTAGCTGAGAGATCTTGTGAGGCTGAGGTGCACAATCTCGGGCAGTCTCTTCCACAGTAAGACCGCAGAAGCGAGCAGCCTGCTCTCATCAACCAAGGAGTTCATTGTGACGCAGATTTACATGAGAAGGATCATGAGCACGTGTGTCGTGGTGCTCGCCCTGTTCATGGGGCTCCCGACATATGCTCACGAAGATCGGGCCCCGACAGGCTCGTGGAAAGGAGTGCTCCGTTCCACCACGGAACAGCGGCCGCCGTTGACAACCCTTTTGACCTTCAGCGCCGATGGCAATCTCGTTGAATCACGCCGTCTCTATCTGCCGGAGTCTCCGTTAGGTCCACTGCTTGCGACGCCGGGTCACGGTGAGTGGCGCCGTTCAAAGAACGGCGGGTTCGACGCGACAATCGTCGTGCTCTACCAAGGGGCTTCGGAGCATCCAACATCGCCTGGAGTGGTGATCGGCCGGGAAAAGGTGCGCTACAAGTTGCAACTGGTCAATGGTGGCCAGCAACTTCAAGGAACGATTGTGATCGATGTGCAAGATGCCGAGGGCAACGTCGTTTCTTCCGATCCAGGCACCATCGAGGCCACGCGCATCCGGCCCGAGCCCTTGCCGTAACTGCGGGCGTCGCAAAGCCGAGGCATGTTTTCGAGCGTGTGTTCAAGCGATGAACGATGGCGTTCTACAAGATGCCTGACACCAAGGCTTGGTATTGGGTTAGGGAGTGTGGGAGGTGACGGAGGGTATGGGAGTCGTCAAGGCCTCGTTCCCTAGATCCCTTAGCAAACGTTGAAACTCTGGATCGTTCCGAAGCAGGCGTGATCCCGCCAGCAACAGATGATCGACTTCCTCATCGGTGAGTGCCAGGTTGGTGGCGATATTCATCAGACGCGCTTCTTCCACCGGATCCGTCACTTCGGTCAGACTGGCATTGATGAAGTAGATGTCTGCGTCGGGCGCGAAGACACTAGACACACCTGCTGGTCGGTGCTGCAATTGGACGCGCCATTGCTGAATAGCTCGATTCATGAGTTGCATGGTGTCCATGGAGTATCGATTGATAGGAATATCGATCAGGGCTCGGCTCACTCGCGAGAGGCCGGGAATCTCATTGAGTGTATATTGCGTGATGTCCGGGGCGGTCTCTGCACTCACCATCAGATAGACCAGTTTTGTAATCTTCTTGGCGCCGAGCATCTGAAACGTCGATTCCAGATCCCCCACGAGCGCGGTGGTTTCCAACACACTGCGCATGCCGACGTTATCGGACAGGCCGCCGTCCAGCAAATGGATATAGGGGCGTTTCTTGGCGTCAAGATAGGAGCGGAGTTCGTTCGCCCGTTGTCTGCCCCATGCGGTGGGCCGCTCTTCTACCAATCTGGCCGGCAGTTGAAACCCGCATCGGCCGGCATAGTTGGTCATCGAAATCGGGCTGAGAAGCAGTGGGAGGGCGCTCGACGAAGCCGCAGCAACTGACAGGGGCAATTGACTCAAGTCGGAGCAGATTACGTCGAATTGGCGTTGGTTGAATTCAAATCGAGAAAGGGAGGCCATGTCGGAGGCATGCAGATTGATGAGTGGTCGCTGATGTCTGGCGACGAGATCGCCGAAGGAATGGCCGTCAAACAGGGCCTCGTCCAACAATTCAGCAAAGATATGGGCACGACCAAAATACGGAGACCAGAGTCGGAGCCAATTGGAGGGCGACCGGAAGATTCGTGAGCGAAGCTCGCTCTCCCAGTTCTTTCGCAGAAAACGGACCTCGAAATCTTGAAAGATCCGGTCTCCATATAGGGCGTAGTAGGTAGCGGGAAAACTGCCTCCAGAGACGGCGTTGATGATATTCAGCTCGTCCACGAGCCGTTTTTGGCGTCCTTCCCATACGATGGGCGTCCGCGCCATTTCCTGCAACACACCATAAGCGAGGGCGGAGGCACGCGCTCCGCCACCAGAAAATGACGCGACGATGAAAAGGCTATCCGAGCTGCCCGTTTTCGATGGGGGTAGATTGGTGGAGCGATAGCCGTACCCGGCGTCCCATTGGGCTAACGGCGCATTCATGGTCGGGCGGACGTACTCGCAGCCGAGCAACAGCATCGCGCAGCCGATCAAGAGTCCGGCGCCAAGCGGAGGCACACGCGCTGTCAAGAGAGGGAAGACTGGTTTCATGCGAGGGGGAGGGTACGCAGACGGGCGGGAGCTGTCAACTGGGTGGCGAACGAGAGCTGGTTTCGATTATCGTCCTGATTTGTGATGTGTGCGGGTCCATCTCAAATGCCTTGATAAGGCGCCTATACTAGGCGCATAATGTTGGCATTCATGAAGATGTGTCCTCTCGGGAGAATGACGCTATGGCCAAGCTCAATGTGTCCATCGATGATCGACTGAGAGATGAACTCTTTAAGCTAATTCCACCTCGACGGCGGAGTCAGGTAGTGAACGAAGCGCTCCGGCATGAACTGCTCCGGCGTAAGCGCCGGCAGGCGACCGAAGTGGTGCATCGCTTGCGGAAGCGAAGCGCAACTCTGACAGGGCAGGAAATTGTCGATGCCGTCCGTCGGGATCGGGAGCGACCTAACCGATGATTCTCGTGCCCGATGCCTCCGTTCTCTTGAAGTGGGTTTTGGAACAAGAGGATGAGCCTGACCATTGCAAAGCTATCCAGTTGCAACAGGCGTTACTGGATGAATCGATCGAGATTCAGTTACCGACGCTCTGGCGGTATGAAGTGGGGAATGTGTTGGGCCTCAAAAAGCCGGCCATGGCCGTCGAATTGATGAGTGCCTTGTTGGCGTACGAGTTTGACGAGGTCCCCTTGCGGACAGAGTATGGACTGGCTGTGCTTGAACATATGCGGGAGGTGAAGCACGTCACCTTCTATGACTCCGCCTACCACGTGCTGGCCATTCGTACCAAGGGTTTGTATGTGACTGCTGATACGGCCTATGTGAAACGAGCCAAGGTGAAAGGGCATGTGGCGCTTTTGGCCGAATGGAAATGTCCAGCGACATAAGACCTTTATTTGGCAAGCAACGAACTGTGATATGCGTTTCCCTAATCCGTCTTCGTACCAGCCGCTGTCTCAGCTAACACGTGCTTGGCATTATAGAGATCCACAACTCCAACGGGTTTGAGGCCTTTGTACAGCGTCACCGTCATGGCTGTTCGGCGTGAGAGCCCCAGCACGTCAGATCGCCCAGCCAGGTGAAAATAGTCGTATCCTTCGCGGAGCGTGAGGTCTGCGCAGCGTCGACGCAGGTAGTAGTCAAGCTGACCCTGCGACGTGAAGGCACTCGTTCGATATTCCACCCGATAGACGTTCTCCTTGAGCTGCTCAATCTCAGTTGTTCCAGCCTCACCCAGTGGCGTGTAGTGCCCTGTCGCGCAACCTGCCAGAGATGTAGCCAATATCAGAAAAGCTGGAACACACAATCTGAAATTTATTGATCGGGGATACATCCACATTTCGATAGGTCGCATTTCAAAACTCAGGAGAGTATTCTGCAAAGAGGCCACATGAAAATGGTCTGTCATTGCAATCAACTCTGGAGGGACAGATGACGACCTTGGAACGGCTGCTTAACGGTGAGTTTATCCATCCCAGCACATGGCTTGGCGTCATCTTCTACGCGCTGGTGTTCCTCACGTCGGCGTGGGTGGGGCTCCGTTCGCTGCGTCTCGCGTTGGCACAGTTGGAAGGGAGTTTCCTGGACCGCACGTCGGTAGGATTCTTGCGCCGCATGGGGGGAGCACTCATCTGGGTGCTGGCTGTGATTCTCTATGCGAATGTGATTCCTGAGCTTCACGCGTTTGGGACAGCGCTGCTCGCGGGTGCCAGTGTGGCGTCAGTCCTAGTGGGATTGGCGGCGCAGAGCACTCTTGGCAATATGATTGCCGGCTTGTCGCTGCTGATGTATCGGCCGTTTCAAATTGGAGATTCCGTGCAGTTGACCGTGCCGGTGGGTGTGCAAACCGGTACGATCGAAGATCTGACGCTCGGTTACACTGTGATTAAGACGCAAGCAAACCAGGAAATCGTGGTTCCGAATAGCGTGATGGCGAGCCAAGCGATCATCAAGTTGGCGTAGAGAATGAGGCCATGCCTCGATTCGAACGGTGAGGTGAGTTGGCGGGTTAGGAAATGCATGGTGGGGTGGGCGAGCCAGGAGAGCGATGCGTGGTTCTGTGTCATGCGCGATACAAGAGTTGCCCCCAAATGATGTACTCGATCACGTTTGTTTGTATGGGTCATCAATATTAATGGCATCACAGTCATGAGAGCTTCGATATGATGAATCTGTTCCTCGTGGCGATTGTCCTTCTCCTAGTCGTCCTGCTGATCGGAGTCGTGCTGTACGTGCGAGCCCCCCGCACATATCAGTCTGCCGATTCTGTCGCCAATTCCTATGATGACTGGACGAATGACGGCATTCTCGAGTTCTACTGGGGCGAACATATCCATCTGGGACACTATGGCGCTCCACCCTGCAAAAAGGATTTTCTCCAAGCCAAGTCAGACTTTGTGCATGAAATGGTGCGGTGGGGTGGGTTAGGCAAGCTGCCTTCCGGTACGACGGTGTTAGATGTGGGCTGCGGCATCGGCGGCAGCAGTCGCATGCTGGCGCGGGAGTATGGCTTTGCTGTCACCGGAGTCACCCTCAGCCCGCAGCAAGTCAGACGGGCTCAAGAACTGACCTCCCCAGAGGTAAATGCCCACTTTCAGGTCGATGATGCGCTGGCACTGTCGTTCCCCGATGCCAGTTTTGATGTGGTCTGGTCGGTCGAGGCGGGACCGCACATGCCGGATAAGGCACAATTTGCTCGAGAGCTCATGCGCGTGCTGAAACCGGGCGGAATTCTGGTTGTGGCCGATTGGAATCAGCGGGACGATCGCCAGGTTCCACTCACTGGTTGGGAAAAGCCGGTGATGCGGCAACTGCTGGATCAGTGGGCTCATCCGGCCTTTTCGAGCATTGAAGAGTTTTCCGAATTACTGAAGGCGACCGGACTGGTGGAGGGTGACGTCACCACAGCAGATTGGACTGCCGAAACCTTACCCTCATGGCTCGATTCGATCCGGCAGGGAATTGTCCGTCCAGCAGGGCTTGTTCGGTTCGGCGTGAGCGGGTTCATGAAATCTATGCGAGAAGTGCCCACAATTCTATTGATGCGTCTGGCGTTTGGGACAGGGCTCTGTCGCTTTGGCATGTTTCGGGCCGTGCATGCCACTGTCCCGACGAGTGCGCGGTTGTCTGCGCAGACGGATGCCAGGCTTGTACGGTCATGAACATGGAATCACCGTGAGGTGGGAGCGATGAATCTCTACGACATCGACCTCGTCACGATCGACGGCACGCCGCAGAAGATGGAGGTCTACCGCGGCAAGACATTGCTCATCGTGAATGTGGCGAGCCAGTGCGGCTTCACGCCGCAGTATGAGGGCCTCCAGACGCTCTATGGAACATTCAAAGATCGGGGTTTCGTGGTGCTCGGGTTCCCCTGTAACCAGTTTGGACAACAGGAGCCGAGCGGCGAAGCAGAGATTGAGCAGTTCTGCACCAGCAACTTCAGTGTCACCTTTCCGATGTTCGCCAAGATTGACGTGAACGGCGCGAACGCACACCCGCTCTACGAATACCTGAAATCGGAGAAGCCCGGGATTCTCGGGACCGAGGGGATCAAATGGAACTTCACCAAATTCCTCGTCGGTGCCGATGGCACGGTCCTGAAACGCTATGCGCCGAGCGATAAGCCAGAGATGATTAAAGCCGACCTAACCACGAAGCTCTAGACGACTGGGGCGTCGAGAAGCGAACTCTTTACCTGCTCGAAAATTCAGAATGTCCCCGTTTTATCTTCCTGTTCTCAAGGCCCCAAGTGTATGAAACAGCGTGTATCGCCATGTTTCAGCCCCTGCTAGGCATTCGAGGAGGGATTGATTATAATGAGCCTATCGCAGATCTTGGATTCGATTCGAGTGAGGGAATGGGCAA
>SWDO01000001.1:458886-487841 GCA_005116895.1 Nitrospira sp. | reverse complement strand
ACAGTGACGGTCGACGTCTACTCGGATGTGATCTGCCCCTGGTGCTATGTGGGGAAGCGGCGGCTGGAACGGGCGCTCAAGACATGGGATGGTGTCCCTGTGACTATCCGATGGCGGCCCTTTCAATTGAATCCGACCATGCCGCGCAACGGGATGGATCGACGACAGTACCTTGACGCGAAGTTCGGAAGCCCTGCGGCTGCTCAAGCGATCTATGATCACGTCTCCGCAGCAGGTACCGAAGAAAGCATCCAGTTTGCCTTTGAGCGCATTGCTCGCACGCCCAACACATTCGCCGCACATCGCCTCATCTGGTTGGCGGGACATCATGATCACCAGGATGAGATGGTCGAGCTGCTCTTCCGCCAGTATTTTCTGGAGGGAGGAGATATCGGGACTATCGAGACATTGTCCCAAATTGCCGCTCATGCGGGGCTTGATCGAGCAGCGATTGAAACCTTTCTGGCGGGTGAGGAGGGGATAGAAGTGGTGAAGACAGAGGAAGCCGCTGGCCATCGTATGGGCATACGAGGTGTTCCGTATTTCGTGTTCAATGGAGTCAACGCGCTTTCCGGCGCGCAACTACCAGAGCAGTTGTTAGTTGCCATTAGGCAGAGTGCAGCGGGCTTGTCAGTGGGAAAGGCAGGTGTGTAATGGCCGTTCAAGTCTATGGTTGTAACCATGTCGTGATTGAAGTGACCGATGCCAAGAAGGCAGCGAGGTTCTATCACGATGTCTTTGGGCTGAAGATGCTACGTGGTGGGGAAGGAGCGGTCTGGTGCAAGCTTGGAGAGCATCAGTTTATGGCGATTTTTGAAGTGGAGGAATTGCAGCCGGACAGTGTGAAACACTTTGGACTCATGGTGCGAGATGCGAAGCAGATTCAAGAAGTCCGCAAAAAGCTGACGAAGAAGTACAGGTTAAAACTCCACCCGGACTTTCGCTGCGACTTTCGAGACCCTTGGGGGAATCGCATCCAAGTCGGAGATCTCAGTGATGAATCGTTGGTCTGGCTTCTTCCCTATCAAGAAGTGCAGCAGGCCGGGATAACATTCGCCGGCAAACCTCGAAAGGAGAATGAGTCATGAGCACGACGAATCTGCAACAGCGGCTGAACGATCTCTTCGATTACATCCGGCAGGGGAAAATCATCGACGCTATGAGCGAGTTTTACGACACAGACACTGTGATGCAGGATAACGCCAACCCGCCGACTAATGGGCTAGCGGCGAACGTCGAACGGGAAAAGCAGTTCTTGAGCGGCGTAAAGGAATGGAAAGGGTTCAATGTCACGGCCTCAGGTGTCGGCGACAACGTGACCTTCTATGAGTGCAGCCTCGACTTTATCGCGACGAGCGGGCAACCGGTTCACATGGAACAGGTCGTGGTGGCCAAGTGGAACAACGGCAAGATAGTCCATGAGCGGTTTTATTATGATACAGGCTCTAAGCGGTAAGAAACCAAGCAAGTCAATTTTTCAAGGAGTTGCTCATGCCTGCCCCGCAATGGACGGATATTGGAAATTACGAAGAACTGAAGGCCAAACCCTTGCAGCGGGTTATGTGCGGTAAAATTCCGATCGCCCTGACGTACAAGGATGGTGCATTTGCCGCGATCTCCGGAGTCTGCAATCACGTCGGAGGGCCGTTGGGGGAAGGTCAGCTTGCTGGCGACTATGTCGTTTGTCCCTGGCATTACTGGAAGTTCCATCACAAAACTGGTCAGGGCGAAGCAGGGTACGAACAAGATCAGGTACCCGCCTACACAATCAAGATTGAGAATGGCCGTTTGTATATCGATTTGTCATCCGCAACAAAGCGCAAGAAGCAGGCTCACAAACCGCATCCTTTGGCGAGACCAGTCGTCCGCCAGGCTGGACCGATCCGGGTCGTGGGGATTTCGACCACGGCGATGACGATTGACCATCCGCGCTTCAGCGGATCGGATGCATTGCTCGAAGCGGCGTTAGAGCATGCGCGGTGCAAGCTACAACTTGAGACCCAGTACATCAAGTTGCGGGATCTGAACTTTCGCCCATGCGAGGGCTACTATTCCAAATCGGCGAAGGCCTGTACCTGGCCTTGTTCGATCACGCAACTGGACCCGACGGATCAGCTCGACCGCGTGTATGAAGCGATCGTCCATTGGGCCGATGTGATTCTGATTGCCACACCGATTCGTTGGGGCAACGCCAGCAGTTTGTATTACAAGATGGTTGAGCGGATGAACTGTATTCAAAACCAGGAGACTATCGCGAACAAGCACCTGCTCAAGAATAAAGTGGCGGCATTCATCATCATGGGTGGCCAAGACAATGTCCAAGGCGTAGCCGGACAGCTCATGACATTTTTTGCCGAAGTCGGCTGCCAGTTTCCACAGTTCCCGTTCATCGCCCATTCGAGAGGTTGGAGCGCCGAGGACATGGAACGAAATGTTGTAGAAGTTCAGAACAGTCGAGAGCTGCGTGAGGGAGCGCAGGAGCTTGTGGCCCGTGCTGTGGATATGGCCGAGTTGATGGTCGCCGGTCAACTACCTGAGCACCCGCTTGCCCGGGGTGGGCGCAAGGCGCATCAGCTCGATAGTGAGCCGACTGGGTAACGAGGAGGCATCGTGATGCCGGAGCCAAGGGCAAGGGGACGGGACGTCTCTCTGGAGAATCTGTTTCGCGCGCTACTTCGCCTGCACAAAGCCTTGTTGGATGATGAACGGGTGTCCTATGAGCGTGTGCACGGACGGATTCCCTCGAATGGTGCGTTTTTGCAGCTGGCGTTGAACGATGCCTGGTTTTCCTGGTTGCGTCCGCTCTCCCAATCAATCGCCAAGCTCGATGAACTCAGCGAATCGGATGACGCTTCATCCCGCGAGGCAATCCCACCTCTGCTGGCGTCTGTACAGACCCTTATGATACCCACGGAAGAGGGTGAGGGATTTAGCCGGCAGTATCACGATGCGCTGCAACGAGGCCCCGATGTGGTGCTGGCGCACGCAGCGGTCAGAGCATTATTGATGCAGTCTATTCCTAAGAAGGGGGGAGTCAGATGAAGGCTCATTACCTTGGTCATGTTGTCTTCTATGTGAAGGAACTGGAACGATCACTTGCGTTTTACCGAGACCTATTAGGATTCAAAGAAGTGGGGCGGATCTTCAACGGAGCCGCAGCTGCACTGACATCTGGTCGCACACATCATGAGCTATTGTTGATTCAGGTTGGCGATGCGCCGGGACCTTCAGCCGGTCGCCGGCGCGGGCTTTATCATATCGGCATCAAGGTCGGCGACAGTCTTGACGAGCTGCGCCAGGCGAAACGAGAGCTGGACGGGGCCGGGATCCCGATCGATGGCATGAGCGATCATACCGTGAGTCAGAGCCTCTATCTCAAAGATCCCGACGGCAATGAAGTGGAACTCTATGTCGACGCCGATGAGTCGGTGTGGAAAAACAACCCGGCGGCGGTTGTGTCGCCGATTAAACCGCTGTATCTATGATCCTGATATCTTTCTCAGCAACGGACGGGAAGTCGCTGAAGGTCATCTCCACTACCGATGTGAAGGGAACAACGATTTGGGCAAGAGATGGATTGGGTTTGATTTTGAAAAGGCCTTTGGCTGTCTGGGAATCCATCAAAGGTCATTGGTGTAGCGCAGGAGGGTAGCATCAGGCTGAAGCTTTCGATGAGTAAAGAGCACGAAAGCTTCATCGCCGATCATCATTCAAAGAGGTGCGAAATGATTCGTGTCATTGTGATGTCAGTGTTCTTCGGCCTGTTGTCATTGGGAATCGGCGTGGATGGTCGGGCAGCCGATGCCGACGGCAGCCGACTCACGATCGTGAGTCCGATGCAGGGCGAAGTGATTAGAGGGGATTCCGTCGAAGTGCGGTATAGGCTGTCGAAGGGCGCTCAGGCCACCCACGTCCATTGTTACCTGGACGGGGCGTATCAAAGAGGGTTCAAAGGCATGCTCAAGGGGCTTACGCGCGGCTCGCATGAGATCAAGCTTGTGACGGCGAGCCACGATCACGACGCATTGGGCACCGAAGCGGTCGTTACGATCGAGGTGGAATGATCTAAAAAAGGTAGCCGTGGTTTATGGTCGGGCGGACGCGTTTTGTCGAGTATTCGGATGTCGCGTAGAACCGCTCTCACAATTACAATCCGATGAGCGCAGTGCCGTGTGTTTCCATGGGCTGCGGTTGATTCTCGCTCTCGCTTGAGCGTTGCGCGAATTTAACCTGTTTGCCCCTTCGTTTCCATGGACTGCCGGTACTGAACCACGTAGTCCAGAATGCGGTTCTTCGGAACCCCGAACCAGGTCAAGGTATGCCGGATCAATGTCGCTGATGCCTCGACTTCTGGCTGAATAACTTCGGTCGCGCCAAGTGCACCGAGTCGTTCCGCTTCCGTGAGTCCATGCGCCCGGGCTACAATCGGGACTTTTGGATTGAGGTCGCGAATGCGACCCACCGTTAATGCGGCGGGCTCAATTTCAGGCAATGCCACGATGATCAGCGACGCGTCCGCCGCTCCGGCCTTCACGAGCAATTCGCGGTGGGAGGCGTCTCCATAGAGGCAGGCAGTGTGTTGGACTTGTAACCGGCGAATGATGTCCGGATTTCGGTCGATGACCACATAGGAAAGGCCAAACGCATCCAACGCTTTTCCGAGCGAGCTGCCGACTCGTCCAAATCCACACAGCACAACATGCTGTCGGAGCGGTTCGCCTTCCGGCGGCCAGGACACGATGTCGCTCTGATCATGGGTGAGACGCTTCTGGACAAGCCATCCGGGCACATATCTGACGAGCGCCGCGTTCATGAGAATGGTGATGAGTGAAGCGGCAAGCGTCGCATTGTACACTTCACTGCCGACATGGCCTGCTGTTTTTGCCACCTGTACAAGGACAAACGAAAATTCGCCGATTTGAGTGAGGCCAATCCCCACCAGGAATGCGGTCATCCAGGGGTAGCCGAATAGCCGCACGACGGTCGTCCAAATCAAGAGCTTTCCGGCCACGATCAAGCCAATCATAGTGGCAAGCAGAGAAAGGTTATCGACGATGACCCGCGGATCGATCAGAATGCCGATGGTGACAAAAAAGAGCGCGACGAAGGCATCTCGCAACGAGAGCAGGCGGGCCAGGGTTTCGTGTCCATAATTTGATGCGCTGATAATGAGGCCTGCCAGGAAGGCCCCCAAGGCGAGCGAGAGTCCGACCATCTGCGTGACGGCGGCGGTCCCAAGGCTGATTGCCAGGGTGACGAGTAGGAATAGTTCCTGGTTCTGGGTCCTGGCGACGTGGGTCATGATCGGTGGGATAACTTTTGTGCCCAAATATCCCACCGGCACGAGAATCAAGAGCGCTTTTGCCAAGGCTTGACCGATGACGAGCAATCGTCCCGAGTCGAACTCTCCAAGGGCCGGCATGAGCACCGTCATCGCGACAACGGCCACGTCTTCGACAAGGGTAATGCCGATCATCACCCGTCCATGTTTTGAACGAAGTTCACCCCGATCGACGAGGAGGCGGGCGAGGACCATGGTACTCGCCATAGAAATGACCGCTCCGATCACGATGCTTTGGATCGTAGACCACCCGATCAAGCTTCCCATCAGGATGGCTAATCCGACGGACAAGAGAATGCCGAGCGGGCCGCCCGCCAGAGCCACCCATTTGACGCGCATCAGGTCCTTCACGGAAAACTCAAGCCCGATCGAAAACATCAAGAGAATGACGCCGATCTCCGCAAAGAGATCGAACGTGTGAGATCCCGAGATAGTAGGTCCCGGGGTAAATGGGCCAATGGCGATCCCGCCCAGCACGTAGCCAAGGATCAATGGCTGCCCGGCAAGCCGAGCGAGTACGCCACCTGCGACAGCCGCAAGGAATACAATGGCAAGATCTTGAAAGAATACGGGATCAGGCTGCACGTAACGCCTCTCACGCGAACTCTCTTCGCGATTGACCTGCCGTGGCCGACCGGTAGCAAAGCGACAAGACCGGGAGACCAAAATACCATAGACGAGGCGAATTATGCCGCCACCACGGGACGTGCGAAACTCTATGGCGAAAGGATATACTCAGCCGCGCGATCTCATCTCAACCATCTTGGAGGGAGGAGTGCTCATGGGACAACCACGCATTGCCGCAAAAGAGCCGTCAGTGATGTCGCTGGAGCCGGGTACCTATTACTGGTGCTCCTGTGGACGATCGAGAGACCAACCGTTTTGTGATGGGTCACACGAAGGGACCGGATTTGAACCGGTTGAGTTCACCGTGGATGCAAAGAAAGAGGTCGCGTTGTGCCAGTGCAAGCACACGAAGACTTCGCCGTTCTGTGATGGGACGCACCAGACGCTCTGACGACGTTGAGCGCTTCATAGACACAGCGTGCTTGTCTGCCGTGAGCTCTTGAGCCATTGCCTGTAAATGGTCCATACTGCCAGGCTATGGATAGGCAGGGCATTTCTCCCTGTGAGGATCTCGCGGAACGCTACCAGGCGCTCCTCGAGGTCGCGCAGGCGATCTCCGCACAGCGTGACATCGATCAACTGTTTCGCGATCTCGCCCATCGACTCCCTCGGGTTGTGCAGGTTAATTTTGTCGCGCTGTCTGTCCACAATCCGGTTCGAAATACCATGCGGTTGCATACGATCCAGGCCAACGTGCCTGCAGACCTTGTCGGGGGACATGAGGGGGCCATCGAAGGAAGCCCTGCGGGCGTGGTTTGGCAAACCCAGCAACCTCTTCTGGTCTCCGATCTGGCACGTGAAGACCGATGGCCCACGGTGACGAGATGTATGAGGGAAGACGGAGTCAGCTCGTTTTGTTTCATGCCGCTGACCACTGCGGCGCGCCGATTGGGTGCCATGGGATTCCTGAGTCTGGGGAAAGAGGCCTATGGTGATGTGGATCTGGAGTTCCTCCAACAGGTGGCTAATCAGGTAGCCGTCGCGGTAGAGAATGCGCTGGCCTTCCAGGAAATTGCGGAGCTCAAAGATAAGCTGGCGAAAGAAAAGCTGTACCTCGAAGAGGAGCTTCGCGTCGAGCACGGATTTGATGACATCATCGGCGACAGTAAGTCTCTCAATCAAGTGCTCAAACAAGTCGAAGTCGTGGCTCCAACCGATTCGACCGTCTTGATTCAAGGGGAAACGGGCACCGGCAAGGAACTCATTGCCAGGGCCATCCATCGACTGAGCGGTCGAAGCGAGCGCACGTTCATCAAGCTGAACTGTGCTGCGATCCCAACCGGGTTGTTGGAGAGCGAGCTCTTTGGACATGAACGTGGCGCGTTCACCGGGGCGATTTCGCAGAAAGCCGGCCGATTCGAGTTGGCCGATAAAGGGACGATCTTTCTCGACGAAGTAGGAGAAATCCCGCTGGAGTTACAGTCAAAACTGCTGCGCGTTCTACAGGAACAGGAATTCGAGCGGCTCGGCAGCACTAAGACCATACAGGTCAGCGTTCGCTTGATTGCCGCAACCAATAGAGATCTGAAGCGGTTGGTGGAGGTCAATCAGTTTCGAAGCGACTTGTATTACCGATTAAATGTCTTCCCAATCACTGCGCCACCGTTGCGTGAACGCCGTGAAGATATTCCCATCTTGGTTCGCTATTTCACGCAGCACTATGCCGTTCGGATGAAAAGGAATATCCAGACGGTTCCCGCCAAAACGCTCGATGTGCTCTCCCGGTATGCCTGGCCGGGGAATATTCGTGAACTGGAAAATCTCGTGGAACGTTCCGTCATACTCACGCAAGGGGCGGATCTGCAGGTGCCTATCGGGGAACTTCAGACGGCGAGTCACCTTCCAGGTCCCACCACAACACTGGAAGAGGCCGAGCGTGAGCAGATCTTGCGCGCGCTACATGACACAAAATGGATCGTCGGTGGTTCAGAGGGTGCCGCGACGCGGTTAGGGCTAAAGCGAACAACCCTTCAATCTAAAATGCAGAAACTCGGCATCACCCGCCCTTAGCAGCAGTACGACTTCCACTTCTGGACCACTCGGCTGTCTTGTCGGACCGTGACGCCTTTTCGAGCGTTTCATTTTCTGAAGTGTCAGCAGTTCGTGGTGTATGGTCTTGCTGTGTCTCTGCAAGAATCGATACTTGACAGCACCCCGAGGAAACTAATAATACTAGATTAGTTTCTATGGTTCCAATGAGGTGGTATGTCGATAAGCAAGTCTAAAGGGCACGTGTCTTTGGTCGGGCGTTCTGCCGCTCAACGAGTCATTCGTGCAGCGCGCCGCCAATTCCTTGCCCACGGATTTCGCTCCGTGAGCATGGATGACCTGGCTGCCGAATTGGGCATGAGTAAGAAGACCCTCTATGTGTCCTTTCCAAGCAAGGCTGCGCTGATTGAGGCCGTGTTGAAGGACAAATTCAGAGAGGTGGAAGCGGATCTTGAACAGTTAGCGAAGGAACAAGCTGCTGATGTCGACATGGCACTCCATCAGTTCCTTAGCTGTCTGCAACGGCACACGGCGGAGATCCAGCCGGCTTTCGTGCGAGACATTGGGCGTGAGACTCCAGAACTGTTTCAGCTGATCGAGCAACGGCGACGTGAGCTGATCCGACGCTATTTCGGCGGGCTATTCGAAGACGGCAAGAAAGCCGGTGTGATCAGGAGCGACATGTCAACTCACCTGATCATCGAAATCTTGCTAGGCGCCGTCCAGACCATCATGAATCCACCCAAGCTGATAGAGCTAGGGCTCACGGTGGAGAAGGGCTATTCGGCGGTCATTCACCTCATCTTGGAAGGTGCGCTGGTTCCCAAAGAGAAAGCGGTGAGCTGATGAGCCATGGCCATAGGATCTCAAGGCGGTTTCTTCTCGGTCAACTTGCCCTGATGGTGGTCGGTCGCATGACAGGCTGCGATAAGGCTCCCTCCGATCTGGTCCAGGGCTATGCGGAAGGAGAGTATGTCTATGTGGCGTCTCCCTATGGCGGGGCATTAGCCACCTTATCGGTGCGGCGTGGTATGCAGGTGACGGCGGGAGATCCTCTGTTTGCACTCGATCAAAGTTCTGAGAAAGCCACGAGGGATGAAGCAGAACGGAAATTGAGCCAAGCACGGGCGAATCTCGAAGATCGGAGAAAAGGCAAACGACCCTCTGAGGTTGCCTCTCTGAGGGCGCAATTACAACAAGCCCAAGCTGCATTGCAGCTCTCGCTGCGAGAAGTCGCCCGTCAGGAAGGGCTTGCGGCTGTGCCCGGTGCGGCGGTGGAGGTTGAGGTGGATCGGGTCCGATCTGCGCGGGATCAAAACCAGCAGCGCGTCTCACAGCTCGAAGCAGACTTGAGTACGGCTCTCTTAGGTTCTCGCACGGATCAAATCGCTGCGGCTCAAGCAGAAGTCCGAGCAAAGGAGGCAGCGCTCGCGAAGGCGGAATGGGATCTTGCGCAGAAGCGTCAACTCGCACCTAAGACCGGGTTTGTCTTCGACACGCTGTATCGAGAGGGCGAATGGGTGCCGGCCGGACGGCCTGTCGTTGTCTTGTTACCACCTGACCACATCAAGGTGCGTGCATTTGTCTCTCAAGCCAAGCTTGGGACGATCACGCTCGGTGATCCGGTACAGGTCTTGGTCGATGGTGTGCAAGGCTCGATTCAAGGAACTGTGAGCTATATTTCGCCACGGGCTGAATATACGCCACCTGTGATCTACAGCCAGGGAAGCCGAGAAAAATTGGTCTTTATGGTTGAAGTTCTGTTTGACCAGGAGGTCGCAGGCAATTTACATCCTGGCCAACCGGTGGACATGCGATTTGGAGTTGCCCGATGACACCGGTTCGAACAGGAGAAGACCTCGTCATCGACGTGCGGGGCATGACGAAGAGGTTCGGGGTGCGGACTGTTGTGGACCATATTGGGCTGCAAGTGCGTCGAGGGGAAATTTACGGCTTCCTGGGTCCCAACGGCAGTGGAAAGACGACCTTCATTCGTATGCTCTGCGGCCTCTTACGGGCTGATGGAGGGAGCGGGACCTGTCTGGGCTATGACGTGATTACGGAGAGCGAAACGATCAAAACCGTTGTCGGCTATATGACCCAGCGGTTCAGTTTCTATGAGGACTTGAGCATCGCCGAAAATTTAGACTTTGTCGGGCGCATGTTCGGAATTCCCAATCGGCGGGAGGCCGTCGAGCGGAGTCTCGAACGGCTGGGGCTCGCAGGTCGGCGGCAACAGCTTGCGGGCCACCTGTCAGGCGGCTGGAAACAGAGGTTGGCACTGGCTGCCTGCTTGATCCATCGGCCGCAACTGCTCCTCCTCGACGAGCCGACAGCTGGGGTCGATCCCAAAGCGAGACGAGAGTTCTGGGAACAGATTCATGAGCTGGCTGCCGACGGGCTGACCTTTCTCATCACAACCCATTACATGGATGAAGCCGAGCGTTGCCATCGACTCGCCTATATCGCTTACGGGACGCTGCTTGCCGATGGGACCGTCTCTGACGTCATTCAGCGTGCGAGGTTGACGACGTGGTCGGTTAGTGGTCCAGACCTCCATCGGTTGGCTGGACAGATCCGGCAACAGTCTGGCGTGCAACAGGCTGTGGCGTTCGGAGACCGACTCCATGTCAGTGGAGACGACCCGGACGCGCTCGACGCAGCAGTGGCAGCGTTTCGCCGAGCGCCTTATGAATGGCATCGGGTCGACACGGGGCTTGAAGATGCCTTTATCCACCTCATGCAACAGTCACCGGATCATTTCACGTCATGAGCCCGTCTTCTACGTTCTCCCTGTCCCGTTTTGGGGCAATTGTCGTGAAGGAATTCATTCAGATGCGTCGCGACCGCATCACATTTGGCATGATGGTTGGGATCCCGCTGATCCAGCTCGTCCTCTTCGGCTTCGCGATCAACGCGGACCCGAAACACCTGCCGACGGTGGTGTTGCTGGCTGACTACGGCCCCCATGGGCGAACGCTTCTGCACGCGATTCGCAACAGCAATTACTTCGAGTTTGTTCGTAATGTGGCGACCGAACAGGAAGCGGACGAGGTGTTGGCACGCGGCGAGGCACAGTTCGTCGTCAATATTCCACCGAATTTCTCCCGCGACGTGCTTCGCGGCGAACGACCGGCGATTCTCATTGAGGCCGACGCAACCGATCCGGCTGCGACGAGCAATGCCATCGGCGCATTGCGCCAGTTGGCGACGACGGCGCTCACCCGAGACCTGACAGGTCCCTTAGCCTATCTTGCCGGAAGTGAGAGTCCGATCAATGTACACATTCACGCGCGCTATAACCCCGAAGGCATCACGCAATACAACATCGTGCCGGGGCTGATGGGTGTCGTACTGACCATGACAATGGTGATGATCACTGGTCTGGCCATTACACGTGAACGGGAACGGGGCACGATGGAAAATCTCCTCTCGATGCCGACCAGGCCGTTTGAGGTCATGCTGGGGAAGGTGTTGCCCTATATTTTGGTCGGCTATATTCAGGTGGTGCTGATACTTCTGGCGTCCCATCTGCTGTTCAACGTGCCGGTGTACGGCAATATTCCAATGCTGTTTGTGTCGGCTTTGATCTTCATCGTGGCCAACCTGGCAATGGGGATCACATTTTCCACTTTGGCGCAGAACCAATTGCAGGCCGTCCAGTTGTCGTTCTTTTTCTTTTTGCCTTCGCTGCTGTTGTCGGGGTTCATGTTCCCGTTTCGTGGCATGCCGCACTGGGCGCAGTCGATTGGTGAGGTGCTGCCACTCACGCATTTTCTGCGGATTGTCCGAGGGATCATGCTGAAGGGTAATGGAGTAGAGGAGGTGGCGCTCCAGCTCTGGCCGATTGCTCTATTCGCGGTCGTGGTGTTGGCGATCGGGGTTAAGCGGTATCGCCAGACACTGGATTAATATGCGGCACCACCCTGGGCAGCGGCTCAGTCCATAAGTCTGACTCTCTGCAGCCCAGCCCGTGAAGGTGTTGAGCTGTACGGTGCCGCTCTTTCGGCAGCGTGCCGTGGGATCGGCAGATCACCTTAAAATCCTTCGGTTTGATCGTCTCTTCCGGCCAAGTATCTTCAGAATGATTCCCACTACTTAAATAGTGTCAGCTATTTAAGTCGCTATTGGCATACATGTTGCGCGTCCTGATACGTGAGCCCTTAAACAAGGGAGGTTGATCGTGGCAACCACAGGATTATCCCAGAAGAGTTTGAAAGGCCGGGAGAGCCTTGCCGGTTCGATCCGTTGTCCCAGATGCATGGGGTTGATGGTGGTGGAAGAGGCGTTCGATTCCATTGCCGGTGGAGGCCAGGCCGATTCTTTGGTCAGACGTTGTGTGCAATGTGGGGAGGTCGTCGATCCGGTGATTCTCCAGAATCGGCAGTTGCGGCTCGAAACTGACTTAGGCCGAACCTGCGAGGGAAGACCGCTGTGAGGCTGAGTGCATGTTGAAGATCACCCCTCAGCGAGATGCAGCGCGGTCGAGCGTTTCCCTCGTTGTCGAGGGTCGTCTAGCCGGTCTCTGGGTAGAGGAGCTCAATGCCTATTGCCGTAAGATGTCTGAGGACCACGAACGTTGTACGGTGATCGACTTGACCGGTGTGACGTTCATTGATGCCGACGGCAAGGCGCTTTTGGCCGGTTTGTGGCGGCAGGGGGCTGAACTGCGGGCGTCCGGCTGTTTGACGAAGTGTGTCGTTGAAGAGATCACAAGGCTGGATCGATGTGAGTCCTCGAAGAAGAATTGTGACAAACGTACATTGAGCGTGACGGAAGATGAATCCTGAAGTGGGGGGTGTTCGTGGTTGCCGGAATGGCGCGAAGTCTTGTCAGTCGTGGGCTTGCTGCCGTCGTGTTTTCCTGGGTACAATGCAACGTTTGTCTTCCTGAGGAATCGTACGTGAGGATTACCTAATAAGGTGGGTGGCATGCTGAAGGATTATCTGTCGGTGCAATCTGTCGTGGTGTGCCTTGCCATTGTGGGGCTAGGATTATCGGCTGCCTGCAAACAGGAGGCTGGTTCCATGCCCGCGCCGCCGGTTGCCCAAGTAGAAGTCGTCACGGTCCAGACGCAGACGATTCCTGATGAACCAGAATTTATCGGTCAAGCCGAAGCCTCTCGTCCGGTGGAGATCCGTTCGCAGGTGACGGGCATTTTGAAGGCGGTTCTCTATCCAGAAGGTCGCGACGTGAAAAAAGGCGATCGCCTCTATCAGATCGACCCCATTCCGTTTAAGGCGACGGCAGCGAGTGTGAAGGCCAAGATTGCACAAGCGGAGGCTCGCGTTGTCCAAGCCAAGCAGAACCTCGCACGGGTCAAGCCGTTGCTTGCCGAACAGGCGGTCAGTCAGAAAGATGTCGATGACGCGATTGCGGAAGAACTGTCGGCGAATGCCGCCCTGCAAGGGGCTCAGGCCGATCTGATCAAGGTGCAGTTCGATTTAGACAACACCCTGATCACGGCCCCTATCACCGGGCTTATTGAGCGTAGCCGCTACTATGAAGGGCGGTTGGTTTCGGCGCAGACTGATCTTCTGACGACGATCCATCGTGTCGATCCGATGTATGTGGTTGTGAATGTCCCCGAGACGTTCATCTTGAAGCGTCGTCGGGATATCGAAGCGAAGCGGATTACCCATCCGGGAGCCTATCAGTTGCGAGGTCGGCTTACGTTCATGGATGGCACGGTCTATCCCCAGGAAGGGGTTCTCGATTTGTTGGAGCCTGGTTTGCGAACGGAAACCAGCTCACGCCAAACACGAATCACATTTCCCAATCCGAAGCGCACCTTGCTGCCCGGGCAATTTGTGAAGGTTCGATTCACGGGTGATACAAAAACTGACGCGATTCTCATTCCTCAACGAGCCGTGTTGCAAGGTCCCCAAGGCTCGTTTGTCTTCGTGGTCAACCGAGATGAGATGGTTGAAATTCGAGACGTGGCGGCGGCCGATTGGAAAGGGGACCAGTGGCTCATTGATAAAGGTCTGACCTCCGGTGATCGCGTCGTCGTGAACGGATTGATGAAAATTGGGCCTGGTGCGCCGGTCAAAGCCGTCCCATGGGTTCCGGCGAATGCCTCGGTTGCGGAACAGGCTCTGTCTACTCCTCATTAAGGATCTGGTGTGATCTCGAACGTTTTCATCGATCGTCCGATTTTTGCCTCAGTAGTGTCCATCGTCATCGTCGTGATGGGACTGCTTGCCATGCAGTTTCTCCCGATTGCGCAGTTTCCTGAAATTACGCCGCCGGTCGTGCAGATCGACGCGGACTATCCTGGCGCCAGTGCTGAAGTGGCAGCCGAAGCGGTCGCCCGTCCGATCGAGGTCACGCTTCCCGGCATCGACAATCTGCTCTATTACGAATCGACCAGCAGTAATGATGGGCATGTCACTATTAAGCTGACGTTCGAGATTGGGACCAATCCGGATATCGCCCAGGTTCAGACTCAGAACCGTGAAAAACTCGCAGAACCTCAGCTCCCCCCAGAAGTGGTCCGTCAGGGAATTTCCGTCAAGAAGATGTCTCCCGATCTCGTGTTGGTCGTCGCGCTCAAGTCGACCGATCCCCGGCACGACGCCGTGTTCCTCTCGAACTATTCCACGCTTCGGCTCGTGGATGATTTGAAGCGACTCAAAGGCGTGGGCGATGCGCTGGTGTTCGGGCAGCAAAACTACAGCATGCGGATCATCCTCAACCCGTTGCAGATGGCCAAACTGGGGTTGACCCCGAGTGATATCACGGCGATCATCCGTGAACAGAATCGTGATTACCCAGCGGGAACCATCGGGCGCGAGCCCGCTCCGAAGGGGACCGAGCTTACGATTCCAATCATCACGAAGGGCCGTCTGACAGAGGTGAAGGAGTTTGAGGAGCTGATCGTACGGGCCCTGCCGGACGGCTCTGCGGTGCGACTCAAGGACGTGGCGCGCATTGAGCTGGGGGCTCAGTCCTATGGATTGGAAGGCCGATGGAACAGCAAGCCGACGACATTCATCTTGACGTTCTTGTCTCCCGGCGCGAATGCGCTCGATACGGTACGCCGAATACGAGCGCAAATGGATGAGTTGGCGAAGAATTTTCCGCCCGGTGTGTCCTACGATACTCCGTACGACACCACACGGTTCATTGAGATCTCGATTAATGAAGTGGTCAAGACCTTGGCGGAAGCCATGGTCCTGGTGGTATTCGTCGTGTATCTGTTCTTGCAGACTTGGCGGGCCACCATCATTCCCACCGTTGCCGTGCCTGTGTCCTTGATCGGGACCTTCATCGGTCTCTATGCCCTTGGATTCTCCATCAATACGATCACCCTATTTGGGATGGTTCTGGCGATCGGCATTGTGGTGGACGATGCTATTGTGGTCGTGGAAAATGTCGAACGCCATATGCGTGAGAATCGGCTGTCGGCGAAGGAAGCCGCCAAGCGGGCAATGAGCGAGGTGACTGAGCCCATCATTGCGATTGTGTTGGTCCTGGTATCCGTCTTCGCTCCTGTCGGTTTTATCGGAGGGATCACTGGAGCCCTCTATAAACAATTTGCCGCGACGATTGCGATTTCGGTCACCGTGTCAGGATTTGTCGCCTTGACCTTAAGTCCAGCACTCTGTGGCATTGTCCTCACACCACAGCATGGGAAACGGAGCGGGTTTTGGGCTTTCTTTGATCGAGTCTTCAGCCGGACACAGCAGGGCTATACGAGCATGACGGTTGCCCTGATTGCCAGGCCGATTCGTGTCATGGCGGTCTTTTTGCTGCTTCTCGTGGTGTGTGTCGGACTCTTCCAAAAGTTGCCAAAGAGCTTTTTGCCGGAAGAAGACCAAGGCTACTTCATTGTCATCGCGCAGTTACCGGACGGTGCGTCGAAGCAGCGGACTGTGGCAGTGCTCGAACGGGTCGAGCGGTTTTTTCAGGCGAACCCGGCGGTCCACTCCACCGATGCCTTGACCGGGCAGAACTTCGTCTTCGGAACGAGAGGGCCCAATTCCGCGACCATGTTTGTCCCGCTACACCTCTGGGATGAACGGCCGGAGCCTCAGTATCATGCGAAGGCATTGGTGGGTGCGGCCTATGCGGAGTTTGCGAAAATTCCAGAGGCCCTGCTCCTCGCGTTTAATGCGCCGTCGATTCGTGGCGTGGGTGCCGTCGGTGGATTTTCCGCACAGATCCAAGATCCGAGCAGCGGCGACTTCAAGAAGTTTGCTATGGTGGCGCAGCAATTTGTCGAACGGGCGCAAAAAGAACCGGCTCTTGGTCGTGTCGGGACGAATTTTCGTGTCTCCTCGCCGAGGCTCTATGCCAATGTGAACCGGGAACGGGCAAAGGCGTTGGGTATTCCAATTTCAGATATCTTCGACACCCTTCAGGCGTACTTCGGCAATTTCTACATCAACGACTTTGTGAAGTTTGGTCGCGTGTACCACGTGCAGACCGAAGCCGATGCCGAGTATCGGTCAACACCCCAGAGCCTTTCGAAAATCTATGTGCGGGCCCAAAACGCACGAGGGACGAATATGATCCCACTCGATACGGTCGTGACGGCTGAATATCAGAGCGGGCCGGATCCTGTGAATCATTTCAATGGCTATAATACAGCGTTGCTCCTGGGTGCCGCTGCCCCGGGTTTCAGCTCGGGCCAAGCTCTCGAAGCGTTGGATCGTGTGGCTAAGGAAGTGCTGGTGCCTCAGGGCTATTCCATTGATTGGAGCAACATCTCATTTCAAGAACGGCGGGTGGGCGGACAATCTAGCCAGGTTTTTGTGATTGGATTATTGATGGTCTTCCTGGTTTTAGCAGCACAGTTTGAGAGTTGGGTGGTGCCGTTTGCTGTCATTCTCGCCGTTCCGTTCGCCGTGTTCGGGGCCTTGACGGCTGTCTGGCTTCGAGGGTTCGAGAATGATATCTATTTCCAAATTGGTCTGGTGACGCTGATCGGTCTCTCGGCCAAGAATGCGATTTTGATCGTAGAGTTTGCCAACACTCGGTATGAAGCCGGCCGCCCCTTGATCGAGGCGGCGGTCGAAGCCGCTCGCTTACGGTTCCGCCCGATCATCATGACGTCGATGGCCTTTATCTTCGGCATGGTTCCGTTGGTCATCGCGACGGGGGCAGGAGCGGCAAGCCGTCAGTCGATCGGCACCGGTGTCATGGGTGGGATGTTTGCGGCCACCTTTTTGGCGATTTTCTTCGTGCCGCTGTTTTTTGTGTTGCTGAGAAAACTGACGAGGCGTAAGGAACAACCAACAGCGAACGTGAATCAGCAGGCCGTGTCCAACTTCTCGGTGGAGGATAAGCCCTAACGTGCGTACGATTGCGATTATCGGACTGTCATTGCTGCTCCTGTCCTGTTCAATGGGGCCGAATCACAAGCGACCACCGACTGACGGAGAAGATCGCTTCCGAATGGCGGACGATTCTTCTGAACTGCCGTCCTTGGCAAACTTGCCTTGGTGGGACCTGCTCCGCGATGAACAACTTCAACAACTCATTCGGATGGCGCTCGCGGAAAATCGGGATCTTCAGCGGGCCGTCGCAACTGTCGAAGAGTTCCGAGCCAGGGCGCTCGTCGCGAGATCAGACTACCTTCCTGGGATCTCGTTGTCCTCCAGCCTCCCAGCCGGCCGAAAGGCAAACTTCCTCTTCCCTGGGTTTGCCAGCCCCTTCAACTATTATCTGTTGGGCAACCTCGCATGGGAGGTCGATCTTTGGGGGCGGATCAGACGGACCAACGAGGCTGCGCGTGCTGATCTGTTATCTAAAGAAGAGAACCGCCGCGCCGTGACCGTCCAATTGGTCAGTGCCGTTGCGGAAGCCTACTTCAATCTACTCCAGTTTGATCTCCAGCTTGATGTTGCGAAACGGACTTTGCAGTCGTGGGAAGAATCTGTCCGCATCGCGCAGGCTCGATTGCGTCAAGGAATGACCTCAAAACTCGATGCGGATCAGTTTGAGGCGGAGCGCGCCAATGCTGCGGCTCGCACGGCGGAGCTTGAACGGCAGATGATCCAAGCTGAGAATCACTTGAGCGTCTTGTTGGGACGGAAGCCCTTTAGCATCGCGCGCGGCCGTTCATTGGAGGAACAGATTGTGCCTCCCACTGTTCCTGCTGGTTTGCCTTCCGAGTTACTGCAGAGGCGGCCTGATATATTAGTCGCTGAGCAACAGTTGGCTGCTGCCACGGCTCGTATCGGTGCCGCGAAAGCCGATCGATTTCCGAAAATCACATTGACCGGCTTACTAGGGGTGGCGCATCCCTCGCTCTCCTTACTGTTTACCGATCCCTCTTCTTTCGGCGTGTTCAGCGCCGCGATCGCGACGCCGCTACTCAACGCACAAGTGTTGGGCTTTCAACAAGAAGCCGTCGAAGCACAAAACAAGCAAGCGCTGGCGCAGTACCAGCAAACCGTCTTGACAGCCTTTCGAGAGGTGGAAGACGCACTGGTCGCCGTGCGTACGGCTCGTGTGCAGGGTGAGGCGCAGCAACAACAGGTTGCTGCGTTACAGTCGGCACTCAAGCTAGCGGAATTACGGTATAAGGGTGGGCTCGCGAACTATCTCGATGTCTTGGTGGCGCGAAGAAATCTGTTCGAGGCGGAGCTGGCACTGACCAGCACACGTCGGTTGCTGTTGGCCTCGACCGTGCAGTTGTACAAAGCGCTTGGCGGCGGGTGGACCCCTGAGACGCCATCAGCGGAGGAGAAGAAAGGATAGAGCCTGTGGATCAGCAGGGGCATACCCAATTTCCCATTCATGAGCTGCTCGCCCGCCGTTGGAGCCCTCGCGCGTTTGATGAACGGCTCGTAGCGGCTGATACACTGCGGACGCTGTTCGAGGCGGCTCGCTGGGCGCCTTCATCCAACAACGAGCAGCCGTGGCGTTTTATCGTGGCGACCAAAGATCATGAAACGGAGTGGAATCGACTGGTCGCGTGTTTGGTGGAAGGCAACCGTACATGGGCTGCGCGAGCCCCGGTGTTAGTGCTTTCCGTGGCCAGTATGTCCTTCGAGGTGAATGGCAAGCCGAACCGGCATGCCTTTCACGATACAGGATTGGCGACGGAGAACCTTATCTTGCAGGCAGCAGTCCATGGATTGATGGCTCGTCAGATGGCGGGGTTTGATATGGAGAAGGCGCGTGCTGATCGTGGCATTCCGTCAGGCTACGAACCGGTTACAATGATTGCGATTGGCTATCCAGGCGATCCGGATAGTCTGCCCGAACGGCTGCGGGAACGGGAATTACAACCACGGAGTCGTCGACCGATCGGAGAATGGACATTTTGGGGACAGTGGGGAACCCGAATTCCATAGCCCTGTGATGGTGGAAGAAGAGGAGTTCAGTCAATGAAAGAGTTGAGCGGAAAAGTGGCGATTGTGACCGGGGCTTCCAACGGAATCGGTCGAGCCATTGCAGAACGACTGGCGGAGGATGGTGCGATCGTCGTGGTCAACTATTCGAGGAGTTCAGAAAAGGCTCAACAGGTGGTCGTGGGGATTCAGGGCAAGGGAGGCAAGGCACTCGCGGTCCAAACCGACATGAGCCAGGTGGCGGAGGCCCGCCGTCTTGTGATTGACACGGTGAAACAATTCAATAGGCTGGATATTCTTGTGAACAATGCGGGCAAGTTCATGCCGAAGCCGCTTGATGACACGACGGAAGAGGACTTCGATAGTGTCATAGCCCTGAATGCCAAAGGGCCGTACTTTGCCATGCAGGAAGCCGCGAAGGTGCTCAAAGATGGGGGACGGATTGTGAATATTTCGACCGGTGGGACCCATCTCCACTTTCCCGGCGCCACGGCCTATCTCGGGAGCAAGGCGGCGCTTGAGCAATATACCAAGGGGTTGGCGCAAGAACTGGCTTCGAAAGGGGTCACGGTGAATACCGTCTCGCCCGGCTTTACCGAAACCGGGATGATGACGGATGAGTATCGGCAGATTGGGATTCAGCTGACGCCGCTAAAACGACTCGGTGTGCCAAAAGACATCGCCGATGTCGTGGCTTTTATTGTCAGTGAGGAAGCTCGGTGGCTTACGGGGCAAACGATCCAGGTCGGCGGGGGCATTGTGATGTAGCAGGTATCAAACGCAGGTGGCTAGGGAGCAACTATGACGCGCCAGAACGTTTCATCTGGAGGGCCTTGGGAGGGTAAGATCGGTTATTCGCGCGCGGTACGCGTGGGTGACCACATACACGTCTCTGGAACAACGGCTATGACTCCCTCTGGATTAGTTGGGAAAGGCGATCCCTATGCCCAGACGGTTCAGACCTTGAAGACCATTGAAGCTGCGCTGCAACAAGCTGGTGCCGGGTTGGCTGATGTGGTGCGGACCAGGATTTATATGATCAATCTCGATCAATGGCAGGATGTTGGCCGTGCACATGGGGAGATGTTTGGCACGATCAGGCCAGCTACAACAATGGTTGAAGTGAAACGGCTGATCGATCCGGATATGCTGGTTGAAATCGAGGCTGACGCGATTGCGCCCATACGGTGATTGACCGCCTGATCGTCGCCTTCCATGCGTACTGTGAGTTCATCAACCAGCCATCTTTCCAAGGTTGATCCAGTGATGCGTCGGTTGATCGGGGAAATTGGTCCTTGTTCCCTGAGGCCGAACGTTCGCCGCTCGCCGTTCGAATCACTTGCCAGAGCGATTGCCTATCAGCAGCTTCATGGCAAAGCGGCCGAGAGTATCCTCAAACGGTTCATCGCGCTCTTTCCCGGGAAGCGGTTTCCTCGCCCTGAGGATCTCTTGGCCATGAAGGTGCCCGCCATCAGGAACGCTGGATTTTCACGACCCAAAATCCTGGCGCTTCGCGATCTGGCTGCAAAGACCCTGGACGGGACTGTACCGACGAACCGTATGATCAGAGAATTGGCCGATGACGCAATCGTTGATCGGCTGATCGAAGTTCGAGGGATTGGACGATGGACCGTGGAGATGCTGCTGATCTTGCAGCTGGGCCGGCCGGATGTCTTGCCGGTCGACGATTTCGGTGTGCGGAACGGGTTCAGAATTGCCTATAGGCGTCGCTCAATGCCAACCCCGAAGCACGTGTCACGGTACGGTGAGCGATGGCGTCCCTATCGAACCGTCGCATCTTGGTATCTTTGGCGGGCGGCTGATCGAGAAAAGCAGGGTATGACGGTGCTCTGATGGCAGACCAAAACAAACGACTCGATTCCAACGCTCAGGGTAACTTCTACGTGGATGCCACGTGTATCAATTGTGACACCTGTCGTCAGTTGGCGCCGCTGTGTTTTGAGGAGATCGGTGACTATTCCGCAGTCCACAACCAGCCGCGGGATGATGTGCAGACGCATCAGGCTTATCAGGCATTACTTGCTTGTCCGGTTGGGTCAATCGGGACAGAGCACAGCGACAAGTCACGGCTGCAGCAGGCGATGGCGAGTTTCCCGCTTCATCTCGAAGACGGCGTGAGTTATTGCGGCTTTAATTCTGAGAAGTCGTTCGGCGCCAATAGTTTTTTCATTGAGCATCCTGACGGGAATTGGCTGATCGATTCCCCACGATATCTCAAACATCTCGTTGATGCCTTTGCGCAGCGAGGAGGCATCGCCCACATCTTTTTGACCCACAAAGACGATGTGGCCGATGCGGATAAGTATGCCGCACACTTTGGCGCCAAGCGGATCATCCATCGCGCCGATGTGGATGCCGCACCCACTGCAGAACAGGTTATTGCTGGGGAAGAGCCGGTCTGTGTGGGATCGGAGTTCCAGATTATTCCCGTACCAGGCCATACAGCCGGGAGTATGGCGCTGCTCTATCGGGAACGATTTCTGTTCACCGGCGATCATCTGTGGTGGGATCCACACGCACAGTCGCTGGAAGCCCCCACTCGCTTGATCTGGAGAAAATGGACCATGCTGGACTCTCTCCGTAAACTCCTGGACTACTCGTTCGAATGGGTGCTCGCGGGGCATGGCAATCGGGTGCATCTTTCCTCGATAGACCTGCGAAGACACCTCCTGGCATTGGTTGAGCGACGCGAAAAAGGCAGGTCATCGCGCTAGAGATGCTCATATCCATCGCACAATGGATCGATCGGAACATTCTTTCGCTTGGCCGCGAGATGCGGTTGTCCTATCTGCCGCCGCTCATGGTCTATGTGGCGTACGGGATTTCTGGCCTTACCGGAATCGTCGGGACCTTCTTCGTCAAGGACTATCTCGGCCTTTCCGCGTCATTTCTTGCCGCACTTGGATTTTGGGCCGGGATTCCCTGGGCTCTGAAGATGCCGATCGGGCATACCGTCGATCTTCTTTGGCGATGGAAGAGCTGGCTCGTTGGGGTGGGGGCCGGGCTGCTGACGATCAGTCTGGGCATCATGGCCCTGTTGATTGGCGATCGCGAGGCGATGACCGCCATCTGGCCGGCGGAAGTCTGGTATGTCCTCAGCGCGCTGCTGGCTCCTGTTGGATATGTGATTCAAGACGCCGTTGCTGATGCGATGACGGTTGAAGCCGTTCCGCGAGTCGATGATCAGGGCCGGTCTTTCGATGACCAGACTCGCAAGCTCATGCATACAACCATGCAGACGCTCGGGCGTGTTGCGATTGTTGGGGGCGGTATCGCGGTCGCGCTGGTGAATGTCTATGTCTTCAGCGGAACTGAGGGATTGCCGCAGGCCGACCTCGTTCGGCTCTACAAACAGATCTATGTGATGGCCATGGCGATTCCCGTTGTGTCGGTGATAGGAGTCGGGCTGGCGTGGTGGCTGCAGCGTCGACAGACGCAACGACTTGTTCAAGAAGGATTCTCCCTGGAACAGGCGCGACAGATGGTGACCGTGCGGGACGCCCACAGCGAACCGGCGAAGCCGAACTGGTGGATCCTCATCGGAAGCATGGCCTTTGTCCTCTTCACTCTCACCGTGGGGCTGGGAGGATTTCCGTACCGCGAAGAGATCGTGTTTGCTGGTTCGATGACCATCGTCCTGTTTCTGATGTCGAGGCTGATGCGGGAACTGGAACCCGATACACGACTCACGTTGGTCGGCACCGCAGCCGTGGTCTTTTCGTTACGTGCGATTCCAGGGGCCGGCCCAGGCGCGACCTGGTGGATGATCGATCACTTGAAGTTCGATCAACAGTTTCTGTCGGTCCTCTCCCTGATCGGTGGCGTTGTTGCCTTGGTGGGGATGTTTGTGTTTCGGCGATTTATGGCTGAACGATCCATCATGTACGTGGTTGGTTTCTTAACCATCGTTGGGACGATCCTCGCGCTTCCGATTGCGGGTCTCTACTATGGATTACACGAATGGACCGCGAGGATCAGTGGAGGAGTCATCGATGCGCGTTTCATTGCTTTGGTTGATACGGCACTGGAATCGCCGCTGGTTCAGATTTCCATGATCCCGATGTTGGCCTGGATTGCGAATTCGGCTCCCGCCAATTTGAAGGCCACCTTCTTTGCGGTGATGGCGTCGTTCACCAATCTCGCGCTGTCCTTCAGCCAGCTGGGGACCAAGTATCTCAACGAGATCTTCGTCGTCACGCGGGAAGTCCGAGACCAAGCCACCGACACCATTCAGACACCAGCCGACTACAGCCAGCTGGGCGAGCTCTTCATTGTGCAGCTCCTGCTCGGCCTGGCACTTCCCTTTTCCGCCATCCTGTTTGCCAAGCTCACCAAATTCAAGAGCGTGTGAACGCTAGTCGAGCAGTTCTTTTGGAATATTTCCGCCGTTCTCGGCCAGTTTTCTTAGCAACGCTTTGTGTAACCACATATTCATCTGTGCCGAATCGCCCATATTGTCGGCCGGACAGTTCAGCTCTGTGGCGAGCGATTTGCGCGCATTCAAGCTACTATCAATTCCGAGGAGCTTGAGCAAGTCGACAATGGAGGTTTTCCAATTGAGCTTCTCCGCATGCTTCTGCGCGAGGCCTTGCAGCTTGGCCACGACGTCGACTGACGACATTGCAGCCGGTGGTGGGGCGACGGGTTTTGCCATAGGGGCACCCGCAGACGAGGGAGTTGGCGCTGCGGATGCAGACGGGCTCGCCGATGGTGTTGTCGCATGCGCTGAAGAACCGAGCCCCAGTTTGTCCAGAATCGTACTAAGCAGTCCCATGATTACTCCTTCCTGATTGGCATGACGAAGGATGATTCGCCGTGTGAGATGAATCCTAATGATCGCTATGTAGGGTGATGTCTATGGACTGTACTGAGATGGTGTGTCGATGTCAATTGTGGTTTCTGCGAGAGAAGTCTTTTGCAAGTCAGCTGACGAGTAGGAGATTTCGATGGGTCTGTCTTGAGCAAGTGGAAGGGCTCACCGCAAGTGTTTGTTCAGATACAACACGAGCTAGGCCTTGATGGATTGCATGGCCCAGGTCGTCAAGGCATCGGGATCTTCGATCACGTCAACGGGCACCTCGTAGAAGGATTTTAGTGTTTGTTTGGCATTCGGACGGAAGGGTTTCATTCCGTGGTCTTTGTAATACGATGTAGTAACCGCCGTGACTTTGAAGTACAGGCGGCCTCTATGGATGATGCCGAAAAACTTGGCTTTCTGATAGAGCCCGTAGCCGCCGAACATCGCGCGACAGGTGAGTCCGCGCAGATCGGCCAACTGATCCACGATGAAGTCTTTGAAGCTGTCGCGCTTCGCCGTCATTCATCATCCGGGCATGCGCGCCGCAATCATCCGCACTGCGATTGGCAGTGCGATAACCGAGCCGTTCCGATATTGCCCAGCTGTCTGAATGATGCGCTGCTTGGCTTCTGCCTGTTGGGTTGGAGTTAATTTGGCCCATAGGTTTTGAATCGGCGCGGCAATGTCCATGAGGCTAGAGAAGTAATCATCAGCCGCTTGAAACCGGACATCACTCAGAAACTCTTGGTCGGAAACATCCGTGAACCCAGCGTGCTGCAGCATCGCGGCAAGCTCGCCGGGTTTTGCCAACCGAAAGATTCCAGGAGCTGTCGGATCTGGTGGCGGGAGCTCAACGAACTGCTTGATGCCGTCAATGGGTATCTTGAGATAGGGATTCTTATCCGGTGCAGACCAGACTGCTGCGGCGACCCAGGTGTCTGGCTTTAAGATCCGGGCGATCTCGGCGACGGCCTTGGGAATCTCCGGCAAGAACATCAGGCAGAAGCGGGTGGTTATGGCATCGAACGAAGCGGCCTCGAACGGTAACGTCGTGACATCACCAGTTGTGAACGTGATATTGGAGAGCTTTAGTGAGGTTGCCTTGCGTCTGGCGGCTTCTAACATTTGTTCAGCCAAATCGATACCAGTCACGTTGCCAGATGGCCCGACGGTTTGTGCGGCAAGTAGAGCCGGGTAGCCCGTGCCTGAACCGAGGTCGAGTACTCGCATGCCCGATCGCAGTCGAGCATCGGCCACAAGTCGATGGTTCAGGAACGCCATCTGCTCGTCGAAGAAGCGATCCCATTTCTCCCAACCACTGGCCACGCGGTTCCAATCCTGGCGCTGGGTCTCAATGATTTGCTCTGGCGATGGTGATGCCACGACGCTACCTCAGGGTTTGTAAGGTCTGACGCATCTCTCGGAGTTCCGAGGCAAGGAGGTCCAGGTGCTGATCCCGCTGCGGCTGATCATCCTTGAATTTCCATAGCCGTTTGAAGATTGTTCCGAGTTCTTTGTTGTGTGTGACGGCCAGTGCATAGGCCGGCTGTTCTCTCACCGATTTCTCGACACTGCAGATGCTGTTGTCGATGGCATGAAACTGATTGTGAAGGTCGTCGAATGGTTGATCGACCCCTTTGCCGCCTTTGGCGGATTTGGCCGTAGCTTCCGCCATATTCGTCAAATTTACCAACGTTTCGACTCCCGTTGTTCCCTTTGCTTTCGCCGTAAAGTCCTTCGCGTGTGGGTAAAACAGGTAGCTGCAGCCGCTGGTGCTCAATAGGAGAAGTAGTGTAATGGGAAGGACTGTTTTTAAGCCCATAAGTCCTCCTTGGCCAAAATTTAGGTGCGAGATGTGGGGACCTCCCTGGCGCCTGATGGTGCACAGGGAGGCCTGTTGACTGTGCCGAGCGTTCGCTAGACTGTAACCGTGACGGTCTTGACCGCAGCCTGTACTGCAGACACCATTTCCGGTGGGATCGTGTCCAACTTATGACATTGCTTGGCGTGGGTCGCGACGAGCTGCATCAGTTCCGACTCGGTCTCCGCGCGCACCTGGAATCCGCAGCCGCCCGACGGCTGTACATCTAAACATCCGAGCTGTTTGTACTGTTTGTCTGCCATGGTCTCCTCCTCTTGTTGGGGTTTGTTGGTGACGACAGTTACATGGAGTAGAAAAACTCCTCCTTCGTGATCTTTCCGTCTTGCACGGTGTAGAGACCGGTCTCGTCCAGAGTCATGCGCTTCCCGGTCTGCTTCGGGGTGACGTCGTACTTGAAATGCAGAATAAAACGGTCGCCATTCGGATAAGGCCCTTCGACGGTCCCTCCGTGAACCTCATGGTTGTCGACCCACCACTGGTTCTTTCCCCTGATGGCTTGAATTCCTCTCTGGATTTGATCCATGCCAGGCATCGCACAGGTCTCAATGCTCTCGATATTCGGTGAGTAAAAGCGTTCGATCGCTTCTTGATTTTTGCCTTGCCGACACAATGCCACCACTTCTTTGCCAATGTCCATGGTCGTCACAGCGAGATCCTCCGTGTCCTGGTCAATTCTCGATCAACTGTGTCATCGTAGTTGATTGAGACTGAGCAGATCAACCCTCGATACACTCTGGTTTCCCTTTCTTGAAACGTAGATTATGAACCTGTCGGGACTGTTTCTACAATTCTGCGGGCAGATTCAGAGACATGAATGCGGAGTGTGACTCTGTCGCAGTCGCCTGGTTTACCGCGCTGATGTAAGAATGTCGGTACTATTCGCAATCAACTTCAGGGAGGGAAGAGCATTCCGTGATACAGCTCTTCCTAAAGGTTCTAAAAAATGGAGCGAGACTTCTGATTTGGAAAGAGCAGAGGACACACCCTAGCCTTTGCGCCCTATTGTCCGACAAGGAGGAAAGACTGTACGATCAAGCTGTCTGATCTTGCGGGCTTGGCCAGAGCGATAACGAGACGCCCACGACCAGGTAGACGATCCCCACGACAATTGCCCCTAAGTTGAGGTCGTACCAGGCGGTCATCCCAAGGAACAGCTCATTCAGAAGAAGCGCAAGCACCAACATCACAAACCCAATCCAATTAATGAAACTCATACCCATGGATGGTCTCCTTTCTAGTGATGGCCTTTGCCCTGCGTTCTGATGAACGCGTCAATAAATTAACCCTTCACATTCAGGGTCGGAACCCTACCGCACGCTCAAGATGAAGCCCTAGACATTGAAAAGTCATGGCGCTGTACGACATCATGCTTCCTGACGACGCGGTCCTCCCCAGAGTGAGAGCCATAGTCCAACACCGAGGTACAGGATAGCCGGAACAATCAGCGTGAAGTTGGAGTCGTACCACACATTTAAGTACACGACCTCATTCAGGAACAGAGCAAAAAGCAACATCAGAGATCCGATAATGTTAAACCAATGAAAAGCCACGATTACTTCCTCCTGATGATGGTTCTCGCTTTATGGGCAACAATCACTCACCGGAACCGTATTGGCTCGAATCCAGGGCCAATTGTACGTCACCCCCAGCGCGAAAAGCTATGGTGAAAATGTCAGAATTCCTCATGAGGCATCTTCTGATCTGTGAGCTTTGTCCGCCATGTGGCGGAATCCATAACAGTACAAATGTTGAATAGTAATGAGGATTATCGCTCACTTAGATATGGATGCGTTCTTCGCTGCAATTGAGGAGCGAGATACGCCGGCGTTTCGAGGGGTCCCGCTTGTCGTTGGTGCAGACCCGCTGGGCGGGAACGGGCGTGGGGTGGCCTCTACATCAAACTATTTGGCGCGTGCGTACGGGATTCACTCCGCGACGCCCATCTCTACAGCGTGGCGTTTATCTGAAGCTGCCCGTCGGGCGGGGAAATCGCCGGTGACCTTTGTCTCGGTTGATATGCCAAAGTATGTGCGGGTTTCGGAGGAAGTGATGCGGATCATACGTCGCTTCATTCCTAAGATGGAACAGGCCAGTATTGATGAATCGTACGGAGATGTGAGTTTTACGGAATCCTATGAAGCCGCCGAATCATTATGTCGGCGGCTGAAGAATACGATCCATGCAGAAGAGCGGCTGACAGCCTCAGTCGGGATTGGGCCCAATAAGCTGATCGCGAAGATCGCGTCAGGATGGCGGAAACCTGATGGACTCACGGTCGTCCGCGAGGAAGAGGCTGAGGCGTTTCTGGCTCCACTCTCGATCCGGGTCATCCCTGGCATCGGACCTAAAACAGAAAGCATGCTGAATGCACAACATATCAAGACTGTTACGGATCTGAGAGCGCTGACAGTCCATCAACTCGAAGCCTTGCTGGGGAAACGAGGGGTGGATTTTTACGAAAAGATTCGAGGACGAGATGATTCACTGGTTGAGGAATATTCGGAACCACAATCCATCGGTGAGCAGGAGACCTTTGACTCCGATACGCTCGACAGTCAAAGGCTAGTCACTCTGCTAGATGTGCTGGTTCACGGTGTGGTCGATCGTCTGCATCACGAAGGATTTCATTCGTTTCGGACCGTCGTGCTCACCGTCAGGTTTGCTGATTTTAAAACTACATCTCGGGCGCACACCTTGGCTGCACCGACCGGCAATGTGGCGATGCTGCAGCGGGAGGGCCTGAAGCTGTTGCTGCCGTTTCTCGATCGGCGCGAAAACCCTCACCGAAAACTCATCCGCCTCCTCGGTCTTCGAGTGGAGAAGCTGAGCTGACAGGATGAGAGTTGCTCGGTCAGCTCCTTACGGTGTTTGACTTATTCCGCTTGATTTAATGGACAAGGCCTCTTGGGCCTACCTTTCGGTGAAGGAGAGACCTTCTTGTCGCGTATGCTTTTCCATTCACCGTGAAATTATATTGAGAATCAACAAGCT
>SWDO01000001.1:444644-458786 GCA_005116895.1 Nitrospira sp. | reverse complement strand
GTACAGTGGACCAAACTCTTACCGGTTGAGGCTCACGGTGACCTGTTTCTCGTGGGGTGTCGTCTGGTATTCGGAGCCTCTCGATACTGGGCGTTTTAGTTGAGTCATAGTATGTTAGTTGGCGAGGCAGGAGATCAGGCACTGCCTGATCTCCTGTGGCTGAATAGGTCCAACACTGCCTCACGCATGTCATAAGCATCTCTGAGGCATCTCTGCAAGTCTGCCAAATCTTCCGCACCTAAAGTCAGTATCCCCTGACCATCAAACTCCTTAGGGTGGTCAGGCATTTCCCAACGCCATTTTGCGGCCAGCTCCTGGATGTGTCCATTTTTACCGTCGTATTCATTTAGGTACGACCTAGGAGATCTACTAGCTATCTCAAAGTTGCTTTTAGCCGAGGATCCCTCTAGGGTTCATGGTTGTTATCCTGGTACAACCCATGGAATTCTTGAAAATATCGTAGCCCAACTCTCTAATAAGATTTCGGCATGGGACAAGGGATGCACGCGAGTAGTAGGTCAGTTTGAATTCAGCTACGTCACCGCGTGCAATTTTTGCGACTCATTCTAGACGCCCTGGCTCAATTGAGTGATGCTCACTATTGACCAGTCTTTTTTTGACAAACATGCGACCGTACTGTTTCAAAATATCCCACGACGAGGCACGACTTACACTCTCCGAAACATCCCCATCACAGGGGTAGCGATTTACAGCTGAGGCTAACCGACCAACTGCGCGAAGGCCGTGCTTTCAACCGGCTCAGAGAGGCAATAAGATCAGAGACATGCGTTATCGTCCTGAAATAGATGGCTTGCGAGCGATCGCCGTCATTCCCGTCATCTTCTTCCATGCTGGTTTCCCACTGTTTAGCGGCGGCTTTGTTGGTGTGGATATTTTCTTCGTCATCAGTGGGTACTTGATTACGACGATCATTCTTGAGGATCTTGAGGCTCGTCAGTTTTCACTCCTCAAGTTCTATGAACGGCGCGCACGGCGTATTCTGCCCGCGTTGTATGTGGTCATGGCATCGTGTCTGCCCTTTGCCTGGTTATGGCTCATGCCGAGCGATGCGAAAGATTTTTCAAACAGCGTCCTGGCGGTATTGGTATTTGCGTCGAACATTTTCTTTTGGCAGAGCAACAACTACTTCGATGCAGGGTCAGACTTGAAGCCGCTGCTGCATACGTGGAGTTTGGGGGTGGAAGAGCAGTTTTATGTGCTGTTTCCCATCTTTCTGATGTTGGCTTGGCGATTGGGGCGAAAGAGGATTGTAGGACTTCTGACAATCGTGGCGCTCCTCAGCTTGGCGTCGGCGGTGTATGCGACCAGCACGAAACCCGTGGCGGCATTTTTCCTATTGCCAACCCGCGGATGGGAATTGGCAATGGGTTCTCTGATCGCGTTCCACCTGGAAGGGAAGGCGCGTGATCAGTTCCCGCCGGCTCTCAAGCAGATACTCAGCCTTGTTGGGCTCGGATTGATCGCGGGAGCGGCACTGACCTTTACTAAAGAGACGCCTTTCCCTGGTTTCTATGCGTTGGTACCGACCGTGGGTGCTGGTTTGATTATCGTATTTGGTTCGTCGGAAACGTTCGTTGGGCGATTATTAGCGAGTAGAGTGTTAGTCGGCGTGGGTCTTATCAGCTATAGCGCGTACTTATGGCATCAGCCATTGTTGTCTTTTGCTCGACATCGAAGCCTGATGGAGCCTGGTGAACTGGTGATAGCCGGCATCATCGTTCTTGTGTTCGGTCTTGCCTATGTGACCTGGCGATATGTTGAAACACCGTTTCGTCGGGGGAACATCCTACCGCAAAGATTGTTGTGGAGACTTTCGTTGGTTTCCGCGGTCGTGATCGCTGCGCTCACAGTCGGTTTGCAGCCGGTTGCGGTGGAGGTGAAAAATAAAATAGCGACGGAGATGGAGGCACAGTGGAGAATCTATACGTGTTTTTTTGAGGTAGACCAGACCTATGCAACCCTCTTGGAGAATCACTGTGACTTGGCGCAGGGTTCGTCTGCTCAGGCGAGCGAGGATCCGTCTGGATCCTCCAAGCAATTTATCTTGTATGGGGACAGTCTTGCGGCTCATTTGTATCCAGGTCTTGTGCGGGTCCTTGGTGAGGATAGAATTATCCAACTCACCGGAGGGTCTTGTAGTGCCATGCGCGTGACAAAAGGGCGGCGGTGCACTGACTTCTACGACTGGTTTGTGGATGACTATGTTCCGAGTAATAAGATGGATGGAATTATTGTGTCGAGTAGGTGGTTGGAAACGTATGAAAAGATCGGCGACCAAGAATTTCGTGTTCACCTCGATGCGTTGTTTGAGAGGCTAAAGAATCGTCGAGTCATCGTCTATTCTCAGCCGGCTTCATTCTCAGTCGATATTCATCGGTATATTTACAAGCTTGGGAAATTCACGGGAGAGGTCCCCCGTACTCTCGATCTGGGGACGCAGAGCCTGGAGGCCGTGAATGCTGCGCTTTCTGAAGAGTCGACGAAGTTTGGGTTTGAGTTCATCGATATTGAACAGTTGTTCTGCTCCGGATCGCAGTGTGGGGTGGTGAAAGACGGAGTGGTGTATTTTGGGGATAAGTTTCATTTAACCACGCAAGGTTCTGTGCTCGTAGCAGAATTGACGCATGGTATATTGACGAGAGGATATGAAGAAGAGCTACCTGGAGCGTTGGATCGATCGACGAAAGATCACACCATTTCCACCGGTGCGCTCATGGTTCGCAATCTGGATGGGACGATCCGCTACTGGAGTGATGGAGCGAAGAAGCTGTATGGATGGGGGCCGCACGATGTACTGGGGACGACGTCCCATCAACTCCTTAAAACGGTGTTCCCAGTTCCGCTCATGATGATCGAGGAGGAGCTTCGCACGAAGGGACGATGGGAAGGGCAGCTCGTCCATGTGCTTCGTGATGGATCCAGAGTCACCGTGGTCAGCCATTGGGTGACCGAGCAATCCACGCATTCGCAGGATGGGTCGATAAAAGTGATCGAAGTCAACAGCCCGCTGAATGCGAGCTCTGGGTCTTTCAGGGGTGAATTACTTTCGCTGCTGAACTAACCACGATGCTTCAACCGCCAGCCTCCCGGTCAGAAGGTTTCTTGAATATCGATTGATTGCAAGCTGAGATAGCCGTATTCTGCGCGCGTGGTCTTTTGGTTCGTCATCCTCTATCTTCTCCTGTCTGTCGGCATCGGCCTGTTCGCTGCGACACGTGTACGAAACTCAAAAGATTTTGCAGTCGCGGGAAGAAGTTTGCCGCTGCCCGTTGTCACGGCGACGGTGTTTGCGACGTGGTTCGGCGCTGAAGCCGTCTTAGGCATCTCGGCAACCTTCGTCAAAGACGGGCTCCGTGGAGTGGTTGCCGATCCATTCGGGTCCAGCATGTGTTTGATACTCGCCGGACTGTTTTTTGCTCCACGTTTATATCGACTGAACATATTGACAGTCGGTGATTACTATCGATTGCGCTATGACCGGACCGTCGAAGTGTTGTGCACACTCTGCATCGTGGCATCCTACCTAGGATGGGTAGCGGCTCAATTCAAAGTGCTGGGGTTAGTGCTCAACGTCGTGACGGAGGGCGCCATCAGCCAGTCGGTGGGTATCGTGCTTGGAGCGGCCATTGTTTTGACCTATACGACATTCGGCGGCATGTTTTCTGTGGCGATTCTAGATTTTGTCCAGATTTCGGTCATCATGGGAGGCTTACTGTATATCGCATCACTTGTGAGTGATCTCGCGGGTGGAGTGGGGACGGTCATCAAGCAAGCGGCGGCAGCCGGAAAATTGGAGTTGTTCCCCCCCGCGACATTTACCGCGTGGGTTCCCTTCGTTGGAGCGTGGATGACCATGATGCTTGGGTCGATTCCCCAACAAGATGTGTTTCAACGGATCACATCAGCGAAGGATGAACGAACAGCCGTTCGCGGTGCGCTGTTGGGCGCGGTGCTCTATTTCGGTTTCTGTTTTGTTCCGATGTTTCTTGCTTACGCGGCCACGTTGGTCGACCAGGCTAAGTTCGGCCTCCTGCTGGAGCAAGATTCGCAGCTAATTTTGCCGACACTGATCTTGGAGCATACACCGATCCCTGCGCAGATCATTTTCTTTGGCGCCGTGCTCTCCGCAGTCATGAGCTGCTCAAGCGCGACGCTCCTCGCGCCGTCGGTGGCACTGAGTGAGAACGTCGTCAAGCCGCTCTTGTCCAACCTCAATGATTCGGAATTCCTCCGACTCATGCGCGTTGTATTAATCAGTTTTGCATCGGTGGTGCTGATCATCGCCCTATGGTCGGATGCTACCATCTATAAACTGGTTGTGAGTACCTACAAGGTTACGTTGGTGGCGGCGTTTATCCCATTATTCGCCGGATTGTATTGGAAACGCGCGACGACACAGGGTGCGCTTTGGGCCATTGTCGCTGGGCTCACAAGTTGGCTGGTTTTGGAGTTCGTCAGTCAGCCGACTGACGTCTGGCCTCCGCAGCTCGTCGGATTTGCGATGGCGGGACTCGGCATGCTTGCGGGGTCCTTGTGGCCTAACCAGAGATGTGAGTCCCAGGGACCTATGGAGAGAGTCAAGGCCGGGCTAGGATAACAGGCTGTCTGTTTTCGGTGACGAGACCGATTCTGTTCCTTCTATTCATCTCAATGGCCTGGTTAATGATCGAGCGTGAATCGTACGACTCGACGGATGAGGTCAGGGGTAAAAGGTTTTTGAATGACGCGCCGCGCGCCGAAGAGTTTTGCGATGTTGAGAAAGTTCTCATCGCCGGTGGCGCTGGTCATGGCGATGACTCGAGCATCCAGAAATTCTTGTGTCAATGCGAGCGTCACTTCCATCCCATCCCGTTCCGGCATCAAAATATCCGTGATTACGAGATCGGCGGGTGAGTCACGATAGAGCGTCAGGCCAATTTGGCCGTTCTCGGCCTCACGAATGTGATGGCCATCTTCCTCAAGAATATCCCGCAACAAGGCCCGAACCGGTGCATCATCCTCAACGATCAAGATAGAAGCCACGTGTCACATCCTCTCACGCGTAGAATGGCAGATGGCCGGCTCAAGGTAACTTCCAATCCAATAGAGGGCATTATGCCGCTCGCAGGGCGGCGAGTTGGATGTCCTCATCGTAATCATTGGCCTCGTCATCGAGTGCACAGCTAGCGAGCACGAGCGCCGGTTGTGGTTTGGCGAGACGGTGCTGCTCGATGACGGAATCGTGGACGTTTCCACAGTTCATGCAACGGTGTGCCTTGGCCCACATATGGCCATGGGTGCCTTCAAAATCTAAGCAGTAGTCCTCGATCATTAGACCTTGGCAACGGGTGCATTTCGTCATGATGTTCTCCTGGTTAGAAGTGATGGAACGTGTGCCATGAGAGAAAGGTATCGAAATCCACGAGAATGAGTAGACTCAGATGGGGTAACTCGGAAGGGGGGCGTTACGGCAAGGGCAGTAATAAGACTGCTTAGTTGTCAGTGCCTTATGGGCTACAGATCTCGATGCTTCAGAGTCAGACAGTAATGATTTCCTGAGAATTCGACTTTTGACAGAGACCGGTGAAGGCCTTGCCGTGCCAGTGGGATGAGCCCCTCTAGCTCTCTCCTCAATAGATAAACGCGGTTCAGCTCCATTGGCGTCGGTTCAATCAAGTTCTCTCCTCAGTTAGCCGATACCATCACTGGATAACCATAGTCGATAGGAGATCGAGGTCCTCTGTGGCAGGAATCACTATGCGCCCACATGTGCGCGTTGAGGCGGGTCGTACCGTGAGATGGGTGGCCATGGCGTTGGTGGCTCTGTTCTCACTGAGCGGGTGCCTTGTCAAACCCCATGCATTGAACAAGGAAGACGTGAAGGCGCGGGTGGTGAAAGATTTTCAAGCGATTTCATCAGTTGAAGAACCAATAGTGGGGCCGATCAATCTCTATGAGGCGGTCGCGCGGGCGTTGAAGTATAACTTGGACGCAAAAGTCAAAACCATACAAGTGCAGCTGGCGCATCAGCAACTCAATATTGCGCATTATTCCTTGCTCCCTCATGTCTCGGCCAACGCTGGTTTCGATGGCCGCAATAACTTCGCCGGTGGCGTCGGACAATCGATCATCACCGGGCGTCAGGCGATTGAGCCGTTCACTTCTTCCGAACGGAATGTGACGTCGGGGAATCTTGCCCTGAGTTGGGACGTGCTGGACTTCGGGCTGTCGTTTATACGGGCGCAACAGGCGGCCGACAATGTGATGATTGCCGAGGAGGAAAAGCGGCGCATCGCGGTTCGGCTGGTTCAGGACGTCAGAAGTGCGTACTGGCGAGCCGTGAGCGCGGAACGGGTGCTTCCGAGGGTTCAATTTCTCAATGATTCGGTCGAGAAGGCATTGGGGAGCACACAGCGGATCGTTGATCAGAAGCTTCAAGCTCCGTTGACGCCACTCAACTATCAGCGGGATTTGCTCAATATCCAACGAGAAGTCCGGCGACTCGTTCGGGAACTGAGTACCGCGAAGACACAATTAGCCTCAATGATGGGCTTGCCGCCTGGAACCATGTTCGATCTAGTCATTCCACCGCGGGAGACCGCGATGCCGATGCTGAACCTCGATAGTCAAAAGATGGAGGAGCAGGCGCTCTTGCTCAGACCAGAACTCCGCGCCATCGACTACAAGAAACGGATTAATGCCAAGGAAGTCAAAGCGGTATTCCTGGAACTCTTTCCCAGCATGAAACTCTCGTTTGGCGGGTACTACAACAGCAACAATTTCCTGCTGTATCAGAACTGGCTGACCTATGCGGCGCAAGTGAGTTGGAATTTACTCTCAGTGTTTCGCACGCCGGCCAAACTCAAAGCGATCGATGCCAATGGACAGCTGCTGGACGTCCAAAGTCTGGCTCTGAGTCTCTCGATTCTGACGGAGGTGCATGTGGGTGCGACCCAGTTCGTACTCGCCAAGCAGGAATACCAGGATGCCGGGAATTACCAGCGGACACAGGCGGCTATTGCTGAGCACACCAAAAAGTTATGGCTCACGCAACGGACGAATGATCTCACCTTGATCCGAGAACAAGCCAACGATGTCGCGGCGGATGTGCGACTGGACACCGCACGGTCAGGGTTGGAAACGGCCTATGCGACCTTGATGGCATCCTTAGGGGAAGAAGCAGTTCCCGCCAGCATGGGGCAGCAAAGTCTCGCGGAATTAGCTGAGTCGATCAAGAAGTATTGGGAACCCAGCGGCTTTTCGATGTCGGAAACGGAAAGGAGGTCGGCAGCCCATGCGACACCCGTGGCGCATTAGCGGGATGGTATTGGTGCTTCTGGTTGCCATGGCCATCATTCCTTCGACGGGATGGCCGAAGGGTGAGCAAGGGGGGCCTGCACTACGGTCCGAGCATGGCGTCGCACGGGGAATCGTCAAAGCGGCGGCCCAGGCGATCTTATATGCCCAAGTCCAGGGCCGTGTCAGCATGCTTCCATACAAGGAAGGGCAACGCTTCGGAAAGGGACACACGCTGGTGCAGATCGACTGTGACAAGTATCAGGCGGAATTAGCTGTTGCTCAGGCTGAATATGAGTCCAAAGACAAAGTGTACAAAAACAACCTGGAGCTTGGGAAACTCAATGCCGTGAGCAAGCTGGATCTCGAGACCTCAGCGGCTGACGCGAAAAAGGCATCGGCATCGGTCCGCGTCGTCGGGATCAATGTGAAAGGATGCCAGATTGTCGCTCCATTTGGAGGGCGGGTCGTCAGTGTCATGGTCAATGAGCATGAGAATGTATTTCCCAACGACAAGTTGATCAGTCTGTTAGACGATAGCAGTTTGGAGATTGAACTCGTCCTCCCCTCTGCTTCGCTGTCCTGGCTTCAACGCAAGTCGGCGTTTACCTTTGTGGTGGATGAGACTCGACGCAGTTATCCGGCAAGGGTCAAAGAAATTGGGGCATCGGTGGATGCTGCCAGTCAGACCATCAAGGTCATAGGGGCGTTCGAGAAATTGCCGCCGGAAGTGTTGGCCGGCATGAGCGGATCCGCGCAGTTTGCAGAACAACCGTAGTGAGCATGATGGCTACGACAGCAGAACCGACCGCACAACAGCTCCCGACCTTAATTCATCTGGCGGCTCTGACGCATTTGGAGGGGCAGATCCGGGCGGCCAAAACGATCCAAGAGCTGCAGTTTCTCTCCGTCAACGAAACCAGACGGTTGATTCCCTACGATCAGGCCTTTCTGCTCAGTAATTTCGGCGTGACGGACGAGGCGTATCGTGTCCTGAATGCGTCAAGCGTCGCCGTCGTGGATCGTGATGCCCCGGTGATCGTGTGGCTTGAACAGGCGGTGCAGGCGCTGCGCCGAGCTGGCGCCACGAGTGAGCAGCCGATGGTCGTGACGGAAGAGCTGCTGCCGGAATCACTCCGCAGTGGCTGGCGGGAATTCGTCAAGGGGCATGTCTTTTGGTGTCCGTTACAACATCCTGACGAAACCCTGCTAGGGGTGTGGTGGTTCGAGCGAGACTTCCCGTGGGCAGAGAACGATGTGGCCATCGTTCATCGGTTGGCGGGGAGCTATGCCTATGCGTGGAAGGCCCTCTCGAAGAAGGAGCGAAGTTGGTCGAAGCAGATCAAGAAGCCGACCTGGTGGTTGATTCCCATCGCCATCGTGGCCGCGCTGTGCTTTCCGATCAGAATTTCATCCGTGGCTCCGGTCAAAGTGATGGCCAAAGATCCCATTATCGTGAGTGCTCCCATCGACGGGGTGATTGCCGACATGCGTGTGCATCCGAACCAAACCGTGCAAGCCGGCACGGCATTATTTCGATACGAAGACACGACGCTCCGCAACCAATTCCTCGTCGCGGAAAAACAATTGACCGTCGCGCGCGCGGAGCACAGTCAATCCATTCAAGCGGGGTTCGGCGATCCGCAACGGAAGGCCGAGGTGCCGTTGAAGGAAGCGGAGGTTGATCTACGACAAACCGAGTTGCAGTACGCGAAGGAAATGCTCGATCAGGTTGAAGTCATCGCCCCTCAGGCTGGGTTGCTGCTCTATTCAGATAAGTCTGATTGGATCGGCCGACCGGTCACCGTCGGTGAGCGGATCATGGAGATTGCCGATCCCAAACAGATCGAACTGCGCATTGATCTCCCGGTGGCCGATGCCATTGTGCTCAAAGAAGGAGCTGAGGCGCTGATCTTCCTCAACGCGCTCGCACTGGAATCGTTTCCTGCGACGGTGGTACATGCCAGTTACCACGCCGAGGTTTTGCCGGGCGATGTGTTGGCGTATCGAGTGACGGCACAGCTCGCCACATCGGATCCCCGCATTCGGATCGGATGGCAAGGGACGGCCAAGGTCTACGGGGAGCAAGGGCCGTTGGCCTATCTGCTTCTTCGCCGCCCGATCACTGCGCTTCGGCAATGGATAGGCTGGTAAACGATGAGTCCCCCTGGAGCACCGGACGCCAAGCCACAAGAACGAAAGCTGCCGACCCTCCGACCAAATCTGCAATTCAATCGTGGGACCCCCACGCCTGATGGGGTGCCGACCTGGACCATCGTCGATCCAATTCGCAATCGGTATTTCCAGATCGAGTGGCCGGTCTATCAGATGATCCAACGCTGGAGCGCAGGAACCATCGAGAAGCTCCATGCCGCGATGACGAAGGACACGACCTGCCACACGACCATCGCGGATGTAGAAGATTTGGTGAAGTTTCTCTATGCGAATAATTTGACGGAGCAGTCCGCAAGCGGGAAGCATACGGATTATCAGACTCAGGCTCAAGCCGGTGAGCACAACTGGTTGATGTGGGTGGTCCATCATTATCTCTTCATCAAGATTCCGCTCGTGCATCCGCACAACTTTCTGAAGGCGACGCTCCCGTTCGTGGAGCCGCTCTATACCGCAGTGGTCGGGTGGACCTTTGGTGTCCTGGGACTTTTCGGGCTGATCTTGGTCGGCCGTCAATGGGATACGTTTGTCTCAACCTTTCTCTATTTCTTCAACTGGCGAGGGGCCATCCTCTATAGTCTGACGCTCGGGGTGGTGAAGGTCGTGCACGAACTCGGCCACGCCTATACGGCGACCAGGTTCGGTTGCCGGGTTCCGACCATGGGCGTGGCGTTTATGGTCATGATGCCGGTTATGTACTCGGACGTGACCGATTCGTACCGCCTGACGTCCAAACGGAAGCGACTCCTCATCGCAGCCGGTGGGGTCATCGCTGAGCTGGGATTGGCGGCACTGGCGCTCTTTTGCTGGGGCTTCTTGCCGGAAGGGACGGCACGGAGTATTGCCTTTATCGTGGCGACGACCAGTTTGGCGATGAGTTTGATCGTCAACTTGAATCCGTTGATGCGGTTCGATGGTTACTATCTCCTCGCCGATGGATTAGGTCTTCCAAATCTACAAGATCGGGCGTTTGCCTTCGGACAATGGCGATTGCGGAGCCTGCTGTTCGGCCAGCAGAGTCCACCTCCAGAAACGGTCTCCCTAGGGGTGCGGCACACCATGGTGGTGTACGCCTGGGCGATCTGGCTCTATCGGCTCATCCTGTTCACCGGGATCGCGGTGATGGTCTATCACTACTTCTTTAAAGCCCTCGGTATCCTGCTCTTCCTGGTCGAGATCGTGTGGTTCATCGCCATGCCGATCTATCGAGAACTGACCGTGTGGTGGGGTAGCCGAACGCTGTATGCGGCATCACCACGGACGTGGATGACGGCAGCCGGTTTTGGAGTAGTCGTGGCGTCCACGCTCATTCCATTGCACACGAGCGTCTCAGTTCCGGCTGTCCTGCAAGCGTCGTCGTACACGACCATTTTTGCGCCGACCCCGGGGCGGCTTCTACAGGTCATGATCCGTGATGGACAGGTGGTGAAGGCAGGGGAGGCCCTTGTGGTCCTTGAGAATCCGTTGTTGGAAAAGGAAGTCCGGCTGGCCGAAACGAAAGTTGCGAAATGGGACTATCGGCTTGGCCGGATGGCTGGTTACAGCCAAGATCGCGACCAGCGACAGGTCATTGGGGAATCATTGCGAGCGGGGCTTGCCGAATTGACGGGGTTGGAGGCCAAACGAGACAATTTAACTTTGCGGGCGCCCATCGCCGGGGTGGTACGCGATCGAGCGGATTCCCTCACCGTCGGGCGATGGATCGATCAGAAACTGCCCATTGCCTATCTCGTCGACGATCGCCAGGTGGAAATAGAAAGCTTCGTCCCGGTCGACGAGTTAGCCTATGTCAGCGTGGGACAACCGGCGAGGTTCGTCCCGTTGGATCTCACCAGGCCATCGGTCGAAGCCCATGTGACGCAGATTGCGGAGGTGGATGAGCGCGAGTTCATGGTGCCCTATCTCGCCTCAGTCTATGGTGGCGATGTCCCGGTGCGAAAAGACGATAAGGGACGGCTCAAGCCGGAAGTCTCCGTGTATCGTGTGCGGCTGAGTCTGGACGACGCGAAGACGTCTCCAGACCACATCCTCGCCGGACATGTCCAGATCGAGGGCCAACCATCGAGCATCGCGCAACGTGCGTGGGATCAGGTGTTTGCCACTGTCGTGAGAGAAAGCGGATTCTAGAATACAGACGGAAACGCGCTAGGCGGATCGGCTTGGGTTCCTTCACGGGATAGTCAGAAATCGTACCCTCCCGTTTCAGTTACAGAAGAGCAGATCTTGACCGATCAGAGCCTTGGCTGCCGCTTTTTGTCATCGAGACACAATCGGTATCCTCACAATATCGTCACCAGTTTCTTTCAGCTGGTTCGTGGCGGTTAGAGCGCATTGTTCCCATCGACCGATTTCGCTGTGCTGGAGCAAAACCTGCATAGTTTGAAGAGGATCTTCAGCGCTGAACGGAATAAGTCGGTGAAGATCTGACAGGGTATTGCAGGAGCAGAGGGGGTCTACGCATGTTCGGGCAAAAGAAGTGCACAGCGCCACAGCAGAATGACAAGCCGAAGCCGGCTCCAAAGGTTCCAGGCACCTCGCGAGTCAAGGCCTCCCTGCTCTCGCTTGAATCCCGCCTCATGTTCGATGCGGCGGCCGCAGCTACAGCGGCGGAAGTCAATCAAGAACAAGTCGCGCAGGAGCAGGCCGAGTCGGCGGTGTCCGCAGAAGGCGGTGGAGAGCCAACCGCGGTAGAGAATGAGTCGCAAGAGCTGCTTCAAGCCATTGCGACCTATAACCCTGGTGAGTCTAGGACGGAGATTGTCTTCGTTGATCCCACTGTCCCGAATTATCAGGAGCTCCTGAGCGGCATGGACCCGAACATCGCAGTTATCATGCTCGATGGTGAGCAGGATGGCGTGGAACAGATGGCGAGCGCGCTGGCCGGTCGCACAGGGATCGATGCGATCCATCTGATTTCGCACGGCGGCGAGGGAGAGCTCCAACTCGGCACGGGCACCTTGACCACGGAGTCGATGTCGGGACAGTACGCCGACGAACTCGCCATCATCCAACAGGCGCTGTCAGGGCAGGCCGACATTCTGGTCTACGGGTGCGACTTCGCCGAAGGCCAGGCCGGGCAAGAGGCGGCCACGTTGCTGAGTCAGTTGACTGGCGCCGATGTCGCCGCGAGCACGGATGCCACCGGCTTCGCGGCATTGGGTGGCGACTGGGTGCTGGAGACGCAGATCGGGACTATCGAGACGCAAATAGCCGTGGACGACGGGATCCAGGCAAATTGGGTTGGCTTGCTCGCCGCGCCGGTGGTAGATCTGAACGCGGGTGGGGTAGGCAATAATGTAACGACGGCGTTTACCGAGCAGACGTCGGTGCTGATGACCCCGGTGGGGACGCTGAATGATGTGGATAGCGCCACTCTCAATCGCTTGACCGTGACACTGACGGCGCGGCCCAATGGCAATGCGGTGGAGTCGCTCTCTCTCAACGCAGCGGCGACGACGGTGGCCTCGGGGGCCGGCTTAACGGTGAGCTATACGGCGAGTACCGGCGTACTGTTGATCACGGGTACGGCGAGCACCGCGACCTATCAGACGATCTTGCAGGGCATTCTCTATAACAACACGAGCGACCAACCGACCACGAGCAACCGCTCGATCACCGTGGTGGCCCGTGACAGTACCAATGCCAGTAGCACATCGCGAACAGCGACTGTGACGGTGACGGCCGTGAACGATGCCATGGGGACGGCGGCACCAGTCCGAACTACGACACGACGGTGACGGTCAGTGCCGTCAATGATGCGCCGGTGTTGGCGGATACGGCGTTGACACTCACGGTGACGGAAGATGCGGGGGTGCCGAGTGGGGCGGTGGGTTCGCTGATCAGTACCTTCACTGGGGGCATCACCGATGTGGACAGTGGGGCGTCCAAGGGCCTCGCCATTACGGGGAGCAACCAGACGAACGGGATCTGGTACTACACCAGAAACGGGGGCACGACCTGGACGGCGGTGGGCACGGTGAGCAACACCTCGGCGTTGCTCCTGGCGGACAATGCCAGCACGCGGCTGTATTTTGCGCCCAATGCCAACTACAACGGGACAAGTACGGCGGCCCTGACGCTACGGGCGTGGGATCAGACCAGCGGCACGGCGGGGACGAAAGTGAGCACGGCGAGCAATGGGGGGACGACCGCCTTCTCCAGTGCGACCGACACCGTGACTGTGACCGTGACGGCCGTGAACGATGCCACGACGATTGCGAGCCTCAGTGGCGACAGCCGGGCGTACAGCGAGGGGGCCGGGGCGGTGGTCATTGAAAGCGGCAACGCGGTGGTCGCCGATGTCGATAGCACGAACTTCGACACCGGGACCTTGACCGTCTCCATCCCGGCCGGGGGCGACAGCGCGGAAGATGTGCTGAGCATCCGGCACCAAGGCACGGGGGCAGGGCAGATCGGCGTGAGCGGCAGTACGATCACGTACGGTGGCATCCCCATTGGGAGCTTCACCGGGGGCAGCGGTGGCGCGAACCTCGTCATCATGTTCAACGCCAGTGCCACGCCGACGGCGGTCACGGCGCTGGTGCGAAACATCACCTATCAGAACACCGACACGAATGCGCCGACGACGGGGGCGCGCACCGTACGGTTTGTGCTGACGGATGGGGACGGCGGCACCAGTCCGAACTACGACACGACGGTGACGGTCAGTGCCGT
>SWDO01000001.1:384660-444544 GCA_005116895.1 Nitrospira sp. | reverse complement strand
CACCGGCACCGACAGCTTTACCTACACCATCACGAGCGGGGGCGTGACCGAGACCGCGACGGTGACCGTGACCGTCACCGCCGTGAACGATCCCACGAGTATCACCGGCGGCACGAGCGGGACCGGCAATGAAGATACGACCCTCACCGGCATGCTGACCGCGACCGACAGCGACGGGTTGAGCGACGGCACGGTGTTTAGCGTGAGCGCCAATGCCACGAACGGGAGCGCGAGCATCGATCCGGCCACTGGGCTGTGGAGCTATACCCCGAATGCGGACTGGAACGGCAGCGACAGCTTCACCGTGACCATCACCGACGATGCGGGCAATAGCAGCACCCAAGTGATCAGCGTGACCGTGACGCCGGTCGTGGATTTGACCAACGACAGCCTCACGACAAACGAGGATACGGCGATCAGTGCGAACGTGCTGACGGGGACGAACGGCGCGACCGCAGATAGCTTTGAAGGCACGCCGGTGCTGACGAGCGTGACGCAAGGGGCGAACGGGAGCGTGACGTTCCTGGCGAACGGGACCGTGACCTATACGCCGACGGCCAACTTCACCGGCACCGACAGCTTTACCTACACCATCACGAGCGGGGGCGTGACCGAGACCCCGCGATTAACATTGTGGAAAATGTCAGTGCCGTCACGATTGTGACCGGGGCGGATGTGGATCTGCCGGCGCAAGCCCTCACCTACAACATCAGTGGGGGAACAGATCAGGCACGCTTCACCATCAATACTGTCACTGGGGCGTTGAACTTTACCGCGCCGCCCAATTTTGAAGCGGCCACCGACGCGAATGGCGATAACGTCTATGTCGTGCAGGTGCAAGTAACCGACAGTCAGGGGGCGAGCACGACACAGACCATTCAAGTCACCGTAACCGATATGGCCGAAAGCGTCCCTCTGCCGCCGGCTCCGATCGTGCCGCCAGTGTTGTTGTCACCTACTCCGCCGAGTCCGACTGGTCCAGGGCCGCTTCCTTCAAGTCCATCGCGTCCAGCCGAGCCACCAACAGACGCACTCCCTCAGGCTCCGGCATTGCCAGATTCACACTCTGCGCCAGCGGAATCTCATCCGGCAACCGTTCTGCCATCGCCGACGGAGCGCCTGGTGGTGATCAGGCCTGAGGAACCGAGAGCAACGATCGATGAGGCTAAGGATTCGGTGCTCTTCCCCTGGATCGATGAAGCCAGACGGCTGCTCTTGGCCGGTCTGCTCGGAGAATCAACTCCAACGCCAGAATCTGAACCAGCCGAGAAATCTCAATCGGTGAGCGATCTCCTATTCTCCAAGCTCGATGAAATGACGGCCTCGTTGGAGCAGGCGATGGGCGTGTCCCAAGAGCAGCATGTGATGACGGTGCGGATCGCCGCTCTGACGGGGACCACCTTGTCGGCCGGTTTCATCGCGTGGGCTCTCCGTAGCGGCACTCTGCTGGCGAGTTTCATGGCGACCATGCCGGCCTGGCGACACTTCGATCCTCTGCCGGTGTTAGGGGGTAGCCGCAGTGAGTGGGAACGTCGGAAGAAAGAGGCCGAACAGGATCAGCAAGCGGAAAACACCGAATTCAAAGGGCTGAAACATTTGCTCGACCTCGGAATTCCGCCTGACCCCAAGCCCTAACCAGCCGATCAGAACGATCTGGACCCGCTCTCATCATCCGGGGATCAGTCTGTCAGGGACGGTACCTCTTAAGCCGGCCATATGTGCGCAGATTCCACAAGGCTTCAGGACGGTCTTGCCCTTTTCGACGTAGCACAAGTTCTTCCACGTAAATTCCCTGAATTTGGTAATCTGTTCCACAATGTTTCTCGTCTGAATACACAGGGCATGCTGAGACTATGTCGATTCAAACATCAGATCGGTCCGTTTCGTTGGCGAGGCGGCTCCTCCTACCATTCCTGATTGTCTGTGGAGTGGCGTTCGCTCTCGTGGCAGGATATGGCGCTTTTCTTTCAACTAGTTTGGCGCTTCCCAAAAGCGATGAGCATCCACCGCTGCTGATCTACGGTGCCCCGTTTTTTTTGACGCCGGGACTCCACGCTGCCGATTCAGGATTGCTCGACCACTTGCAACGGTTGGAGTACAAGCCGGCCACTGCGGCACCGCGGGTTGCCGGTGAGTACTGTGCGACCAAGGACTCCATTGAGATCTTTCTCCATGCTCAGGAGGAGGCCCGACTGCCTGCACGATCGGTCCGTCTGAAATTGGCCGATGGTTTCGTCACTGAGGTGTTGTCCGTATCCGATGGGCACCCGCTTTCGTTGGTCTCGCTCGAACCGGTCTTGATCAGTGGGATGCGCTCCGGCTCCAGGCAGGTCCGGGAATGGATTCCTCTGGACCGTGTCCCTCCTACTCTGATCAAGACGCTGCTGACCGTCGAGGATCGTCGATTTTTCTCTCATTTCGGGGTTGATCCCATCGCGATTGCTCGAGCGTTTTGGATCGACATGACTCGCGGCGCCCTTGTGCAGGGAGGCAGTACGCTCACCCAACAATTGGCCAAGAATCTCTATTATTCTCCCAAGCGAACCATTGGGCGGAAACTCCAGGAAGTAATGGCTGCGATGGCGCTCGAGTTCAAGTATCGGAAAGAGGAGATTTTAGAGAGTTATGTCAACGAGATCTATCTCGGCCAAGCCGGACCGGTTTCGATCTACGGTGTGGGGGAAGCCGCCCATCGCTACTTCAGCAAGAATCTTGACGACTTGTCGATCGATGAAATCGCGCTGATTGTCGGATTGATCAAGGGGCCCAATGCCTATTCCCCTGTCAAAAACGTGGAGGATGCCACGAGGCGCCGCAATGTGGTGCTTCGCCGATTGAAGGAAGAGGGGATCTTGACGGAGGACGCCGTGGCCGAGGCCATGAACCGGCCGGTGAAGGTCATGCTGAATCAGGATGTCCTCACCGATGCGCCGTACTTTGTCGATCATCTGCTCAGAGAAATTGAGCAGGGGACAGGACTGGACATACCGGATGGCGCGCGAATTTATTCAACGCTTGATCCCAGGGCACAGCGAATCGTTGCACGGGCGTTGCACGAAGGATTGGCGAAACTCGAAAAGAGCTATCCGGCCCTGGCTGGAGTCGAGCCTCCGCTTCAGGGGGCGGCGGTTGTCCTGGATGTCAAGACCGGTCACGTGCGTGCAATGGTCGGCGGTCGTAACTATCAGCTGAGTCAATTCAACCGTGCGGTGCAAGCGCATCGATCGGCTGGGTCTCTTTTCAAGCCGTTCGTATACCTGGCCGGATTTGAGGCAGCCCGTGACCAAGGCACGACCGGACTGACTCCGGCATCATTACTAGTGGATGAGCCGGTGACCTTGGAATCCGGCACAGGGTCCTGGTCACCTCAGAATTATGATCGGCAGTATCGAGGGCCGGTGACGGTCCGAACGGCACTTGAGCAGTCCTTGAACGTTCCCGCCGTTCGGACGGCACATCGAACTGGGATGACGGCGCTCACGAGTCTGCTGCACGCATTCGGAGTCACGACACCGGTGGCGGACGATTTGTCCCTGGCGTTGGGGAGTTCTTCAGTCTCGTTGCTTCAGATCACGTCCGCCTACGCCGGGCTTGCCAATGGAGGCGTGGTCATTCATCCGGTCGCGCTGTCCAACATGGTGCGTGAGGGAGGTGAGACCATCTGGAGTCCCCCACTCGATCGGCGTCAGGCGGCAAGTCCACAAGGGACATTTCTCGTGACGTCGTTGTTGAAAGGGGTGGTGGACCATGGTACTGGGGCCAAAGCCAGAGTGTTGGGAGTACACGGCCCAGTGGCAGGCAAAACTGGGACAACCGATGGGTATCGAGACGCCTGGTTCATCGGCTATACCCCGGATATGGCGATCGGTGTGTGGGTTGGTTTTGACGATGAACGCGCCCTGAAGTTGACCGGCGCCCAGGCCGCCCTTCCGATATGGAGCGAGTTGGCGCTTCGGCTCATTCCACGTGATTCTCCTGATTTTGAGGCGCCCGTTGGGGTTGTTCAGCGGAAGATTGATCCCAAAAGCGGACAACTCGCGACGTCGCAATGTCCGGAGAAGCGAGTTGAGTTCTTCATCTCCGGGACCGAACCGACGGTCTATTGCGAAGTGCATGGAGGCGGGCTCTGGGAACGGATGAAGCAGACGTTTGGTGTATCGCAATAAGGTGGAGCGCGTACCTGGGTGCTGGATTCGACAAACTGTTAGGCGTATCCCTGGTCCTCGGGTACCCTTGGGGAAGGTTGGTCTGTTGAGAGGAGCCCCCATGAAAAAGACCGGGTCTGTCGATGATGGCAATATTACGCTGTTGGCAAAAGGTGTTGAGCTCAAAGGGGAAATCAAAGTCGATGGTACGGTGCGGATCGACGGGCGACTCGAAGGAGATGTGTACACGAAGGGGCAAGTAATTGTCGGGGAAGATGGAGTTGTGAAGGGAGCCATCCACGCCGATTCATTGATCAGCAGTGGACGCATCAAAGCCACGGTGACGGCAACTGGGAAAATCCAGCTCCTCAAAACTGCGATTCTGATCGGCGAAGTTCATTGCCCGATGATGCTGATGGAAGAAGGCGCCAAATTTCAGGGGGTCAGCGATATGGGAGTCACAGGCTGGCCTGAAGAAGCCTCTCGAGTACCGAATAATGTTCGCGACATGAATGCGCATCGTGGAAAGGCGATTGCCCTGATTGGACGGGAAGTCGACCTGTAAGCGCGCGCTCGCCTTTCGCTCGTTGTGTTCTCACGTCTGGTAGTCTTGCGCCTTCCATCCCATTCTTTCCTCCCGTGACAGACGCCGACAGATCTGTTATTTACTCGATACTGCTTCAGAGAGACTGCGACGTTTGCTATGACTCGACAACAGATCTTTTCCATCGTGTTCTTTGCGCTGCTGGTCTTGCTCCTCTACCAAATCGGGTTGATGTTCAAGCCGTTTGTGTTCTCGGCCCTGTGGGCCGGGCTGTTGGCCCATTGGGCCTTTCCCATGCATCTCCGGCTGGCCAAATGGTTTGGTGGGAAGGACGCGCTCTCTGCCGCTATGCTGACCGTTGGCGCGCTGGGGATTGTCGTTGTGCCGCTGGTTGCCATGGGGGTGATGTTGGTGCGGGAAGCTGGGGCAGCGGAGCAGGAGATCCGAGCATGGATCTCAGCCGGCGGGCTCCAGCGATTGCCGGATCAAGTGGCCGGCATTCCTTTGGTGGGAGGTTGGTTGAAGGCGGCGGTATCCGGGACCGGCAATCCCACCGTGTCATTGGAGCAGTCGCTTGTCGGTGGAGTCACGGAATTGGGCCAGTTTTTGGTCGGAGGAATGGGAGGCTTGCTGAAGAACACCTTCACGCTGGTAACGAATTTCTTCATTATGCTGTTGGTGTTGTTTTTTCTCTTCAAAGACGGTCAGCAGTGGCTCGCCGTGTTATACGATTTGATTCCGATGGACGAGTCGCACAAGTCCAAAATTCTGTCTCGGTTGGATCAAACGATTCGGGCGGTAGTGAAAGGGATGCTCGTCACGGCGATCGTTCAAGGGCTGTTGGCGGGGATGGCCTATTGGGCGCTCGATGTGCCGTTTCCGATGGGACTGACCGCGTTGACGACTGTGTTGGCGCCGATCCCGTTCGGCGGAACGGGACTGGTATGGGGACCCGTGGCGCTCTACCTCTTCTGGGTGGGTGCGAGTGGGAAAGCGCTGATTATGCTGGTGTGGGGAATCGGCGTCGTGTCGATGGTCGACCAGTTCCTACGCCCGTGGTTGATCGGCCAAGATGTACAGATTCCCGTGTTGCTCCTCGTGCTCAGCGTGTTGGGCGGGTTGGCGCTGTACGGGTTGCTTGGACTATTCGTCGGCCCGATCCTTATCAGCCTGCTGATGACGGCGGTGCAGATCTATCGAGAGGAGTACTACCTCAAACCACCGGTCGTTCCTATGAACCCGCCCACGCCTTCGTAACCTCCTTGTCACGTTGCACCCGCGCACAGTGTTTTGGCTCTCCAGCCGACAAGGACCTATCACGTGTCCTGCTACTCCAGCGGAATCGTAATGGCGATCCCACCCATCACATCGTTGAGCTTAAAGTCCTGCTTTGGGCTTAACGGATGACTGTTGTGGCACGTGACGCAGGCAGATGAGACGGCACGGTCTGCATAGATGGCTTGGAAGTACTGCTTCTTGCCGCTTGACACCACTCCGGTAATTGGCCGGTCAGGCTGTCGCCTGAGTACCTCCAACGCTTTGCGTTCAAACTCGGTCGCAGGCGCGTTGCGTTGATAGATTGGAGAGAACCCGATCAGTCTGTAGCGGATGCCTCGTCCACTCTCGGCGACCAACCGGCCTGAATGTTGAAGAAACTGGGCCGGCAGAGGGAGCGTGTTGTCCTGTTCCCAATGTTCGGTCGCAGCCACGATGCCTTTCTCCTGCATCCGGTTGACGATGTGCGTCGTATAGATCGTCCGGTCAGCCTCCAAGATGGCATGCACGTAATCGGCGACTTTCTCCGCAGAGATGTTGCCGATGGGTGGACTCTCCTTGGCTGCGTGAAGAGAAGCCTCGTCCCAGAGTCCCCCTAGGAGGAATGCGAGGGTTGCGGCTCGGAACGTGATGCGGACGGTGTCCATGGGCCTCCTTCGGGAGACAGGGAAGAACTGATCGGGAGCGTGATCACGCAGGTGGTGCCTTGGCCTTCGACGCTCTCGACGCGGAGATCGCCCCCGAACTTTCGGATAATCCGTCGTGCCACCGTGAGCCCGAGGCCAGACCCTTCCCCTTGTCCCTTGGTCGTAAAAAACGGATCGAAGATCTTTGACAGGTGCTGCTTGGGGATGCCGGGGCCGGAATCGGCGATCGTCGCCGTCACCGTGTGGTCCGACGCGGCAGTCGTCAATGTAAGCGTGCCGGTCCCCTTCATGGCTTGGGTGGCATTGGTCACGAGATTCACCAACGCTTGCCGAAGTTGGTCCGGAAAGACCAGCACGGGGGTATGGCCCGCATAGGTTTTGTGGATCACAATGTCTTTCATTTCAACAGTGGTCTGAGCCGTCGCCAGCACTTGGTCCAAGATCTGCTCCACAGGCACTGGTACCTGCTGGTCGAAGGCCTCACGGTTTGTCACGCCGGTAAAATCACGAACGATCGTTGCCATGCGACGGCCATGGGCCACGATGTCTCGGGCGCAGGTCTTGATTTGCTCCAAGTCCTGCTCGTCCTGAATCGCTTCTCCTAATCCGATGATGCCGAACAAGGGGTTGTTGAGTTCGTGGCCGATTCCAGCGGTGAGGACGCCGAGGCTTCCCGTTTTCTCTGCCTGGACCAGCTTATCTTGTAGTTGGCTTTCATCCGTGGTGTCTCGAAGCACCAGCCCAATACTGTCTTCTTCCCCTGGCCTCGCGGGTAGTCGGAACCATTGATAGTGATAGATGCGCGATCTGATGTGGAGCTCAGCACGCTGGCTGACCGATTCGTGATCGGCACTCGGCGCAAGTGGATCCCTCGGCGCTGCCTCGCGTTTGCTACCGGCTGTGGCAAGAGACGTCTCCCCGTTGGCTTGGAACTCTGCGTGAAGTTGTTTCTGAACGGCTGGGTCGAGGGGAAGAATCGTGAACAGCGACGTTCCGGACATCGGTTCCTGGACCTTGAAGGAATCGCGGGCTGCCTGATTGATGTAGCGTACAGTTTCGTGGGCATCGATCAGGAGAATAGGAGTGGGGACGGCGTCTAAGATCTGATCCGTCGACTGCTGCAGGACCTGGACTTCCTGGGTTTTCAACTTGACCTGGTCAGTCAATCCGGCGAAGGCAGCTTTCAACTGCTGGTTCATGCGGTTGAATTCTTCGGCCAGGTCCTCCAATTCGTCACCCGTGTGGATCTGAATCGGTGTCCGCAATTCACCACGTCCGATTGACTGCGCGGCCAGTTGCAGTTGCCGTACGGGCGTCACGATACGACCGGCGGCGACGTAGCCCAGCGCGGCCAGTAGCACGACAGCGACGGCTCCGAAGACCGTCACCCAGGTGAACAGATGCTGAATCGGCGCGAAGAGTTCATCGGAGGATTGCCAGACGAAGGTGTGCCACGACCCATTGTCGATCGAGCCGTTGGTCGCCCGGCTGGTCTCTGTCAGAGGGGCAAAGCCGATGACGGAGGTCGACTGTCCGCCGTGGCCGTCGCTCGAGGTTTGTACCCAACCGGGGTGTGGCGGTGTGACGAGCGGAATGAGTTTCGGATCGGACAACGGGACGCCGGTGGGAAGAATCGGGCAGCTGACGACGATCCCATTGGCATCGATCAACATGACGTGGCCGGTCTTTCCAAATCGAGTGACATGGGTCGCGGGAGAGAAGAATTCTTTGGCGTCGATCACGCGGTGCAGCACTCCGACGACTTCGTACCGGAGACTATCCATGACAGGTAGTGAGATGGAGAAGACATAGGCGTTCACCTGGTCGTCGAAACGCACATCTTCGATATAGAGCTTGCCCACCGCCTTATTGAAGGCACCCTGCCACCAGTGGGTCTTCTGGTGGAGGAACGCCGGATGGTCGGTCATGGTTCCGACCAGCGCCCCCTGTGCATCGGTCAGGAAGAGCATCTTTGTCGATGAGCGAACCACGTGCGGAAGCGACTGGCCCGGCGCACTATGGGCGCCGGTAAAGTATTCATGGAGCAAGGTGCTGAGAGGATTATCGATAATGGACTTGACGGCGGCAGCGTCTTTTGCCTTCCAGCGCTGCTCGAAGTCAGTGAGTGCCGTGCTTAGATTCTTGGCGTCTCCCCGCGCATCGCGCCGTTGCTCCAACGCGCGAATGATCGCCGGGTCATTCGCGATGCGCGCGGTGTGTGCGATCTCTTCGGCGAGGAGGAGATCGAGTTTGCGGGCGGCTTCAGTTGCCAGTGCTTTAAAGCTTTCCCCACTGACTTCCCGGATTTCTTGAGATCCCTGCCAGAATGCCATCCCCAAGCCAACGACGAGCGGGATGATACCGACGAGCAGCATAGAGAGGATGACTTTCGCCTTCAGCCCCCATCTGGTGCCGGACGGCGAGGATGTCGGATTTCCCTTCATGACGAAGTGGTCCTCTCATCGGCGCCGGACTCACCGGGAAATGTGAGGGTAAAAGTTGAGCCTCGGCCAATCTGACTGTCGACCCCTATCGTGCCATTCATGTGATGAATCACATTTTTGATATTGTACAAACCCAATCCGGTTCCCTTCCCTGGTGGCTTTGTCGTGAAGAAGGGTTCAAAGATTCGACCAAGGAGCTCTGGGGCGATGCCGCTGCCGGTATCGGAGACACGAATCTGCGTCGCGTCGGCCATCGCGTGGGTTTCCAGCGTCAAGGTTCCATGGTGATCCATGGCCTGCACGGCGTTGGTAATGAGATTGACGAACACATGGAGAAGCTCATCGGGGTTTCCCTTCACCACGACGTCGGGCTGATACAGCTTGCGAATGTCAATGTCTTGGAGCGCCACCGCATAGCGGGCAATCTTGAGCGCTTCATCCAACTTGCCGCTGACGCCAATCAGGCAGTCTTGCCGTAACGATGAGCGGCGAGAATAGGACGTAAGGTCTCGACAAATGGCCGTCGTCCGTTTCACGGCTTCAATAATATCGTGGGCCTGCAGGTGCACGGCTTCCAGGTCCGTTTCGTCCGTCAGATTTTCAGCCAGACCCAGAATCAGCTGGAGCGGATTGTTCATGTCATGCGCGATGCCGGCAGCGAACGAGCCGATTCCTGCAAGCTTCTCTGCATGGAGCAATTCGGTTTGCAATGTCGATTCATGTTGCACGAGTACCCATAGAAGCCGTGCGGTCTGACCGTTGACGACGTCGGCCCCCGCAGGCACCTCCTCCCGAAGCACCGACTCCATGGCTGGATCACCGGTGACGTCTATCACAAGGTTGAGCCCTTGGTGCGTGATCAAGTCGGTCACCCGGTCATAGACCGGCACGTGGAGCTCTTGGGCGCGTGTGAGCCCGGGAGCCAAGGGATTCTGATCGGTGATGCCGACGATCTGAATCCTGCTGATCTGGTGGAGCACATCGAGCAGGGCCATGCCCCCACGCCCCGCCCCGATGATGGCCACTCTCATCGGAGGCGAGGCGGGAGCTGGTTCGCTTCCCTGATTCTCGGCTTGCGGATGGGACATGGTCGGAGAGATGATCGTCATGCTGGCTCCCTGCTAAGCTGTGGCCCGTTCCTTCAGAGATGGGCCAATTCACGCTGCTCCATGGCCCGTGCGACGGAGGCCTTCAGTTTCTCGCCCTCTACCGGTTTCACGAGATAATCCACCACGCCTTGTCGCAGTAAGGCCGTGGCCATGTCGGTGTCGGGGAATCCGGTCAGGACGATCAAGGGGACCCGAGGATAATTCTGGCGGAAGTAGGCGATCGCTTCGATCCCATTCACCTTCGGCATGCGGATGTCGCAGATCATGACATCAAGGAGCAGCCGATTTTCCCCGTAGTTGATAGTTTCGATGGCCTTCTCGCCATTCTCTGCTTCAAGGACATCGTAGCCGGCTTTCTGCAACGTCATGCGGACGACCTTGCGGATATCGGGCTCATCATCCACAACGAGGACGCGGCCATTGCAGCTCTCACCTCCCACAAAAAACCCGGATTTGAATTCGCTCATAACGACCTCCTTCGTGAATGGCGGGTGATCTGTTTTCGTTTGTACTGTGAGTATGGCAAGCTTGATGCCGAAACGTGACGAAGGTGAGCCTGAAACAATTCAACGGCTTGCTTAATCAGAACTGTGTGTCACTGGTGGAGGCTGGTTCACATGCACCACCATTATTGTGGAAAACCACCAACGAGGATGCACATTGCGTTTCAGAGTCCATTTCAGCTAGGCTATCCAATAAGTAAGAGGAGTGGAGGCCGGTGATTACCCCAGACGTACTGACTGACTATGTTCGCAAGTCCTTGCCGGATGCCGTGGTGACGGTGACCGACCGTACAGGAACAATGGACCACCTCAAGGTCGTAATTGTCTCGGATGGTTTTCATGGGAAAAACCTCTTAGACAGGCATCGGATGATCTATCAAGCGCTAGACGTGCCGATGAAAGACGGACGAATCCATGCGCTCGAATTAACGGCGCGCACCAGAGATGAGGCTTAGGAGGAGACCATGGCTGACCAAATCGAAGAAGAAATCCAAAACGAAGTGAAGGCCCATAAAATTTTGATTTACGGCAAGGGAACGAAGACCATGCCGATGTGCGGGTTCACGCGGGAGACCATGCAGTTTTTCGATAAGTATGGGTACCCGTACGAACTTATCGACGTCCTGTCGCAACCGGCGAAACGGGAAGCGCTGGCGAAGATCACCAATTGGCCGACCCTTCCAAAGGTATTTATCGACGGGACATTCTATGGAGATACCGACGTCCTCGACCCCATGGCCGCTAAGGGCGAGATCGAACCGCTGCTGAAAAAAGCCTTCGGGAAGTAGGGGAGAGTCTCGGCTGACGAACGGTGCGCAGGCTCGGTTTCGCTATGATGCATTGAAGTCAGACCGGTAATGAGCGTTTTTCTTTCTCCCCGGTGCTCCTCTAAAGCTGCGACATCCGTCGCAATGCCGTCGCACCTGACACTGCTGGCTTACAGAGCCGACAATTCCTGCTATAGCGAGAACCTCGCCGCGTATCCGTTCCATCCGAGACTTGGAAGAGATGGTTGGAGAAATTTCACGGGAAGAGCTCCCGCTCATATGGCAAGTATGTTGATTGTCGTGCTGAGCCTGGTTGTAAATGCAGGATGTGTTGCAGATCATCGCAGCAACCACCTTGTTTGGGAGCAATCGAGGATTTTCGATCTGACTCATTCATTCGGATCGGACACGGTCGTCTGGCCGACGGAACAGGATTTTAAGCTTGTTGTCCAGCATGCAGAGGATACCGCAGGAGGGTACTACTATTCGTCAAACCGTGTGGAGATGCCTGAGCATGGCGGGACGCATATCGATGCACCGATTCACTTTTCCAGAGGAAAGCAGACGCTGGATCAGATTCCAATTGAGCGCATGGTTGGAACTGCCATCCGAATCGATGTCACAGAGCAATGTGCTCGCGATCGGGATTACCAGATAGCTGTCCGGGATCTTGAGCAATGGGAAACTAAGCATGGCCGGATTCCGAACCACGCCATCATCCTGTTGAATACGAGCTACGCCCGGTTCTGGCCAAGGCGAAGGGACTATCTGGGAACGGTTCGTCATCGAACCTGGGAGTTTGAAGGGGTGAGTCACCGTCTTGATGAGTGGAGGAAGAATGACGCCAAACTCCTTATTGATGAGTTTGACCGAGGACTCCCACTCATCGCGCAGCGCGTGACCTCAACGTTGTTTGAGCGGCCTTCATGGTTCTCTTTTGGAGCGTCTACGTCTGTTACTCTCAAATCTGAATCGCTTGCCTGTCGCGGGTAACAGGAACCACGATCGTATCCAGCAAGTCTCGATCAGCTTTAGGATGCGATGGCTTGTCTTGTCTCGTCGAGGTGCTTTTGCAGGTAAGTCATGAATGGTGTTCCACCGGTACCGACTGCCGTAGGATTGGTCGTACTAGTCTGGTTTTGACGATTGATGTAGCTGTCGGCGTAACCGATGTGGATTTCACGGAACTGGGCCAGAAGGTCAACACAGGCACAGTAGGCGGACCACAGTTCAGGGTGCCGTTGCTTCCGGTCATGAACATATCCAGATAGCAGGGCGCGACCCTGATTGTCAGTCCGAATCTCCAGGGCCTGAAGGAAGGCGCGGTGGGTAGGTGGCATGTACTCCCGCATTTCTTGTAAGTGCACCATCAAGTCCAAAACAAAAAAGGCCACCTTTTCAGGTGGCCTTTTTGTTTTCCGCTCTCTCAGGCAGGTGTGGTGCGGGTGCTCTCAACTGCGCGCATTCACCGAGCATCGCCCATTATTTTGAAATCAAATCGATTTTGCATGTGCGGTGAGCGAGCACGGAGAGTGCCCGCGCCGCACCATGCTCTCTACGTGCCCATTTCCCAGGATGCCAGATACTTCCGCTGTTCCTTCGTCAGCGTATCAATGGCCACGCCCATACCGGCCAGCTTCAGCCTAGCAATTTCCTTATCGATCACTGCCGGCACTGGATACACCTTCTTCTCAAGCATCTTGTAGTTCTTCACGAGATATTCTGCGCCGAGCGCTTGGTTGGCAAAACTCATGTCCATCACGCTGGAGGGGTGTCCTTCCGCGGTGGCGAGGTTCACGAGTCGGCCTTCACCGAGCAAACTGACTCGATGGCCGGTTTTCTTCAGCGTAAATTGCTCGACGCCGATGCGAACCACCCGGCGCTTGGTGGCCAGTTTTTCGAGAGCTGGGATATCGAGTTCCACGTTGAAGTGCCCACTGTTGCAGACAATGGCCCCGTCTTTCATGGCCGCAAAATGCTCGCCACGGATCACATGCAGGTTCCCGGTGACGGTGACAAAGAAATCTCCGATGAGCGCAGCCTGTTCCATCGGCATGACGCGGAAGCCGTCCATCAACGCTTCAAGACCTTTCAATGGGTCGATCTCGGTCACGACTACGTCTGCGCCCATGCCCTTGGCCCGCATGGCGATCCCGCGCCCGCACCAGCCATACCCGACGACGACGACGACGGACCCGCAGATCAGCCGGTTGGTGGCACGCACGATGCCATCCATAGTGGATTGCCCGGTGCCGTAGCGATTATCAAACATATGTTTCGTGTCGGCGTCATTGACGGAGATGACGGGAAACTTGAGGACCTTCTTTTCAGCCATGCTGCGCAAACGGATCACACCGGTGGTGGTTTCTTCCGTGCCGCCGATGACGTTCTTTAACAGCTCTTTCCGTTTGGAGTGGAGGTGTGATACCACGTCGGCCCCGTCGTCCATGGTGACATGGGGGCGGTGTGCAATGGCGGATTCAATATGGCGATAGTAGGTGGCATTGTCTTCGCCCTTAATGGCAAAGGTCGGAATGCCTTCATGTTGCACCAAGGCCGCAGCGACGTCATCCTGCGTGCTAAGTGGATTGGACGCGCAGAGACGGACATCAGCTCCACCGGCTTTCAATGTAATGGCCAGATTCGCGGTTTCCGTCGTGACGTGCAGGCAGGCCGTGACCCGCACCCCTTTCAGTGGCTGCTCTCGCTTGAATCGTTTGCGAATGAGTCGCAACACGGGCATCGTGGCTTCGGCCCATTCAACCTTTAATCGACCCTGGTCCGCCAGCTTGATATCTTTGACATCGTAATCCACGACACCCTCCTTCTCGGAAATGCTCATCGACATTCGTCAATGGTTAATGGTTATCATGCCCCATCATGCAAAGGGGGACGGGTGGAGAACCCGTCCCCCTTTGCCGATATTCTACACTTCGGACGCTTACAGCCCGGCGTCCTTGCGCAAGGTCTTCGCCTTATCGGTTTTCTCCCATGTAAATTCAGGCTCGGTGCGACCGAAATGGCCATAGGCAGCGGTCTTTCTGAAAATCGGTCTTCGGAGCTTGAGGTGATCGATGATGCCCCGGGGAGTCATGGGGAAATGTTTGCGCACGAGCTTATCGAGAATATCGACCGACACCTTTTCAGTGCCCTTGGTGTCGACGAGGACAGACACCGGATCGGCAACCCCGATTGCGTAGGCCAGTTGCACTTCACACTTGCCGGCCAAGCCGGCGGCGACGAGATTCTTGGCGATATAGCGAGCCATATACGAGGCGGATCGGTCCACCTTTGTGGGATCCTTGCCTGAGAATGCACCGCCGCCATGACTGCCATGTCCGCCGTAGGTATCGACGATAATTTTCCGGCCTGTGAGGCCCGTGTCCCCCATCGGGCCGCCGACGACGAAACGTCCGGTGGGGTTAATGTGATGCTTCACGCTGGTTGGAACGTAGAGACCTTTCGGCATCACGGGTTTAATGACTTTTTCCATGATGTCACGCTCGATCTGCTTGCTGGTGACATCGGGGCTGTGCTGTGTGGAGACGACGATCGTATCGATTCGCACGGGCTTGCCGTTTTTGTACTCGACCGTCACTTGGGATTTGCCGTCGGGCCGCACCCACTTGAGAATGTTCTTCTTGCGCACCTCTGCCAGACGTTTGGTCAACCGGTGGGCCAAGACGATGGGCATCGGCATGAGTTCATCCGTTTCATTGGTGGCGTAGCCGAACATCAGGCCCTGATCACCGGCTCCTCCGGAATCCACGCCCATCGAGATATCAGGAGATTGCTGGTGGATAGCGGTGAGCACCGAGCACGTATGATAGTCGAATCCCCACGATGCATCGCAATAGCCGACGTCCTTGATGACATCACGGATAATATCCGGGATTTCAACATACGCCTTGGTTGAGATTTCGCCGGCTACCAGGGCGATCCCAGTGGTCAGGATGGTTTCGCAGGCGACGCGGGAATATTTATCCTGCGCAATGATGGCATCCAAGATACCGTCGGAAATCTGATCGGCAATCTTATCCGGGTGTCCTTCAGTGACCGATTCCGAAGTAAATAAGAAATTGTCTCGCATGTGCCCCTCGTGGGTTCAGGTTTATGAAAAGCCAGCGTTGCTGTGTTTGCTGATTGTGGATGTGACGAGTGGTGCCGAGTGACAGACCCCGCACAAACCTTGGCAATTCTAGAGAGATCAGTCGGCTTTGTCCATCACTTCGATCGTAGGGGAAGAAATTTGTCACTTGCCGCTTGCTTGACTCAGGTTTTTGCGGACTTGTAACATACCCTCAGCAGCATGAAAATCTGCCGATGGCTGAGTAAGAGAGTGTGTTTGAAGTGACCATGGCTATATTGACGGCAGACGAAGACGGTGCCCATCCGTGTATCAACATGACGCTTCATCGAGCGGCGTTGGTGTTCACCTTCATGGCAGTCGGTGTGTTTTGCGCGGCATCGTTTTCCGAGGCAGAATCACCCCAACCGAAGACACGGCCAGGCTTCGAGCGTGGGGTTGTCCAAGTTGGTGACGAAGCACCGAACTTTATGTTGCGGGATCTTGCCGGTAACGCTGTAAGCTTGTCTCAGCTCAGAGGGAAAGTCGTCCTGCTAAATTTTTGGGCGACCTGGTGTGGACCATGCCGTGTCGAGATGCCGGCGATGGAACAGCTGTACCGCACGTTGCCGCGAAGGGAGTTCGAGATCTTGGCCGTGTCGACGGATCAACAGGGCGCGGCGATCACCCGTCCGTTTCAGCGAGAAATGGGGTTCACGTTTCCTATTCTTCATGACTCGGAATATCGCGTAGGCCTGACGTATGGGGCCCGTTCGATTCCGATCACCTTTATGGTCGATCGTCGAGGCATTGTGCGACAAAAGATTTTCGGTGCACGTGATTGGGCCTCTCCGGAGGCCCGTGACCTTATTCATGAACTGATGAAGTCGTAGCCATGACACAATCCATCCCACAGATTTCGCTCATTGCCGCTTTTTCAGCGGGGCTTCTTTCGTTTGTATCCCCATGCGTGTTGCCGCTGGTGCCGAGCTATATTTCCTACATTACCGGCCTGTCCGTCGAGCAGTTGACCGATGTGTCCGAACGGGTGAAGTTTAGGAAGGCCATCATCGTGAACTCCTTGTTATTCATCGGGGGGTTTTCATCGGTCTTTATTGCATTCGGGGCTTCGGCGAGTTTTCTCGGTCAGATCCTGATCACCTATCAAGATCTCATCCGTCGTATCGGTGGCGTGTTGATTATTGTGTTTGGGCTCTATCTGCTCGGAATTCTGAACTTGAAATTTCTCAAGATGGAGCAGCGGTATCAATTTCGGAATAGACCAGCCGGGTACCTGGGGTCATTTTTGATCGGCGTCGCCTTCGCTGCCGGTTGGACTCCCTGTGTCGGGCCGGTACTGGGGTCCATTCTTCTCTATGCCAGCACGACCGACTCTCTTCTTAGTGGAGTCGTGTTGCTGACCTTTTATTCGTTGGGGTTGGGCTTGCCGCTGTTCCTCACGGCATTGGGCGTCGATCGGTTTCTCGCCTATTTCAAGGAAGTACGTGTCTATCTGTGGGGCGTCTCAACGGTGAGTGGAGTGCTGCTGATCCTAGTCGGCGTGATGATCTATGCCAATTCACTCACGATGGTGACAAGCTTCTTGGAGCGATATGGGATCGGCTGGTATTTCGGCCAGTAGATAACCATCAGCTTTCAGCAACCAGCCGTCAGCTCACGGTCAATCTGGATCAAATCACTCCCATCTCCACTGATCCAGCGGAGATACGGTATCGATTGCCGTATGGTGGCAGGTAACCGGCTAGATCAGCACCAGGCGCCGAGACGGCAGGCTGTAAAGCCTTGACTCAGTGTCGTGGCAGTAGAAGCGGACGTGCTGAAAGATTCGAGTGATGGAGAAATGCCGAGTGTTCCCATGACTGTTGGAGCGGGCGATGGACTAACGGCCGGTCGGTTGCTTCGGACCATCCCTGGGCCTGCATCGGAGAAGGGAACAGATTCCGATTTTTGCGCGAGGAGCGTATTTGGTTGGGCCCCACCGATTTTCTCCAGCAAGCCTTTTCCGGCCCCTGAGGCGGTACTGTTCGGATACTTGTCCACTAAGACGATGAGATTCTCCCTGGCCCAATCGTCGGCGCCCATTTCATGGTACGCCTTCGCAAGGGAATACAGGGCTTCTGCGGCGATAGGCTTATCAGGATAGGCCTTTAGAATTTGCTGAAACCGATGCGTCGCAGCAAGGTAGGAGCCCCGCCGGTAATAGAATTGTCCCACGAAGAGATGCATCTGCGCGATCCAATCATGGCACTCATCGAGCTTCTGCAGCGCCTGGCTATCATAGCGGCTACCGGGGAACTCTTTTCTCATCTGCTCGAATGCAGTGATGGCTTTGTGCATCGGTTCAGGATCACGATCGATGGTCTTCGCCATCTTGACATGAATTTCCCCGATCCTAAATGCTGCGTATGGAGCCAGGATGTGATTGCGATGGAGCTCCAGAAAGTGTTTGTACTCGACTAAGGCCTCCGCATACTCCTCTTTTTCGAAATAGGCCTCTCCCCGCTTCATGATGATGTTGGGGTGGTAATGGTTCTCAACAGTATCTCCGAGAAAAATTTGCTCGTCTGTGCCGCTGAACACCTTCTTGATCCCGCTTCGTACGTCATGTGTGCCGATATCGCCGGCACACGACGTGATGAACAGTGAACCGATACCGAGATAGAAAGCCAGACGAAGTCTGGATGATCGTGAGGCTCGATGAGCAATGTTATCGATGGAATGAAGGCACATACCGTTAATACATAGCAAGGATACGGGCTAAAAGCAATGTAGGAGCGGTTTGGTTGACCTGCCTCTTTCCACTCCCTATAATCCCGCCGCACATCGCAAGTGTGAGCATTTTCGCGAGGAATGGACGGTGTTTGGCGGTCATGATTCGTTCAAGAATCATTGGAACAGGTAGCTATCTCCCCTCCAGGATTGTCTCGAATGAAGAGATTGCTCCTACGCTAGGGGTATCCCCGGCCCAGATCTACCGGCTGACTGGTATTCAGACACGTCATTGGGCCGGCGATCACGAGGCGTCTTCCGATATGGCCGTCGAGGCGGGCCGTCGTGCACTTGATGCCGCAGATTGTGCACCTTCTTCAATCGATGCCATCATTCTTTCCACAACCTCTCCGGACATGGCGTTCCCTTCAACGGCTTGCTTGGTCCAACGAGGATTGGGATGTCGGCAAGTGGGGGCGTTTGATGTGTCTGCCTCCTGCTCGGGCTTCTTGTACGGGCTCTCCATGGCCCAGGCCATGATTCAGAGCGGGCAAGCCAAGACCTGTCTGGTGGTGGCCTCAGAGGTCAAGTCTCGATCGCTCGATCCTCAGGATGACGCGACGGCGCTGTTGTTCGGCGACGGGGCCGGTGCCGTCATACTGCGGGGTGAAGAGGATGGCACTTCTGAGTGGCGAGGGATTCTGGGGATCAGGTTGTATGCCGATGGAGCCCATCATGGACTCATTCGGCTCCCCGGTGGAGGATCACGGATGCCCGTGTCTTCCGACACACTGCGCAAGCGGGAGCACTCGCTTCGGATGCAGGGAGCGGCGCTCTTTCGGATAGCCATTCGCCGGATTGAACAGGCTGTGCAGGAGATCTTGAAAGAATTTGGCGTCGGTCCAAGAGATCTCAAACAGATTGTTCTCCACCAAGCGAACGGTCGAATCTTGTCGCAAGTTGCTGAGCGCTTGGGGATCGATCAGAGCCGCTTAGCATCGGTAATCGAACGCCCTTGGCACCGTCCAGCAGAGCTTCCACGTAGCCTTTGATGGAGGTGAGCGGAGTTCGAAGTTCATGGGAGACATTCGCCACAAAGTCTTTGCGTATCTTCTCCAGACGCCGTAGTTCGGTGATGTCATGAAACACCAACACGATACAGGCTTCGCTTTCCCGTTCTCCCCCTGCCGGGGAGGCTTCGATCTGGAGGCAGCGTCCCGTCAGAGGGAGCACGATTTCATCCTCGTACGGCGCGGGTGATCGTAGAATGGTCGTCACGAGGTCGTTGAGCTGTTGATGGCGGAACAGTTCGGCGCAGGGGCGTCCTCGAGCTTCCACGCGCGAGATGCCGAACATCCGTTCCAACGCCGGGTTGATCTGCAGCACGTGGCCGCGATAGTCCAGGACCATGACGCCTTCGACCATCGATGTGAGTACGGCAAGCAGCTGCGCGCGGTCTTCCGAGAGTTCGTCGATCTTGGCATGCAGCTGGCTCGCCATGTCATTCAGCGTCGTGGCCAGGATGCCGACTTCATCCTGCGCGGTTGTTCGAATCGGGATAGTCTGATGGCCAGAACTGAGTTGTCGGGCAGCCGATGCAATGTCCGAGAGAGGTCTGGTTATGCTGTGAGCTAACCAGACACTGAGCATCAGGGCGACGAGGAAGGCGACTCCGAGCGCGAGAAATAAGCGTTGTTTCAATTCTGAAATCTCGCGGTCGGCGATGACCATGGGCAGGCCCACGCGCACGGCGATCGGTGCCGCATTCTGAGGCTGATGGAGCAGCACAGCGCGATACATGGTGCGTTCGCCGGTGGTATGACTTGGGCGGATGTCCTCTCCGTGTCCGGTGGAAAGGGCCTGTTGGATTTCTGGCCGAGATTTATCATTCTCAATAGCGGGCACGTCAGCATCTCGTGCGGTGCTATCGGCGAGCACCGTTCCGTCTGCGGCGACCAGCGTCACACGAGCAGATGCTCGGTTGCCGAGGTCGCGTGCCGTCTCTTGTAAGGCGGACGGAGTCGGATGGGTGGAGGGTGGGTGGAACAGCGGTTGAAAGCCGTATTCGACAAGCTTGGTTTTTGCCTCCAGCGCATCACCGAATTGCGAGAGATGCCGATGTTCCAGGGACTGCACCGTCATCACGCCGGCGATCAGTAGCCCACAGGCAACCGCCACAAGCGTGCCAAGTGTTACTTTCCATCGAATCGACCACGTCATCCTGATCAGTTGAGATCCTTCAGCTTGTAGCCCAATGATTTAATGGACACGATGGCGTCTTCGAGGAGCGGCAGTTTTTGCTTGAGCCGACGGATGTGCACATCGACCGTTCTGGTTGTCCCGTAGTAGTCGTAGCCCCATACGGCATTGAGCAGCACTTCACGGGTTAACACACGGCCAGGATGCCGAAGCAGCTGCTCAAGCAAGCCAAATTCCTTTGCCGTCAACGGCACCTCTTGTTTTCCGAGACTGACCTCATGCCGAGCCAGATTCATGGTGAGTGCACCATAGTGGTGCAGATCTGGGCCATCAGCAGGGGCACGCTCAATGCGACGCAGCAGGGCTTTGACACGTGCAACCAGCGCTTTTGGGCTGAACGGCTTGGTGACGTAATCGTCAGCCCCTAGTTCCAGCCCGACAATCGTATCCGATTCTTCCGCTTTCGCCGTGAGCATGAGGATCGGGAGCATGGCGGTATCGGGAACGGAGCGGAGGCGTTTGCAGACTTCGAGCCCATCCATCTCGGGCAACATCAGATCGAGGACGACCAGATCAGGTTTCTCCTCTTTGATTTTTTTCAGCGCGTCGAGCCCACTGATCGCGGTGATCGGTCGAAACCCCTCTTTCTCTAAATAGTGTTTCACGAGCTGCAGGATGTCCTGCTCGTCTTCCACGATGAGCACTTTCTTGTGCATGGAAAATCCCATATGAACTGTGAGCGTACGGGGGAGGGGAGAGAGAGTCAAGAGAATGGGCACTGTATCGGGGTAATGGGCTAGTCGCCATCAGCCGTGCAGACTATCACCAAGATCTGTGCATCGGCGAATTTCGAGTGCGGCAAGCGAACTTTCTGCCTCTGGAGGACTCTTTCTACCAGAACGTGTTCCTTTCAGGCTTTCTCAAACTGCGGGGAGATGACCGATTCTCTTGCCAATTCGAATATGGGGTGCGAAATCTTGAAACTAGGGAGACGAGGGAGGAGAAACTGGTCTCTCCTGTTGGTGGAAACGACTGCAATCTGGAATGACGCGAGGTACTGGGAAGTTTTTGCCGGCCCGCACACGGTTCATACAAAATTGAACATCGTTGTGGGAATCTGGATGCAAGTAATGTCGTGAGCCACAATAGAGTTCTTTAGTTTTCAGCGGCATGCAAACCTCACTGAGTGGTCTGAAATTTGCTGGATAGTTTCCATTCGTTCGTATCCCTAGTCTACTAACCTCTAGAAGGAGCGGTGTTTGCCCATGTTGAAACAGTTGCTAAGGAGACGGTTCATTGTGCCGGTTGCTGCGTTGTGTGTCCTGTCACTGCCGATGGCTGGAGCGCAAGCGGCGTCCATATCCTATTCGTTCACCGGCAGCATCGACGGCATCTCGGAGGTTTTGGCCCCAGTTTCCGGGACATTTCAATTCAACCCTGGGATGGGCGGGAGTGCTGGCGTCTATAATAACGCAGTGACGGGTTTTACCCTGAATCTTGGAGGGATCGTCGGGTACTCGTCGACCTTCGAAGCAGGTGCCAATGCCATCACGATTTCCCAGAACAAGCCACTGGGGGGTGGTGTTGTTGATCGCTGGGCGCTGACGTCTGCCGCGACAACGACCACGACCAGTGGTCCGCTGGGTGACTTTACTCCATTTAGCTTTGACCTTAGTGTGGACCATCCGGGGGGAGGATTATTTGGAAGTACGAATCTCCAGGGTCCACCAAGTGTGAATACAATGGATCCCCTGAATACGAATATTGGGAGATGGCGGCTTTTTGTACAGGATCAGGATCGTAATCCGGCTGTGTTTGTTGGATCGATCAGTAGTCTAGCGCTAACGGCGGTGCCGCTGCCGCCTGCGGTTGTGTTGTTCGGCCTTGGAATTATTTCTTTGGTCGGCCTGGGAGCTGGAGGATTGAGAAATCTTCGGGGTTCTAGGATTTAAGCGAGAACCATTTTATTGAAAGAGTCCGGGCTTGATTCCTCAATCGAGGGATCAAGCCCGTGTCGTGTCTCCCCTGAAGCGATCTGCCTAAGTTGATTGTGGCATCCAAACCTGGATCGGGCTCCAATCCCATCAGTGTCTGACGCGCATAGTCCTCGTTGCCCTACTGCTACCAGCTCCCCAATAGCATCTGCCCCTCTTCATTGGGACTCCCTGTTCATCGTTGCTCAGCTCATCGCTCACGCATCGACGAGAAGCCCGCAGAATTCGATAAATACCCGTACGTTACCAGCAGTGTCCTTGCGCGCGACTGAAAAGACGAGGTTGGACTTGGGATCCGCGTAGAGAATCGCTTCTTGGCTTCCAAAAAATCTTGAGGGAAACTCTGGCTCGTCTATCTCAGACACACCGGTAAGCGCAATGGGATAGATACCGACTCTCGAGCGTGTCGTCACGTGAACCGCGTAAAAGAGGGGTTGAGTCGGGTGCCCGAAACCATTGATGCCAAGAAATTTGATATCGAATCGTTTCCTAGCAGGAACGGTACAGACGACGACGTCCTTGGCGCTTTCTCCATCACTCAGATTGACAACAGCTCCCGTTTGAAAAGGTCGTTGAGCCATATGGGCAGTCTCCTTTCGCAAGAAGAAACAACGAGCAGAAGTTTCGACAGAGATTGAGCGTACGGGGGGGTGGTAGAGGGAGTCAAGTCAGCAGAGTGATGGCGGCATAAAGTAGGTCTGTTATTCAAAGGCGTGAGCATGACTCCCAAAAGCGTTTTGGCTGAGACCTGTCCGGGTGGGATCGTCAAAATAGCATCCATATCAGTAGCATTATGGATGCTCGCTGAGAGGAGTTAGATGCGGAGAACTTTGACTATTAAGCAGGTTGCAAAATCACTGGTGCAGCGACAGATCGAGTTTATGGGGTATTGAAAGAGTCGGTCGAGACTCATGCGAGACCTGGAGTTGGCAAAGCAGTTTGTAAGGGTATAGGGTAATGACGACGGCAATTCTGTTGACGAGGCCGGTGGATCTGACGTATCGTGACCTACCGATCCTGGGGTCATGACTAGATACTGGATCTGAGCCTAAGGAGCTACGCTAACCATGAAGATATACCTCGCCAATCCCCGCGGGTTTTGCGCTGGTGTCGATCGGGCGATCGATATCGTGGATCTGTCGCTCAAGAAGTACGGCGCTCCGATTTATGTTCGTCACGAGATCGTCCATAGCCGCCATGTGGTGAACTCACTCCGGCAAAAGGGCGCGGTCTTTGTGGAAGAGTTGAACGAAGTGCCTGAGGGGTCGGTCGTCATTTTTAGTGCGCATGGTGTGGCGAAGTCAGTGTGGGAAGAAGCGAATCATCGTCGTCTGCACGTGATTGATGCAACCTGCCCGCTCGTGATCAAGGTTCATAACGAAGTCAACCGCGATTATACCCAGGGGTATGAATTAATTCTGATTGGTCACGCCGGTCACCCGGAAGTGATCGGGACGCTAGGCCAGGTTCCCGACAAGTTTCATTTGGTGTCTTCGGTGGAAGATGTGGAAAAGCTGCAGGTGGACAACACCGCTAATCTGTCGTATGTCACACAGACGACGCTGAGTGTCGATGAATGTCGTGACATCGTCGGCGCATTGCACAAGCGGTTTTCAAACATCAAGGGGCCACATCAGGAAGATATCTGTTACGCAACGCAAAACCGGCAGAATGCCGTCAAGGAATTGTCTCGTCTGGTGGATGTCATTCTGGTCATCGGGTCACCGAACAGCTCCAATTCCAATCGTCTGCGCGAACTGGGGGAACAATGCGGCATCCCGTCGTACCTGATCGATTCAGCTGCCGATATTGATCCTGCGTGGCTGCAAGGGGCCAAGGCAGTCGGGATTGCGGCTGGTGCGTCAGCTCCGGAAATCCTGGTCACGGAAGTCGTTGCATTCCTGAGAGCGTCGGAACCGTCGGATGTTGAAGAACTCACGGTGATCGAGGAAGACGTCGAATTTCTCTTGCCGAAGGAACTGGTCCAGATAGAATCCTCGAAAAAGCCGGTAGCCAGCATCGTCGGGTAGCTGGCGGTGCCATCCACTCATATCCCCACATGGCCCTATATCTTGTAGGGCCATGTCAGTTATTCCACCACACAATGTGTTTTATTTTTGATTTCCAAGAACCCTTATGGTACAAGGGCCGGAAACTTTTTGTTTTCCAAGCACGCGTCTTAATCTGCGCGTAACCGAGGGTGAGCCGATGCATCTGAAATCTATGAATATGATGGGCTTCAAGTCGTTCGCGGAAGCCAAGATTGAATTCCCTGAGGGGGTCACGGCGGTCGTCGGGCCGAATGGGAGCGGAAAGAGCAACGTCGTAGACGCCATCCTATGGGTGTTGGGCGAGCAAAGCACTAAAACGCTCAGAAGTGAAAAGATGGAAGACGTCATTTTTAACGGCACTGAACTGCGAAAGCCTTTGGGGATGGCGGAAGTGTCGTTGGTAATCGGTGGACTTGATCCGGCAATGATGAAGCTGGAGGGTGGCTCGGGACTTCCGAACGAGCTGACTGAGGCGCAAGAGATGATGATTACCCGCCGTTTGTACCGTAACGGTGAGAGTGAGTATCTCATCAACAAGATTCACTGCAGGTTGAAGGATATCCGCAGTTTGTTGCTCGACACACGGGCGGGGAGCAAAGGACACACGGTCATTGCCCAAGGTCAGATCGATCAGATTTTGAATGCGTCGCCGCAAGACAGGCGCGAGCTCATCGAGGAGACCGCAGGCATTGTCCGGTATAAGAAACAGAAAGCCGAGGCGCTACGGAAGTTGGAAGCGACGCAGCAGAATCTTCTACGTGTCCGAGATATTGTGGCAGAGGTCAAAAAACAACTCAATTCCTTGGAACGCCAAGCTCGCCAGGCGCGAACCTTTCAGACGCTGCAGGGTGAGGCGCGCGGAATTGAAGTGATATTGTTGACGAGGGAATTCAGGGTCTTACGACACGCATTGCAGGAAGCGGACACTGACGTCCTGAACCTAGATCAACAAGACTCTGAGAAAGCAGCCGACCTGGCTCGGCTTACAACAGAACTCGAACAAGCGCGTCTTGATGCGATTGCGACCGCTGATTCCATCGGGAAGATTCGAGAGGAACTGGCGGGTGTCGAACAACGGCAGGCCCACGCGCTGACGGCGGCGGAGGTCGAACGAAACCGCGGGTTGTTATTCGGCCAACAACAGGTACAGGAATCAGCTGAGCTGGAGGAACTAGTCCGATCACAAGAGCAGTTGGTTGCCGGACTTCGTGCCATCGAGTCGTCATTGACGTCGGTCGAGGAGGAGCTGGCGATTCGGGATCGGACTCTCGGGGAACTCGATGAAGAGCTGACGCGCTTGCTCAATCAACGAGCTGCGGCTGTTGCGGAGGAGGAGCGAGGGCGCAAAGATGTGCTGCAATTGGTTGTGCTTGTCGCGAATACCGAACAAGGTATCTCGCAATTGGCCAAGCGAATGGAAGATCTCGCGGGCCGCGGCACGCGCTTGTCGTCGGAGCGAGACGAACTGCGAAGCCAACGTGAGTCGGCGATTGAGCGCTACGAGATCTTGCGTAAGGAATATGGAGAGGCTGATCGCCTTGTCTCGCAACTACGGACAGAACAACGCACGGTGCAAGAGGAGGCGGCTCAAGCTACGGGCGCCCTCCAGTCGTTGGATCCGGTGATCTTACGACGTTCGGAAGAGCTGGCCGGAGTGGACTCTCGCCTTGAAGCATTGCAAGGTGTGGTTCGTGAAGAGATGGGCTACGGTCGGGAGGGGATCCAGCAAGGCCCCGCTCTGAAGTCTTGTGATGGGGTACGGGATGCGGTGGCCGAATGGTTGGTGGTTCCGTCAGGGATGGAACGGGCGGTTGAGGCGGTGTTGGGAGAGCGCGTCAGAGGATGGTTTGTGGATGAACCGTCTGTCGGGCAAAAGTTGATTCGATTTCTTCAACAGGAATCGCTGGGGCGAGGCAGCTTTATTCCGCAGCGCCCACGATGGGAAGGCGGACGGACTCATGATTGGTGGACGTCGATCGCCACGCAGCCAGGCGTTGTCGGGCTTGCCGTGGAGTTGGTCCAAACCGATGCCGCCCGAACGTCGGCTCGCGATTCGTTGTTCGATCGCGTCGTCATTGTTCGATCATTGGACCAGGCGATGCACTTGTGGGAGCAACATGCGTGGAGTGCTCCGAACGGTCCAATCTTAGTGACTCTGGATGGGGAAGTGGTGGATGCGTCGGGCATCGTGACGGGTGGCCAGGTTCAAGGAACGCCGGGTTTGCTGGAACGCCGGCGAGAGGTGATCGATCTTGAAACTAAACGCCATGTGTTTGTCACGGAGCTTGATCAGAGCAAGCAACAGCGAGAGATGGTGTCTTCCCAGATCCAGATGCTCACCCAGCAGGACCGCCAACTCGGTGATGCGCTTCGTGATGCCGAGATGCAGAATCTGTCGCTGCGCAAGGATGAAGAGAAGCTTCAGCATGTACTGAATGACCTTGACCATCGACTCGCTGGGATAGAGACGGAAATTCAGGATGGTGTCAGCGAGGCTCAGCGGTTGGAACAAGAATCGCACTCGGTCCAGACTCAATTGGGTCAGTGGCTGGCTGAGAAGAACGGACAGGAAACGATGTTGGGGAAGGTGCGCGAGCAACTGGGGTTGTTTGATCAAAATATGAGAATGCACCAGGAACATGTAACCGAGGCGAAGATGACCGCGGAAGGCTTGCGAGCCAAACGGCAACATGAGCAACTGAACCGCGCTCGGGTGACACAACAGATCCAAGAGACGGAAGATCGGCATCGTGCATTGGGTGAGCACCTGAACAGTCTGAAGGGGCTCATCGAGCAGAGCCAGACAGAACAAGCTCGTCAGGAGGGCCTCTGCCAAGAATTCGGTGTCACCGCCGGGCGGGTGAAGGGAGAATTGGTCGCCGCGCAAGAGCGACAGGCGCAACAAATGGCGGTGAGTCAAACGCATGAGTCCGGTCTGGAAGAGTTGCGACGAGGGATTTCAGCTCTGCGGGATGCCCGGATGACAGTTGAGGTTCGTCGAGCGGAAATCCGTATCCAATTGGGAACTGTCGAAGGAACATTGTCGGGGACCTATCAGCTTGATCCCCTCACACTGATCGTTGATCCTACGCAGTCGAGCGATTCTATGAACGAGGCTGAGGCCACAGCCGTAGAGGAGCCCGAGTCTCGTTCCGATGCCGAGTTGAAAGAGCAGTTGCAGAAGCTCCGTGACCGGATGGATCGAATGGGACCCATTAATTTAGCTGCGATCAGCGAACACCAAGAGCTGGAAGAACGCCACACATTCTTGTCTGCCCAAGAGCAGGATCTGTCGAACTCGATCGCTTCACTGAAGGAAATTATTCAGCGGATTCACCAGACGACGAAAGAGATGTTCTCGGCTACGTACCAAGAGTTGCAGCAGAAGTTCACCGAGGTTTTCGGTCAGTTCTTCCCTGGCGGAAGGGCCGAGCTGCAGTTGGTTGATGAACCGCCTGCTGAAAACGGTGAACCTTCCGGTAATCAAGAGCCAGGTATTGAAATCGTGGCGCAACCGCCTGGAAAACGGCTGAAGAGCATCACCATGCTGTCAGGCGGAGAAAAGACGCTTACGGCAATGGCACTGTTGTTTGCGAGCTTTCTGATCAGGCCGACACCGTTCTGTCTGTTGGACGAAATCGACGCCCCGTTGGACGAGGAAAACATCGGACGGTTTACGGGGGTCTTGAAGGAGTTGGCGCAGACTGCGCAGTTCCTCGTCATTACGCACAATAAGCGGACGATGAGCATCGCTGATTCCCTCTTCGGCGTCACCATGGAGGAGCCGGGGGTGTCCAAATTGGTGTCCGTCAGGCTCGGCGATTTGCAACCGGTGTAGGAGTAGCTGTTCGGTAGCACCAGCTTTTGCTCAACGTAAGGATTGGGAGTTCTCACGCCCTTCTTCACCGTCCTGTGTGCCGTCAGCCGTGACCCGTCTCCAGGGTGACGGATTCTGTTTCTACTTACCGATGTAGCCTCTTTTTATCTCTGCACTGCCAATTTCACGTACGCGGTTGGATCTATCAGTGTTCAAGAATGTCCGAATTATTAGCCGGAAAATGCTTTAGTAGCCTGAAATGGGTGCTGATGTAATGGAGAAAACTGCCCATCATTTACTGGGACGTGGGTGTCCTTGTTGAAGTGAAGCTCAATTTGTCAATGGCTTATGATGCGTTCACGCTTGCGTACCAGTTCTTGGCGTGTGACCTGAAAAAGTGGTTTTGCTATGAGGAGCAAATGGCCCAGGGTATCGTTGTTGCTCTAGTAGGAGTGTGAAAGGTGCTTCACAACCTGATCGTATGAGGAGGGATCATGGCGCTTTCGCAAATCCGGGATAGAGAGCCACATCCCGAATCTGTCACCAAGCTCACCCTTGCCCAGGTGACATTAGAAGCACTGCTCACGCCTAACTGTAAAGCGGAGGACGCATTGCGGGTGGCTCGGAACGAGCGAAAGGAGGAGCTGGACCATGACCCTTTAGGGTCCGCTAGAGGCATTGTCAATGGAGTGCGCTTGTCAGTCACGTTGTGGAGCTTTGTTACTCTCGTTGTTCTCTTGACGCGGTAGCCTTTTGCCCGTCTTGTCTTCATTACTTTCTTGTGCTCGTCTTTTTCAGGCCCACACCCACCGTATTTTTGGTGAGGACATGTTGCGAATAGCAGCATAAGCCACCAGTCGAACCAGAATCAGTCATCTCAAAGAATCACGATCTGCTTCTGCCTGAAGACAAGGTAAATACTGGCAAGGTCGCGATCTCTGTCTCAGACTCCACGATGTGCTGGCCGTAACTCTCTCTCCGCCGCGACGATTATGACTCAAGTCCTGACGGGAGCCACAATCGGCCCAGTGATCGTGCCGGTTTTGGGGCTGGCCTTGAACAGGGTGAATTGCAGGGTCGCTCGGCTCTCTCACTGACAGTGACCGCAGTGTTGCCCACAGCAGTGGCTCCGTGCAGGTTCTGCTGGTTACCTAATCCTTGTGACTTTGGCGGTCGTGAGGTGATGTTCCTCTCATAAGCCATCAATGGACGTAGTAACGCTGCGACGTTCAGTTATGGATACTGTAGAGGCGGTGTTTACCATCGCCTACACCGATAAAAAATATAGATACTTCAGGCACTTCTCCCACCACTCGCTTGACTCGTTTCGAATCGTCTGTTATAAGCCTTCGGAGTATCCACAGGGAAGATTGGAAAGGTTTACGAAGGGAGACCATTGCAAGATGCCGGTCTTTCACCCTCCTCAGTCCTGTCGGTCAAGTCATAAAGATTCATGAATATCATCAAGGCGTTGTTCAACCGCCTCTCTGACAGCCTGCTCTCGACTGTTCAAGGGCGACTCGATCCTGCTACGGAGTTGACTCCTGTCGCGTCGCTTCGGTTGGTTTCTGACAAACCGGTTATCCTGGCCTCATTAGATTCTTCGGCTGCTCGCCGACCCATCGGTCATGCCGTGAGCCAACCTGATGCGGTGGATGACGCAATCAGGCGGAGTCAATCATGGTTCTTCAACCGTCAACATGCCGAAGGGTATTGGGTTGCCGAGCTGGAAGCGGACACCACGCTGACCTCTGAATACGTCATGCTGCGCCGGTTTCTTGATCGGGTCGATCTTGACCGAGAGGTGAAGGCTGTCCGCTATCTTCAGGCGACACAACTGCAGGACGGTGGATGGCCAATTTATTATGGTGGCCCTGCGGAGATCAGCGCATCGGTCAAAGCATATTTTGCACTTAAGTTATGCGGCGTGTCGGCGGACGAACCGTTCATGGTGCGGGCAAAAGATCGGATTCTGGCCATGGGCGGTATTCTGCAAGCCAACGTGTTTACCAAAATTACGCTGGCCCTGTTCGATCAGTATGATTGGGAAGGTGTTCCCCATATGCCCGTCGAACTGATGTTGTTGCCGAAGAAGTTCTACTTCAGTATCTATGCGATCTCGTATTGGTCCCGGGCCGTGCTGATTCCCTTACTCATTGTATTTGCGCATCGTCCGGTCTGCCGGATCCCACGGGAACAAGGCATCGATGAGTTGTACCCCATCCCGCGCCCGGAGGTTCGCTATTGGAAATACCCTCCGTTCAACAAGGATCAGGCCTGGTTCACCCCGCATAACTTCTTCGTAGCATTAGATGTGATGCTGAAACTGTATGATCGGATGCCCATGCGGGCGTTACGGGAAAAAGCGCTGCACAAAGCTGCTTGCTGGATGGTGGATCACCTTAAAGGGGCTGGTGGACTCGGTGCCATCTATCCGGCGATGGCTAACTCCATCATGGCACTTCAATGCTTAGGGTACGATGCCGATGATCCCCTGGTCGTCAAGGCGCTTCGCGAGATCGAGGCGTTGGAGGTCTACGATTCCACGATGGTCGATGGTGAGTCCGTTCCCACTCTCCATCTCCAGCCCTGTTTTTCTCCTGTTTGGGACACCGCGTTGCTTATGAATGCGCTGGTTGAAGCGGGAGTGCCGCAGGATCATCCTTCGCTTCAAGAAGCAGGCCGGTATCTTATGTCTCGGCAAACCAAGGCTGTCGGTGACTGGATCATCTCCTCACCGAACGCGGAACCAGGTGGATGGTACTTCCAGTTCGAGAATGAATCGTATCCGGATGTTGACGATTCCGCTGTGGTCATCATGGCGCTCTCTAAATTGAAGATTCCCGGTCATGAGGATGAGCTGAACGAGTCTATTGGCCGCGGGATGCGCTGGGTCTTGGCGATGCAGGGATCCGACGGCGGCTGGGGTGCCTATGATAAAGACAACAACCGAGTTGTCTTCAACTATATCCCCTTCGCCGATCATAAAGCGCTCTTGGACCCAAGTACCTCCGATCTGGCTGGGCGTTGCCTGGAAATGCTTGGCGCATTAGGATACGACAAGACTCATCCAGCTGCCGGACCGGCACTAGCGTTCCTCAAGAAAGAGCAGGAGGAAGATGGCAGTTGGTACGGACGTTGGGGCGTCAATTACATCTACGGGACGTGGTCTGTTTTGGCAGGACTCAGGGCCATCGGGGAAGATCTCTCGGCGCCGTATATTTGTCGAGCGGTTGCCTGGTTGAAATCAAAACAAAATCCTGACGGTGGGTGGGGTGAGTCCTGTCTCTCCTATAGGGACGATAGTGAGGTTCACGGCAAAGGGGAGAGCACACCCTCACAAACAGCATGGGCGTTGATGGCGTTGATGTCGGCTGATGCGGTTGATTCCTTCAGTGTTGCGCGTGGGGTACAATTTCTCCTTCGTTGGCAGATGAAGGATGGATCGTGGGAGGAAATTAGTCATACCGGCACGGGGTTTCCACGCGTGTTTTATCTTCGGTATCATTGGTATTGTCAGTACTTTCCCCTGTGGGCTCTGGCGATGTACCGTAATCTCCGTTCCCGTGGGAAGATACGGGCCGACGAACTGCGGCATCACATTCAAGGCACTGACTTGTATCGGTCCAAGCATTGACCCACGCCGATTTTTTTCCCCCACGCGCATCTAGTGCTGTGCCATCGAAACGAATCGTCATTTTTGCCGCCACCCCTTGGGAAATGAGCGCCGTTCAGTCGGCGTTTCCTCCTGGCGTTGAGCGTCGAGTCGGTAGTCGCACTGTATTCGTGTGCACTGTAGGCGACAGGGAGTATTGGCTAGTTCAAACCGGCGTCGGTCTTGAAAAAGCGGGTCGGAGCGCTGCCCAAGTGCTTGACAACCAATCGTTCAGCCTTGTGGTATCGACGGGGTTTGCCTGTGCGCTCATCGCAGCGGATATCGGGGCACTCTTGGTAGGCCGTGAAGTGGTGTATTGCGGGAATTATGGCGACAAGCCCTCAGAGGTTCTCGATGTGCCGGGTGATGAACGGGACCTCGCCGTGACGTCTGTCGAGACCCTGGTGCCGTCCGAACACATTGGGCGGTTTGTCTCGACCGATCACATCATTGGCAGTGCCCGCGAAAAGCAACGGTTTGCGTTGCGCACTCAGGCCATCGGTCTCGACATGGAAAGTTCCGCTTTGGCTGCCCAAGCACAACGGGCGCAGGTTCCCTTTGTGATCATCCGATCCGTTTCGGATCGTCTGGACGAAGATCTTCCACTTGACTTCAATCTGTTTCTCAGGCCCACTGGGTGGCTGAAAGGGATCGAGACGATCTTGGCCGCCCCTTCATGCCTCTTGGGTCTTGGCCGGCTCCGTCGACAGAGTCTGGTCGCAGCAGAGGCCTTGACGGCCTTTTTCAGGAGCTATGTGGCGGCGATGGTGACCGAGCGACCAAAGAAGGAACTCTCGCCGACTTGACCATGACGCTACTCGCACTCATGGGCCGATGGGCTCTTACCTATGTGGCGGAAATGGGCCGGATGTTGATCTTCATGGTGGCATCCTTCGCCTGGTTGGCACGTCCGCCGCTACGGGGCAGGCAAATCATCAAGCAACTCCACTTCATCGGCTACAAGTCGACGTTTGTTGTCGTGCTGACGGCCGCCTTTACAGGGATGGTTCTGGCGCTGCAAGGCTACTATACGTTACGAAAGTTTGGGTCTGAAGGACTGTTGGGTTCCGCAGTCGCGATCAGTATGATTCGCGAGCTTGGGCCGGTCTTGGCTGCGCTTATGGTGACGGCGCGCGCTGGTTCCGCGATCACGGCGGAGATCGGTATTATGCGGATCACGGAGCAGATCGATGCGCTCGACACCATGGCCATCAATCCGCTCCAATACCTAATTACGCCGAAACTTGTCGCCGGGTTGATCGGTGTGCCTCTGTTGGTCGCCATTTTCGACGTGGTGGGAATCTATGGAGGCCATCTGGTCGGGGTGGAACTGCTTGGTGTGAATGCGGGTTCGTATTGGAACTCCATCGAGTCCGCGGTGGAATGGAAAGATGTCTATGGCGGCATTCTCAAGTCTGTTAGTTTTGGTCTGATCGTGAGCTGGGTCTGTTGCTATAAAGGCTTTTACACCAAGATGAGTGCCGAGGGGCTCGGCACAGCCACGACAGAGGCGGTCGTGTTGTCGTCGGTCTTGATTCTCATCTGGGACTATTTCCTGACATCATTGTTTATGTAACCATGCTGAAGCTTGTCGGTGTGACAAAGATGTTGGGAGGACAACCGGTGCTGCGAGGTATCGACCTTGACGTACCAGAAGGGAAACTCACGACGATCATTGGACGCAGTGGGGAAGGCAAGAGCGTGTTGCTGAAGCACATGATCGGCTTGCTCCAGCCTGACTCCGGAGAAGTGTGGGTTGATGGAGTCGAGATTTCTCGGCTCCGCGGCCATGCACTCAATGAAGTGCGCAAACGGTTCGCGATGTTGTTTCAGGGCGCGGCGCTATTCGATTCACTGACGGTCTTCGAAAACGTGGCTTTTCCACTCCGAGAACGACTTCGAATGAAAGGGCCGGATGTGACCAGCCGTGTCGATGAAAAGCTGGAACAGGTAGGCTTGGCGGGAATGGGGCACAAGTTTCCAGCGGAATTGAGCGGAGGGATGCGGAAACGAGCCGGCCTGGCTCGTGCGTTGGTGATGCAACCGGAGATTATCCTCTTCGACGAGCCGACGACGGGGCTCGATCCGCTCATGGCCAAGTCAATTCATGATCTGATTACAAGCATGCAGCGGAAGTTTGGGTTTACAGCCGTGATGGTGAGCCATGAGATTCCAGAGATATTCGGGATTTCAGATTATATTGCGATGTTGAAACGTGGGAAAATAGCCGTGATGGCAGAGCCAGCAGAATTTCAACGGACGTCCGATCCTGAAATCAGAGAATTCATTTCGGTTGGCGGGACGCTGCCGCTCACCAAGGTGGTGTCTGCGGGTTAGGGGAGTGCCATAATGGAGAAAAACAGATTGGAGCTGATCGTCGGGGTCTTCGTGCTGGTCGGGATTGTCTGTTTGGGCTATCTCTCGATGAAACTTGGCAAGTTGGAACTCATCGGGGGAGATGTCTACGAAGTGGATGCGCTGTTCAATTCAGCCACAGGGCTGAAGTCCGGAGCGGCTGTGGAGGTTGCCGGCGTTGAGGTTGGCCGAGTCAAGGGGATCAGTCTGAAGGAAGATCGGGCGATGGTGAGGCTGGTGGTTCAAAATGGGACGAAGCTCTATTCCGATACTATTGCCTCGATTAAAACCAGAGGGATCATCGGAGAAAAATACCTCGCGCTCTCGCCGGGAGGAGGAGGAGATCCTCTGAAACCGGGAGATGCCATTCGTGATACGGAATCAGGTCTCGACTTGGAGGAGTTGGTGAGTCAATACGTTCATGGTAAGGTCAACTAACCGGATCTGTCTGTTTGGTGTGGCAGGAAAGACGAACATAAATATATAAATATATATTGGTGTCGGAGAGAGGGGCGCGATGATAGCGATCAGAAATACGTGGACTGAGTGGAGAGGCAGCAGCTCGTGGTTCACGGTGCTTATGATGGTCGTCGGTATCGGAGTGGTGGCGGTACCAGGATATGCTGGGCCTCCTACCGATTCCATGAAATCGACGATCGATGAAGTGCTTCGTATCGTAAAGGAAAAGGAACTTAAGCAACCGGCGAAGTCCGAGGAACGTCGACACCTACTTGAGAAGGTGGTGTCGGCTCGATTTGACTATACGGAAATGTCTCGACGGGCGCTTGGGGCTCCCTGGAACCAGCTGACTGATCAGCAGAAACAAGAATTTGTCGATCTCTTTCGGACGTTGCTGACCAATTCGTATGCAGACAAGGTCGAAACCTATTCTGGCGAAGGTGTGCAGTATCTCAATGAACGAACGGAGAAGGAGTACGCGGAAGTCAGGACTAAAGTGCTTTCGGGAAAGACGGAGATCCCGCTTGACTATCGCTTGGTCAATAAGGCAGATGATTGGCGGGTCTATGACGTCGTCGTGGACGGAGTCAGTCTGGTGAACAACTATCGCGGGCAGTTTACGAAGATTCTTCGTGCCTCTTCTTATTCAGATCTCGTCGATCAGCTCCGCAAAAAATCCGACAAGCTCAAGGCGCCATAACGTCGTTTGCGGAATCATGAGTACGTGTATGCGTAGCCTTGTCCGTTGTATTGCCTGTCTGGTGTTGTGGAGCGTCTTTCCTATTTTCTCCGACCGCGCTGGGGCGGAAGTAAAGTATTTCCCGATCCCCGCCGTGAGTTCCAGTAAAAACGACGGCAATGACATCGGGATGATTGTGCCGGCCCTGATCACGGGGCCGGATGGCGATCTCAAGTATTTAGTTGCGCCGATGGTGGTTTATAACTCGATCGTTGGCACTCGTGGAACGATTAATCTGTTTCATTATGAGCCTGGCGGAAAAGAACTCCGAGGGATTGCATCCTGGACCGAACGAATCGAACGAAAATTTCTTGTGAGTTATGTTGATCCAGGGTTCAGCAATGGTCGGTATAGTATTGGACTCAGTGCGATGCATTTCAAGAACGCCACGGTTCGATTTTTCGGACTTGGTCCGACTACCGTCGAAGGACAACAGACGAATTATACGGCTTCTGAGACGAGGTTGAACTGGAAGTTCGGGGTTCATGCGAACGAGGTCACGCAAATTGCAATCAGTCAACGGTTGAGGCACATGCAACCGATCCAGCAAGGAGCCACTGATCTCCCGTTTTCGGGGGATCTTTTTCCCGACGCTCCTGGTGTGCAGGGCGCGACGATTCTCGGTCAGCGGATCAGCTTCCATTACGATACACGTAATAACCTCGTCACACCGACCGACGGGACGGCGATCACGGCCTATGCCGAGCTGAACTATAACTTCAAACCAGGTGCAGAGCCGCTTTATTCCCGGTATGGGCTCGAAGTCAAGAAGATGTTCGCGAGCGAGTCCAAGCGGGCCATCTTGGTGATTCGTGGAGAATTGCAAGCCACCCTGGGCACCGATGTTCCGTTTTATGAGCAGAGTTCGCTCGGGGGGCAAAACAATCTGCGTGGCTTTGGGGTCGATCGATACATCGACAAACAACTTATCTCGTTCAGTGTTGAGGAGCGGATTCATATTTTGCGCACGCGTCTCGCCGGGGTCATGGCGGATTTTGAGATTGCGCCGTTCATCGATACCGGACAGGTGTTTAACTCGTTCAAGAACGTGAGCTTTAAAGATTATCGTATAACGCCGGGTATCGGGTTTCGTGGAATCATCAGGCCTAATGTAGTGGGACGGATCGATTATGGATTCAGCAAAGAAGGAGGAGCCATTTTTGCCGGGCTCGACTTTCCGTACTAACCGACACCATCTGGTGTCCGTACCAACATAGGACAGTCCGGTCCCTTTATATCAAGGTTCAGCAGAGAGGGCGCTCCCCCATAGCACCTTTCGTAAGTGCTTGACTTCATGTGATTCGTGTGTGAAAATCCACGAAAATTTAGCACCTGGACACACGGTGCCTATTAGTCCTGTGCGTAGGACTGCTGCCGATGGGGCGAGAACGAAGGAGACCATCTATGTCCCTACTGAAGACGATCCATAGTCCTGCCGATCTGAAGCGGTTGTCTCCAGATAAATTCCCGGCATTGTGCCAGGAGATTCGTGAACAGATTATCGGGGCGGTCTCAAATGTGGGGGGACACCTTGCCTCGAATTTAGGCGTCGTCGAACTCACCGTCGCCTTGCAATACCTTCTCGATACACCGACCGACAAGATTGTTTGGGACACCAGTAATCAGTCCTACACCCACAAACTCCTCACTGGCCGGCGCGAGCAGTTTCACACGCTTCGCCAGTACGGTGGATTGAGTGGATTTTGTAAACGGGAAGAGAGTGAGTACGATACCTTCAACGCCGGTCATGCGGGGACTGGAGTATCTGCTGCCTTTGGCATGGTCGAAGCGAGAGAGCAGTTGAAACAGAGGAACAAGGTTGTCTGTGTCGTCGGTGACGGCGCCATGACGGCGGGGATGACGCTGGAAGGGCTGCATCATGCGGGTGGGCTCGGAAAAGATTTTCTCGTGATTTTGAACGACAACCAAATGTCAATCTCGAAGAATGTCGGAGCCATTTCTGCCTACCTGAGTCGAACCATTACCGGCGAGTTCTATGGGAAGATGCGTGAAGAGACCGGTCAGCTATTGGGGAAAATTCCTCACATCGGCTCCGACATGCAGAAGCTCGCTCGCCGAGCCGAAGAGCTTGCGAAAGGCGTGATTCTCCCTGGATTGCTCTTTGAAGAACTTGGGTTCCAATACAGTGGTCCCATCGACGGCCACAACTTTGAGCATCTCCTTCCGACGATCGAGAATGTGCTGAAAATGAAGGGGCCGGTCCTCCTTCACGTCATTACGAAGAAGGGGCTCGGCTACGAACCGGCCATGAAGAATCCGGTATGGTTCCATGCCTGTCCGCCGTTCGTTCGGTCGACTGGCGCACCGGCCAAGAAAGCCGCACGTCCTTCATACACGGCGATTGCAATGGACGCCCTGGTTAAGTTGGCCCGTGAAGATAAGCGCGTTGTGGCCATCACGGCGGCGATGTGCGAAGGGACAGGGCTGACGGCATTTGAAAAAGAATTTCCAGATCGTCTCTATGACGTCGGCATCGCCGAGCAGCATGCAGTGACGTTTGCTGCGGGGCTTGCGACGCAGGGCATAAAGCCGGTTGTTGTCATGTATGCGACCTTCCTCCAGCGGGCCTACGATCAGGTGGTGCACGATGTGGCGACTCAGAATCTTCCCGTTGTCTTTTGCATCGATCGAGGCGGGCTCGTCGCCGAAGATGGGACGACCCATCATGGCGCCTTCGACTACGCCTATCTGCGCCACGTTCCCAACATGGTTGTCATGGCGCCGAAAGATGAAAATGAATTACAGCATATGATGAAAACGTGCGTGCAGCATGAGGGCCCGATTTCCGTGCGCTATCCGCGCGGCGTCAGTCTCGGGGTCACGATGGACGCGACGGCCCAGGCGTTGCCTATTGGCAAAGGGGAGTTGATCAAGGACGGGACGGACGTAGCCATTATCGCAATCGGCGTGTCGGTCTGGCAGGCGCATCAAGCCGCCGAACGGCTCAGTAGCGAAGGGATCTCCGCAGCGGTCGTGAACGGACGATTCGTCAAGCCACTCGATCATGAATTGATCGTCGATGTGGCGAAGCGGGTGCGCTATGTCGTAACGGTGGAAGAAGGTTGCAAGATCGGTGGGTTTGGGTCTGCCGTGCTGGAAACCATTTCGGAAGCCGGGGTGACGGAGGTAAAGACAAAGGTTCTAGGCCTACCTGATTGGTATATTGAACAGGGGCCACAAGACTTGTTGCGGGAACGGTATGGTTTGACGGCTGAAGGGATCTATCAAAGCGTGAAGGAACTTATCGGTAAAACACCAGCCATGCAATCACCTCTCACAGATGCGGCGTTCGCTAGCCATCTCCCCCATGGAGACGAACAGGGGAGCTGATTCGGGCGTGAAGAGTAAGAGATAAGAAAGTTACGGCAGATGCATATTGCCAGGCGAAAAACTCGACAGATTTCGGTCGGCACGGTAAAGGTCGGAGGCGACGCTCCTGTGTCCGTGCAATCCATGTGTTCGACAGACACACGCAATGTGACTGCTACGGTCGCGGAGATTCATCGGCTTGAAGCCGCCGGTTGTGAAATTATCCGTGTGGCCGTGCCGGACGAGGAAGCCGCCGCAGTCCTGCCTCAGATCAAAGCAGCGATGACGGTGCCCTTGATCGCGGACATTCACTTCGATTACCGCCTTGCCTTAAAAGCTGCCGCAGTCGTTGATTGCGTCCGCATCAATCCCGGCAACATCGGCACCTGGTGGAAAGTTGAAGAAGTCATCAAAGCGGTCAATGATCATGGCATTCCGATTCGAGTCGGCGTCAACGGAGGCTCGCTCGAACGTCCGTTGTTGGAAAAATACGGATGGCCTTCGCCTGAAGCGCTTTCTGAATCGGCGCTCAACGCGGTGCATGCGCTGGAGGATGTCGGCTTTACCAACATGAAGGTGTCGCTCAAGGCCTCCGACGTCAAGCACGCCATCGATGCCTACTGGCTCTTTGCGATGCAGTCCGAGTATCCTCTGCACATCGGCATTACAGAAGCCGGCACGGCCATGACTGGCGCTGTGAAATCGTCGATCGGGCTCGGCTACCTGTTGTCCCAAGGCATCGGCGATACACTTCGCGTCTCGCTCGCCGCCGATCCGGTGGAAGAAGTCAAGGTCGGATTCGAAATCCTGAAGTCTTTGGAACTGCGGCATCGTGGGATCAACGTGATCGCCTGTCCGACGTGCGGACGTGTGGAGATCGATGTCGTGCGCATGGCGAACGAGCTGGAAAAGAAACTTGGCCACATTAAGACCCCGTTGAACGTGTCGGTGCTCGGCTGTGTTGTGAATGGCATTGGAGAGGGCAAAGAGGCCGACATCGGGATCGCCGGTGGTGAGGGCAAAGGTATTTTGTTCAAGAAGGGTAAGCTTGTTCGCAAGGTTCCCATGGAAGAATTAATGGATACACTCATTGAGGAAGTGGAGCAGCTTGCTAAGGAAAAAGAGGCGGAAGGGAACGGTGCACCTACCGCGTCTTCGACGGAAAACGGTTGGGAACCCCTTATCCCTCAGTCGGATCATCTCTCAACGCTTGGAAGAGAAATACCGGTCTTGCCCCGCAGGTAACGGCCGCTGTTAAGGCCGCTTCTCACCTACATAATCTAACTCCAGGCTTTTTCTGCAAAAGAAACGATTGACGTGTCCTCTAGAGGTCATGTATTGGTGCCGGTCAACCATGGAATCAAAACCGATCATTCACAGGATCAACGATTTTGTCAGGTCCGTTCTCTTTGTGAGGCTGGTGAAGCTCAGTCTCGCGATTGCGGCGATGGTGCATGGCTACATCATCTCCTTCGGGAGGTCATTTCACTTTCGTGACATCGATATCCATCGTGAGATCGGACGACGCTTTCTCACAGGGGATTATCTCTACGCCAATGACTACTGCTACATGTATTTACCAACCACCGGCATCTATTTCGCTCCCTTGCTCATTCTGGATAGGAACCCGAGCTTAGCTCTGCGTTATGCCGTCGCTATCGGATGCTTAGTCATTACCACCATGTTGTTCCACCGCATGTTGTGTGGCAGATCAGACGCGAACGTGTGGAGCCGGCTCTTGGTCGGGATCGGTGCAGGGTTATTAACGCTACAATTTATCTTGAACGATCTCGACGACGGAGGTCCGCATCTCATCCTGCTGGGTATTCTGGCCGGTGGCAGTTACTCGATATGGGTTGGGAAAGAACGGTTGGGAGCTGCTTTAGTTGGACTTGGCATCGTGCTCAAGATCACTCCGGCACTCTTCGTGCTTCTGTTTCTTTGGAAGCGGCAATGGCGAGTCGCCTTGTACACGGTACTTGCCACGGTCTTGTGGATTCTGTTGCCACTTTTATATATGGGACCTACAAGCTGGTGGGAGCATCACACGGAATGGACCAGGAATGCCGTGTTATCCGTGCTTGATCGGCAGGCCGAGGGTCGGCAAGAAAATGAACTACAGAAGGCGAACCTCTCGCTCCGACATACCATGCTGCGCTACCTGGTCACATACCCACCAACCCATCGGCTTCGGCAGGTGGATCCAGGATATCGACCGGTGTTAGATCTGCCATCCCCCGTTGCGAACGGGATCGTTGGGGTTGCCGCGATCAGCCTACTTGGTGTATTTGCGTGGTCAAGTCGCCGCGCCTTTCAAGGGCCTGGAGATCCTACGTGGGCACGGGATTGCGCTGGAACCTTGATCTTGGCCTTATTGTTCTCTCCCATCACATGGGATCAACATCTGGTATGGCTAATTCCAGCGGCCTGTGTCGTCATCGCGGCAGCAGCTCAGGTGAGCGGCGGGTTGAGTCGTTTGGGATATATCATGTTGGCAGTGTATGTGGTGCTGACTATGGTGCTGAACTATGAAGTCGTGGGTTCGGCGAGATGGGAAGCGCTGAAGAGCTACCATCATCTCGGTATCGCAATGTTAATCTTGTATGGATTGCTTCTCAGCAGTAGAGGCAGTTGGGGCTATCCAAGCGTGCAGCCTAACTACACGCGCTCCAGCACATCCCATGTGGTCAGTGAGATATGACGCCGCATGGCAGAGTTTTTTTAAACGCTGGGTTCGATGTTCAGCAAAGTTATCTTTTTGACTGAAAATTGGGTGAGCGCGTGTTGTGTTCTAGAAAACGAAGCGACTATAATGCCGACCTCTGAGGCGCCGTACCCAAGTGGTAAGGGAGCAGTCTGCAAAACTGCGATGCAGCGGTTCGAACCCGCTCGGCGCCTCCATCCCAACCTTCTGCTGACCTACCGGCTCTTCATCGCTTTATCATCATGGTCGCTGGTGGGAAAGCGTCCCCAGTGTTCTCAGTGGCGTATCAGTTACCTCCTTGGCTAAGGGGAATTGCAAATGGATGTATTTCACAACGCGTGGGCACGAGGATCCAGATTACATCGAAGGTCCTTCTCCTCGTCATGGGATACAGTTTCCAAAAATTCACCAAGATCGCGGTTACGTTTCGACCTGATCTGCATGTGGGGGTGATGGGATCGTTCCCATCGACAGTGTTATGCGTGGAAGACCTAGAAATTGACGCGTCTTCGGCGAGATGTTACAATCCCGAACATTCATGTGCTTCCAAAGTGCGGCTACGACTCGTAGCCGTTCATATATATAGGGTTGCAAGAACAACAACGCGAGCGAGTGAAGGAGAACGGAATGGCTGTTCCGATTTCCCAAATGTATACTGTGGCGACGTATGTCCTCTCCCAGAAGTTGAAGGGAGTGAAGCGATATCCCTTGGTGCTGATGCTTGAACCGCTCTTTCGGTGTAACCTAGCCTGCGCAGGTTGTGGGAAGATTCAGTATCCTGATCATGTCCTCGATAAGCGGTTAACCCCTGAACAATGCTGGGCGGCGGCGGAGGAATGCGGAGCGCCCATGGTGAGTATTCCTGGGGGTGAACCACTCATTCATCCTGAAATCGCAACGATCGTACAGGGTTTGGTAGATCGGAAGAAGTATATTTATCTCTGCACGAACGCCATCCTCTTGGAACGGAAGCTGGACGAATATCAGCCTTCGAAATACTTGACCTTCAGTATCCACATGGATGGGCTTAAGGATGAGCACGATTTGGCTGTCTGTCGCGATGGGGTGTATGAGGTGGCAGTCAAGGCGATCAAGGCGGCACTCAAGCGTGGTCATCGCGTGACGACCAACACCACCTTGTTTGATGACGCGAATCCAGAGAGGGTCAGAACATTTTTTGATGAAATGATGGCCCTCGGTGTCGAGGGAATGACTATCTCCCCAGGGTATAGTTACCAAAAAGCTCCAGATCAGCAACACTTCTTGAAGCGGGAGCGGACTCAAGAACTCTTCTCCAAGATCCTTGCTCGCCCCAAGCCAGGTTGGCAGTTCAACCAATCGCCGTTGTTTTTAGATTTCCTTATGGGGCAACGTCAGTACGAATGTACGCCCTGGGGGAATCCAACGTATAACGTGTTTGGATGGCAGAAGCCCTGCTATTTGCTTCAAGAGGGGTATACCACCACATTCCGGGAGTTAATGGAGTTGACGGAGTGGGAGAAGTACGGAACTGGTCGAAATGAAAAGTGCGCCGATTGTATGGTTCATTGCGGCTATGAGGCCTCTGCAGTTGAAGATACATTTAGTACGGCTTCTGGATTTGTTCGGACGGCCAAGCTGACATTATCGCCTACCTCGCGATAGCAGTGCTTGTGAAGCCCGCTTCGACTCAGCGAGGCCCTCGGCTTCGCCGCGAGGCGAGCGAGCGTCATCCCTAGTTCATCAGGGTGGACAGCGTTTCACGAAAGAGACATCACGAACGAGAACCTCACCATGACTGACACAAAAAATCATATCGCGAGCATGACCGATTCTCTCGAAGGGCGTCTTTTTACGCCGAGATCCACTGCGGAAATAACGGAAGCTGTCGAACTCGCGTTCGACTATCGTGGTGATGTGACGTTAACGCTCCGTTCTGGCGAATCGGTCACCGGATATATCTATAATCGACATGTCGGTTCAGCTGATTCTTATCTAGAGTTATTTTCCTCAGACCGTCCAGATGCTCAGCGCATTCCGTACTCTGGTATCGCCACGATTGCCTTCACCGGGGAAGACACGGCAAACGGAAAATCATGGGAGACCTGGGTGTCAAAAAAAGAGTCCGAGCGCCGAACTGAGGCTGCGAAGATTGAGGCGGTCGCGCGTACGAAGGGTTATCTCTGAAGCTCCTGCGAACTCCGCTGATTCTGCAAAATATAAAATTCGAAAAACATTTGTGTGTCAGCGAAATCACCGCCCTTTTCGTTGACAAAGGTGGAGTGCTGTGTTAGAAACGCCTGCCCGAATCCTAGTGTGCTCGTTATACAGCGAGTGAGTATTTCTTCAAAAGAGCGAGTGATCAGCCAGCGGTCAAGTTCGAAGCTTGCTAGCCGAAATCTAGCGGCACTGTCCGTCCTGAGTTGCTGTCTCGTCATGAGTGTAATGTTTCCACGGGTGGCTCTAGCCACGCATGAAGCGGACCATCGTTTCATGGTCGAAGGTTATGTATGCGGGCCTGATGGGAAGGGGATGTCGAGTATAGATGTTCTTGTCAAGGACACCAAGATTTCATACGGTCAGGTTGTTCGGACGGATGGAGGTGGCTACTATAAAGCGATGTTTCATCTGCACAATGACAATTTTGGTGATCCCCTTTTGGTAGAGGCGAGAGGGGAGCAGCAACACCTTAAGGTTGAATTTGACCAAAAAGACTTAGAAAGTGACCGGAAAATCCGCGTTAACTTTGGAACTGGTTGTGAGGTGAGTGGGCCTCCTGTGTGGATTTGGTGGGGGGGCGGGGCGGTGGTTGCAGTAGCTGGAGGTGTTATCGGGATGAAGCTGGTCCGTTCTCAGCGGAAGCGAGAGCGAGGCAGGGTGAAGTCGCAGGGAAAGAGAAAATCATAATCGCCGATGACGGCCTTGGGGGCTACAGAGTGTCTCGCCGAATCGGTTTATGTGTGGCGGGGCCTTAGTGCAGAGCTGCCGACGAAATTGTAGCCAGAACGCTTTTGTTAGAGGTGGGATACCTCGGCGGAAGCGTTTTTTTGTTTGTCTGCCGCTTTGTCAACCGCGTCGACTTGGCGAGAATCTTCCCGAATGACAGAGTGGGAGATCGTCATGAATATCAGGATAAGATTGATGTACCTTCTGTTGGTTATGGGTCTTGGACTATTATCGAGTTGTGGTGGAGAGCAAGGCGGAGAAGGGCCAATTGTACCGCCACCTCCAGCTCCTGCTGAATATGCTGATAAGCGTATGCCGGCAGATTGGTGGGGGGATTCTCAGAAGCTTGAAGAGGGAAGGAAGTTGTACGTAGGTGAGAAAAATCCCGATGTGAACTGTGCCAGTTGCCATGGGAAAGACGGGAAACCGGTGAAGGCGGGTGCCACGGATTTTAGAAACCCTGAGCGCATGAAGCTGTATTCAGATTCCGTATGGTTTTGGCGTATCTCGGAGGGGGTGTCGAATACCAAGATGCGAGGTTGGAAGAGCAAGCTTTCCGAAGAAGACCGATGGAAGCTCGTGCTATATGAACGGAATTTTGCCCTGTCCGGAAAAATCTGGAATGAAGAGAAGAAGCAGTGGAGTGAGGTTGGTGCGAAGTGAGTGCTAGGATCGCAGGGGTTGCTGCTGATCGAATGTATTCACGTCGTCGGCATCCGGAAGTCTATTTCTTGCTCGCGCATCTAAGCCGATGAATCGGGCTTCTGGTTTTTCGTGCATTGTTCAGGAATTTCCTAGATAACGGCTAGGAAATTTGCGATGCTCGGTTGCCACTAAGTTCATATCTGTTGACAATTTGTGTGGGGCCTGGCTTTCAATGTTCTATATAGGGTACTTGGTTGCATCTGAAGAGTGCTAGGTATCTTGTCGATATAGTCACTGAAGCTCAGGTTGTTACATGAAGCTCTGGCTGGGTATATTTATGTATAGTAATCGTGAGGCTAATATTCTTGAGTATGTTCTTAATGTAAGGGGCGAGACATCGTGAAAAAACTGTCGAGCGGTCTCCTGGCTCTCATGGTGTTGTTCTCGCTGTGTGTGGTAGCTGTCACCAATGTCTGCGCTCAGGAGGTTGGGGCGTCTTCGGTGGAGTTTCCGTACACCGGTAATCGAACAGCTGTATGGATCGTCGCTCAGCTCCATATCTTGTTCGCCGCGTTCATACTCGGTGCGCCAATCTTTGTCGTCATTTCGGAATGGTTGGGATATCGTAAGCAGGACCCGCGGTATGACCGTTTGGCTAAAGAGATCACCAAGGTCACGGTCATTCTCTTCAGTATGACGGCGGTGACCGGCGGCTTCTTTGTTTTCGTCCTACTTGCGGCCTATCCGCAGTTCACCACATCGTTCATTAATCAATTTTATGTGGTTTTTGCGATTCTATATCCGGCGTTGTTTATCGCCGAGACCATCCTCATGTATGCCTATCTCTATACGTGGGATGTGTGGAAAGGTGAAAAGAAGGGGCGTCATATTGCGCTGGGCGTGGTCTTGAATCTCGTGTGTTTGCTGATCTTGTTCGTGATCAACGGCCCCACATCGTTCATGAATACCCCGCCGAAAGCCGAGGGGGTTTCGCCCCAGGATTTTATCGCCGCGGCTTCCTTATGGGATAAGATTGCGAACCAAAGTTGGTTCCCTCTGAGTCTTCACCGAATCGATGGGAATGTAGCGTTCGGCGGGTTCATTGCTGGGATGATCGCTGCCTATATGTACATGGCGGCGAAGACGCAGGAGGAGAGAGCCTACTATGATTGGATGGGTTTCGCTGCCATCTGGATTGCAGTGGGTGGCTCGCTGTTGCAGCCGTTCACAGGGCTCTTGCTGGCCTACGAAATGTGCGATTACGATTTTTCATTTTGCCCGTACATGATGGCCGATCAGCTGTCCATGTTTTTTGAAATGCAAGGGGTGATGATCGGGCTTCTGTTCTTGGGAATCAACTATTACAGTTGGCTCAGCGTCAAACGAATTGAAGGCGCCGAAAATGTACGGATGACCATTCTGGCTCCGATTGTTCTCGTGGTTCTCCTTCCCGCCACCATGTGGGTGATGAATAAATATTGGATTCCCGATCCAATGTCGTTGGCGTTCCTGCTACCCCTTGCACTGTCCCCATTTCTGTTTGGCCGGTTCATTCCAATGACTGTCTCTGCGCGGACTGTCATCAAGATCGGCTTTATCGTCATGCTCGCGAGCGACGCCGTGTGGCTGACACCTGCCGGATTTGTGGCGACGGGAACCGATATGCCCGATGAGCTGAAACTGCCTGAGGGGTGGGATTTTTTATCGTCGATGCCAGCAAAGCTGTCTGCAATCATGACGCTGGTATTCGTGACGGTCGTCAATTACGTCCTGTATAACCGAACCATCAAACAGGGCACGATTCTCTGGGGAAAAATCGATTTTGTCTCGCAGTTCGTTCTGATTTTCTTGGCGTTTACCTCAACGTGGATCATGGGCTTGATGGGAGCCGTGCGGTCGTTGCTGAAGAAGTATTTCCATGCCTATAGCTTGGTGTCTGACTTGTCGGCGGAGTCATTTACGCCGACGCTCTCGTATTCAGCTGGGTGGATAACAGCGATCACCGTTTTCTTTATTGCCATCGTCAGTCTCGCTGTGCTGGTCGCTCTTCGGCCTTCTGTTTCGAGGGCCCGAGAGCCTGAGGGGAGTTCGGTCCCCGTCGCAGCCAAGTAATCACAGTGTAAGACACTTACTGAGGCAATGGGAATTCGCATGGGGAATATATTCAAAAAACTAGGTATTGGATTGGCGGTCAGTGGAGTGTTGGTTGGTATCGCGCGATCGCAGTCAGTGCCGGCTGACTTTCAAGTGCTCTTTTTGGTCATCGCGCTGATCGGGGCGATCATCTTCATGCTGCTTGACGCGCAGCCGATCGGAGCCATGAGTGGTGGGAAGTCCCTTGTTTCCGTCGTGGTGTTTTGGGTCATCCTGATTACTGGTTATGTGGTCGGGCCCTCGTTGTTACCGCAATTTAATCCAGAAGATGAAAAGGCAAAAATAGGGAAACTTCTTGAGAAGGAGCGAAAGAGCTCAGCACAGGGGAAGGCGGATGAACTGATTGCTCGGGTGAAGGCGCTCGATGCACAAGTCAAAGCGCTTGAGGATCGGCTGAAGGGTATTGGCGGAGGTCAGGCCGCGTCGACGCCTCCGGCTGGGGAGAAACCCCCTGCCGCAGCCAGTGCGAGCGCAGGCGATTTTATGAAGGTGGGCGAGGAGCAGTGGCAACTGCAAGAATGTTACAACTGTCACAAGCTTCGGGGTGAGGGTGGAAAAAAGCGAGGCCCAGAATTGGATAATATCGGCACGTTGTTAACTGTCGATGAGATTCAAGAGAAAATTGGGAACCCCAAGAGTTTTATGGCCGAGGGGTATGAGAAGGAATGGCAGAAGGGCATTATGCCCAACAAGTTTAAAGATCTGATGGACCCTAAAGAAATGCAGGCTCTTGCTGCCTGGTTAGGGACGTTCAGGAACACCTCGGTGAATACCCCCAAGCCGATCAAGAAAAACTAATGCTGCAACCGAAGCTGAAATCCAAGGTCCGGTGCACCGACCTCGACATCGGTGAAGTCACGAAAGTCGTGCTTGATCCCCTTTCCCATGAAATCAGCCACATCGTGGTATCGGTGAATGGGAGCGGTGAGCGACAAGTTGCCATGGGCCAGGTCCAGGTTGTGACGGACGATCTAGTGCAGTTGCGTACGCCGTCAACGGAGATCTTGGCGTTACCTCCCTTTGAACGAGATGACTATGTCACCACGCATGAAGTGGAGATCTCACATCTCGAAGACCATATCCATGTGACCCCGGGTGAGGTGTTGGTTCCTCTGCCGGATCTGGAGAAAAGTGTTAAACGCCGCACGTTTTTCATGAATTTTACCAATGTCATTGGGTTTTTGATCGGTCTTCCCATTGCCTATCCGATTCTCCGCTTTCTCATGAAGCCGATGTATGCGGATTTCGACAATGAATGGCTGAAAGTGGGGAATGTCAGCAAGATCAAGCAAGAAGATGTTGGTGTGCAGTTTAAGTACAAGAAAAAGGTCAAAGAAGCCTATATGCCAGAGGCTGAAGTCGATAAAAATGTCTGGGTGTTACAGGCCACTCCAGAGCTTCTAGGAAAAGTCTATCAAGGCAAGGACGCCGAATTCCGTGATGCCAGAGGAAAGACCATCTGGACCAACAAGAAAGATGTTCCCTACCTCGCGTTCTCCGGCAAGTGCCCGCATTTAGGGTGTGCGTTCAAGTGGCGACAGCATAAAACGCTTGGACAAGTCTTTCTCTGTCCGTGCCATCTCAGTATTTATGATGCTGCGGGAAAAGTGCTCGATGGCCCGGCCCCGCGCGCTCTTGACGCATTGCCTGTGAGGGTTTCTGCAGGGGGAGAGGTTGAGGTCATCGATATGGAGTTCAAGGCCGGTACGAAGTCGCAAATTCGGATCATTTGAAAGCTGCCGATATGGATAGTAAGCATTCATCCCCTGCAACGATTTCCGATCATCAGCCTAGCGCGATCGAAAGACTCGTTGCTTTCCTAGACGAACGTGTTGGTCTCAAGGAAATGCAGGCCAAGATGCTCAATGAGCCGCTTCCTGGTGGGTCTCGTTGGGCCTACGTGTTCGGCTCTATCCTGTTGTTCATCTTTGCGATGCAGGCGCTGACGGGCACGTTGCTTATGTTCTATTATGTGCCGACGGCAGACCACGCCTGGGCCAGTACGCAATATATCATTCACGACGTTGATTATGGCTGGTTCCTCCTGGGCTACCATTTTTGGGGGTCCAGTGCGATGGTGGTCTGTGTGATCGCCCACATGTCGCAGGTGTTTCTCTGGGGTGCGTATAAAAAGCCTCGAGAGTTACTCTGGATCGTTGGGCTGGCCCTATTCGGGGCGGTGATCACTTTCGGATTTACAGGCTATCTCTTGCCTTGGGACCAGCGGGCGTTCTGGGCGACGACGGTTGGTGTCGAAATTTTGGATAAGACCCCCGTGATCGGTGATTTTATTGCCCGATTTCTGAAAGGGGGGCCGACTCCTGGGCAGATGACATTGAGCCGATTCTTCGTCCTGCATGTGATGGTTCTCCCGGCTGCACTCATGGCCCTTGCCGGACTCCATCTCTTTCTATTTCGCGTGGCCGCTCCCGCTGGACCCTTTACCGGTACGGTGGAAGAGCTCAAGGCGAAGACCGACTATTTCTTTCCCCGTCAGATTTGGAAGGATATGGTCGGGATGGCGTTCGTCTTCGTCAGTATCTGCGCCTTGGCCCTTTGGGAACCGGTTGTCCTATTAGACGAGGCTGCGCCAGACCCAGGGGACTATCATCCTGAACCTGAATGGTACTTTCTGTTTTACTTCCAGCTGCTCCGGTTGAAATTGTTCGCGGGTGAGTTCGGTCAATTTATGGGGGCGGTGGCGTTGCCGGTTGCCTTCATGGTATTGCTTGTCGCGCTCCCGTTCATCGACAAGGATCCCGAGCGGAATATTTTCAAGCGACCGATTGCCCTCATCAGCTGGATTGCGATCATGGTTTTCATTCTCTTGTTCACGGTTGCATCGGTGATTAACCGAGAGTTTCTGGATTAGTCCTAGGATAGATTAGCCATGGCTGAAGATCGCGAATCGATGTCTCCGACGAAGATCGGGTTCAGCATCCTTTGGTCCGCCTGTTGGACTGGGATTCCGATTAAGGCGGTGTTTGCGGTGCTTGCCATGACGATGGGTTTGGCGCATTTTGAAGGAAGGTTCGGTCTTGCCTTCTTGATATTATTTGCCAGTCCCATGACCGTCTTCGCCGTTCCCATCATCATTGCCATGTTTGAGGGGCAGTTTGGTGAAGGGATCGGTCTGCCGATTATTTTTGGGATGTCGATTCCGGTCGACATTTGGGCACTGGGACTGGTTGGGAGAACGTTCTTCTTGGAACGACTTCGGAAAGAGCCACCCTATGATGGTCTTGGCTTTGCGATTTGGTGGAGGGCGGCGCTCATTGGGACTTTCTTTTTTCCGCTCCTCTGGTGTATTGTCAGCCGGGTTACGGAAATTTCCATCGCTGCGTCGCACTCGATGGCCGAAATGGAAAGCATGAGACATCTTTTCGATACTGGTCTTCCTATTGCGGAACGAATCGGTCTTGAGCTCACGATTTGGGGATCTATTTCGTCCGCAGTCTTGATCGTTTTGTCGGTCATCGGGATTTCCATTCTTGGGCAGAGCATTCGACGCATGGCGGAAATTGCCCGTCCGGTGTCTGAAAATTATCAAGGGCTCATTACCCGTTGGGATTTGATGCGGGTGCCGACCGATCAAGGGCTGATGTTGACGTCGTTGGCCGGCGTGGGCGTGGTGTTCTCGCTGATGTTTTGGTCGATACTTCCTGTGACGACTCCCCATCCGCATGAATGCTGTAAAAAGCCTGACGTACGGGTCGAGCCGGTCTTCAAACCGGTCGAGTCGTTGAACAGCAGTGCTCAGCGTATTGCGACGCTTGCGGCACAAATTGGGGCCATGGAGCAGCAAAAGGTCGCCACAATAGATCAAAAAGAAAAGGGCAAGGGGAAGGCCGAAGGTGAAAAGGCTAAGGACTCCTCTGCCAAGACGAAACCGTAACTTACGAGGTGATGAGGTGAGGGTCATACAGCAAGGGGTTAGTATGGTTCAACGAGCTCTCCGGGCCGTCGGGAGTCACGGCGAATGGCTCGCAGGTCTCTTGTTGATGGCGGGATGGCTAGCCCTTCCTTCAGTCGGGATTGCAGCCGAGGGAACAACTGCGGGTCCTACAGAGTATCGCGATATTCCTTACGTCGGCAGTCGGAATCTTGTTTGGATCGTTGCCCAGTTGCATCTCTTATTGGCCGGGTTCGTTTTAGGTGTGCCAATGTTTGCCTGGCTGTGCGAAGTCATTGCCTGGAGGGGAGGCGAGAAGCGTTATGACAAGCTCGCCAAGGAGTTTACCAAGCTCCTGACTTCCGCCTATTCAACCACCGCGTTGTTTGGTGGCATTCTGTTGTTTCTATTGGTGGCGTTCTACCCCAAACTGATGAATTATTTGACAGACGTCTTTTTCCCCTCCTTCTTGCTCTATTGCCTCCTGTTCTTATTAGAAACAGCGACGCTGTATCTGTATTGGTATGGGTGGGATGCCATGCAGGATGGCAGGAAGAAGACCTTGCATGTGTTTCTCGGGTTTCTCCTGAACTTCTTTGCCTTATTCATTATGATTATCCCCAATGCCTGGGCTACGTTCCAGTCCAGCCCGGTTGTGCTTGCAGACGGGACCGCCTTTGAGAGGGCCTGGGCGGCAACATGGAATCCAACCTGGTGGCCGATCAACATCCATCGCCTTATCGCGAACGTCGTCCTTGGAGGTTATATCTGCGGGGCCTATGCCGGTGTCCGGTACTTATCGGTGAGGAGTCCTGAAGAGCGAGAACATTACGATTGGATGGGGTATGTCGGCAACTTTATCGGTGTGTTCGGTCTGCTGGCCCTACCGTTTGCCGGCTACTGGCTCATGCGGGAAATCTACCAGTACAACCAGCAGATGGGCATTACCCTGATGGGAGGATTTCTGTCCTGGCTCTTCATTCTCCAGGCCATGTTGATCGGTGTCCTGTTCCTCGGCTCGAACTATTATTTTTGGCTGGGGATTACCTATCGAATTCCCGGGTCAGAGGGTAAATATCGCCGAGCCATGTTGATGATGTTAGTTAGTCTGTTGCTGTGTCTTGCTGTATGGATGACCCCGCACTCCCTTGTGGCCAGCATTGAAGAGGCTCAGAAAATGGGAGGGGCCCACCATCCATTGCTCGGTGTCCTCGGTGTCATGTCGGCAAAAATGACGGTCTCCAACCTCATGATCCTGATTACGTTCATGAGCTTCGTCATGTATTGGCGGGCAGGGAAACAGGATACAGCCGGGTGGGCGAAGCTGGCGAAAGCGGTCATGGGTGCCGTGTTGGTGTTGGCCAGCCTTGCGGTCATCGTCCTCGGTGTCTGGGGGTATTTCGTGCCGGCGATCGTCCGCATCAATTATTTCTCTACCTCTCAGGTGCTGATCGTCATCTTTGTCATTCTGACGATCACGCCGTTGACGGCGCTGTTGCTCAAGAGCGCAAAAACGACGACAGAGATGGTGTGGGGGAGCATGCCGCCACGCGCTGGGTATTCCTTGGTTCTCAATGCCATCATGGTCATCCTCCTCATGACCTTGATGGGCTATGCGCGGTCCTCGTCACGTGTCCATTGGCATGTCTACGGAGTCATGCGCGATACCTCGCCTTATGCCTATTCCCCAGCGCTGGGTAGCGCGTCGTTTATTATGGCCTTCTGTACGTTTTCCTTCTGCCTTATCGTGGCGTTTATCTTTTGGGTCGCGACAATGGGCGATAAGTCCAAAGCGGCTCCAGGACCAGGGAAGGGAGAGCTGCCGCACGGAATTCCGGCGATGGCCGGAGGGGCTCCAGAAGAGCAGTCTCAGCGATAAAGAGAAATTTGAGTTTTGATTGTGAGTTTTAAGTCCGGAACGAGAAACTAAGAACTCAGCACTTAACATTCGAGGGCCCATGAGTGAAGTCGCACAACTACAACTAATCGCACTGTCCATCATTGGGATCGGCATTCTGATCCTCTTGTTCATCAAGGCCGTGTTTGTCAGGGTGACGGGCTTCGTTGCCATCGTGCTAGGATTGTTTGCACTGATGTCGCTTGCCGTACCCCAGCTGGCCTCTCTACCTCCTGCCGAGGAAAAGATCGATATTGCCAATATCAAGACACCGACTGATATTGCTGCCATCGGCCAGACGGTTTTCTTCAGCAAAGGCCAATGTGCACTGTGTCATTCCATTGGGCCAAGTGAATCGGCACGATGCCCGGATCTGAAGGGAATCGGCGCTAAGTTGAGCAAGGATTTCCTCTTTGAAAGCCTAACGGATCCCCAGGCGTTCGTGTATAAGGATTACCGCCATGGTGGCGTGCCAAAAGACTATCCAGCCACGATGCCCGCTATCAATAAGGATCCGATCGGACTCTCGAAGAATGAAATATTGGCCATTATCGCGTTTCTGCAGCAAATGAGCGGGGAGCCGATCTCTGTCAGCACGTCGGAGCTTGATATCCCTGGGAAAGCCCCGTCTGCGCCGGTGAAGGCCGCGCAAGCTGCGCTTATTGCCGACGCACACACGAATTAGGGAGGAAGGATTGTTATGGGAGCGTTAGGGAAGCCAATCATTCTCATGGTCGCCATGTATGCGTTTCTGAAGTTTGTGTTGCCTAACATACCTGGCTCTGCCCCCCTTCCCTCCAGCCTCATATTTCTGTATCTCTTGCTAACTGCAGGCGGCATTTTCATGTTTGAAACAGTGAGCGGTGAATCGAAGGATGCCTTCTGGAATCCGATTCAACGATTTCTGACCGGAGAGAACATCGGCGGTCTGCAAGCACTGCGCTATGGCGTGTTCATTCTGTTTCCGTTGCTGGTAGGCTGGCAGACATACGGAAGTACGGCGGTGAGCGACCTCCCTCCGACGGAAAGCCGAACGATTCATCCGGCCCCACCAGGGGAATACACGGGCCTGTCAAATCCTGTTCCTAAAACTCCTGACAATATTATGCAGGGGAAGGGCTTTTACGCCGCCTATTGCTCACCCTGTCATGGTGGAAACTTTGACGGGAAGGGACCGGCGGCTCGTGGATTTATTCCGGCACCTGCCAATTTTGCCGACCCCACGACGATTGCCATGTTGCAAGAAAGCTATCTATTCTGGCGCATCAAAAAGGGCGGCGTCGGCCTTCCGATTGAAGGTGCACCCTGGAAGTCCGCTATGCCTCGTTGGGAAGTCGAGTTGCCCGATGAATGGATTTGGAAGATCATCTTAGGTGAGTACGACGGCGCGCATCAATCCCCACGAACCTGGGAGTAGCGGAAAAGAACAGCGTGGATCGATTTAGTGGAGGGAGCACGAGGACAGCATGAAACCGGCGAATCGCATCATGAAACGGGTTTTGCGGGATGGAACGGCAGCAATCGCAGCAATGATTATTGCTGGAGCATCGCTTGGCTATGCACAGGAGAATGTCTCAGTTCGAGCGACCCTTCTGACTGGGGGCGTACCCGTAGATGATCCAGGCGCGGCAGTTTGGAGCAGTGCGCCGCCTGCGACATTTCCAATGTCACCGCAAGTCCATTGGCAGAATCGTATTCAGGAAGTGACCGTTAAGGATGTCATCGTGCGTGCCTTACATGATGGTACGCAAGTGGCGGTGCTGGTTGAATATACCGATCCTACTCAGGATCCTGATGACGCAGCAGCACTAGAGTTTATGGTGGGTGATAAGAAGGCACATTTCGCCCATGGTCAGCCCATGCTCCAGGTCGAGGGCGGGCCGGTCAATATTTGGTTTTGGAAAAATAAGACCGGCAAGGCCCTCGACATGAGTGCGAAAGGTTTTGGGACATTAAAGCCGCAAGAGCATCAGGATGTGACAGCCAAGGGCGTCTATTCCAATGGGACATGGAAAGTTGTATTTGCGAGGAAATTGTTGACCGGGCATGCTGATGAGGATGTGCAAATTACGGCGGGACAATTCATGAGTATCTCCTTTGCTGTATGGGACGGACGAAAAGATGCCGTCGGCGAATTGGTTGAAAAGGGGTCTCAAAAAGCGGTCTCGTCATGGTGGTATTTCCGAGCCGATGCCCCGCCTGATTATTCCGGCTATATGTACGCGGCGATCGCTGCTGTATTGGGCTTGGGGTTTCAGTTTGTCCTGATCCGAAAACTCAAGAAAGGGCAGTGAGCATGAAGGCGCCAAGGCTAGGTATCATAGGATTAGCAGTGGGCGTGATCGGAGGCTTGGCTTTCATCACCGGTGGCTGCGCCAACGAACAGGAAAAGCGTGGGCATGAACTCTATACCCACTATTGCAGCGATTGTCATGGCGAGAGCGGGAAGCAAAACGAAGGGTTTAATTGGTCGGCTATGCCCGATCCAAAGCCTAAGGATTTGTCGAATAAGTCAGAAATGAGCACATTCAAGGATGAGGAGCTCTTTGCGACTATCTCGCGGGACATGCTGGACACCAGTGAGGAAGGTGGAGATACGATCGGAGATGACGACTTTGCCGTGCCCACGATGCCGACCTTTAAATATACGCTCTCTGAGGATGAACTCTGGTCGATTGTCGGATATGTGCGCACGTTGCACGGAACGAAGATGGAGTTTAACGTCGCGGCACGCAAGACTTCCTTGGAAGAAGGATTGAAGACCGCTCAGGCCAAGTTTGAACAGGCCAAGCAGGCCTATGAAGCCGCCGAAAAGAAAGCCAGCGATGAAGCGGAGAGGAAGAGCGAGCAGTTGAAGAAAGATGTCGATGTGGATGAATCGGCCTATGCGGCTGAACAGGCGGCGATGGGGCAAGCCAAGAAAGAGATGGATGTCGCCCAGGTCGCCCTCAACAATTTTTCTACGAGAGCGGGAAAGGGACTCAGTATTCCTAGGCCGGATTTGACGGCCAAGCCTGCAGATGTTGCAAAATTAGTCGATCGTGGCAAACAACTCTATGAAAATAAGTATGGCTGCAACGGGTGCCACAATGTCGGCGGTGAAGGCGGCAAGATTGGTCCCGCATTGGATCGGGCTGGATTTCGGTTGAATGCCACGTGGGTGTATCGTTGGCTCAAGAATCCACAGGCCATGGATGCGCACACGCGGATGCCGGCCTTGGGTTTGAATGATGCGGATGCCAAAGCTGTGACGATGTATGTGGCCACCTTACGGGCTTCTAAGTCTGAACCTGTAGGCGAGAAGCCGGTCGAAAAGCCCTAACCAACTAACCCGACGAGCAATCCAAGAAGGATGGCAGCGCCTGCCCAAACGTGTGCGCGAAACATGGCGAACGCGTGAGTCGGTGTCATCGGCCTCCGCAGGCGCATGACCTGAAGTATGAAAAATACCGACACGCCCAATAGCGCAGCATAATATGGCCACCTGAGCTGAGCGAACCACCCTGCGGCGATCAAGCACGCCAGCATGATACTGAATGCCAATCCCACGCCTTGGTGAACCGAATCCCCAAAGTACAGGGCGGCGGACTTGACCCCAACGCGTCGATCATCCTCCTGGTCTTGGATCGCGTAGATTGTGTCATAGGCTATGGCCCAGGCGGCGGTTGCTCCAAAGAGACACCACGCCGAGCTCTCCAATTGTCCTCGCACTGCTGCCCAGGCCATGATCGTTCCCCAGCCAAACGCAATGCCAAGCATGGCTTGCGGGATATGAATCCATCGTTTGGAGTATGGGTAGAGGGCGGCAAGAAAGACTGCGACCGGGGCGAGCCAGGTCACGATCGGCAGAAGGAAGAAGAGAAGGCTTGCCGCCACGACAAGCAGCAGGCTGAGTAGGATCAGCGCATGGCGGCGTGACAATTCGCCAGAAGCCAACGGCCGCGTCTTGGTCCGGGCGACTTGCCGGTCAAATCTTTCATCCGCTAAATCGTTCATAATGACGCCAGCGCTTCTCATGAGGAACGATCCGCAGATGAAAAGAACTAAGAGGTGAGGGGGAGGAATCCCTCGGGCTGCCAGCACGAGGCTCCATAGCGTAGGCAGGAGTAAGAGATAGGTACCGGTCTGGTTTGGCAGCCGGATCAATCGGGCAAGCGCAGACCAAGAAATTCCAGAGGAAGCGGATGATGACGCGACAGGATCGGACATGCAGCGACCTTAGCCCAGAGGAAATGGGCTGTCAATGCGGCTCCCCCCGGTTGTGACGCCAGTGTGAAATTCGGTATAACCACAACGTGAAGAAGCAACAACCCATACTGACGGGCTATTGCCAGTCATATCTCCACGTTATTGCCTCCTGCGTGGTGCTGATCCTCGTCCTCTCAGCTGTCGGCTGTTCGCTGCTCAAGCGAGAGAAGCAACCAGTTCGTACTCAACCGATTCCACTGACGCCGGTAATCTGGTTCTCGCCCAGTGTGACCACGGCTGAGGTGCCATACCACGATGGTTGTGGCGAGATGAGATCATTGCCCCTGACAAACGCGCTTGTCACCTCCATTCCAAAGAAGTTGATGGGAGTCTTTACCGGTGTCGCGGCCCAGAGTCACGCGGATGAACCCATTGCCTCAGACGGGGTGGTTGAAGTTGGAGTGGGAGTGAGACGGATTGAGCTTGCCGTTCCAACGCAAACGCCTGGCACCTATCCAGCAACGGCCATGGTGGGAATTGAAATAGTGTTTTTGGCGCGTGACGGAACGTTACTCTTCAATAAGAAGTTCGAAGGGACCGGCCACGGTACGGTAACGGTTGGCCAACAACCCTGCCAGGTAGAGGGGGTGGCGGCAATAGTTCAAGACGCCATTGACTCGGCAACCAACGGAATAACTCAACAGATTGGGCAATCGGTACAGATTCGGGAATACGCCGCTCGAAGAGACACATGGGTTCCGGTGGCAACACGTCCAGGCCCCTCCTTGGAGCCATCGACAGCGAACCTAGTCGCGTCGCTCCCCACGGTGGGGGAGACAACGGAAAAACCACCGCAGGTGGATTCGAGTACGACAGCTAGGCCAGCGCAACTGAGTTTTCGTGCCATTATCCGAGATGGAAACGGAGACCAATTCCTCCAGCCTGACGAATCCCTCACGATCCAAGTTGAAGTCAAAAACGAAGGCATGGGGGAGGCGAAAGATGTGATGGTCATGGTTGAAGGAAAAACCGACTTAGCGGCCTTGTTTCCCTCCGAAGTCCATCTCGGCATGCTCCAATCGGGAGAGATTAAACGGACCTCGATGACACAGCGGGTGACTGCCACTCAAGAGGCCCTCCAGGGAGAATTAACGCTGAACTTGCGGACGACTAGTCCGGTGACGTCTGTTCCGCCACCCAAGGTCTTTCGTTTTGGGGTCAAACCCAGAGGCATCAATTCGGCTCTGGTTCCGAATGTCGACAACCTGCCGAATTCTCTGGCGGCGTTTCATCAGCCGAAGGCCATCATCATTTCGATCGGCATCGGGACGTTTCGAGACGAACAGATGCCGGCGGTCAAGTATGCGCGCCACGATGCGGAAGTCATGGCTGAATATCTGCGTATCATCGGCGGTGTCCCAGGCGAGCGCATCCGCATATTGCTCGACCGACAGGCCCTCGAACGGGATCTGGAAGACACGTTTGAGCGATGGCTTCGAAAGCGAGCGGACCAAGAGACCGTTGTGTATATATTTTTTGCCGGGCGAGGATTCGTAGATGGCGGGACCGGTGCGATCTCGCTTGTGCCCTATGATGGGACACTCTCCGAGGCGAAGCAGCAGCTATACCCACTTGCCCGCCTTCAGGAAGCGCTCAATCGATTGCCCATCCGGCGGGCGATTCTGATGTTTGATGTCTCGATGGACCCATCTCCGGGCGCCGGTCTTGCCGACATCCCTTCGCCTGCCTGGGAATCCCCTGTCCGCGAGGCCCGAAAAGATGTGGAGATGTGGATGGTGGGTAATCGAAGCTTGCAAGAAGCCGATCCGTATGACGAAGGCAAGCATGGGCTGTTTACCTACCATCTGTTAAGGGGGTTGCAAGGTCTGGCTGATGTAGATCGAGATGGAACGGTCATCGCCGGTGAACTCTGCACCTATGCCCGTGGACAGGCGGCTCTGGTGGCGCGTGAACAATTCGGGAACAAACAAGATGCGCTGTGTTTACCCGCGACTGGGCGGGGAGGCATGGTGCGAATCCATCCGATGGCGAGAGGCCATAACCCAAAACCTGATCCGATACAGAAGCCCCCACACCTTCCTGCTGATTCATCAGTTGCAGGCCCCAAGCCAATGCTGATTGGGCCATAGGAATATTGGGTGACCCCAATCTGCTTTATTGACAGGCTCGTCAGTGGCCGTTATCATGCCCGACTGAGATTCAGTCCCCCCCTCTGTCTCACCCAGGTGCCGGCGTAGCTCAGTTGGTAGAGCAGCGGTTTCGTAAACCGCAGGTCGCCCGTTCAATCCGGGTCGCCGGCTCCACACAGTATTTATAGCCAAGCCCACAATTACCGATAGACATGAAGATCGCCTCGGGCGATCATGGGGCATGAGATGCTCAGTCGACTTGCGTCAACGGGTGGTGGATTTTGTGCGTAGCGGTGGCAGCAAGGCCGAAGCGGCTCGGCGGTTCAAGGTGGGTGAGGCCAGCGTGTACCGCTGGCTCAAGCCTGGCGGCGTCGCCTACAAGCGCCCCGGCCCTCGCCGTTCTCACAAGCTGGATTGGGAGCAATTGCGCCGTCATGTGGAGGCTCATCCCGATCGAACACAAACGGAACGGGCGCGGCATTTCCAGGTGTCCCGGCATT
>SWDO01000001.1:379036-384560 GCA_005116895.1 Nitrospira sp. | reverse complement strand
GAGTCAACATGTCCTTGCTGAGTCAGGTATTAGTTCAGAACATACCGCCTCGATTCAGTGAGCTACGGTCAGCAGACATCCCCGAGGAAATCATGCCACGTGCAGACTATCCATTAATAGAGCGGATCTTGAGGCCCCCATTGTAAACCCGCGAGGTCAGGGTCTTCACCATCTTGCTCAGGACGGTTGACTTTTGCGGCCTTCCGTTGCACACGACGCTCTTCCTTGTCCCGTTGCTTCTGCAGACGTGCTTTCTCACGGTCCCGTTTAGCGGGTGTGGTTTTGCCTGTTCCTCCGATGATGTCCTCCTTCTTAGGCGCGACACGCCTAGGTCACAAGCTATTGCGAGGTGGTTCCGCGCTTGCGGGGAGCCGCCGACGCCTTGGACCCAGGTTTTTGGCGTCCCTCTTTCTCGCGAGAGCGAGAGAGTGTATCAGGGCTTAATCCCTGACTTGCGGCGGAAGTGATCTGGCGACGAATGTCCTCAATCGACGGTGCCAATGACGACTGGGTAGGATCTTGAAGTCCTAGCATCTCCCAACGGACCTTGGTTCGAAGAATAGCTCGCTTCCGCCGGTGTGGGGCTTTGGTCCCCCATGATGTATTCATTGCTTCTCCATCGTCTAAGATTGAAACCTATGAAATGGGCAGTAGGATATCCATCTTTCACTCACTGCGACTTCTCGATAGACGCAGGTGTTTTAGACGCAGGCACTTTGCCTCCAGTCGTCACGAACCGATCTTCCGGAAAAACCGCTCGGAGCCGGTCGGTGACCGACCGACGATAGAGTTCGGATTCACGAGCGAGAAGAACCATATTTTTGTTGTCGACCAAAATATTGAGGTGATTCTCCGAGACGAGCAGTCGTGTACTATCGCCCACATTCACGCGATACTGCGTTTTCCCGTCCGGGTTACGTTCCGATCCAGAGACGATCTCCGTTAAGCCGTCAATGACCCCATCATAGGCCTCCGAGCGATGACGTACTTTCGTACCGTCTGGGATGCGGACCCAACGCTCAACGGATGGCTGTTGATTTGTTTTAGTGGTACTCATGGACGATCACTTTGATTGTGGGTATTCATCTGTGTCTTCTCCTAAGATGCGAGGGCACAAAGTTGCTCAAGTAGGGCCTGTCTAGCCTGCACCGGGCTCCAGTGTTTCATATGACGGTGAAGGGTCGTGACGACGTTGATGTCGGAGCCTCCGTCGCGTCCACTGATGACTTGAACACAAAGGTCGTTGTCCGACAAGCTCGCCATAGACTGATCAATACAATCGCGCAGAAACGAAACAGGGAGGGAGGAGCGCGAGGTTCAGGACTCCTATAGCCGTACTCTACCATATGCCGATCTAGATTGCGAATCCTATCGCCACGCCTCGTGCCTCGTCACTGAACCTTACTGGATGCTGGTTCGCTCTGCTGGCTGAGGATTAAATCGGGACGCGGTTGCCATCAAGGTCTACCTTGGCGCGCGATCTAGGTCACGAGCGCTCTGACGATTGTGGTCCATGCCAGATTAAGTAGGGCGGTTTCTTCATGGACTCAGCTGCACGAGGATAGAGCCGGAGAGTGTAACTATAGGCCTGTTCTTGGGCTGTCAAGCAGGTGGGTGCGGAAAGAAAGTGGCTGGCAATGTTTCGGAAGGCTGTGCGATCCCCTTCTTCTAGGACGGTATAGACTGAGCACGAGAAGTGACCTTCCTTTGAACATTCCGTGCTAATTGCCAAATATGACCCATCAGAAAACGTCATCAGAGGTTGTAGATTCAGACGGCTCATCGGGACTCCTTCCGGTTCACTGCAAGGGCAGGGAGTACTGGGATGCGGGAGTACGGACCTGCGTCAGTTAGGATTGACCGCAAACGTGTGGCCGGTCGTACGCATACGCCAGGAACCGTTACCGCCAACTAGCTAGCGGATAGGTAAAGGCATTCCTACGCCAGGGTATCGTTCGCGCGAATGCGGTCTCAGAAGGGAGGCGCGAAGAATCGGATGCGTACCGATCAAGATTACCATATCAAGAGCCATGATAGCGAATCGGCATGTATTGGGCACACATCGAGAGCGACAGACCACGGATATGAAGCGGAAAGGGAATGTCTGAGAGAAAAAATCAGCGGATGGATTCATGGCCTACACCGATTGGGTGAGAGCGAAACCGCCTGAAAACAGGATGGTCACTGAGCCCGGAGGTAGGTGAGAATGGCTTCGACACGGCCACCGACGGAGAGCTTTTGATAGATATGATGCAAGTGTGTTTTGACGGTCTCGACTGAGACGTAGAGCTGGTCGGCCATTTCCTTGTTACTTCGGCCGGCTGCGGCGCATGCCAGTATCTCTTGTTCTCGGTCAGTTAGGCTGGCGATCAAGATGCTGTGTTCAGCATGAGGATATTTGACGGCACCGGGAACGGCTCGCACGACATGGTCAGGCATCATGGGCGATGCGGCGTGTTCTCCCTGAGCGGCAGCCCTAATAATGCAGAGGAAGTCCGTCCAGTCGGTATCCTTGAGGATGTAGCCAAACGCTCCCACTTGCATAGCTCCCACTATCCGGGAGTCTTCATCGTACCGGGCTAACAGCAGGATTCTGGTATTTGGCAAGTGGTGATGGATGCGTTTTGCCACCGACTCCACGTCGAGATCTGGCATGTCGATGTCGAGGAGGACTATATCGGGTTTATGCTCCAGTGCTAAGCGATAAGCCTCATGCCCATCCCTCGCTTCAATCACGCTGGCGACATCTTGCTCTCGCTCCAGAAGCAGCCGCAGGCTTTGTCTGATCAGTCGTTGAGTCTCAGCAATGAGCAGTCGGATGGACCTCGGCTGTACTCCACGATCGATACAAGATCCGGTGTTTCTTTGGCGGCGAAGAAGCGCCTTCATTTCGCCGGTCATAGGATTGACCTCGCTGCTACTTCATGGTTTGCCGCCTCGTTTCCGAGTTGACTCGCATTTTGTCCCGCAAGTACTTCACGTGACCCACAATGATATTGATAGATATTGATGGTGTTGTAGCGAGGTGGCATAACGACTTCTCACCATCTCGGACAATTGCAGGGACGCGACGTGTCACATCGGAATAGGGTCGTTGGGATCACACGTCCAGAGGCAGTAAGGGAAGGGAATCTAGCAAGCTGAGTACTGAGGAGCGCATTGAAGAGAAGACCGCACGTGTTGTTTCTGCTCAGTTGGATTTCAGTTCGACGAAAGGCCATGGGCCCACCTCCGAAACGAAGGCGGTCGGGGAGTACCATACTCACCCTACGCCCTGATGAAAGCCTGGTCAAGGGCGAGTGTTTCCGTCATTGTCTCCGTTGACAGAACCTGAGTCTGCCTTGTAGGCTATTAAGATGACGTATTAAGCCATCGCTGACTATCTTATCCCTCGCGCGATTCCCTCCCATCCCGTTTGTGCGCGTCTGATTCCCCGGTCGTCGCCGCTTCTGCGCCTGAGTTTCCACGTTCGTCTCTCTACCGAGCACGCCGGAGGCGTCTTGTCGTCGAGAGGAGTGGAGACCTCATCTTCTCACCAAGGAGTCCATATGAATAAGGAGCAATTCGGGCAATTCTGGGAGCAACTCAAAACGCCGCTCAAGGCCAAGTGGGTGAACATCACGGAGGCGGACCTCGTTGAGATTAAGGGAGATTTGGACGCGTTCGGCACAGTGCTTCAGCAGCGGTATGGAGAGCTCCAGAAAGCCGAGGTTGCGCTGTGGGCCGACCGCCGCTACGCGCATTGGTCAGGGAACTATCTTGGGTATAAGGAAGAAGTTCCGAGGTCGTAGGCGGGGCTGTCATTTGGCGTCCCGACAACGGATGCCTCAACCGAGGGAGCGAACATGAAGCGAATCGTGATCAACCGGAGCTACGATGAATTCTGCATCAGCCATAAGGCACTGATTCGGCTGCGTGAACTAGGTCAGCCGCAGGCGCTGACGGAGACGGATCGCGGCTCCTATTGGCCTCAGGCAGCTGGGCCACGGGAGCCGAGCCTGAATCAGTATGGGAAGCTCATCCCGCGGGATGATGAGAGCCTGGTTCGTGTGGTGGAAGAACTTCAGGAAGCAGCCGATGGGCATGCTGCCAAGCTCAAAGTCGTATCCATCCCTGATGATGTGGTCTGGGTGATTGCCAAGACTGAGGGTGGTGAGCAGGTGAGCGAAGTCCACCGTACGTGGGGATAAGCGTAGGAGTCAGATTCCACGCCAACGGCATTCCGAAAAAAATGAAGGGGCGCTTCGAGTGAAGCGCCCCTTTCGTATTCAGGCAGAATATGAATCGGGATTAATAGCGGTTGCGGTCGCGCCCACCACCACCTCCACCGAATCGTGAGCCGCCTCCACCCGCACCACCGCCGGAACGTGGCTCCATTGGCTTGGCTTCATTCACGGTCAATGACCGTCCGTCCATCTGTGACCCGTTCAGGGCAGTGATGGCTGCCTTGGCTTCCTCGGCGGTCGACATCTCAACGAAGCCGAATCCACGTGACTGACCCGTGAACTTGTCCGCAATCACGCGGGCCGATTCGACCGTGCCGTGCTCCGCAAACAGGCTGGTGAGTTGAGATTCGGTTGCCGAGTAGGGCAATCCGCCGACATACAATTTTGAACCCATGGGGGTTCCTCCTTCCAAAATGATATTGCCCGAGACACGAGAAGGACTTCAGAGGGGAAGGAGAGGGCCGAAGACGTAGTTGGTGAACGGCTCAGGTCAGGCTTCCGATCAGATTCTCGGCAGGAACAACATCGGTGACAGGCCGTTGAAATTCGTGTTTCATGCGAGGCCCTCCGCACTGAAACACCGATATCCTAACAGGTGTATACAAGAATAGCTACCCTGGGCGCTCGGGGAGGGCAGGATCGTCAGCCGCCAGGAGGGTCGTGAGGGTTTGACGCATTCCTCGCGAGGCCATTTTGTATCTGTACTCAAAGCGGGACGCCGCGCTGTAGTAAAACTCAGAAATGATTGGTCGAATGGGTTGCTGGCGGTAGCATACAAAATCATGATGAGCCGTCGTATCGTAACAATCCTGGTGCTGGTATCGGCCATCATCGCTCCTGCGCTTGCCGAGGCCGACTTCGTCGCGCGGGTCTTAGTCATCCACGAAGGAGATCGTCTCACCATCTACCATCAAGGCCGAAGGGACATGGTGTATCTTCGCGGGGTGGATTGTCCCGAGCTGAAACAGCCCTATGGGAAACAGGCGAAACGTGCCACGGCTGCCTATATCGCCAACCGTGAAGTGGTCGTGCGAAACTTAAAGCGGGATCGGCAGGGTCGGATGACCGTCGACATTCTATTGTCGGATGGACGACAGATCACCCATGAACTGGTCAAAGAAGGACTGGCCTGGGTGCATCCGGGAGGGTCCGACGAGCAAGCCCTAAAAGATATGGAAGAACTGGCCAGAGCTGCGGGGACAGGTCTATGGTCCGAGCCCAATCCCATCCCACCGTGGAAATGGAAATCCACGAGGCCTGCTCGCCACAGATAGAAATCTCATTCCACATCTTCTGTG
>SWDO01000001.1:378198-378936 GCA_005116895.1 Nitrospira sp. | reverse complement strand
AACAAGTCGCCGTATTCTACGAAAGATAGCGCGAATGGCGTGTGGATTCATCAAATCGCCCATTTTTTAGGCATCCGCCACGACGCGATGATACCACCAGTAATAGTGGTACATATCTAAGTTCCTTACTTTCTTGCATATTCCTAGAAATATTTCTTGAGATCACTCAATCAGGCCTCTCTGGTAGCAGAGATCTTGTCAGTAATCCCATGGCTATCCACAGGTTCGACACTTTTCTGGGGATGATGGCTCTCATCAACAGGAGCAAGGTTTCGTCTCTGTCAAGGGGATAACGAAGAAAAGACGGCTCCAGTGGATGGGGGAAAAGATCCAGAGACCAATTTCTCAAGGCCAGAGCCAAATGGCTAGTCGCAGGCACAATCGTATCCTTTTCTGAGGGGGGACGGTTTATGAGAGTCCCTATTCCATCGGTCAAGGAGTCGCCCCCTCGCTCCTGCAACCACCATATATTTCCTCACGAGTCAATTCCTTCAAGAAGTGAAAGTGTGTATCGCGATGGCTGGTGAGGATCGTCGTGCCGACTCAACCGGGTAACACGCTCGATTGGACATGGTCAGGGCCAAAGGCGAGAGTGCGGCCATACGAGCCGTTCAATAGGACCAGATCGATTTTCTTGGAAGGGACGATCAAGCGCGCGACGGTCTGGAGAGCACGGCAGTTTCCTGCCAGGAGCGATTCGTTGAGCATGATGTCCTCGCTTCTATAATTTGTAGGTAG
>SWDO01000001.1:363353-378098 GCA_005116895.1 Nitrospira sp. | reverse complement strand
CCGTTTCCCTTATCGAACTGTTGTCACCTGGCTCAAAGCAATAAGTCTGTAGCGATCTTGTGAAAAGTGTGGTCGGTTTCCCTCGGTCTAGAGTGAGGTGGCAGATTCTATCTAGGTCATTGCGCTATGGGATACCCTACACAGGTAGGGTAGGAATGTTGTGAGTGCGTTTTGTCAGTGGTGGATTGGTATTTCGTGCTTGAGCCAGATGCCTCGGAACTTCAAGTAGGCATGGATCTGTCCAGTTTGGTCTCATCCCCAGTTACGACAGGATGTCCGGTGTTGGCTCATTGGAAGATGCCGCTATAGATATTCTAGGCTCAGGACTCATTACTCATAAGTCAGAAATATAGGCGACACTCGGATGCCTGAAGAACGAGCGCACGAGTTGGGGATTCTTACCAATTTCGGCAAGCTGCGCGGCCACGCGCGGCTCTAGTTTCTCGCCCTTTTGCAGTGGCCTGCGCGCATTGCCTGTACGTTTGGCGTGGCTCCACACCAGTTCGTCCGGATTCAGCTCGGGCGCGTAGCCCGGCAGCATGTGTACGGTCAGCCGGCCTTGGGTGGAGATCACATAGGTTTTCACAGCCTTCGTCTTATGTGCGGGCAAGCCATCCAGCACCAGGCGCACTGGCTTTTTGCGCCGGTGCATCAACTTCTTGAGCAGTTCCTGTCAGCGGTCATGCAATACTCCCCAGCTATGGTCATTGAATTCTCCCCACCCTCTGACGGAGGAGGGAGACGATGGAGCTTGACGAGACGAGAGAGACAACCATCATGGCACCCCAGGGCAATCACACGGGGGAGGTCTGCATGGTGGATCAGGAGCGATGGGCGGAGATTCGGCGGTTGCGACAGAGCGAGCAGGTCTCCATTTCAGAGATCGGGCGGCGGTTGGATCTGGATCGCAAGACCGTGCGGCGCAGTCTGCGGCAGACGACGTGGCATCCGTATCAGCGGACGGCCGTGACGGAGACCTTGCTGACGGCCTATGCCGACGTGGTGCGGGCCCGGGCGAAGTCCCCCAGGGAGACACTGCTCGCGAAGTGAGACAAGCAACGAAGACTTGCTTGGCGGTCACCTGGTCGAGTACTCACAGCAGGAACTTGACGCTCGGTTACCCAACGTCGGCGACCAATATGAGGTCACTGTTAGGCTGGATCCCTGTTTCGACGGCGATCACACAAGCGTATGCGGTGTTCCTAGTTGGCCATGGGCGAGCTTTCCGGACTACGATTTCACCTACCGTATCACGCGTCTGCCCGACCGTATTCCGCGTCCGCCCGAGGTGGATTTCTAACTCAAAAAGTAGGGCAGGACCTTATCTTGTGTGTGGTGGTCAGTGAGGGTGAAGCTACGGATGAGAGTGCAGGTAGGGAGACGAGATAAGAAAGGGGTCTCATCCCATAAGAGCGTCGAATTTAAAGTATTAGGGCCGCGTCTTGTTCTGTGCATGCGAGTGAGCAATGATCTGGGAGGTGCGGTGCCGTACGGTCTGTGAACTCCGGCCTCACGTTACGCTGCCAAGCAAAGGGGAAGATCAGCTTGATCTATCTGTGCATCGTAACCTCATGATAATTAGTTGACGCACGAAACTAGATCTGCCCGCAGATGGCTGACTCCAGATTACTGTGTTTTCCTTGGTGTGATGTGAGGGTCAACGCTGCAATGGCAAGTCTGGGATGGATTGGACGATCGAACGTGTGACATTCGACGGATTAGGCGAGAGTCAGTATTCTACCTTTCCTGGTTCACCATTAAATTGGCCCTTACAGTGATACCCTTCGCCCTTGATCCCATGAATCGCAGCCAACAGGTGATCCGGATTTACTTTCCCCGCATCCATAATAACGACGACATGGCTTTGCATTGCTTCAAAGTCGACCCCGAGGACCCCCGACACTCGTTTCAAGGCTTCCCCCAGTTCATAGCTATGAAATAGGCAGTATCTCCCACTCAACTGAATCACAACGCGCTGTTGTGCGGCATCGACAAAGCCTGGGATGACTCCGTATCCCATGACGACGAGAAGCAAGAGACTGAATAATCTCCTCATTGGTCTCCCCTCATCTACAAGACTTCCTAAACCTTGAAGAATCTCTCAGCTTGGCGAAGTCTCTTAGGAAAATCTATCACATCTTCTGAATTTGTCTTGCCGTCTCGTTTCCTCGATTCTACAAACTCAGGGCGGCTACTGGAGTGATTCCCATAATTGGATTCGCATTGATCTTGCTTGTGTAGTCGTACTCAACCACCAGAAATCATTGGATTATTTAGATCTAAGCCGGTGCAGTATTTGACTGAAAGAAGCCCATAGGAGGAAGCAATGAAGCATAGAAGCAAGCTCGATGGAAGGGGAAAGACCGAGGTCGGATCTTGTATTGTGCATGCGACATGGAATGGGCGTAGGGAAATCAGTATGAGTCGAGGATCTGAGTCTGTTCGGCTCGAACTCGGACGTCACGCAGAGCCTCACTCTTCCGCACGTGCACGCTCTCGGTTACTCGCACGCGATCCCCATCCTTCGGCAATGTCTCTGACCACTTTGGACGCAGCTCTCCAAGGTAAATTGAAGGAGCGCAGACGCCGTTTTTTCACTATCAGACGATGCCAAGAAAGACGGCTAGTGAACGATCGATCCGCACCATGAGTTCGTGGTCCAACGCTCCAATGCGGGAGCCGATGGTCTCTTGAGGGACGGTGACGATCTTGTCGATCATGATCTGTGAAATATGCTGAAGGCCATTGGAGGAGGAGGGCTCAACGGTCAGTCGGAATAGGGGAGCGTCCAGAATTTCGGTGGTCAACAGGCAAATCGTCACGCTGCCGAGGGCGGAGAAGAGATCAGATTGTAGAACGAGGGCAGGGCGTGGTTTGCCGCTATAGTGACCTTTGGCCGCGACGGTCACGACATCGCCACGTTTTACGCGCTGTCCCAATCGGCGATCTCCGAGATGAAGTCAAGAGTGGGCTTTCCCTGGGCCGAGCGAGCGGCGAGCCGCGCCTGTCGTCGACATTCGCCCGCGAATCCCTCGGTGCGAGTATCAGGTACCCAAATTTGAACCGGCCGCAACCCCTTGCGGCGCAAGCGTCTGCGATAGCGGTCTTGCTTCTCTTTCGAAGTCAGGTTCGTCTCAGTAGACATGGAGAGTCTCCTCCTCATCCGTTCTCCATAGTAGGGTATCACATTTCTCGGTAACATGTGACTTAATTCTGACGAGCACGCTCAGAAGCGGGAAGAGTTTGTCTCCGAAGAGAGGAGGATTGGGGGCACGTGTTGTTCTGTGTATGCCAGTGCCGATGACAGGATGGATCAGACTGCGTATCGTATCCGCTGTGTTCCTTGTCTCAACTTCTGCGAACTGGGTTAGGCCATGGGTTTGCACACTTCGACTATCAATTGCATCGTACCCTCAGGGGAATTGGTCGACGCACAAACAAGATCGTACTCGTTGACTTGGCTTCGGCCTTATTGCGGAGTTGCGTGAGAGCCAGTCGGTGAGCCGGAGAACGTGCCTGGCTCGACGAGTGTGCCTGCATTGGTGAACGGCAATCGCCCCTCCGCGCTATGGAGCACGCCTTTGATGTCGTAGGCCAACTCCTGTTTCTGAGAGAGGTTGAGCAGTTGGCGCATGATGTCGAGTGTCGAGGTGGTGGTGTCGATCGTCATCACGGTATCACCTAACCGGGGAATCGTTACTTCCTTGCTCCCCAGGCCACGGGCCAGACGTTTCCCGTTCAGATTCAACGTGAAATCGATGCCCGTCAGGTGATAGTCGAAGTCGTTCGGGTTGCGGACCCGGAGGTCGACACGGAGACGCTGTTCGAACAGCGTCGCGTCCAGGGGCGTAACATTGGTAACGAGCACCTCCGGAGGCTCGCCTTTTATGAACCAGGAGGCGCAGCCGGGAAACAGTAAGACTGCGGCGAATAGGAACAAGAAGGCTCGATGAAGTCGCATGGACGATATCATAACAAGAATATTTACTGAAAATCGATGTTCAGCGGGTGGTGTCAGGATATTCAGGGGGGAGAGCTGGGGTTGCTATACATGCAACACAGAAATGGGTATGGGAGAATCAGTGTCATCCAAGAATTTGCATCGCAGTTGCCTGAACTCTGACATCACGCGGATCTTCGCGCTTCGGCACGCGTACGAGATTGGTTGGAAGTTATCGAAGGGGGAGCCTAAGGGGCGGGCCCCGGCTGCGGCGCTCTAGAACCCGTGGTTCCTAGCTTTACCATCACAGCCCATTGAAACGGCTGCGGTCATAGTGTACGGTCCAAACCATCTCGTGGCGCTTGATGCGGACAGAATTCGAGGAATCTGACTCCAATGCGAGTCAGGCTCCAGATGGTTTGGTGTCATGAAGGCATCTGCTGCCCGTACTCTCGCCACCCCCAGCGTTCCTCGATCAAGGAGGCAGGAATAATTTCCTCCCGTTCAGAGTTGTTCGTTGAATGAAGGAGCACGTCATGCGCTACTCTCGTGCTATCGCAGTCGCCCTTGTCTTGCTGATCGCGGTATCCGCGCACGCGCAGCAGACGGATCCCCGTAAGCTCAAAGACCAACTGACTGGAGACGCCAAAGGATTAGCCGCGAGTAATCCGCAGTGCAAACTTTTCACGCAGGCCGAGATTTCCGTCTATGTTGGCGTCCCGGTTGGTCCTGGCGAGAACGCTGCGGGCGGCGCGGGGTGCAGCTGGCATGACTCAGACTACGAAGCGTCTGCAACAGTAACGGTTGTTCCTCCGAACTATTTCCCAGAGCCCAAGCTTGTGAAGGGGTTCAAACGCTTGCCCGATGTTGGGGACAAGGGCTGGGTGGCGCCGGACGATGGCTGGTCAGCGGGAGCGCTCGTTCAGGATGTGGCGATCGTGGTGGGGATTTCAGGGAAGACCTCGACCGAAGCCTCAGTGGTAAAGTTACTTCAAGAGGTGATCAAGCGCCGAACGAAGTAGCGTCTCCTCGCGATGATGTCTGCCGTTTCCCATCCAGCCTGCGTTAGAAGTATTGGCGTCGCGTCTTGTTCCGTGCAATCAGACCCCAGATTTGACCCCCGTGCTGAGGGAAAGCAAGTCGTCGTGCTCTCATGCGAGGCATTGCGAGCCATTCCGATCCATGGGCAGCTGTGGCGCTTCATCGTTTAGTCTGCAACTCTACGTTCACGAGTTTTATTTCTGAGAGATCTTCGAGCCGTGGGCACCAACGTGTCCCGGCACGCCACAAGGCCGAGTCCAGTTGGGCATAGATCGTTCCGGGGTGCTCATAGTGAATGCCATACGCGTGTGTGGCCGCGCATCGACACGGAAACACAAACGACTTCCCCGAGTCGTCGGACTCCACTTCAATTCGTGTCACGGCCAGATCAAATGTGAGCCGGATTTTGAACCAACAATGCGCATGATAGTCCTCGACCTGCATCGATTGCTGATAGCACTGCAAGACATCACGGACGGTTGTCATGATCAACGACGTGTTTCCCGAGAGGACCTCGGCTCGCTTGTCGAGCACCAAGGCCTTGGCCAGGGATAAGGCGTGTCCTACGTGAATCGGGTTGAAGAGGTCGAACGCCGACTCATAAATGGTGATGTTGGGGTGTACCTTGAATTCGCGGAGAGATCCTCGCTTGGCCAGCTCAAGGTTCCAATAAAAATCCACGGCTTGGGATTGGCGGAAGCGAAAGGTCAGCAGGCTCATCGTTCAATCCCCATCATCAGGGCTGACTGAATCTGAAACCTTCAAGGAGGTCCTCTGTCACGGTTAATCGTGACTCAATACTATAACATCTTCTGCTCTCGTTTGGAGGGGAGTGGGAACTTCGCTAGACCGCCAGGGACACCTGAGGCAACTTGAAGCGATACAATCTTGTGAGTGCAGTGCTCGCTAATAGCAATTCGGGGAGGACGGCCAACCCCCTGGGGGGGGCATACAGTTCATGGGGCGCTGCGGAGGGAGTCTGACCGGACCATCCGGTCGTGGTTCCGCCTCGTGGCGGTAACCTTTCGCCAGCGCCTCATTGACCAACGTCTCGATGTCCGTGTCGGTCAAATCGGGGTACTCGTGTCGAAACTTGCGCTCGAGGACTGGGCGGGTGGTCGCGATATACCGTTCACGAGACTGTCGTAGCCCTTCGCGGGCCTGGTGATACAGTGCCTTGCGTTCCTCGGTCCACACACTACCCGTTTGGTTGAAAGTGTTGTCAGTTCGGGATTCGGGGTCCATCCCATGATCGAGCTTGGATCCGGCACATCCAGTGAGCAGAGTGATGAGTAAAGCCATTGCGAGTCGCACGATGCGGCCTCGTGGGGGGGGGATCGGTTGCCTCTGTTTGTACGGACGATCTAGTGTAATCAGCTCGCGGACTCTTCGGCAACAGGCATTTGCGTTCCAACTCTTCCAATAACATAGATATTGGGATCGCGTCTTGTTCTATGCCAGTGAATAGATTGAGAGATCGGCCAGGTTTCTTCGGATCAGCTTGTTATGCGAGTACCGTTGATCAGTCTGATTCAAGAATCTGCATCACGGTTGCTCGAACTCTGGCGTCACGCGAAGCCTCGCGCGCTTCCGTACCTGCATGAGCCCGATCACTCGCGCCCAATACTCCGTTCTTCAGCTATGACTCAAATACACTCGGAGTAGACTCAATGGGCCGGAACGCGTTGAGTCGGTCCAAACGGGTCGTGAGCCGATTCAGAAATACGGCAACTTGCTGGTTGGAATAAGAATCTGGGATAACTGGTTCTGTCGTCGCGGCTTGTTGGCACAGCCGCGTTCTGACGCTGGTTCATGAACTGCGTCCAGTAATAGCGCGCTAACCCCAATTCGCATACACAACTGATAGGAGGCACCGATGCGATACGTGAGCCTAGTTATCCTGTTCCTTGCCATTACTGGTGTGGTTACTGCGGAAGTCCGCACGCAGGGAGATGCCAAGAAACTGGCTGATGAATTGAGTGGCAACGCACCTGGTAAGGCCGCTAGCAATCCGGTCTGTAACTTGTTTCAGCAGGCGGAAATTGCCAAGTACCTCGGTGTCGGCATCGGACCAGCCGAGAATCGGAATGTACCCAATGGAATTGGCTGTTCCTGGACGACGAAGGATTACGAATCGTGGGTGGGGATCTCCACGTATAGTGTTGCCCTACCTGGTTTGCCAAAGGGGGCCAGGCCACTGCCGGCTTTCGGCGCGAAGGGCTACGTGCTCCGCCACGTGGACAGCTGGGAGACCGGCGCCGATGATGGCATTCAGGGCATCGTGGTACAGGTCTATGGGGAGACGGCCAGCGAGACAGCCGCTACGTCGATCTTGCAGGAAACGATCAAGCGTCGTAAGCACTAACAAGCTCTTGATGGTTCTTCACAAAGGACATGAAACCATATCTAGGAGTTACCCGGGGATGGTACGTCAGGAGTTCTGCTGGCACGAAACCGAGATGGGATGGAAGGACGACGCTAGATGTTGAATCTCCCGACATACGCTGGCCCAGGCTCTTTCCCACACTCCGGTTGCGGGACACTGAAGGTCGTAGGGCGGGTGTTATGACCGAGGGCCCTCTGACGACACGCCCACGAAGTAGAGGTGCTTCTCTCCGGTGAGATGTTGCGGCTGGACGATATAGTCGCCTGTCATCGAAGGAACCCAGATGGACTTGGCCACCGCCATGTTTCCTCCCGTCACCGCCCAAGCGAAGCCGCCCACAATGCCTCCGCCGATCGAATAGACCATTTTCGCGGCGCCATAGGGAATGGTGAGCGCCCAGCAAGCTGCTTGCCGTCCGGCTGCCTCAGGGCTGGATAGATTCGATGGGGTGGACGGGCTCGAGTGCGAGGGGCTCATCTCGGATAGGTCGTCACCATGAGCCCATACAGATTCCCCTGGCAGGACCACTAGTGCGCAAAACGCAGCTCCAACAAGAAGCCCCCGCCTGACCTGCACCCATAGAAAGCGATTCGTGCTCATGGTTATTCTCCAGTGGTGAGACCTCCAACATGCGAGACGAGCACAAGCGCTCGCTTACGTGCTCCTGGGTTTCTGGACAACGGGAACTCCGTGATCAGGGTGTGTTCCGGGAGTTTGGCCTATGGTTCGTCTTTGGGAGATTCCTCGCTCTGTTTGAGCCAGAGTTCGAGCAGTCTGGTCTCCCGTTCAGACTGGGAAATGTGCTCCAGCGCGAACGCGCCCGTCAAGCGATCTTCATAAAACGCCCGTTGCTTCGCGTAGGCTTTCTTAAACGCGTCCACCTTCAGAGTTTTCCAATCCGCATCGGAGATTCCCGCATGGGCACGCAAGAGGTTGATCTCGATGGCTTGGAACGCAAAGACTTTCGCCAGCACCTTGATGACCGTGGCATTGGTCAGAAATCGTGGAGCCTTATCAGCCATGACTCATCGCTTCAGTTAGGCCTAGCCAGATGCTGAAAAAGTCCCCCAGTAGTGTTCTCGCATCGCTCGCCTCGCAACGTCGGCGAAGCGGGCTCTAGAGACTCAGCGTACTGAAGTGTACGCCTCGCCTCTTCGTTCGCTGCGGCCTTGCTGGACGGCCATTTTGAGCATCCTGTATGGCTACTTGTGGAAACGATCAGTTCCGCACGCCACTCCACACTTTTGCCGAATCGATCGCCTTATCAGGATTGAGAGTCTTCGCTCGTTCCAGCAGGACATCGGTTCCCTCTGGATACAGCGGATCAGAAATACAGCAATTATCGACCGGACAGACTGCCGAACATTGGGGTTCATCAAAATGGCCCACGCACTCGGTACACCGATCATGAGCGATCACGTAAATATTATCCCCCACGCCCTGGCCGTCACCTACATGAAGTCCCTTCTCTTCCGCGCCGCTGCGCGTTTCGAAGATGGCCTCATTCGGACATTCCGGCAGGCAGGCGCCACAGTTGATACATTCGTCGGTAATCAGCAGTGCCATGATTCGAGCCTCCTTATTGTCTAAGATGTAACACGGCGCTGAACGTCTTCTTTATCGTATGTTCCACCCGCACCCTTGATGAACCACTGGGCGTCATGAAGAGGGCAGTCACGCTGTGTGATGCGCGTTTTCATATGGATCAACGGGAGGTGTATGTTGCACTTTCGTACGCGCTTCTGTCAATGCGGGGGGTCGATAAAGAGAGCTTCTTGAGCAGAAACAACAGGGCAGATCCCGTTTCTTCGGATTAGGCTAGTTACTGAATCAGGGTGATTCAAGGATCTGAATCTGTGTGGCCTGCACTCTGACGTCACGTAGAGTCTCACTCTTCAGCACCTGTACGACCTCAGTCACTCGCACCCGTTCCCCTTTCTTCGGGTACCTGAGTACAAAACGAAGCTGGGGCTAGTTCTAGGTAGCTCGACGCGATACACTCTCGGCCATATCTTGACCGTGACGCATCGAAATCCTTGGAGCGCGCTACCAGTCATTTCACTATGGGATCTCATGCCCGATAAGATTTCGTTCTCGACTACGAGTACCACAGAAGTCGCAGCGGTGTACGTCCACTTTTCACAAAGGAGCCCATCTCATGGAAGACATCAAAGAACAGGTCACGAAGGCCTTAGAGCATTTCAAACAACAGCGCGATGAACTGCAAGTCCAGTTGCATCTGGCGAAGGCAGAAGCGAAGGACGAATGGGCTCGTCTGGAGACTCAGTGGGACGAGATCAAGCCGAAGCTGGAGGCCGCGCGGGAAGAAGTGGGGAAAACAGCCGTGTCTGTCGGCGATGCACTGAACCAGGCGATCGAGGAATTGAAGAACGGGTATGAGCGGCTGCGGAGCCGAATCTAGCAGAATGCTGAACCTGGCCGCCAGCGGCGGTCTCGTTCCGCTGGACGGTCATTTTGAACATCCTGTGGACTCCTCTGTCTTGATCCAACAGATAGATGCTTCAAGGGATGCGAGATAGTTGTCCAGTAATCTCCTAAACCGGGCGGTACTGGGTGTTCCAGTCATGGGGGCAGGTCTCATCAGCGCTCTGCCCTCCCCGTGTTCGGACGGATGATACTGTCGAGAGTGTGGTATGCCAATCCTGAGACAGCCTGCAATCCCGGTGGGGACAGGACTTCTTCGCTCAGATGCGTGACAAGTTCTTGAGTCTGCGGCCCGATGAGCGATGGATCACCGTTGGAGTCGCGTGCTGAGCTGAAGGTTTCCGCCTTTCCATAGTACGTCCTGACGTTTTCTTCTGAATGATCAGCCTGGATTCCGCAGTAGACGATTCAGGCCAATACCCACTTTCAAAAATGCGTTGATAGTCAATGTCTTACCTTGCATGCCTGGATTTTTAACTGCGGAATCCAAGATCAGTTTTACAGAGGTGGGTCTTCCTTCCATCACCGTCGATAATATTCGCCGCGATAAGCAGAACGACATTCACTTCGGTCGGTCTTCTCTGGGTACGCACGAAAACCTTTCGGACCTGTAGATCCTCACCCCTGGTACCCCCTTGTTTCTATTTATACGTATATGGTAGGGAGGTGGCGCCTACGCGGAAGTACTGTGATGAAAAAGAGCTTTATCGCAGATTGTCTCTGCGTGAAGGCATGATTGCACTCTGCCGGCCAGTTATTATCTTCAACGTGCGTACGACGGGAGATTTAGGGTATGGCCGATAAGACGAGTCCGTTGCTGATCGACCAGGTTCGCGACCTTCCCAGGAAAGAGCACTATACCACCGTCAGCGTGACGCAGGGGTTCACGGAACAACTGTTCAACGGTGTCGCTGGGATGACCACGCGCAAGATTCGTATCTGCGGCGTGAAGCTGATCTGGGACGAATATGAAAATACGAATCCCACCGGGAATCTAGACGAGGTCACGACCAAACTCTTCAACTACAGCGGCAGCAACGATATTGAATCGCTGGAGATGTACGCAGACGAAATCGTGATTCGGAGTCCGCTGGTGTTTCCGCAAGCCGATGTCTGGATCTGCGCGCGCACGCTTGTCTTTGAGGGCAACGGCAGCATCACCACGACCCCCCTTCCCTATCCTCCAGCTTACACCACGACTCGTGACAACAACGGCAGGCCGCTCAACGAGCGCGGCCAGATCGAAGCGAAGAGCGGATTGAATGGGCCACGCGGCGGCCATATCGTGCTGTGCCTGCCGGAAGGTGCCAATTTCATCATCCCTGCATCAGATAGGCCGGCGCCCCGATTCCTCACCGTGGGTGGCAAAGGCCAGGATGCGGAGAGCGGCGGCTATCTGGATTATGTTCCCAAGGCCAATCAACGGAAGATGCCGGGCGACAAAACGATAGGTGGATTCCTCAAGGCCTGGTATGTCGAGAATATTCCGAAAGATGAGTTTAGCAAGGGTGAGGGAAGATATGACGCGAGCGACTGGCAATGGCCCGATCGATGGGAGGACACGTTTGAAAAATCATATTCTGTCATGCATGCCAAGCTCGACGTTAATATAGACAGGATATATCATAAAACACCTAAGTCGAGTGAAAAGGGCGAACGCATTTGGCCTGGTGGGGTGCCGGACGCATTTCCATCAGGCAAGGGGGGAGACGGTGGTGCTGGAGGCATGTTCCGGACCTTCTGGATGACCGGTGTGGCGGTTGCTGGCAGGCAGACCCCGGAGAGTACAGCGCTTTATGCGAAGACCGAGGGCGGTGAACATGGAACGTCTGCAGAAATACCGGCTCGTCGACCGGAAATAACGACCGACTCGAGTAGGCCACCCGTATTCGTTCATATGAAACTGGCGCATAGGGCTGGCGCCGTATTTTCTGAAAAGCCGTCCCTTAATCTCGAACATTGTCCATTTCCCATCGTCGCAGGCAAGGGAGCTGCCGCCCGTAACGGCCAGAAAGGACAACCTGGTTCGCGCAAATCATTCTGGCTAGAGGTAAGTCCGTATCCCGTCGAGACGACGTCTGAGCAGCGCAAACAACTACTGGATCGTTATCCCAACGGCTGGCCGAATCATCTCGTTGTTGAACCGGCGTTGCAGTACGCGCGCGATGCTTATCTCAACGGGCACCGCGACGCAGCGCGCGAGCTGCTCGAACGGTACCGCAACGTGATTGAGTGGGTGCCGGAAGACGCGCGCAGCGCGGAACTGGCTGGACTAGAACGGGCCCAACACACATTGGCAGAATCCTGTGCAACCATCTCCAAAAGCCTGCTGCAAAGTGCGGCCATCGGCCGCCAGATGCAGACGATGGGCAACGCGCTGGATCTGGAGGTGAAACTGTACGCCCGCACACTGCGGCAGCGCTCGGAGGAGCGCTTAAGGAAGTCGTTGTATCATGTGGTGAAGTCGTATGAATATCACACCCTCAACCGAGTCCCGCCGGACTTCTTCCAGACCGATGTGATTAAGAAGATCGTGGCGCTTGAGGAAGCAAAATTGGCGGCTGGACAGTTGGACCAGACACTCACGGAAAGCGATTTCAGCCAGATCTACGACACGGTGTTCAAAGCCAAGTTCTCGCAGCTTGGGCAGCAGATCACCGACGGCTTACAGCGTGTCAGACCAAGCATGGAAAACCGGTACCTCTGTACCTTCAAACCAGCCCACTTGACGCAACTGACGGACACCTGGCGATTTTCCTTCAAAATCGTCGAGGATTTCGAGAAGACAACCGGGAAACTCGACAGTGTGATCGGTGCCCGCATTGTCGGCATCGCACTCAAAACACTGGACATCGCCACCACGGACAGGGGGCTCTCCCTGGATGTTGAGTTCACGCATTCCGGTAAACACGTCATCGCTGCGCCGGGAGGATTCCAGTATTTTTTCCAAATCGGTAAGTACCCGGTCGAGGCCCAGGACGGGTCAGGCACCAAGCAATGGGTTAACGATCAGCCCATTGCCTGGCGAATGGTCTACAACGCGGCGGCCGGTTCACAGGCGGTTACGCTGGATGAACAGGCCAAGGACGACCAAATTGTTCAGTATCTGTTGCGTGAGTACAAGCCTGGAACCGAAAGCGACGCGAAGATGCTGCAAGAGCATCGGCCAGCCTTTACCTCCGACATCACGTTGACTCTGGATGGAGGCCTCGACCTCAATGACACCAAGGACGTGAGTCGAAAAAACAAAAAATCCTTCAAGGTCAGAGCGCTCGAGTTCTGGGTCTTCTTCAAGAGGCAATAATCATGACTGTACGCACGCTTCTCTGGATAGTTGGGGCAATGGCGATCGCACTTTCGTTCGAGTTAGGGCAGGCTCAAAACCCACCGGACGAACCAGTCGGGAAGCCGTCCTTTGTGGTTAGAACCTTTCCTGTTGTGAGTGGCAGCGAGCTTCCGCCACCTCCACTCCGTGAGGGTACGGTCAGCTTGATCGGTGAGCCGGATTCGAAATCCTTCGGGGCCTCGTTCAACGGGACCCTGACTACCAATGCATCCCTAAGCGGCAAGGAGAAACTGGTGGCCACTCTGTATGTGCACTGCGATGGGGAAAAGCCGGGAAGCCGCATCGCGGTTGGAACGGTGGACCTGGGCCTGCTCAAGCAGGCCCAGCCCGTTCCTGCCGTACTTGCAACTGGAGACGCCACCGCCTTTGTGCCGCTGGACAGCATCAAGTGCATTGCCCTTGCGATCCGCAACGACGAGCCTGATAAGGCGGCATTTATTGTCAAGACCTTCACCGAGAAGGATATCGATGTGGCCCAAGACGTCACAGTCCAGAACGGGACGGTCAGCTTGATCGGCGAGCCGGATTCCAAGAGCTTCGGTGTTTCCTATCGAGGTACGTTGACGCCCGCGATTGAGCTGAGCGGCGAAGAAGCATTGGTCGCTCACCTGTACATGAGGTGCGACAAGAAGCTCCCGAGCGAGACAAGCGCCATCAATGTTGGCACGGCCAAGATCGGCGAGGTCAAAAAGGGAAGAGACTCGTCATTCCGGATCGTCACCACGGATGTCACGGCCTTTGTGCCGCTTAAGGACGTTGAGTGTGTAAAGCTAAGGCTGCAGTAGGCGTACTGAGTACTCTGTCGCGCGCGCAGTGCCGTCTCTGAGCCACGTACTCGGCAACAGCGGAATGCCTCGATGTGGCAAAGGACTGCGAGGAGCAGATGCCGTAGATCGGCGTTGTTTCAAAGGTATCCATCAACCATGAGCAGAGAGGAGTATGTCATGCCTAATAAGTTGACTGGGATTCAGCTAAAGCAGGGGAGCAGTCTGGTATGTAGTGCGACGGAGGGCGAGGCGAGTACGGACCGGGCCACGGTGAAACTCACGAAGGGTATCACATGGGCTGTGCCGGCGGCATTAACTATGCTTCAAAAACAAGTCACACTGACGGCAACCATCCATGATGCAGGTGTGCCAACTAAATCTTTTGCCAAACCAATGTACGTCTCAGGGATAGTCGGAAATGGCACGGTCCGGCTCACCGATAAAAAGGAGGGATGAGGTACCTATCGTAGCTCGCGGATTGCGACAGCGTACGAATTGTGAATCAATCGGCAAAGGAGAAACAGGATGCCACTTTCAATCGCAGAGTCCAAGAACAAGACTAAAGTGTTCAATGAAATTAAAGCCAATTGGCCAAAACAGGCCGCGAGCAACAACTGGACGGAAGCTAACTTTAAATTTAAGCCTCCGAAAGACGATTGGCTGCTCTCACTCAAAGCGTTGTCTAAAGTGACAGTTGACGTGAAGTGGAATTCTGGATTCAAGGTGACGCTGTTCGGCACTGACGAGAAGGGGGGGCAGATAAAAACCATAGTGGGCGAACTGCCTGGAACTGGTTAATTCAAGAGTCTTTGTTCTTACT
>SWDO01000001.1:329390-363253 GCA_005116895.1 Nitrospira sp. | reverse complement strand
GTGCAAGACGACGCCGATCCGCTCAAGCAATGAGGTCCCTCCGAGGGTGACTGTTGCGTCACCGGTGGAGAATAACTCACTGGTGGCCAAGGCGAGGGTTAACTTATTTCCACGCTGCTTCAACGTCGCACTGCCTTTCTTGAGTTCAGGCTGTAAGAGATTCGCCAGGCTTTCGCTGATTTTGCTGAGGTCGCCATTTGATGAGAGGGCTTCGCCCTCGTCCGCGCCCTCAGGGTCGGATCCGAGCAGGGTGCTTAAGGAGAGATTGTGATCGACAGATAGCAGAGAAAGGGAGGGAGGGCTCTCTTCCTGAGTGGCTGTCGGCGCGGCTGGTTTGGACGAATTAAGCTCAAACTCCACCAGCAATTGCTTGGCGCGCACGAGTTCTGCGTCTTTCGCCAGGAGTTGAGGGTTGAGATCGGCCAGTTTTTGTGTGACTTGTTTGAGCTCCTCCCTGACCTGCGTCAGTTCTTGTTCTTTCTTCGTTGTCTGCTGTTCCACATCACCGGCACGGCGCTTGGTCTGGGCCAGTTCCTGTTCTTTCCCGGCCAACTGTTGTTCGACTTCACCGGCGCGACGCCTTGCCTGCGCCAGTTCTTGTTCCTTTCCCGCCATCTGCTGTTCGACGTCCCCGGTGCGGCGCTTAGCCTGGGCCAGTTCCTGTTCTTTTCCCGCCAACTGTTGTTCGACTTCAGTGACACGGCGCTTGGCCTGAGCCAATTCTTGCTCTTTCCCTGCCATCTGCTGATCTGCTTCAGCTGTGCGGCGCTTCGCTTGGGCCAGTTCCTGTTCTTTTCCCGCCATCTGCAATTCGACTTCCGTGACGCGGCGCCTAGGCTGTGCCGGGTCCTGTTCTTTTCCCATCGCGGCCAACTGTTGTTCAACTTCGATGACACGGCGCTTGGCCTGCACCAGCTCTTGCTCTTTCCTAGCCAGTTGTTGTTCGACTTCCGTGACGCGGCGTTTGGCTTGTACTAGCTCCTGCCCTTTCCCCGACGTGGCCATCTGCTGTTCGAGTTCGGGGATCCGGTGTTTAGCCTGGTTGAGCTCCTCGGTGCGTGCCACAAGATCTTCTCGAAGTTGCTTGGAATTCGTATGAGCGTTCGTGATCTGGGTTGCGAGCTCAGTTTCCTTGGCATGGAGCTGGAGCACGAGCTCACCGATTCGTTGCTTGAGCTGTCGCTCGAGCTCCTCGATTTTTTGCGTGGCCTGCTGAAGCTGGGCCTTCGTCACGCTCAATTCGTCCTGAGAAGACGGCCGGTCTGAATCTTCTGCGGCCATCGCAACCGAGACGGTCCCGCAGAACATGACGATGGATACAAAGGCAACGGCGGATAACTTCATGATCATGTCTCACTCACCAAAGAGAAGGTGCAGGATTTAGCATGAATTCGCGCTCCACCAACGGATTGCCCGACACTCATGTGTCTATGAAGTCCGCTCGTGAGGCACGGGTGGAGACACCTCAATTGACCGCACCGAGGTCGGCGCTTTTCTCGCTTCATGAAAGACAAAGAAAAAAATGGAAGAAGATCCTATCGCCTTCGTAATTCGCTTTGCAACGGGGTATGTAGGATCATGATACATGTTGAGTAGCTCGACGGCGACGGGAGATCGACATCGCAAGCTGCGAGTCATGGATATGAACTGCGGTGCATGGAGCACGACGGACGGCCAAATGCTGTGCTGTCGACAGTAAGGAATAGGGAATCTCTCTTGATAATGACGATCTGAAATCCGAATAGTGTCAACAGTGCTTATCGCAATGGCATCGCTGTGTTTTCTCAGGGGAATTGACCACTTGTTTATGAGTAGGTCCACGATATTGAGACCAAATTCAGGCGGCACGTGATGTCTCAGATAGACTTGGGCTCACCGTCTTGAATCTCATCGCTCGTCTCGCTAGACTTCCTCCCGCTCACGTCTTCCCGCATTTTTGGAGGTTCCTCAATGACGGTTCGCCCGCTACTTCACGCGTTCATGGTCTTCGGCGCATTGATTTCAACAGAAATGGGATCTTCGGAGGCAGCCGACCAGCCGCAACAGATGAAAGCCATGTGTGAGAAAGGCACGGCGACAGCATGCAACGCTCTCGGATTGTTGCATATGAAAGGTGAGGGGGTGAAGCAAGACGACGCTCGAGCGGTTGCTCTTTTCAAGAAAGCCTGTGATGGCGGCGATGTGGGTGGCTGCTCTAATCTTGGTGTGATGTATGCCGAGGGAATCGGGGTCTTACAGGACGACGCTCAAGCGGTCGCCTTTTCGAGGATAGGGTGTGACGGTGGAAGTATGAAAGGTTGCTACAACCTTGGCGTGATGTATGCCGAGGGAACTGGGGCTCCACAGGACGACGTGCAGGCCTCCGACTTCTATAGACAAGCCTGTGACGGAGGGAATACGAAGGGCTGCTACAACCTTGGCGTGATGTATGCCGAAGGAATCGGGGTCTCTCAGGATGACGTACAAGCCGCTGCCTTCTCTCGAAAAGCGTGTGATGGTGGAAGTATGAAGGGTTGCTACAACCTTGCGGTGATGTATGCCGAGGGAGTCGGGGCTCCACAGGACGATGTGCAAGCCGCCGGCTTGTATCGGAAGGCCTGTGACGGTGGAAATGCGAGAGGCTGCTACAACCTTGGCATCATGTATGCCGAAGGAACTGGAGTCCAACCGGATCACTTTCAAGCCGCCGACCTCTATCGGAAGGCCTGTGACGGCGGGAGTCTGAGGGGCTGCTCCAATCTCGGCGTGATGTATGCCCAGGGGACCGGGATCAAGCAGGACGACATGCGCGCCGCCACCCTCTACAGGAAGGCCTGTGACGCTGGGGATGCAAAGGGTTGTATTAATCTCGGCACGGTCTATCAAGTCGGACGAGGCGTCAAACAGGACGATGCCGAAGCACTCAGGTATTATGGGAAAGCATGCGATCTCAGAGAGCCCAAAGGCTGCGCACATTACGCAAAACTGAAGACGGGGAGACGGTGAGATGGTGCGGACGCGGTAGGCGCGGTCCGCATGATCGCGCGCGTCAGTCATGGTTGTGACCCGGTGTGTGTTGAAAGTGAGGTTGACGATGCGACGACTGCTCCTTGGCCTGTTACCCTTGGTTTTGGCTGGATGCCCAACGACGACGGCTATGCTGGTCGGAGCTCCGGCACTCCTCTCCAAATCCAAGTTCGATGAACGACGGACGGAAACCAAGCAGCAGATCGAAAAGGGACTGATTTCTAAAGAGGCCGGCGAAACAAGTTGCCGGCAGATGCTGAATACGGTCGATCGGAATCATGCAGCGCCACCGCCGGTAGATCCTGCCATCTGCGAATTTGGGTCGTTTGCCGATAAACTCCATGAACTCACCAGGTCGGTGGAGAGTGGCGCATTGACCTCGGATCTCTGGGTAGCTAAGTGTAAGCAACTGGCTGGACAAACCTCTGGCAAAGATACTTGTCGGTACGACCCGTTCGCCGATCGGATTATCCAATGGCGGCGGTTTGTCCACGAAGGCAAGGCATCGAAGGAAGGGGCCGAGATGGACTGCCGCAACTATGTGCAGCAGGTTCGCCAACATCCGATCCCTGGCCCAGAGATCAAGGAGGAAGCCTGCAAGCTGTAGCAGGACGTTGATACAAGCCCCAGTCTCGTCCTCTTCCCCAAGAGGACCCTGTTCCGGTTGACCGATCGTGAGTGGTGAAGGTCGGCTTTCCTAATCGCCACAGGTCTCGTATCATTCCTTGCTCCTTTCATGAAGGAACAGATTCTTCTCGGTCGGCTCCGCTTGGTTTATCGTCTACGGATTATGCAGTAACCGTCGGCACTCAGCGAGAATATAGACTGGCCTGGTATCCTTGCCCTTCTTGTCCGGGATGTGTCCGATGGCGGCTCCGGTCAGGACCATTCCAAGGGGACAGTTCCATTCAAACCAGTGCAGTTTGGTCAACGGGAGGGCAGTCGGGTATCGGGGAATCACATCGGTCTGGCCGAAGTAGTTGGCCGGATCCGCTTTCTTCCCCTGATCGAGCAGTGAAGCAGTGCCTCGTAGAAACGTAAAGCTAGCGAACGCTTGGCCGGCAAGTCCGGGGCCTTGCCAGTACTCTTTCAGCCCGTAGAGGAGGTACACGTCGGGAACGGTCGATTCCGACAGTGTGCATTCGCGTTCGTAGTGGAATAGAAACGGGGTCTTAATCGCCGGTGAAGTCATCCCCCCCGAAGGCGTGAGATCCCGGCAGGAAAAGCGGAAGGATTGCCAGGTGCGGTAGTTGATTTCCTTCACAGACGCGCCAGATATAACGCCGTTTCGATAGAAGTCCAGACAGGATATGAACTCACTTTCTACGACTTTGTCCTTCACAAAGTCGATCTCGTTGCAAATGGTCCATGTATACCCAGAAATCGGACTCGTCTTTGTAACCGGTCGGTTTTGTGGGAGACAGCCGGCCACGATGAGCTTGCGACTTTCGTTGTAGGTATATTGATTTTCGTTGGGGTCGAGAGGTGTCTTGTCGAGATAGTATCCCGGTATCTGATTGATGGTTGCCGTCACATCCGCTCCAGCCTGAGCCCAAAAGCCAGGAGCCAGGACTACTCCCTGGTGATGATCGTAGTACTTCGTGGAGCCGGACTTCACGACATAGGACATGAGCAAGTCGTCAGCTGCATAGACTGTTGTTACCACGGCACTGAGCATGAGGAGAAGCGGCCATGTTCGAGATGATGAGGTCATGATTTGTCCCTCCTGCACGTGACGTGCTTGGTGGCAGTCATGGCTTTCCCTGTGCTTTGGATCCGGGCCGAGCGGACTCCAGTTCCGAGATTCTCCCTTGGAGAGTCGCAATGGTCTTGTGTTGTTCGATGAGGTGAAGGGTCAGCTCTTCGACCTTTGCCAGAAGCTTCGTCTGCATCTGTCCGATATCGATCCCTTGCCCCTCCGCCTCGGTGGCGCTGGGAATGTTCGGCAGGCGATGGTGGGTCTGAATAAAATGTTCAACTTCCGGTAAGCTCGTCAATCGGTATTCTGGATCGAATACATAATCGGCCCAGTCCTTGATGAGTTTGATGCGAACCTCTTCTGCGATGATTTTCCCACCGACGGCGAGCTTGTAGTCTGTCGGGAGACGATCGGTGAGGTTGTTAAGGCCTATGGCTACGCCACGACCGACTGCCAGATCATATACCCCGTCGGGTACGATCTCCGATTTCCCGACAGCTCCTCCGATGTACACGCGCTTTGTATCGATTTGAAACACCGTACTGGTCATGTCCCGAAAGGTTGAACGCGCGCTGAAAAGCAGATCATCGGTCGATCCACTCATGGGGCGTTTCAGGTCAAGCAAGGCGGCCTGGTTTTTGTCGGTCGGTCCTGACCCAATTGCCACGGGGCCTGGCCGAGCGATGGCCCCGTCCGATCCTGGCGCCCCGGTCCATTGTTGAGCGTACCCCGTCGTCGTGGAACTGCCTGCCAATAGGGCGATTGCCAGAATCTTTTGAATGCGATTGAGAGCGAGCATGTCATCCTCCTTCGGTCATATGATTACAAAACGTATGGTTTCGAGAATGTCTACCTGCGCCGACAATTTCTCGATCAAACCATGAAAGGCACCTCCGCCAGTGGTGGCCTCACCTCAGCATGTCACAGGGTGGCTTCTCACAGCCTGGCTGCTTGATCGGCTCCCTATCTGGGTGCCTATTTCTTCTGTCCTCTAATTCCCCTCGCTGCCGCATTAACCCGAGGACAGGCTATGCTTGTGTCGAGCCAAGGCGCATCATCCGAGATCTGGTTTGTCTTGAACGAAGCAAACGGCTGTGCAGGACAGGTTCGCGTGCCGCTATAGTCGCTTGAGCAGAAGATATAGCCCGTTCCGCTGTCGCCGTACCCATCACCATTACTGTCGAGCACTTGCACCGGTGCCGGCACCTCGCTCCACACGTTGAATGAAGTATCCACTGGCCGGGGAAAGACCGCGTCCTTGCTGCCGCCAGTGAAACTATTGCAGGTTACGTCGATGGTTCGTAGGTCGGTCGCTGCAGTACCGAGCAGACCAGTATTGCTAGCCGTGACTGTATTGTGATCGAGATGAACTGAGAACACCCCCTTGCCGATCGTGATCCCGTTCGTATGGCCATCGGCGACCAATGAATCGATGGTCAAATCATGAACTTGGTTCTTAGCGAGGGCACTCAATGTCCCAACCAGCACGCCATGCTCGGTCGGATCCGTCGAGGTCATGGTATTGCCGCTGATGATGCTGCCTTGACCGCCGAGATAGTGAATAGCACTTTGTGCTGTCGGTGGAGGCAAGACGCTCGGATCGTACTCGAACACATTGCCTACCACTTGCACCGCATCGCCGCTTAGACTCAAACCCACCATCTTGGCGTTACGGACCGTGTTACCTGAGACCTCGATACTGGGCGTCGAGCTTACCGCGATGCCAGTGTCCAGATCAGCGACCGTGTTGCCCTGGAGCGCGACCTCTGTGCTGGATGTCACCGCGATGCCGTTCGCCAGGTTGTGGACGGTATTGTCCTGCACCGTTACATCGTTGCTTGACTGGACGTTGATCCCGATACCGCTGGCAAGATCGTCGCTCCATATGTCGTTGCCGTTCAGCAGCACCTTGGTAGCCCCGTCCACCTGGATACCGGTTCCACCACTGCGGACGTGGATGCGATTGTTATACCGCACGTTGACGGTTTCTCCTTGCGTCAGATTGACCCACACGCCCTTGTTCGCGCCACCGATGGCATTGCCTGTGATCGAGCCCTTTGCGGGGCCGGAGATGGAGATGCCGGTATCGGCCCGCGTCACGTTATTCAGAGAGATATGCGTGAACACCGGCTCGCCGAGACTGCTGTTCGAATGAATACCGACCAAGCCTGATTGGACGATATTTGCGAAGATCTTATTCGACTGGCCGAACAGTTCATTGATCCCGATCGCCACCTCTGGCCCCAAAAGGTTGCCGAAGATCTCATTCTCAAAAGGACGCGTGACTTGCGTGACGTTTTGGGTGTCTAGAAACTCGACGCCCTCCAGAGTAATGCCTGTCGGGCCGCCGCTGATAGAGTTGAAGGAAATCTTGTTGCGTTCAGGGCGCCGCGCCGGGCTTGCATAGAGCTTGATGCCTGCCTGACCTGTTGCGGCGTCGATGCCATTTGCACTGATGCTGCTGTTCAGCAACTGCCCTTTGACCTGAATGCCGTAAGGCTGGACATCGAGGATGGTATTCTTCGTCACCGAGAGGGCCGTCATGCCACCCTCGCGAGAGGCGTCCACTTGTATCCCCATATTGGTTTCTTCGATGTTGTTGCCCGTGATGATGCTGTTGTTTCCACCGGTCAATCCAATGCCAACGTCGAATTTCTTGACCTTACAGTTGCTGATAGTCACTCCGGTGCGTTCCGTATAGATGCCGGTATGTCTCCCGAGATAATCAGCTGCGCGCCTGCCCGCCCCCTTGATCGCTTGATCGTTGCAGTTGAGAGCAACATTGTCGCTTTCAATGGAAACGGCCACCGGTTCCAGCGGTTGGGCCGCACAGGTCACGGGCCCTGCCAGGGTCGTGGAGTTGTAGATATGCACCGGGCACTCGGTCGGTGTCACCACCAGGCTGAAGCGCTGCTCGTCCTCGACGAGACGGTGCGCGCTGACCGTGGCTGTCCAGGTACCGGTAGGCAGGGCGGCGCCAGTTGGATCCGTGATCAGCACCTGCTCGACATTGTTCACACGGTCTCGGCATAAAAGGGACGCACACACCTTTGCACCCTGTAGTGCCTCTTGAAGACGGATTTCTGAAATGAGGCGTGGCGAACTCAGGCGCGTATCAAAGGGAAAGTAGGTTTTTCCCCCGCTTGGATCCGTGACCATCAGATCGAGGTCGTTCTGCAGCGTCGGGGTTTCGGAGTTGCCGGCGGGCGGATCATCCCAGACCAGCGTGACCTTGAAGGAATAGACATTGCCCGTGACATCGAAATGATGGACGTCTGGGCCGGAGGCGGTGACGGTCGCTTCGTGAAGATATTTGTCATGGTGCAGGGCTATGCGCACAGCCGAGGCCCCATTGATGAGACCCCATCCATGAAAGTAGTCGGGTCCTGGAGGTCCAACGTCGCGCGCGGTGTGAATCAGAATGGCTTTGGGGGTTGCCGGCGGTATGTTGAGCACGTCGCGGGGCACGGTAGCGCTGCGGAAGGCATCGTAGATTTGACCGATGACCCCCGACGTGACCGGGGCAGCGGCCGAAGTTCCACCGAAAGCAGTATAGGAAAAGCCTTGTCTTGCGGCAACGGTAGTGGTGTATATGCCTTGGCCTGGTGCGACGACGTCTGGTTTCAGACGACCATCTGCCGAAGGGCCTGCGGCGCTGGTATTGCACAGTGTATTGGCCGCGCCGCAATTTAGGTCATCCATGAGCCCCCAATTGCCGACAGCGATGTCGTTTTTGGCGACCTGATGAGGTAGGCTTTCCAGATCCGCCTGACAGGGACCGTGCTTGGGTCCACCCTCCTTGGGGTCATCTGCTAGATCGCCGTTGGGCCCTCGGCTATTGCCCGCCGCACGGACAACGGAAATTCCCACGTCGTAGACAGCCTTGTCGAGATGCTTACCCCACTTGGTATATTCACCGACCTTGTTGCAGTTCAGCGGTGGGCCATTCGAGTAGTTGATTACGACAGCGCCATGATGTTCGCGTGCTTCCTTTGGGAACACGTAAGAGATCTTACGTGCTGACTTATGATCGGGTGTGCCCAAGATTTGGTGTTCGCCGGCGAAGCCAATCAGGATCGCTTCGGGTAGAAAGCCGCGCTTTGTTGTGTCGAGCGTGCCATCCCCAATCATGATGCCGGCGACTTCCAGGTTATGTCCATTGGCAATGAATTGGCCATCGCTGTCGGAAATGACTCGCAGTTTCATGTCCGGGTGCTGATCGGGTGGTACAGGAAGCAGGTCGCCTTCCACCATGGCAATTTTGAGCCCGTTGCCGTTGAACCCATATACTCGCTCGACCAAGTCGGCCGAGGTTGTGGCCAACGCCGGTTCGTCACGCCTCTGCAGGCCTTCGGCTGCATGGTCGATCCAATAGACAAGATCGCTTTTGGCTAAGGCCAAGAGTTCATCAAAATGCTGAACCTTCACAATGTGTTCATCTTCTTCCTCTCTGATGAGGTTAATCTTCAGGCGCTTCAGCAATTCGGCTATGTCCGCGTTCGGCACATCGGGAAAGAACTCAATGGCGTACAGTAGACGGCCGTCGGATTGCCGCTCAGCTGCGCTACCGTGACCACTACGCACAGCGCGGGCCATGCGATCTCGGGGTTCGATCGCGCTCAACCCTTGCACAAAGGGAAGGGCAAGAACCTTCTCCACCTCGGCTCTGGTCCCAGGGGCCGTGGCGTAATATGTGTAGTGTGGGAGGTACTGCCACAATGTGACACCGGCAGTGAGAAGTTGCTGGCGCTGCTCCTTGAGCAAGACGGCGGCATCGGCGTCACGCTTAATGTGCAGCAACACATGCGTGGGTTTGCCATTTGGCTTGAGATTGGGATCGAGTCCCTTCGGTGCCCGGAACGTGCGCGAACCTAAGAAGACATTGCGGTCGAGTGCGTCCGAGAATGCGCCATCACACACCAGCGGTTGTTTGCCATTTTTCATCGGCTCGTTGGGGATACTAGGGCAGTTGTCTCGCTCGTCTGGAACGCCATCGAGGTCACGATCTTTTACGCTCGTACGCTCAGGTGCCTTGGCTTTTGTTTTGGAATTGGATTGAGGCTCGACAGCTGTCACTGAGAGTGTAAACGCCAGCAAGAGGGAAACTGCAGTGAGTGCTCCAACGAGGCGAGGGCTGAAAGATCGAAAGATTGAAAACGGAGCACGGACTCGCTTGCAAGATGGAGAGGCTGAGCTAGGTAACGGAGAGATCGCATGCATCGCTACACCTCCAGCTTATTATTTGCTCGGCTGATGTCACTGATCGAATTCGATGCTCAAGTGCGACACACTGCAGAGGCAGATCCGAATCGGGATCTGACCTTAACATACATGCTTGTAGATGTAGACGCCGATGGTATCAGCAAGCCCTATACCAAGGGCTTTCAGATCGTTAGGAGTCGAAGGACATTGGAATTCGGCAAGTGTCCTAGCATAGTGACAATGATGCGCGTATCCAAACAGATACGATCTTGGATAAATAGATACAGGAGTTGGTGACCATTACTGCAAGCCATCCAAATTCAACATGCGCGACTGGCCGTATGCCTTGGTCATAATCGATGAGTTGGAATTGGTCGCGGGCTCATGTAAACCACCTTTGGGCTATGGTAGGTTGTCTTCTCACATGGAGGAGCCATGATGGCATTCAGACGACCAGAACTTGAAAAAGACAATCCGATCGCTCCTCAACCATATATTGGCCCTCGAAGACGGTTGGCGATGGCTCGCGCGGCGGCATCTGAGGAATTGAGTGAAGAGGGCGATATGCGAGATACCTTGCAAATCATGACGAAGGCAGCGTAAATAAGAAAAGATAAATTTCTAACAACTTCGGTACAGGCCTTGCGTGAATGCGGGAGGTCTCGTTGCGACTGTGTCTGATCCTCAACTGTCAGGAGGAGTGTGATCATGGCCGATGCATTTTTCACCACCAATGGCAATGTACGGGCGATCGGATCCATCCGTCGCGGGGCAAACGGCCAACCGCAGTCACTGGAGGCTTCGATCCCGGATGGAGATACAACCGGGATTCATATCGAAGGGAATGGTTCGGTCCGCTTTCTTGGCGTGGATACGCCCGAGAAGAATTTCTCACTCGCCGGTTCCTCTGCACAGCGCCGCCTCGATTCGGCAGAATGGGAGGCCTATCTGACTGATCCGTTCCTCCCGCAGTTCGGACCCTTTGATCTCGATACCGATCTTGCGGACCATCTTCGCACCCGTTTTGGAGTCGGTGCCGGGATCAACCATCGTGTTCATGGCGACAATGCTGAGCGAGCGCTGATCGGGCTGATTCAAGCCGACATGAATGCACTGGGGCAGACCTCCAGTACATTCGGGTATTTTCTTTCCTTCTCCTTTGAGGTTTTCGATTCCTTTGGACGGTTCTTGGCATTTATCAATCGGAATCAACCGAACGGAAATAGCCCTGAACCGCGTCCCCCGAGTTACAACGAACGAATGCTCGAACAGGGGGCAGCCATGCCGTTCTTCGTGTGGCCGAATATTGATCCATTCCGCGAATCCCCGTCGATTCTTGACGCGGTCATCGCTCCCGGCACTGCGAGTCAGATCGCCGGGACAACCCCGGGGCTGCGCCGTGCGCGTGAGTTGGTTCGACAAGCTCGTGCGAGCGGAATCGGCCTCTTCAATCCATCCAATCCCCTTCGCTTCGAGGCGTTTGAGGTGCGCTACCTCGGGCGACGCGAAGCGCCCAATCGGTCGGTCATCGATTTGAGTCGGAATGACAGTGTCCTCCTACAACCGCAGCACTATTTCCGTATTCCTCATGCGGAAGACCGGCTATTTATTCCTCCGACCTTTGTGCCATTGTTTGTGTCGCGTGGGTGGCGTCTTGAAGGTTGGGCGTAACTAGCGTGGTCTGGGGAAAGGTGCGTGGTTGCCATAGATACTGATCAGGATTACGCCAAGCCGATTACTCCGTTTGAATCGATTTGGATACAGGTTGCTATCCATAATGATACAGACCTGCCGACTTGCTCCTTCTCTTATTCGCATGCGCTTCATAAGCCTCTGTATAGCCAGGAAGTCCTGTGACCATCCTAACAGGTATGAGGCTTGCTGTTACTGTTGGTAGTAACAGTAAGCCCAGTTTATGCTGGTGACTGGAGGACGAGGCGAATCCGCCAGGGGAAAGATGAGGAGGTGTCGCATGTCAGGAAAAAACATCGTCCTGTGTTCGGATGGAACAGGCAATACCGCCATCAAGGCGCGAGGGACCAACGTTTTTAAGCTGTACGAGGCCATCGACATTCAAGGACATAAGTACGATCAGAGCTTAACGCCGCAGGTCGCGTTTTATGACGATGGAGTGGGTACCTCGAGCTTGGCTCCAGTCAAGCTGATCGGTGGGGCGTTTGGTTACGGCTTTCGCAAGAACGTCAAGGATCTCTACACGGAGTTAATCCATGTCTATGAGCCTGGCGATCACATTTTCCTCTTCGGATTTAGCCGGGGTGCCTATACGGTCCGGGCTCTCTCGGGGCTTATTCAGTACTGCGGCATTTTAGACCTCAAGAAGGTGGACCATGAGGCACTCACGAATCGTGTGAATGAATGTTGGACTGCCTTTCGTCGAGAGGCGTTCCAGCGGGTGACTGAGACGGAACGGCGTAAGAATCAACCGTTGTCTGATATGGCTAAGCAAGACCGCGCGCGGCGCGAATCGTGCGGCGCGATCATCCACGATGAGCATGTCCCTGATGGCGCGGTGACCATCGATTTTGTCGGAGTGTGGGATACGGTCGGGGCGGTTGGAATGCCGTTTGAGGAACTGCGGGCCCTCTTCAACTGGATCTATCCCATGCGGTTTTCTGAATTGACGCCAAGCAGCCGCATCACACGAGCCTGTCATGCCTTATCGATCGACGACGACCGCCGAACCTTCTACCCGGAATTGTGGAATGAGAAGGGGATTCCGGCGGCTCAAGTGGATCAGGTGTGGTTCGCAGGCGTGCATTCCAATGTGGGCGGCGGCTATGTGAAGCACGGCATGTCTCTCGTAGCCTTGGACTGGATGATGGCCGAGGCAGAACGATGCGGGCTGCGCTTTATTAAAGCTGATCGCGAATACGTGCACACACATCAGGATGTGCACGACGAGCTCTATGACGCCCGCGCGGGATTAGGTGTGTATTATCGTTGGGAGCCGCGCGACCTCGTCAAACTCTGTCACGCCCACAACATCGTTTGCCCGAAGGTCCACATCAGCGTATTCGAGCGTATCGCCAACGGAACCGGAAGGTATGCGCCGATCAACCTTCCCCACCACTATGAGGTGGTCCGGACGAACGATGAGCGGTCATGGCCGTCGGATCAGACTCTGTGGGCGATTGAAAGACAGGTGCCGCACGGTGCACATTTGGTCGCTGGTCCGCCGAAAAACGAATCGTTACTTGAGGGCATGGCTGGAACAGTCAGAAGTGGGAAAATGTCGTACTATACCTTTGTCGCGGCCTCGATACCAGCCGTCGGTTGGTGGCATGCGTTGCCACCGTTTCCACAGGTTACCGAGGCTATTGCTCAATGGTGTTCGTATCCCAATCTCATCATTGGCGCCATCTATGCCTGTGTCGGGTTATTGGTATGGGGATGGTCCAAGCGAGTTGATGGGAGGATGGAATCGGCAGCTCAGACCCATTGGCAACGCCGTCGGGAAGCGCTACGAACAAGCTTCACCGACAGCCAAATTCAACGAGGGTCTGAACCAGCACATAAGGTGGCAAGAGTGGGGTGATGCGTGACAGAGTCAGTACGTTCATGTGTTTGAGAGAACGGTGAGCGTAGAGATCAATGAACATTCAAGGCCGGTGTTGGATTTCGGTGAAGGCGCTATTTTTCCTTGTGTCCCTCGTGGGTTGTGGGGCGATGAATGCGAGTCAGTGTGGCGGAGACGGTCGGACGGCGATGCAGGAGTTACTATACTTCGGGACAGATACGCCATCTGGTCACGTGACGGCGGAAGAGTGGACGCAATTCCTGAGTGAAACGGTGACTCCGCGCTTTCCGGAAGGTTTCTCAACCTGGCAAGCGTCTGGCCAATGGCGTTCAGCTTCAGGTCAGATTATTCGCGAGCCAGCATATGTCCTGAACCTTGTTCATCCGGATGACCCAGTACCGAACAAGGCCGTTCAGGAAATTATCGCATCCTACAAATCACGCTTCCAGCAGGAAGCGGTGCTTCGCGTCACATCGCACACATGCATGTCTTTCTAGCCGGGAAGCCAATTCAAAAGCATCACTGGCTAAGTGCGGAGGCTGTTCTCATGCACGGAGTAACCATTCTGAATGCTCCAGCCCTTGCTAACACAGACCATCGCGCTCAGCGGGAATGCGAATTGGAGTGATTTGCAAAGTTTCGTTTCGGAGGGGCTGGATCATCTCTCTGCTGGCAAAGCACTCGCTGGGGCCCGGCGATAACATCGTTGGCGTATCATGCTCCTTCACCGTCTCGTTGGCTCGACTGATTCAACGTCTCATCTGCGCTCTTCATCACAGGATAGTGGGTCGTATGTTCTTGACGCAGATCGACAAGGTGGGGAGAGTATCGACCATCTGCTCCACTGCTGTCGGGCGGAGCGGTAAGAAAGTTCAAGACCGAGAGCGATGGTTGCAGCACTAGCATCTCCAGCATTTGGTTGCTCACCGGCAGTAGGCGCAGCTCCGTTTCCAGCAGTCTCACGCGATCCTCTCAACTCTTAGTTGCACAGCAGCGCACAAGCTGCCGGAAGACGTATCTAATCGGATACCATCTGTATCATTTCAGATTCATCACTCTCCGATATCGGCACAGTGTGCAATCTGCTAGATGACCTAGCGACATTCCTGCTTTCTCTCATATGTACGGCGATGTTCCGGCTACGCAGTGCCAGCGAAGCGCTTGTCAGTTGCGTCTTTTGTCCGTTGAAGGCACGCACAGACATCAACTGCATCTCAGTGGACCGCACCGAATTTCTAGGCCAAAGAAGAGCAACCACACCTTTGCGAAGACCTGGCATCAGTGTTGCTCTATTCAAGTCTCGACGGCGGAACGATGTGTTGTATGTGACGCGGGCCCCCGTCGCGTATTAACTACATTGCATTTCTGTCAATTGTGCAACAAACACTCATTTATCTTAAGGAGGTCGCTATGTCTTTTCCAATTCCCAATGCGGACGAAAGTCTCGTATCCGACAAGATTGTGAATGTGGGTGCGCCTCCGGCAGATCAGACGAACGCTCCGTTCATTGGTAATTTCCACAAAACCTTGCCGCACAATCAGTTCGGGGAAGTCGATCCAGCTGCGTATCGAAAGTTTGAACGGACTTGTATCGAAATTGAAGCTGGGGCTCCACGTAACTTCGATGAGGTGCCAAGTGGACCGTTGTCTCCGCCGGCCGGGTTTCCGCAAACGCCATTTGTTTTGGGTGCCATGCCAACGCAAGAAATTCATGCTCTGACGAAATCAGTTGCGAAGTTTGTGAGCCCGCTGGCTGGGGCAGCGACCGAATCGCTGGGACCGGATCCTAAGTTACTTGAGATGTTGCCTGCGCCAGGGTGCCAATCGTTGACAGCTATGGCGGAGATGGTTGAGCTCTATTGGATGGCATTGCTGCGCGACGCGCCGTTGCTCGTCTTTCAGCAGCAACAAGACCCACCGAGTCCTGGATGTGCCAGCATTGGAGATCACAACGCACAGCTTGGTTACAACGTTACCAACAGGGTGAACGATGCACGCAAAGCCGTGAATAGGATGTTCGATATTGCCATCCAACAGGACACAGATTTCGGCCAAATGCGTGCACCGCTTGATGTGGCATCAGGTTCAGGTGGTGCAAACATCACCTTGCAGACCTTGTTCCGGAGTGGACTGGATGACGAGGAATTTGGCCCTCTGGTCAGCCAGTTTTTCATCCGCCCCATCGGTTTTGGTACCCAAACCATCGATCAGAAGCAGGTTCCCTATGTTGCGAAGCAGGACTTTCTCACCACACACGGCGACTGGTTGTTGGCGCAAAACACCGGTAAGGATAAATATGGGCGAGACTATGGGAGCTGCAACAACTATTCGGATCAGTTGCATCGCGGTGCGAGCTACTATCCTGCGGGGAACCCGGTGCGTTATATCGCGACGATGCGAGATATCGCGCGCTTTGTGAACCGCGATGCGCTGCACCAGGCGTATTTCAGTGCGGCGCTGTTCCTACTCGGTGTCGGTGCGCCGCTCGACAAAGGCAATCCGTATCGGGGAAACCGCTACTCGCGCGAACTCCCGTTTGCTACGCTTGGTGGGCCAGACCTGTTGACCCTGGTCTCTGAAGTAGCGAGCCGTGCCCTCAAGGTGGTCTGGCGGCAAAAATGGCTGGTACACAGGCGATGTCGCCCGGAAGTGATGGGCGGCTTGATCCAGATGCAGCGCAATGGCTTCGGTGGTACGATGCGCGATTACCGCCTGCCGACTAGTTTGCCAGGTACGCCTGATTTCCAGGCGAAGTTGAACGATACACTCAACGCGGTTCAGACTCACAATGCTGCTCTCAACGGTGGTGCGGGAACCCTTTTCCTGCCGATGGCATTCTCGGCAGGTTCGCCAAGCCACCCGGCCTACGGGGCTGGGCACGCGACGGTTGCGGGCGCATGCGTGACGGTCTTGAAGGCATGGTTCGATGAAGCCGTTTTACTTCAGAAGATTTTCGACGATGCCAATGCGAGTGCATCAACAGGAAAAGTGACCCCCAGCGATCCAGCAGGTGGTCCGTTCAAGCTCCTACAGCCTGGCTATAGACAGACAGGGGTTAGCCTCGAGGATTTCTGTGATCCACAGGAGTACACCGGGGGTGATGCGAACAAGATCACTGTCGGCGGAGAATTGAACAAGATTGCCAGCAATGTAGCCATGGGTCGCTCGATGGGAGGGGTGCATTGGCGCACAGACAATACACGCAGTCTACGGTTGGGTGAAGAGATTGCCATCGAGATTCTGCGAAAACGCACCATGGAATATGCAGAGCGGCCAGTTTCGTTTACCTTCCGGTCGTTCGATCGGCAGCGGGTGCACATTACGCAGGGGCAGGTCAGAAAGGGTTGAATAGGTTTGCGGCAGAGGCGCGCTGATGTTGGTACACCTCTGCCGCAAATTGAGCAGTAGCCAAAAGAATGGTACGGCCGCAGATAAATTTGCTGAGCGAATACGCGGTTTGTATAGAGAGAGGAGTCAGGGAGATTTCCCCAACCTAAGCGGTGTGAGTTGATCTTGTAGATAATGTCTTCGAACCAGTGTCTCGACCGATGAGAAGTGGCGTTCTGGAAGATTCTTGAAACGCCGTCGGCAATCAACCAACGCTTCGTCGGCGGTCGTGAATGGTTCGATGACGGATCGTAGGTGATCATAGTAGTCCATCAGTTTGAGCTCAACGGTTCGCAGGTGACTAGAGTCGCCTGCGATGGTCAGCGCAGCCTTGGCCTGATCGCCGTTGGCTTCAACGAGTGCCTGGAAGCAGAGCCCCTTTAAACGCTGTGTCACTGTGCTGCGGTCCCATCCAAGCGTCTTGGCCGTGGACTGCATGTCGAAGCCATGTCGTCGCAGACAGGTCAGGACCGCGGCATCACCGGCTAGGTCGGGAATCGTCTGTTCGGTCCGTCCCCTTGCTGGCCTAGGCTCTTCGCCAAGTCTGAGAGAGTCTCTGGTTAACAGGGTTCCCTCGTTCAGCGTGATGGCCTGTTCCAAACAGTGGCGGAGCTCCCGCACATTTCCTTTCCAGTCATGTTCGGTCAATGCACGAAGCGCTTCATTCGTCAGCTGAGGGACAGGCTTCCCGATTTGCTCGGCAAGCTGGTTGAGGAATATGTCGGCGAGCAGCGGAATGTCTCCGATACGCTCACGCAGCGGTGGGAGATGGAAGACCATCCCGTTCAGCCGGAAGTACAGGTCTTCGCGAAACCATCCCTCCGACACGCCTTTCTGTAAGTCGCGATTAGTCGCGGCCACGATGCGAATGTCCACCGTCGTCGGGGTGGTGGCGCCAACTCGATAGAATGATTTGTCCTGAAGCACCCGCAGCAGTTTGCTCTGATGATCCATTCGAAGGTCACCGATCTCGTCAAGAAAGATCGTGCCGTGGTCGGCGAGACCGAAATAGCCACGACGGTCACCCGTCGCCCCGGTGAAGCTGCCTCTCATGTGGCCGAAGAGCTCACTCTCAAACAGCTCAGGAGAAATGGCGGCCATGTTGACGGCGATGAAGGTCTTTCCCGATCGTGGACTGAGCCGGTGGATGGCATGGGCGAAGAGCTCTTTCCCGGTGCCTGGTTCTCCGAGAAGGAGGACGGTCAATGAAGACTGTGCGCTCTTCTTCACGTCGTGAAACAACCGCAGCAGGGAACGATCCTGGGTGAGGATGCCGAATTGGCGGGCTTCAGTTTGAAGGCGGTTGAGTTCCGCATCGCGGATGGCGCTTGATACGGTGCTTGCTGTCCGGAGATCGCCAAGTTGCCGCTCTAGTTCCTGTAGGTGTCGACGAGCCTCCTGTTCCTGGCCCTGAGCTTCAGCGATTTGGAGCCGCAGCGAGTTTGTCGTTCTGGTCGAAGCTTCCTGTTGACCGGTCGAGAAAGCAATGGCTACGTTAGCGGTGTCTAAATCTTCTTGAAGGGCTTCCGCTCGATCCTCATGCAGAACCAGGGCCTCCCTTACGGCAGCAGACTCTTGCTGGATGCGGATCATGTCACGTTCCAGCAAGATCAGACGTTGGTTTGCCGTCAGATTCACCCACAGGGCTGTGCCGATGAAGACGGAGAATGAGGCTGCGAGCGGGGTGGCGATTGGCATCAGGAGCGATGCCCAGCTCAACATCGCGGTGGATAGTACCCCATACCCAACAACGACGGCACCGGCAAGCACGAGGCCTATCATCCCACGAAACTGTAAGAGGCTCCAGGCAGCCAGTGAGGCTAGCACGATGGTGACGGGGAAGCGGCCGAACCAGCCGAGTGAGTCGATCTGTTCATGGTTGAGGAAGGCATTCAGGACATGGAGGTGGGCGGTCAAACCATCGACTGTGGAGTTGGAGGGTAAGAGCCATGTCTCCGAGCCTCCAGGACTTGATCGGATCACCACGGCTTTGTCCTTGAACCAGGAGGCCAACAGTGGTTCGTCGTGACGTTCGACGGCGTTCCAAACTGATGATAAAGGGATTGGCTGAAGGGCCGTCAGCGATCCATCGCCGACGATGTTGATCAGAATGCCGGCATCTGAGTGACTTGAAAGAGACTGTGGGAGTGTGGCGGTGTGTCGGTGAAAGATATCGGACAGGATTGAACCAAAAGCCGGAACGCCTTGAGTCCCGATCTTGGTAGACGGCGGAATGTGACGGGATACGTGATCGAGATCACTCGTGACTGTAATGTGTCCATAGATTGCGGAGTCGGGCTGAAAGAGTGAGTCAGGATTCTGAATTAGGACAACGGGAGATGCCGTACGAAGCGCTTCAAGGAAGAGCGCATCGCTCGCGGCTCCCCCAAGTTGAGCAGGGCTCACATAGTCTAGGCGATGGTCTAGGCCGATGACTGCAGCGCCGGCCTCATGGATCGTCACAATCAACTGAGCGAGGATACCGCGATCCCAAGGTCCCCTTCCGAATCGTTCTTCACTAGCCGCATCACGAGCTACGATGGTCAGCGAGGGGCTCACCTGGGCGGTCGTGCGGTGGCGAAGCCAGGTGTCGTAGACGATGTAATCCAGCGCCGTCAAGGTAGCTGGGGCGGCGGACCACAGCATCGCCGATAGGAGCGTGGTCAGCACACCGATGCCTAACGCTTGTAGCGGAAGCGACGAGATGAATAAGCGCCAGAATTTCTGCCAATCCAGCATACGACTAGTTGAGCCCTAGCTCATCGAACAAGGATTGTGTGTCTTGTTTGGGGAGACCTTTGAGGAAAGCCTTCGCTTTTGGAATATTGTTCTCGAGGCCGAGCCCCTTGGCATAGATCCGAGTCAGGATTTTCTTCGCTGGGGTGAAGCCGTCGGCCGAAGTCGATTCAAAACAGGTCAGAATGGTCTTGTCGAATGGTTTCAAATACTGGTCCCATCCGGCTTCGTAGAGTGTGGCAAGTTCGGCATGAGCCTCTTCGCTCAACGCGAAGCATTCTTTCAAAAGTATTGGAATCGCATCTTCTGCACGGTTCTGTTCGCGAAGGACCTTTCCCAAGGATTGCGGTTCACTCGGGCGACTGATATCAGGAAAATCGTTCCAAAGCGTGTTGCGGTAGATCTGCAATGCGCTTTGTAATTCCACGCGGCGCTGTTTCGTCGATTCAGAGGACAGCGCCTGGCGTCGCACCTTGGACAACGAGTTGGCGGCGGTTTGCTGGCCAAGGTCGGCTGCCTGCATCCACCAAAAAATCGCCAAACCGAGGTTTTTCTCGACGCCCTGTCCAGTTTGGTAGGCATTGCCGAGGAATAATCGGGCCTGGGGTACTCCACCGGCCGCTGCCGTTTCGAGATGTTGCGCGGCTTCTCGTGTGCGTCCAGTCACTCTCAGCAACAGCGCAAGTCGGTAGTGTGCGTCAGGGAACAGAGGACGCAGCTCAAGCGTTCGTCGATAGGACTCAACCGCAGCCGTCACATTGCCGAGTGAGTACTGTACGCTTCCAAGGCTGTAGTGAGCATGGGATAGGTCCGGTTCCAGTCGGATGGCTTCTCCCAAAGCAGAAGCGGCGGCCCGCCATTCTTGTTTCGCCATGAGCATGAGGCCAAGCTGGAGATGGGCGTTTCCATCATCCGGTTGCAATGTAATAGCCGCCCGACATTCCTCAACGGCGGCATCCAGATCGCCGACACGAAGAAGGGCTCCGGCGAGTTGTAGCCGGTAGTCTGGGTCGTTCGGTAAGAGACGGACTGTTCGACGCAATGATGCAATCTCTGTCATCGCATCGGCTGGCTCGTTGAATCCTAGTCCGGAAATTGACCCAGACGCTTCGGATGATTCGGAGGGATTGTGTTCACTCGGTGAATGAGAATGGGCGAGAGACGAAGAGCACACAGTCGCGGCGACAGTGAGGACCAACAGTATGGGTCTGGGACGCATCAGAAAAGTTTCACGCCTCGACAGAGAGCCATGATGGCGTTCAATTATATCATCTGCGCGGGGGATGCGGGACGAACGAGTTTACCAGGCCAGGCGAAGAGGGTGCGCTAGACGGTTGATAGCTTCATGAAGCGCGGTTCCCGTCAGAAGAAGGGGGTTGTGCGGTACTCGCCATACTGGTTCCAGCGGGGCAGGATCGCTTGCGAGACGGGGAATGATATGCCAATGGATATGCGGGAGTTGGTTGCCGAGGAGTTCGTAGTTCATTTTCTTCGCTTGGTGGACTGTGGCTGAGATCTCAGCGACTCGGTTGACCTCTTCGATCAGTTGAGAACGTTCGGTGAGTGCTAGTTGGAATAACTCGGTCGCATGACGTTGAAACACGACGACGGCCCAGCCGGGGAAGAACTGGTCATCGTGGAGATAGACCTTCGATAATCCGAGGTCTGCGATGAAATGGTCCTGTCTCGGCCAGGTTCCTTGGCAGGCCATGCAGGGTGCATCTGTCATGGCTGATTGGCTTTCCGCCACTCTTCTTCCGTCAACACACCCTTTTTGATCAGCAGCTGAATCAGCTTGTCGACGGCATTGCGACTGGTGGCGGTCGACGGTCCAAGAGCCGGAGATGTGGGAGATAGAGGGGACTCCACACGCTTCGCCTCCGGAGGGGGCCGCTTCTGTCCCAGCACTTTGAACGACGGAGTGAAGACCGCCACGTAATCCCGATTCCTGATTCGGACCACGGCGGGCAGACTATCGGTTTGCGGGACGAGGTCTGGGGAAGTCCCAGCCGGAATGCGAAAATATGGCTTCCCATCGTCGGTCTGGCCGTCTTGGTCCAGCACGTCGAATCGTTTCAGGAAGGATTCTCCTGTGAGCCCCTCATGGTCGTCTCCGGCCAAGTTGGTAATCTTGTCCAGTACAATGATCAGTGAGTCCCCGATGATTGCGTCCGGCGAGAGATTCCTGACACTCACGTCGTAGCGATATTCGCTGGTGAAGTTGTCGCGACTTTTCAAGGTCACGATGGCCTGTACGCGTCCGGTCAGATCGGGCACCTGGTCCGGTGATGCGGCGAATCCGCACAGCGGCTCCGTGGCGATGGCTGAAACTACCGCGAGACACCATGGTCGTACCCAGCTCATCATCTGAATGTCCTCATATGCGCACTATGGGTGAGCATAGCAAAGTCCGTGGGCAAAGTCCGTAGGATTGGAGCGAGCCGATTCTCTTGGGTCGCCTTGACACACTGTTTCGGCCGACGATATTCTCGCCACGGTCTGCTCGGTCGTTCAGCTCGAACATGTGAACTATGGCTTTATCTGATTCTCGTCGACTCAAACCTTTGGAGGTCTCCCGTCCCCTCGTGAAGGCCCTCATGACACTCTATGATTATCCGCACCCCCACCAACTGGGACGTACAATCCGCGGCTACGATCGGCCACATGCCGTGCGAACGGCGAAGATGTGTGTGACCGTCGCCGACCGCCTCGGACATCCACGCGATCGGGTCCGGCTCTATCACGTTGCCTGTCTGTTGCATGACCTGGGCCGCGCCGGCCTTGATCGGCAACTCTTTGGAACTATTTGGTCTTGGGCCAAGCAACGGGGTATTCCGACGAGGCCTCGTGAATGGCGCGCCCTTCACCCGAGGACGGTGTATGGCCGGGAGACAGAAGCCTTCGTGTCGTTGTATCGCCAGGATCTGCTGGCCTCCGGCGTGGCCATGGACTCATGGGCTGTCGAGCAGATTGAAATGCGGTTGGGCTATGCGCGGCGCCTGGCCAGGCGATTGCGTGCGGTGAAGCCGACGTTGAAGACACTGGGCGTTGAGTGGGCACCTTGGATGCAACAGGTGATGCTCTATTACTACTACCCGGAACGGCTGGCGAAGGCGAAGGCATGGGTGCGGCAATTGGCGGAGATTCTTGTCGCCTGCGAACAGTTTGAGGCCTACAGCAATCAGCGCCGGGGACGTGATTATTATGCTCGGAAAAAAGAAAGCTTGTCGGACGCCTTTGCTTATCTCGATAAGCTTGGACAAGAGGGCATTCTGAGCAGCGAGGTCTTGAGCGCCGTACGGGCGTTGACAGCAGAAGGGGTGTTCGATCCAATTCTAGAAGAAGCACGAGGCGAGCCGCTGACCAGGAGCGAGCGCCGATACCTTCGTAGCCTCACAGGCGGGAGCATATGATGGGTGTCCACACCGTTTCGCTGACGATCCGCATGGAAGGTGGCACGCAGGTCGACAACATCACCAAATCCGTTGCCGATGCGTTGGCTGGTTCTACCCTCAAGGCCGGAATCGTGACGGTCTTCGTCAAACACACCACCGCCTCCGTCATGATTATTGAGGATGAACCGGGGATTCGCGCAGACACGAAAACGTTTTGGGATCGTCTCGTTCCTCCTGATCTTCGATGGCAGCACAACACGGTGAATCCTGGTGAAGACAACGGTCACAGCCATCTTCGAGGGCAACTCCAGGGGCCGTCCGTCACCATTCCGTTTGCGGCCGGTGCGCTTCTGCTCGGCACGTGGCAGCAAATCGTGTTGGTGGATTTCGATACCCGTGCCAGAAAGCGTGAACTCGTTGTGCAGGTCCTGGGTGAATAGTCTCGTCAGATCTCTGTCACTTCTCCTGGTTACGGCTACGCTGTGCTCGCCGATCCATGCTGCCGAGTGGGGCAAGCCGTTGGGTGCCGTCTATGACGGCCCTGAAGGGAAACCACGCCCGCTGACGCCCCCTCCACCGGAGCTGAGTGCCGATGAACGGGCGACGATCACAGTGTTTGAACGGGCGACCAAGTCTGTTGTGTTCATTGCCAACACGGCGATCCAACAGGATATCTGGTCTCTGGATGTCATGGAAGTGCCGCAGGGGTCGGGGTCTGGGTTTATATGGAGCAAACAGGGCCATATCGTCACCAATTTTCATGTGATCTATGGGGCCAGCTCAATCAAGGTCACATTGGGTGATCGGAGCGAATACGAGGCGAGGCTGGTCGGCGCCGATCCCGATCACGATCTGGCCGTGTTGCAAATTCAAGTGCCTGACGGTCATGCGGAGCCGCTGGCGATTGGTTCCTCGCATGATCTCCGGGTGGGGCAAAAGGTGTTGGCCATCGGGAATCCGTTCGGACTCGATCATACCTTGACGACCGGAGTCGTGAGTGCGTTGGGACGGACCATCAAATCCATGTCGAATCGGACGATTGAAGGTGTGATCCAGACCGATGCGGCAATCAATCCCGGCAATTCAGGTGGTCCGCTTCTGGATGGAGCTGGGCGATTGATCGGCGTGAATACGCAAATCGTGAGTCCGAGTGGGGCCTACGCCGGGATTGGGTTCGCCGTTCCCGTCGATACGGTGAATCGCATCGTTCCGGAGCTTATCAAGCACGGGAAGCTTATCCGTCCAGGGTTGGGTGTCTCTCTTGTGCCGGACGCGATGGCGAAGCGATGGGGGATCAAAGGGGTCATCATCGGCAAGGTGACGCGCGGCGGTGCCGCCGATCGTGCAGGGCTCAAGGGGGCGCGTGAAACCATGATGGGGCAGGTCCAGCTCGGCGACATCATTGTTTCAGCCGCTGGCAAGCCCGTAGCCACCATTGATGACCTGATGGATGTGATGGAAGCGCACAAGGTCGGTGAGCAGGTGAGCGTGGAGATTCTGCGAGGAAATCGGCGTGAAAAGGTTTCGGTAGTCCTCCAGGCTGTCAATTAGTGAATCGGTAATTCAAAGTGCGCGTATGGTAGGATCATGCGGTGCCGTCTTGTGGAGGCCCTCCCATGAGTGATCGTAGAACTCCTGAACAGGATGAACCCAACAATCGGAACGATGACCCGTCGTTGAAGACGGGGACCGATCCGCTCGAATTGATTGAGCAATGTCTGGCCTCATTCCCAGAGGGAGATGCTCGGCAGAAGCTGCTGTATAAGCTGCGTCATGCGGTGACGCTGTCTCAAGCCGCCCATCAACAACGCGAACTGGAATTCAAGAAAGTCGGCGAGGTCGTTGCCAAACTGACGGCACCGGCTAATCGAATCGGTATCTTGCTGGATGTCCCAGGTGCGGGACTCGCCCGCATCGTCGTCGGTGGGGCTGAGTATTATGCCAATGTGGACCCCCGCGTCTCCGAGACGGATCTGAAGATCGGAAGTCAGATTTTGGTCAACGAAGCCTACGCAGTGATCAAGACGCTCGGGTACGATCGGAATGGGCCCATCTTGAAGCTGGCGGAAGCCATGCTTGATGGACGATTGCGGTTTGAACAGGAGATGGGCCGGCAATCGTTGATTCTACAGCGGTCGACCGATCTCGTCGGCGTGGAGCTCAAGGCGGGTGATGAGATCCGCATCGATCCTAGCCACCGTGTGGCGATCGAAAAACTGGGCGATCGCAAAGCGAGCCGACATGTCCTTGACGAAACCCCGAACATTACTTGGGAGCAGATTGGCGGACAGAACGAGGCGATCGCTGCTATTCGAAAGGCGATTGAGTATCCACTGCTTCATGCCGAGACATTTGAGCGGTTCAAGTTTTCACAACCCAAGGGTTTTCTTCTCTACGGGCCGCCCGGATGCGGGAAGACCCTTATCGGGCAAGCGGCCGCCGGTAGCTTGGCCAAGCTGGTCAGCGAATCCAAGCCAGAGCACCAGCCAGATCGGGACAAGCATCCGCCTGTGACAAGCGGAGCGTTCCTGCATGTGAAAGGGCCTGAAATCCTCAACATGTGGCTGGGGGAATCGGAGCGGATGGTTCGTGACCTCTTCGAGCAAGCCAGGGCGAGACGCAGGGATGGCGCCTTGCCGTTTATCTTTATCGACGAAGCGGAGTCGATTTTGGGAACGCGACGCGCCATGCGATCCTTCAATATCTCGAACACGCTCGTGCCGATGTTCTGCAGCGAAATGGACGGAATCGAGTCGCTGCACGACGTCGTCATCATCCTGGCGTCTAACCGCCCTGACTTGATCGATCCGGCGGTGCTGCGCCCAGGCCGCATTGATCGGAAAATCAAAGTCAGCCGACCGAGCAGAGATGCTGCAGCTGATATTATGAGGGTCTATTTAACAGTGGATCTGCCGCTGGATCCGGCGTTGATACAGGAACGAGGCGGTGAGCACGTGCGAGCGGTGGCCTCGCTTGTTGGAGACATCATCGAATCCATCTTCCGTCGAACGGAGGATAATCGGCTGCTGTCCATCAGGCTCAGGAGCGGGCAACACAAGGTGCTGTACCGTGGCGATCTGGTGAGCGGAGCCATCTTGGCGTCGATCGTTCAGCGTGCCAAGGAAAAGGCGATCGACCGTACGATTCAGTCGGGGCAGCCGTCTGGCTTGCAGACCAAAGACTTCTTGGATTCCGTCTCAGAGGAATTTCGAGAGGGTGACATGTTGCCGCCGGACGATGCGGCGGAGGAGTGGCTGAAGCTGCTGGATCATCACCCGGAACAGGTTGTTGGGGTTTCGTCGTTCCGGCGTGGGCGTCAGACCGAAGAACGCCTGGTCAATCAGATCATTTGAGGAAAGGCTGATAGGTAACACGCTGACAAAATATAGGTGATTTGAGCCTGTCAGCTGATGATTATGCGTCTTTTTGGCATCGAAACCGAATACGGGATTACGAGGGATGATGTACCGGAGATGGATCCGGTTGTGGAGTCGATGGAATTGGTGCGGGCACATCTCGCCGCCTCCTTCGAACGGCGTTGGGACTATGCCGGTGAGGACCCGCATGAGGATGCTCGCGGTTTTCGTGTCTCGGGCTTGCAGCAGGATCGAGAGGAAGATGAGTTTGCACAACGCGATGCCCATCGCCCCTTTTCGTTCCATGACATGAAGAGTGACCTCGTGTTGCCGAACGGCGCACGATTCTACAACGATCATACGCATCCGGAATATTCGACGCCTGAGTGCCGAACTCTTCGAGACCTGTTGGCTCAAGATCGCGCAGGGGAGCGTATCGTTCTCCGCGCTGCCCAACGACGTAATCGGACACCTGGCGGCCCGCATCTTCGGCTGTACAAAAACAACACAGATTTCCACGGCCACAGTTATGGCTGTCACGACAACTATCTCGTCTCGCGGGCCGTGCCCTTCCCGGCTCTCGTTACCGGCTTGATGCCGTTCTTGGTGAGCCGACAGGTCATTGCCGGTGCGGGGAAGGTCGGGACCGAAGCGCAGGAGTCCGGACATGTTCCCGGAGCGTATCAGCTCTCTCAACGCGCCGACTTTATGGAGGCTGAGTTGGGCGTCGATACGATGCATAACCGACCGATTCTCAACACGAGAGATGAGCCTCATGCGGATCGTAAGAAGTATCGGCGGCTCCATCTCATCATCGGTGACGCCAACATGTGCGAGTATGCAACGGCGCTCAAGGTCGGGACGACCAGGCTCGTGCTCGATCTCATCGAACGAGGGGCTGCGCCTGATATTGATTTGGAGCAGCCGGTGGCCGCCGTGAAACAGTTGTCACGCGATCCGGACCTGAAAGCAGTGGTTCGTCTCAAAAATGGACAGAGGCTTTCTGCTGTGGAACTTCAAGCGCATTACTGTGAGGCGGCACGCCGCGAGTTGGCCGGATCAGACGAAGAGTCGGATTGGCTGTTGAATGAGTGGAGTACTACCTTGCGTCTATTGTCGCAAGACCGGTCACAGTTAGTGGGGAAGCTCGATTGGATCACGAAACAGTGGTTGCTCGAGACGTTTCTACGAGAAGAGCGGATCGGCTGGGACGATCCCTGGTTGGCCAGCTTGGACTTGGAGTATCACAATATCAATCCTGAACAAGGGCTGTACCTAGGATTGGAAGCCGAGGGGAAAGCTTGGCGGATGACGACCGACGAGACAATTGACGAGGCGATTCGGAATGGCCCAAGCGATACCCGTGGCGGGCTGCGCGGGCTCTGCGTACAGCGTTTTCCTGATCAGATTCAATCGATGCAATGGGAACGGATTCAGTTCGTAGGAAGGTTGCGCGCACACAGTCTGGAGATGGGAGATCTCTTTGATCCACAGGAAGTCCGACGATGCATGGATGTCTTCCAGTGTGCCCATTCACCGGCTGATGCGCTGGCAACGTGGCGACACAGGAAGGATGGTGACGCATGACACACGGTATGATGCCGGAACGACGCGAGGGGCCAGTTGATCCTATGCCGAAGTCGCCAAGTCCACAGGAAGAAGGCGGCGGGCCGCGACGCCCGGATACGGGATCGCCCGAGAAGGATAGCCTGATGAAGCGGATGCGCAAGGTCGATCCCAAACAGGCAGAGCGGTATCGGCAGCGGACGGGGCAGTAAAGACGTGAGGGGTAAGGGAGGTAAAGGCTTGGGTCTAATCGCCTAACGCCTCACGTTTCACGCCTGACGGGGAGTTAAGAGAGATGGGTATGCAGAGCGATTTCTATCAGCTGTTGAAAGAACAAGGGTATGTGTTTGGCGTGCTGGGCCAGGTTGCGCGAGGGCAGGAACTGACAACGGCTACGACGATCCTCGCGTTCAAGTACCGCGATGGGGTGTTGGTCGCCGGGGATCGGCGTGCGACCGCCGGCAATATGGTGATGTACGACCGCACTGACAAGGTGTTGGAGATCGATCGGCATAGTGTCATGGCGATCGCCGGAGTACCAGCAACGGCGTATGAAATGGCGCGCATCCTTGAACATTCGTTCAAGTATTTTCGGCGGACACAGCTTCAGGAACTCAGTTTTGAGGGGAAACTCAGAGCCCTCTCAAAGTTGCTGAAAGACAACGTCCCGGCGGCGCTGGCGGGGACAGGTGCTGTGGTGCCGATCTTTGCCGGGTACGACTTCGAGCAGGAAGCGGCAAAGATCTATTTTTACGACATCCTCGGTGCGGAGTTCGAAGGAGTGGACTATGCAGTATCCGGGTCCGGTTCACCGACCATTCGCGGAATCCTACATTACGTGAATACATGGGGTGAACAGCCGCTGAGCGCGATGCCGGAAGAGCAGGCGACCGTTCAGGCATTGCGACTGTTGACGAGTGCCGCGGAATTCGACAGCGCGACCGGAGGAGTCAACCGAGACGCTGGTCTCTATCCGGTGATCAAATTCATCACCGCCTCCGGTGTGCGCACGATGCCGGACGCGCAATTGAAGCCCTTGTTCGAGGCAAAGGTCAGCCGCCATGTATGAAGAACCTTATAAATGGGTTGAAGCGGTCGGCAATCGTCGGACCTATCTCGACGAGCAGTTTAAGGAGGGGGCCCCTGTTGTCGGTGTCACGTGTGAGCGCGGCATTCTGCTCATGACCATGAGCAAGGGCACACCTAAACTCTATGAGATTTACGATCGTCTAGGCCTGGGCGGGATGGGCCATCCGGCTGATCTTGAGAAGTTGCGATTCAATCTGTTGGAGATGGCTCACGTCGAAGGATTCAATCGCTCAGCTTCCGATGTGAAGGGAGGCCGTCTGGTGAAGTACGGGATGGCGCCGGCAATCAAACAGGCCTTTGAAGAGGTATTCAAGGCCCCCTTCATCGTGAAAATCTTGCTGGCAGAGCTCGGACAGAAAGCCGGGAAAGACGGGTTCTTGACGATCAACTACGACGGGACGTTTGAGGAAAAGAGCCAGTACGCAGTGCTTGCCGCGACGTCGGCGGTTGAGCAGAAGATGGCGGGATATCTCCGAGAGCAGTCGCTTGCGTCTTTTGCGGACGCTGTCGGTGCGGCGATTCGCACGTGGGCGGTCGGTGATCGAGCGCAGCGACGAGCCCTGGACGAGGGAGAAGGTCATGACGAGGCGAGGACCAGCCCTGATCAGCTAGCGACGGATACTGAGACACTCTATGCCTATCTGAGGCGATGTATTGCTGAAAAGACGGTCGAATGTGCCTTGCTTGATCGCCATGTGCAAGGACCCTCCAAATATCGAGCCCTTGGGGTTGATGAACTGAAAGCACTGCTCCCCAATGAGCTGAGCCCATTACTCTCGTAATAGCATGTTGAATCGTATCTTCGGTTTAGAGACTGAATACGGACTCTTGATCCACGAGGATCGACCGGACCATTCTCCGACGTGGTTTGCGCAGAAGATTCGTGACCATCTGTTCCAGGTTCAGCGGCGCGGCGTGCTGGATTTGCACCATCGTGGGCATGATGAGCCTCCTGGCAATGGGGGATTTTTGACCAACGCCGGACGAATGTATTTGGACATGGGGCACTTGGAGTATGCTTCACCGGAATGTCATTCTCTCATGGATGTCGTGGCGTCGGACCGTGCCGGGGATCTTTTGTTGCAGCGAACGATCGAAGCTCTCGAGTTTTCTGACCAGGTGTCGTTGATCAAGAACAACATCGATCATGAGACGGATGCGACCTTCGGTTCGCATGAGAATTACCTGGTGTCTCGTCGGTTTCCTTTTTCGAGACGCGGGATGGTTCCGCTTGTGACGTTTCTTGTGACCAGGCAGATTTTTACCGGCTCTGGGCGTGTCGGTTCCGCAGCCCCACAAGACGCCTGGATTCAGGTGGATCGGTTACTTGTTCCACGTTCGAGTTTCGGTGGGCTACATGTATCGGAGTTGCCCTTTCAAATTTCTCAACGTGCCGATTATATCGTGAACGATTTTTTCGAATGGGTGCAGCACAATCGGGCAATTGTGAATACGAGGGATGAACCGTTGGCGGACCCCAATCAATACCGACGGATTCATCTTCTGCTGGGCGATTCCAATATGGCTGAATATGCGACAGCATTGAAGCTGGGTACGACCGGGCTGGTGCTGCAGCTGATTGAGGAGGGACATGCGCCTCAAGAATTGGAAATCGACGAGCCGGTGGAAGCGCTCCAAGAGATTTCACAAGATCAAGAACGGCGCTGGCTGGTCCGATTACGGTCTCACAAGATGATGTCGGCTGTGGATATTCAGGAACGATTTCTCGACTGTGCCGTTCGGCATTATAGAGGGCAGGATGAAGAAACCGATTGGGTTCTTGCCCAATGGGCATCAGTGCTCCATGATCTGCGCGGCGATTATCAGCAGCTCGTCGGGCGTGTCGATTGGGCGTCCAAGCTGTGGTTGCTGGACTGCTTCCGAGAGGCGGAACATGTCGAGTGGACTGATCCTCTGCTGAAGAGTTTAGACTTGGAGTATCATAATTTGAATCCGGCGAAGGGGCTGTATCACGGATTATTGGAAGAAGGGCGCGTTCCTCGTGTGACGACGGATCGCCTCATTGATCTCGCGATGGACACCGCGCCAAAAAACACGCGTGCCTACGGCCGCAGTGAGCTGGTTAGATATCTTCTGAGTGAGCGGCCCGCTTCAGTGGCGGATCAGCTTCCAACCTCTGATGGCTTGTTCCCTGCCTATGTCATCAATTGGTCGATCTTCCAAGTGCGGGGGCGCGCCCCGTTTCCCATGCCGGACCCGTTTAAGACCTATCTGAAAGATGTGCGGACACACCTCGACAGCGTGATCGTCTAAGCTGATTAGATTCAGGAATGACGGTTTGTTTCTCAGTCGGAATCCCCTCATGCTAAGCTCTGGCACATACGGTGAACGGTGACTACCGACGGCTAGGCTGCATGAGAGGTTGGGTTATGGGGGCCAGACGACGGATGATGGAATATGGCGTCGCTCTGGTTCTGGCATTTCTCTTTGCACTGGTCCTTGGACAGGTGTCGTTGTTTCGAGAAAGCTCGCTGGGAAAACTTCGGGCGTCAGACCTTGTCCAATTCGTGGGCTACAGTGGTTCAGTGGTGATCGGGTGGCTGGGTGCCAGAGCGTTGGCGAGAAACCCGCCGGTAGAATGGAAATGGATGGTACCGTTTCAAGGTCTGGTCGTACCTTGCGTGACGCTGCTCGCAATCACCATTGCGTACGGTGTGCTGCTCTTTGCGCTCGATCCGTTTCTTGGGAAAGTGGGCAAGGCAATTTACAACTGGGTCTTCATCGTGGCCATCGTTGCCGATAGTATATGGCTCATCTACAGCTGGGTCTGGAAGTGTGCTTCGCTGGTCGCAGCCATGGAGTCTCGCAAACTTCACAAATCTGCGTAGCCGTTCTGCTGAGGGACAAGCTTGACGCAGCGTCCGTTATAACCGACCCAGCAAAAAGTCTACGATTCGGTTCTCCGCCCAGTACGGATCTTCTCCATTTTGGCTTCTGTGAAAAAACCCGCAATGGCCTCCATAGCGAGGCGCGGCCATACGAATGTGTGGGTGCCGCTGAATGGTGGGTACGGTAAACATCGAGTAGGGAATAAACGGATCGTCTTGTGCCGTAATGATGAGCGTAGGAACCGCGATGGCATCGAGCACATGGCGCGCGCCCGCTCTGTTGTAGTAATCGGCACCGTCTCGATAGCCTCCGTCGTGAGCGGTGTAGCGATCATCAAATTCGCTAATCGTGGCGATCCGATCGAGTTGGGAAAGATCCCATTTCCCCGGCAATAGCGCTCCCTTTTTCCGCAGCCTCGACTTCAAGCGAGTCAGAAAGTGGCGATGATAGATGAAGTTGCGAGGCTCTTCTAATGCACGAGCGCAAACGGTCGGGTTGATATTTGGGCATACTGCTGCCACCCCGGCTAGGGCGGGCTCGGTCTGGCCTAGCTCGCCGGCCGCTTTCAGGACGAGATTTCCACCCATGGAATACCCGATCAGCCATATGCGGTCGAGTCCCTCCCGGTGGGCCAGTTCGTTCAGGATCATCCGGTAATCTCCACTCAAACCGCTGTTATAGAGAGTCGGAGTGAGATGCTCGGTTCCTCCGCACGTACGCTGATTCAGGCGAATGACGTTGAATCCGGTCCGATAGGCCTTGGCTGCAATGCCGCGCATGTATCGCGACTCGCTGGAGCCTTCAAGGCCGTGAACCAGGACTGCTGTGGGAGACGCCATGCGATCGCCTTGCCAATGGCAGAATCCCTGAAGCTGTGTCTGTGGTTCAACGGGAAAGAGCCGCGCCTCCTGTGGCAATCCCATCAAGGATGTGTCTCGGGGCATGTAACGAGGGGCAAGGGTCATGATATGAGCATTTCGGAGGGGAATCGGAGGTTGAAAAGACGAGGCGATATCAATCTTGTTGGAATCGGTTATCATGTCGAGTATGCGATGCGGAGAACTTGAATGATCTCCTGATGGTCGTGCGGTTCAAGTGTAAGTCCTCACAGGAAAGACATTCAATGCAAAACCATACCATTCCTGTCACACAGGAATCATGCAGAGGGGGGCCCCATGAGATCGTAGTTGAGGGATTGAAAACCGTCTCGATCTGCTCAAATCCGGAGATGAAATTGTTACTTATCCCGATTCGGAAAGAGGGGAGGCTTGGAGCAGGGTGGTGGCTCCCCGGGCAGGACTCGAACCTGCGACCAGCCGGTTAACAGCCGGCTGCTCTACCAACTGAGCTACCGGGGAACAGAGATTTCAGTTAAAGCGAATTGTATTTTAGCAAAACTTTTCCAGGAATAGGGAGATATTTTAGACGTCGAAATCTTCAGTCTCGTCTTCATCGGAAGAAGCGTCTGTGTTGCCTTTAGCGACAGCGGCGTAATGTTTAGCCCATGTCAGATAGAGGTTGCCGCTATCACGCATTGTGTCTGCCGCTTTGATCAGTTTGTCCACAAGCTCAGGGTCTTTGCCCGTCGCTTGAATGATCGCCGCCTGCCGTTCGATAGCTTTGGGGTATTGGGTGATCAAGCCAGAAATCTGGCCAAGCAGCTCATCGATCATATTGTCCTCGTGTTCCATCAGTTACCTCGTGCCTAAAGAAAAACCCCATAGCGCGAACGCCATGGGGTTTTGAGAAGTTTAGCCCGTGACGAACTATCCCTGATACGCTTGTCCCAAAGCAGCAGACTCACCCTTCTTAGTCATGAGTTGGCCTGTAGCGCTGACGGCCTGCATAGTGATGGCGAAATGCTTGGCTGCATCACAGACGATGACGCAGAGCTCACAGCCCTTACAGCGATCGATAATAACTTCCGCAACCATCTTGTCAGTATTCAAGTCTAAACAATTTGCTTCCGGGCAATACATGATACAAAGTCGGCAGCCCTTTTTAGCTGTACACTTTTCATCGATAACCTGCGCTACGTT
>SWDO01000001.1:323311-329290 GCA_005116895.1 Nitrospira sp. | reverse complement strand
CTAGCAATGTCATACGCCGCCTTGACAGTTGCCAAGTTCTTAGCCAACAGCATTTCCTTCTTGGCGAACTTTTTCTTGATGGCTTCGTCCAGTGATGCCGTTCCTCCGGAGGCCACAAACTTCTTTCCAAACCGCTCTTGGAGTGCGCCATCAAGGCCCTCCAGCGAGACGCATTTTGTGATGCCTGAAACGGAACCGATCATCGACATATTCGTCGATAGCTCAGTGCCAGCCACTTCAATAGCCAACTCGGTGCCAGGGATATAAAACACGGCGACGTTCAAGTCCTTGAGGCGCTCAACGTCCTCATCGGAGAGTAGCGGCTGGGCCGAATTAATGATGACGACGCCGCCTTCCTTCACACCCGAGTAAAAGGGCATGGTGTAGCTTTTGCCCATAGTGATGACTTGTGGATGGAAAACCTGGATGACATCGGGAAATACCAACTCGCCGCGGTCATAGATTCTCTCGATGCCAATGCGGCAATAACTTTCCGCCGGTGCCATGCGCTTCTCGGCGCCGAAGAACGGGTTGGAGATGGAGAACTTTCCGTCCCGGTTGGCAGCCATAGCCAAGACATGTGCTGCGGTGACCGCACCCTGTCCGCCAAGGCCTGACATCCGGATATTCAATCGTCTCTTAATCATGTCTGCCTCCGGTCTGACTATGCTGATACTTGTCCTGCCAGCTGTTTGGCGGCTGCTTTCCGTTCCTTATCCTTCGCTGCCAATTCAGCGAGCAATTGTTTGGCTGGCTCGCTGACGTATTCCTTGTAGGCGAACCGCTCGGTCGGCTTTTCAGAATCACGCATTTCTTGGAGACCTTCCATGCTGTTCTTGCCGATTTCAAGAATGCATGGCGTGTAGAGCTGGAGATAGGTCGGGCCAATTTCACGGGCAATATGCACGGCATTGCGGATGACCTTCTCGACCAGTGACGGCTTGCTGACTGTGCAGTTGACCACGTAATGGCATCCGGATTCACGAGCAATTTCAGGCAGCCGCACCTTATCGAATAATTTTCCGACTGGTGCCATCTTGGCCACAAAGCCCTTTTGCATCAATCCACTTTCCTGTCCGCCTGTATTGGCATACAGTTCGTTGTCAAAACAAATCGTTGTGAATTTCTCTTGTCTGAACCAGGCCTGCAGCGTCATGTCCAAGCCGATGTCCACTGTTGCACCATCGCCAGCGAGGACGACGACGTCTTTTACGCGACCGGGGAATCGAACGCTCAGGGCACGCTTGAGACCTGATGCAATGGCGTTCTGGTTCCCGAATAGCGAGTGGATGTTATGCACGGCGACCATCGGGAATACCAAGCTGGTACAACCGGTTGATCCAACCATGACCGTATCTTCTGGATTCGGGAGTGATGCCAATATGTATCGGAAGGCCATCGACTCAGGACAGCCAGCGCACAGTGAATGTTGCTCAATCAGTTCCTTCGATGTGCCTATATCTTTCCAGCCCCGATCTTCCTTGCCATATGTGGCACTCTTTACGAGGTCTTGATAATCCGATGGCATGATATCGTATAAGTCTTCGGAAATTTGTATACGCTCTTTGCTCATATCGCCTCCTCAGTATCGCTCATAAGAACGACATTAGGTTTGAAGTCAGTACAACTCAGCTTCCACGACCGGCCAAGGAGAAGGTCTTCATCCCCAGGGCTGTTTTAATTTCTGACACGATGATTTCCGGCGGCATCGTCATGCCTCCGCAGACATGGGGACCTGCATGTACTCGTTCGTGATTGGGAATCGTCGCCTTAATCTCTTTTGCCAGCCAGCCGGTCACATTGAATTCCGGAACGAAGATGTGCTTCGCGTTCTTCGTCGCTTCTCGGATTTCCTCTTCTGGCCAGGGACGCAATGTCTTCAGCTTGACGAGTCCGCAGCGTACCCCTTCATCTTCCAGGAGGCGGATCGCTTCGCGGCCCTGCGAGACGGCCGTTCCGGATGCCACGATCATGATTTCCGCGTCGGTGTTCTCTGTGTCGATGAGGCCGTTCAGCCAGTGGATCGAATGCTTGCGCGAGCGTTCTACTGCGGCCCAGATTTCTTGCTGCCAGGACGCGTGGGTTGCATAGCTGATATAGTTGCTCTTCATCACGAACGGATCGCGCATCATGCGGACTGGCGGACATTCCATATCCATGCAGGGCACCGGTGAGCGATAGGGATCGTATGGTGGCAAGCACATGTCGGCCGGCGTGAGATTGACGACGTCCTTCGTATGTGTCACGAAGAATCCGTCGCAGCACAGTGCAAGCGGAAGGTGCACATCCGGCTCCTCGGACACCATGTAGCCCTTTAAAATCCAATCAAAGAAGTCCTGAGCCGTTTCTGCATGCCACACCAACATGCCGGTATTTAGTAAATAGGCAATCTCAAGCGTGTCTGGCTGAATCGAGAGCGGTGAGTTAATACCGCGGCAGGTGACGATCATTTGGATCGGCAATCTTGCACCAGACCACATCGGGAAGTTTTCCATCGCACGCATCGTGCCAGGTCCCGCAGTCGTCGTAAATACACGGGCTCCGCCAAACGCTGCACCAGCGCACTGTGACATGACAGCAAATTCGCTCTCACCACGGAAATAGTCTCCGATATAGCCCTCAGCGAATAGCTCGCCGATCAATGCGGCGGCTTCACTCTGTGGTGTGATGGGGTAGGCGATCATCACATCGCAGCTGGCTCGGCGAAGCGCTTCCTTGATAACCTCGGAGCCCGTATAGAATGATGGCGTACGAGGAGCCTCGTTCATCATCTTCCACGTGTCTGTATAGGTCTGACCTTTTTTATTTTTTGTGCCGATGACTGAGTGTATATCCGCCATGGATCCAGCCTCCTTTTTACAGGCCCGAACGGTTTCAGGTCGTTAACTTGAAACCCCATTTTTAGCTGATGCCAGCCGTGGTTGGACGGTTCCTTTCAATCGCTTGACTGTATCGGCCAACTTCATGATTTTCTCAACCGACGCATCCCGAAATGAAAGCATTGCATCTTCATGCCCGGCTTGTGCGCACATTGCGATCGTATAGCAAGAAGTGCCTCCGCGAATGATCTTCAGCGACAGGTTGGCTTGATGGCAATGCACTCCGATAAACATGCAGCAGTCGATTCTGTTGTGCCAGATCGTCAAATTCGGATGGTTGGGATTAATCTCGACTTCAGGGTTAATCTTTGGATATTTGGGACGGTAGTCAGGCATAGGGATCAGCATTGGTTTTTGGCCAGGCTGAACGCATTCGACAAGCGTATTAAAAAGATGTCGAACGGCGGTGGCTTTCTTAGCGGCCTTTTCGTTCCAGGCCCATAATACGAGGGGCCCTGGGAAAATTGTCGGCACCTTCGCCATTAAGAATTGACGTGCCGCTTCTTCATAAGCCTTTTCTTCTGGAGCGATCACGCCATTGATATGGGCTTCTCCTGGATTTGGCAAGCAAATCCCCATACTGGCGGCAGCTGGTGGCAGAAAGTGTTCTGGCCCTGGAAGCACACGATAGTCACTCATCACAACCTACACTCCGTGAAAATTATGGTTAATGGAAGAAGCGTTTATTTTTTAAATACTTTTAGTTCTTCGGCTACTCTAAGCTGTTTTCCTACTCGTGTTCAAGATGACAGAAGGCCCAACTCAAAGAACTTTTGGGTCACTATCGGGCAGATAGTGTAGGCCATTTGCTCTTCGATCTGTGTGTTTAGGTGGAAGTTGCTCAAGCGTCGATTAATATAACCCGAGCCATTATAGGTGTCGCCCTTTTGTATTGTCAAATGAGTATGTGTGGTCAGACTATTATGCGATGGTTGGCGAAATGCCGAGATGATGTGTGCGCAGCTGGGCTGCAGTCAAGCCTGGCAAGAGAGTGAGAAGTGCGACGACTACGGAAGTTGTTCGCAGGCTGCTGTTGCCCCGAGCATGCACGCATGCTCAAGGTCATCTTTCGCCGCACGCCCTTGTAGCTCCTCCTGGTAAAGCGAGGCTCTTGCGAGCAAGGCTTGTCTATCGGAGGGATCGGTTCGCAGGATCGCACTAAGGTCGTCAATTGCTTGGGTGGGCAGGTTCAAAGTCTTGTAGATCTCGCTCCTGAGCAAATAGGCCTCCTTTTGATATGGAGTCCAACTCTCAGGCGTTTGTGGGGGTAAACACTTTTGTAAGATGGTAAGGGCAGGCGACAATTGCTTGAGGGAAACCAATTTGCGAGCCTCGGCAGTATACAGATTGATGAGGCGATAACGTGCTAAATCAAAAAAAGGATCCAATTCAAGTACTTGTTCGAATGCGTGGGCTGCCTCGCTGGGCCGCTGTAGCCATGTGTTGACGTCTCCTTGGCCAAGAAGAGCCCAGGTATTTTTTGGATCAATGCGAATGGCTCGATCGAAATCCATTCGGGCACTGTCGATATATTCGGAGTATTCACTCTGTCTGGATCTGTTGGAGTAGGCTGCGGAGGCGAGCCGTAAATATGTTTGCCCACGCACAATCAAAGGTTCCGCAGACTGAGGGTCTAGAGCAGCCGCCCGTGAGGTTAAATCGAGTTTCTGGGGAAGGTGATGAGTAAGAATCGCTTTCTCGATCAATATCCGAGCCTGCGCTCGACTTTTTGTGTGGCTAAGCGGCTCAATGGTGAGGGTTCGCACACCCGTCGGAGCGGTTCGTAATTCATGGAGTTGAGCCTTGAGTTCCGCATTCTCGCTCTGCAGTCGACGGAAATGTTCAGCAAGTCGCTCTTCGGATTGCCATCGTCGAACGGCTGCTTGAAGATTGTTGAGATCGACGACTGCGCGGATTCGGATATAGAAGCTTGGTCGATCATTTTCGATGGTACGCCGTGATTCCAGAATTTCGGTTTTTGTTATCGCGGCCGCAATAGTACGAATTTCCAATGAGCTGGATTGGAAGTTTTTGCCGGAGGAGGCTTTTTCGATGTCGTGAAAAGTAGACTCGATATACAGTCCGGCCTCTTCAACCGCTCTGCGCTGAGCCAATCGGAGGACCTGTTCCTCAGCTCTTGCGAGAGTGTCGCCATCTCCCATTACATAACGCCCCTCGGTGACTACCGTGGTTTCTGAAGCACTTGCCGGTTGATAGAGGAGAAGGAAAAAGGCGACGACGGGAAGTATTCTTAATACACGTCGAAAACTCATAAGAGAACTATACCGCTCTGGGTCGTATCGGACAATGCTTCGAAAGAGGAGGCTAAATCCTAAGGAGTGAGAGAAGTTTAGGAGGGGGATTTGGGGAAAACCTGCAGGAACGGGTGAATTTCAACTCGCTCAAAGACACCATAAACCGTATAGGGGTCATGATGGGCGAAGTTTTCAGCCTCCTCTTGCGTCTCAAATTCTAGCACCAGGAGGCTACCAGTTGTATCTGTCAGAGGGCCTGCGAGAACGATTCGCCCTTGCCTGTCCAGCGGTTCGAGGTTTGCTAAGTGGGCAGCCCGATGGATTTTTCGTTTGGCTTCCCCTTGTGGGCTATCGTAGCCGATGATGACGAATTTCATGCCGTATAAACTGCCGTGCGCTTCGGTGCTGTGTGCCGATTCCTGTTGAAGGAGGTATGGAGCTAGGCAGGATCGTCTTCAATGGGGCAACGATCATCGTATCCGGATGTAACTTCGTGCCACCAACGGATTTCCTTTTCGCCAAGCTTCCAACATAAGTAGACGACTCGACCGTCACGAATATGTGGGAAGTCGCACAGCCCAAGATCGATGTCTTTTACAGCGACTCCCAGCTCATGGATGGCATGAAGGTTGGCACTGATGTCCTGAAGGCTTTTCACGTAGGATACGCCTGCTGGTGTTCCACCGCCGAAGCATGCATTGGCCGATGCTTTGCTCACTTCCTCGCGAGTTCGCATCAGGACGGTTTTGCCTTCCCGCACGGTTGACAGATGCAACTGGAGCTGAGGGATAAGCTGATTGGCTTCCAGGAGTGAAAATACGCGGTCCGGGCTAGTTTCGTTTTCG
>SWDO01000001.1:288567-323301 GCA_005116895.1 Nitrospira sp. | reverse complement strand
AGTCTATCAACAAAGAGGACATTTCTATTTTGGGCAAAGCGGACATTATCATTTTGGGATTACACCCGTGAGCGAGATTAACTAGGAAGGATATTGTTCTCATGATGTAGAGAAAACAAAACTCTGGATGCTAGTTGACAACCGGTCGATGCCTGGGTATCATCCCCGTATCATCTAAGGCTGGGCTGATTCTCTCCACCGAAGAATTCAAATCCGGAACCTGTCCCGAACAAATCTAGCAGCGAGCGTAACGTAAGTGAGCCCATCAAAGATCCTGCTTGCGCTGTAGACCTCGGAGAGTTTTAGGGGTGACCATATATTCCTGCAGTTCATAAAGAGACAAATCAATAAAGAAGCGGACAACGAAATCTTCCGCAAGCAATTCCAACCCAAACAGACCAAGACCTAAATAAGAAATAAGCTCATCGCTACGATAAAAGCGCGTTTCGCATGACCAATCAGTTCGAGTGTACTCTGGAGAATAACAAACCCACGGCTTGAGAGGAGTTCTATGTCAGTAGATAGGGGGGAAGTAATGCATCTTGCAGAACTGAAACAGAAGTCCATCGCCGATTTGAATGATGTGGCTCGTGAGCTGAAGATCGACGGAGCCGCCAATCTGAGAAAGCAGGAGCTGATCTTTGCGATCCTCCAAGCTCAGACTGAAAAAAACGGAGTGGTTTTTGGGGAAGGGGTGCTAGAGACACTTCCTGATGGATTCGGCTTTCTCCGCGCGCCGGACTCAAATTATCTGCCGGGTCCCGACGACATTTATATCTCCCCGTCACAGATCCGCCGGTTCAACCTTCGTACCGGCGACATTGTGTCGGGTCAGATCCGTCCCCCGAAAGAGAGTGAACGGTATTTTGCCTTACTCAAGGTTGAGAAGGTCAACTATGAAGACCCCGAGGTGGCGCGTGATAAGATTCTCTTCGATAACCTCACTCCGTTGTACCCCGAAGAACGACTCAATCTGGAGTTCGACCGAGAAGAGTATTGTACCCGCGTCATGGATTTGACAACTCCGATCGGCAAAGGCCAGCGAGGACTGATCGTGGCGGCTCCTCGTACTGGTAAGACGATGCTTCTCCAAGCGATCGCTCGGGCCATTATCAGGAATCACAAAGAAGTCACACTCATCGTGCTGTTGATTGACGAACGACCGGAAGAAGTCACCGACTGGCAGCGGCAGGTAAAGGCAGAAGTCATCAGTTCGACGTTTGATGAACCGGCACAGCGCCATGCCCAGGTGGCGGAAATGGTGCTGGAGAAAGCGAAGCGGCTTGTCGAACACAAGAAGGACGTCGTCATCCTGTTGGACAGTATCACCCGTCTCGCCAGGGCCTATAACACCATTGCGCCGCCCAGCGGCAAGGTGCTTTCTGGCGGTTTGGATTCCAACGCACTGCAGCGGCCAAAACGTTTCTTTGGAGCGGCCCGCAATATTGAGAACGGCGGGAGCCTCACCATTATGGCAACGGCACTGGTCGATACCGGTAGTCGCATGGACGACGTCATCTTTGAAGAGTTCAAAGGGACCGGTAACATGGAGGTTCATTTGGATCGCCGCTTGGCGGACAAGCGCCTGTTTCCAGCGATCGATATCAGTCAGTCGGGTACGAGGAAAGAAGAACTGTTGGTGGATAAAGATCGCCTTAACAAGATGTGGATCCTCCGGAAGGTGCTCAGTCCGTTGGGGACGATGGAAGCCATGGAATTCCTCATGGATAAGATCGGTGGCACCAAGACCAATCAGGAGTTTCTGCAATCGATGAATCGGTAATGTGGTGCTTGTTTCTTAAACTTCCTTCGGGTAAAGTGTTGGCCCTTAGGAAGAGACTACGCACGTTTGTCATTCATGGGTAAGGAGTTGTAGGTCATGCAGAAGGGTATTCATCCGCTATACCGCGAGGCAACAGTTCACTGCGCCTGCGGAAATTCGTTTAAGACGCGTACCACCATTGGTGATATCAGCGTTGATATCTGCTCCAATTGTCATCCGTTCTTCACCGGCACACAAAAGATCATCGATACTGAAGGACGTGTTGAGCGGTTCAAAAAGAAGTACGCGAAGAAGGACAAGTAGCCACTCTACGTGTCATATGAAGGGACCCTGCTTCGCCTGGAGCAGGGTCCCTTTGTTTTTCGGCCTGGATTAGTCGCGCATCTGAGGACCAACCACGATGGAAGCCGCGTTACTCAAGAAATGGGAATCCGTGGCCTCACGATTTCAAGAGTTGATCGATCAGCTCATGGATCCCTCTGTCGTCAGTCAGCCAGCGCAGCTTCATAAGCTCAGCAAGGAACGTGTCGATCTTGAGCCGGCGGCTCAGTTGTTCGAAGTCTATCGTAGCAATGCCCGCCAGCTGGAAGAGGCCGCGCAGATTCTGGCCGATCCATCAGCCGGCAGTGACATGCACAAGATGGCCTCTGACGAAACCGCTGAGTTGCGGAGGCAGCAGGAAGTCATGGAAGAGCAGGTCAAGGAGCTCTTGATTCCGAAAGATCCACGGGATGAAAAGAGTCTGCTCCTGGAAATCCGGGCCGGCACCGGCGGAGACGAGGCGGGGCTGTTCGCCGGGGAGTTATTCCGTTCCTATATCAGATATGCGGAGAAGAAAGGCTTCAAGGTCGATACGGTCGAGGCGGCAGAGAATGGTGTCGGAGGATATAAGAACATCACGGCGCTGATCGAAGGCAAGGGGGCCTATAGCCACTTTAAGTACGAGGCTGGCGTGCATCGTGTGCAGCGGGTGCCGGTGACGGAAGCGGCGGGCCGGATTCATACCTCTACTATCACCGTGGCGGTCATGCCTGAAGTGGATGAAATCGATGTGAAGATCGATCCAGGAGACCTCCGGATCGACACGTTCTGCTCCTCCGGCGCCGGCGGTCAGAGTGTCAATACGACGAAATCAGCCGTGCGCATCACCCATCTTCCCACCGGAGTCGTGGTGAGTTGCCAGGATGAGCGTTCGCAGCTGAAGAATCGCACGAAAGCCATGCGGACCTTGCGCGCGCGCATCGTGGAAGCCGAGCGTGAAAAACACGAAGCGGAGATCGCCCAAAACCGGAAATCCCAGGTCGGAACGGGCGAGCGAAGCGAGAAGATTCGCACCTACAATTTTCCTCAGAACCGTGTCACCGACCATCGGGTCGGGGTGACGTTGCATAAGCTTGAGCTGGTTATGGAAGGCGACTTGGATGAATTCGTTCAAGCGCTGAAGGCGCAACAACAGCAGGCTGAAACCGCCAACGTGTCATGATGGTTGTCCCCATTACCGCAGATCCGAAGACGATTGGCATGGTGCTCACGTGGGCCCAACGCTCTTTAGAAAGAGCTGGATCGACCAATGCATCTCAAGAAGCGCTCTGGTTATTGGCCTTCGCATGTGGAATGAAGCATCACGAGTTGGCGAGTCGGAGAGACCAAGCGATGTTAGCTGAAGGACTCGCTCGTGCCGAATCAGTCGTATCGAGGCGGATGGGGTGCGAACCCCTCCAGTATATTCTGGGCACACAGGAATTTTGCGGTCTCGACTTTGATGTGAACCCGGCGGTGTTGATCCCTCGGCCTGAGACTGAACTTCTTGTCCAGGAGACGCTCAAGGAGGGTCGGTTTGCAGAAGGTGCGGTAGTGGTTGATGTGGGAACAGGGTCTGGATGTGTGGCGGTAACCTTGGCGACCATCCTGAACGGCATGCGAATTTTTGCCCTGGACTGCTCCGGGGATGCGTTGACGGTTGCCAAGAGTAATGCAGAGAGACACGGCGTCAGCGATAAAATTACTTGGAAGGAAGGGGATCTAGTGTCCCCCTTGCACGAATGCCAGTTAATCGGAGCCGTGGATGCGATCGTGTCTAATCCCCCGTACATCGCCGAAGAGGTCTGGGCCGGTCTGCAACCAGAGGTCCGAGATTTTGAGCCGCGGTTGGCGTTGGTGGCCGGACAGAGCGGAACGGAGTTCCATGAACGATTGCTCCACGATGCACGGCAATTTCTCGTGCCCGGTGGATTGCTCGTCATGGAGCTTGGTCAGGGGCAAGCTCCAATTGTGCGACTGGCGGCAGAACAAGCAGGGGGCTACACCGGACTTCAGACCATCAAGGATGAGGCCGGTATCGAACGGGTGATGATCGCGCGGCGGGTGAGCTAGGATCACGGTATGGATGAGATTCTTATCAGAGGCGGCAAGAGACTCGCCGGAGACGTTCGCATTAGCGGCGCGAAAAATTCCGCTCTTCCGATCTTGGCCTCGACCATTCTGGGAGGCGGGGAATGCGTCATCACCAATCTTCCAAGGGTCGTGGATGTGCTCACGATGGGAAAGCTCTTAGGGATTCTCGGAGCCAAGGTATCCCATGAGGGCAATCGGGCGGTCATCCAGGTCGATGCCATTGAATCAACGGAAGCTCCGTACGATCTCGTGAAGACGATGCGAGCCTCGGTATTGGTTCTTGGTCCGTTGGTCGCTCGTTGGGGAGAGGCTAAAGTCTCTCTTCCTGGGGGCTGTGCAATCGGATCCAGGCCAGTAAATCTTCATTTAGCGGGCTTGGCCAAATTAGGGGCTGACATTTCCATTGAGCACGGCTATATCACGGCCAAGGCGAAACGATTGAGAGGTGAGCGTATCTATTGTGATACGCCGACTGTCACCGGTACTGAAAATCTTATGATGGCGGCGACATTAGCTGAGGGAGTGACGACGCTAGAAAATGCGGCAAAGGAACCAGAAATCGTGGACCTGGCCGAATTTCTCGTCAAACGCGGCGCCAGAATTCGAGGAGCGGGAACCGATGAGATTGTGATTGAGGGAGTGCGAGAACTTCATAGTGGGGACCATGACGTCATTCCTGATCGTATCGAGGCGGGCACATACTTGGCGGCAGCAGCTGTGACCCAAGGGGATGTCACCGCGACGCATTGCCGTCCAGGTCATCTTGAGGCGGTGCTGATGAAGTTGCGTGAGGCGGGGGCCGACGTGCAGGAAGGCAACGACTATGTGCGTCTGACCATGCCTGACACATTGCGAGGCACTGATATGAGGACGTTGCCCTTCCCGGGCTTTCCCACCGATATGCAGGCCCAAATGGTTGCGCTGTTGAGTCTCGCCGAAGGCACGAGTGTCGTGACTGAAACGGTGTTCGAAAGTCGGTTCATGCATGTCGAGGAACTGCGGCGGATGGGAGCCCATATCCGCGTTGAAGGGAACCGGTTGGTGGTGACGGGACGCAAGCAGCTGACTGGCGCGCCAGTCATGGCGTCAGATCTTCGGGCGAGTGCCGGGTTGATCGTCGCTGGGCTGGCTGCAGAGGGAGTGACGCAAGTCCAACGCGTGTACCATCTTGATCGGGGATACGAGAGAATTGAAGAAAAGTTAGGCGCGTTGGGAGCTGAGGTTCAGCGCCAAAAGTCGCCGACGAAGATGCACTAGGGGTGACACATGGTGACGATCGCTCTGTCAAAAGGAAAACTCATGGAGTCCGCGCTAGGCCTCTTCCGACGAGCGGGCTATGACATTCCCGGGTTGTCAGGCGAGAGCCGTCGACTCATCTTTGTCAGTCCCGAGAACGAGATGACCTTCCTCATCGTTCGGCCCAGCGATGTGCCGACGTATGTGGAATATGGGGGAGCGGACGCCGGAATCGTCGGGAAAGATGTCTTGCTGGAGCAGGAAAGTGATGTATACGAACCATTGGATTTAGGCTTCGGAGCGTGTAGAATCTCCGTCGCCGCGCTCCGGGGAGAGGGAACACATGATCGCCTCTCGTCGAAGATTCGCATAGCGACGAAGTATCCACGGATCAGCGAGCGCTATTTTAATACGCGAGGAATTCCAGTCGAGATCCTCAAGTTGTATGGCTCTATCGAGTTGGCGCCGGTCGTGGGGCTGGCAGATCGGATCGTGGACTTGGTCGAAACCGGCAGCACACTCAAAGCCCATGATCTTGCCGAGATCGAGGTCATTACTCACTCGACGGCCCGTTTCATCGTCAATCGGGCGAGTTTTCGGCTCAAACAGAAGCCACTGATGGAGTTGATTCGTAAACTTCGGGTAGCGGTGCGGAGTCAGAGCGTTCCCTCCCGCAATGGTCGCTCCTCGGTGGTACTCGCGCGCAAACGGAAGGCAGCTCGCTCATGAAAATCGTGACGCAAGCGGATCGCAGCTTTCTCCCATCCCTAAAAAAAATTGCGCTTCGCGGACGGGCAACCGGCGTGGTGGTTGAAAAAACCGTGCAGGCCATTCTGAAAGGGGTTGAGCAGGGAGGCGATAAAGCGATCCTCCGCTACACGAAGCAATTCGATAAGGTCGTGTTGAAGCCGGACGCGCTGCGCGTGACTCCTGAAGAGGTCAAGAATGCCTATTTCCACATCCGAAAGGATGAGGGCGATGCGCTGCGGCTGGCCGCTCAACGGATTACGTCGTTTCATGAGCGGCAACGGACCAAGACCTGGATGTACCAGGATGGGGATGCCACCTTGGGGCAGCTGGTTGGCCCAGTCGATGCGGTAGGGGTGTATATTCCTGGGGGCAAGGCCGTGTATCCGTCATCTGTGCTGATGTGCGCGATTCCAGCCAAGGTTGCCGGTGTCCCACGTATTGTGATGGTCACCCCGCCCCAGAAGGACGGAATTAATCCTTATCTGCTGGTCGCAGCCGATATTGCCGGAGTCACGGAGATTTATCGCGTCGGCGGCGTGCAAGCAGTCGCGGCTCTTGCCTATGGGACAAACACCATTGCGAGGGTCGACAAGATCGTCGGGCCGGGAAATATCTACGTGGCCACAGCCAAACGATTGCTCTACGGCACGGTTGGAATCGACATGGTGGCCGGTCCCAGTGAGTTGTTAGTAGTGGCCGATGATGAGGCAAAGCCGGCCCATGTGGCGGCAGATCTGCTCTGTGAAGCTGAGCATGATGAAGACGCACAGGTGTTCCTTGTGACGACCTCGGAGCGATTGGCGAAGGATGTGTCGAAACTGATCGAAAGTCAGCTGAAAGGGCTTCAACGTGAAAAGATTGCGTCGAAATCAATCGCCCGTCATTCAGTTGCCTTCGTCGTGACCACTATGGACGAAGCCATTGAGGTGGCGAACGAAATCGCGGCTGAACACCTGACGCTCTCGGTGGATAATCCATTCGATTATTTGGAAAAGATCCGCCATGCGGGCGCCCTATTCTTGGGGCGCTATACACCACCATCGGTTGCCGATTATGTCGCGGGGCCGAATCACGTGCTGCCGACCGGAGGAACCGCGCGGTTCTTCTCACCGCTGTCCGTTAATGATTATGTCAAGGTGAGCAACATTGTGTATTACACGAAACAAGAATTAGCTAAAGTCAAAGATCCTTTGATTCGACTTGCGCAGATCGAAGGGTTCGACGCCCATGCCAAGTCGGCGAACATTAGGTTCTCATGAAGAAGAACGGATCTGCCCCACGACAGGCGAGCATTCATCGAGCTACCAAAGAGACCGATATCCGCGTCGAGTGGGCTTTGGATGGCAGCGGGAAAGGGAAGATCGACACCGGCATCCGATTCTTTGACCATATGCTGGAGCTCTTGGCTAAACATGGGTTTTTCGACCTGACTGTGCAAGCAAAGGGCGACCTCGACATCGATGAACATCATACGGTGGAAGATGTCGGCATCGTGATGGGGAAGGTCCTGCACCAGGCATTGGGTGAAAAGGCGGGCATCAAGCGATTCGGGTTTGCCTCAGCACCGTTGGATGAAACCTTGGCTCAGGTCACTGTCGATCTTAGCGGGCGCCCCTTCCTCGTTTACAACGTGAATTTGCCGGACCGGAAGATCAAGGCGTTCGATCTCGGTCTGTTCGAGGATTTCTTCCAGGCCTTTGTGACCCACGGAGGCCTGAACTTGCACGTAAATCTCATGTACGGTCGCAATCCGCACCACATCATGGAAGCCATCTTCAAAGCACTTGCCAAGGCGCTCGATCAAGCGACGATGCTGGAAGAGCGGCTGGCCGGGGAAGTGCTATCGACGAAGGGGATGTTATAACAAGCGGTGGTTCCCTCGAAACAAATGAGATCACCGTGCTGGATGAACTTCTTCCGAGACTCAAGCACTATCACGATCTGACTATGGTCCTGAAGGGTGCCTGCAGGAGGCGGAGATCTCCAAGCTTGTCTGCAGACATGATCGGTCTTATCGCAGAGGAAGGTGAAATTCAATCACTCCGCGCACAGCAAGCATAGAAAGTTTTCGGGTGCTCGCCATCTTTACGGTGATCCTCTGGCATACCTCCACCTTTGTTCCAAATCTCTCACGGTTTGCAGAGGGGCATCTCCCTGTCATCCTCGCTGAACCCGTAGTCGTCAGCGGGTATTTACTCTGGTGGGTTGGGATTCCGTACTTCCTGATCACGGCTGGATATTGTTTTCGGAAATCCTCGCTGAAAAACAAAGATCCTATTGCTCAATTTCGTCGGTATGTTTCCCCGCTTGGATGGTTACTCTTCGGATGGCTATGCATCTACATCGTGATTCCAATAAATTGGCCTGCCGAGGTCATTAGCCATGGCTGGTGGCAAGCATTTTACACGGCAGCTCAGAAGAACGTAGACCTCATTGCCGACAAACATATCAGTCTTTTCCTAGATGGAGGGCGCCCGGTTTGGCATCTTTGGTTTCTCCCTGCTCTCATGGTCAGCCTTGCCGTGTTGACGTTGGTTTCGATTTTCCAGCTGCAGAAGTATCTGATCTATTTGATTGTGAGCCTCTATGTCATGGCACTCGCTGAGGAATTCGTTGGTGGGTATTTCGTGAGCTCCACAATTCATCTCGGACATTGGATTCAGGCCATTCTCCTCACCGCCCTTGGTTGGTGGTTTGCAGAACGAGCGCAACCCTCAATGGCCATGGCGTGGGGTCTGATTGTAGGAGGGTATGTTTTAGCCCTCATCGAAGGGATGATCATGATGCCGATGTTTCATGGTTCGCACCAGGCCATCCAGCAACACACCTTCTTGGGAGGCATTGCCCTGGGCCTAGGTCTCTTCCTTCTGGCGCTCGCCAAACCTTCATTGGGGCAATCGACTCCCTTCCCTTTCCTGGCCCGATTTACCTTGGGAGTCTATGTGTCACATCCTTTGGTGCTGTATACGCTTAGGCCGATCCTATGGCCAAAACTGGGGAGTTGGCCCTTGAGAGAAGTTCTGGGAGCCCTTGTGGTCTATGCCGTTTCAGTACTTGTCACGCTTGGTGTAGGGAAGGTACCTATAGCCAGATATTTGGTGATGAAGCCTGTCAGGAAGCAGCCGCGAGCAGTTATCGGGGACGCCAACTAACCGGCAAAAAGCTTCAGATATGGTAGCTGGTCCCACAGCCCTCCTCTCGAGTATTTGTCACCGCCGACAAGGAGGTCCAGAGGCTCAGTGCATTGTGTGTGGCGGTTGAACACACATGTCTCCCACCTTCCGCACAACAAGAACTAACGATAGCCGTACTGTCATGGTCCGATGGAGTGTGCCTCGGTTGATTGCCAGTGGCAGGAACCTTCCAGTTGCGGTATTGTTACGGCTCCTTTAGGGCAGACGACTACTATGATCGCCATCATTGATTATGGAATGGGAAATCTTCGGAGTGTCTCCAAAGCCTTTGAGGCAGTGGGACATCAGGCGATCGTCACGCGCGATGCAGCCACCATGCAGAATGCGAGTCATGTGGTTCTGCCAGGTGTCGGGGCTTTTGGCGATTGCATGGCGAATCTGCGGCAGTATGGATTGATCGAGCCTATCAAGGCCGCGATTCAATCGGGAAAGCCGTTCTTGGGGATCTGCCTAGGGTTCCAGCTGTTGTTTACGGAAAGCGAAGAGTTCGGCAGGCATGAAGGCCTGGACCTGTTTCCTGGAAAAGTGCGAGCCTTCTCAAAGGACCAGGCGCTCAAGGTCCCGCACATGGGATGGAATCAGATCGCGATCCAAAGACCCTGTCCGGTGTTCGAGGGCATAGCCGACGGGTCCAATTGGTATTTCGTACATTCTTTTTTCGTGGATCCATGTGAACAACAGATCACAGCCACGACGACGACGTACGGTATTCCCTTCACCTCGAGTATCTGGAAGGACAATGTGGTCGCATGCCAGTTCCACCCAGAAAAGAGCCAGGCGGTCGGGTTGCAATTGATCAAGAATTTTGGAGCGTGGAAGTGAGTGTGCAGGGTCTACTCTCTCGCGTAATCCTGATGGCCAGTGCTGTTGCCTTGGCCACCATGGCAACAGGGTGCAGCGGATCGAAGGTCGCGACGAAATCGGCTCCGGAACTTGCCCGATACCGGATTCACTCCATTGCCTTAATCCCGTTTACATCGATTGCCACGCCCCAAGCGCACAATCAAGACGCTCTCTTCCTTCCGACCCCTGACAGTATCCGTCGGTCTGATATTTCCATGGGAGTTCCTCCGGGAGGGCAACCCCTGCCCAAGAAAACCATGGTGGTGCCGGGACACGCGGCGGAGACGGTGACGGAATTGTTCTGGGGGCGCCTTCGCGATCGGAAAGGCCTTCTCGTATTGCCTCCCGGTGATGCGGTCAGAGTCTCTTCAGCCGACGGAGAGCCGGTCAACATGGGGATGGAAAAGGCTGCCGCTGCGGTTGCGAAGCGACTGAAAGCGGATGCGGCATTAATCGGCCTCGTATCGGTGTACCAAGAGCGGGTAGGTAGTCGACTGGGCGCTGACCCGTCGGCGACGGTCGGCTTTGAGGTCAAGGTTGTGGCAGCTGATGGGCAAGTGCTCTGGGTCGGTGATTATTATGAACGGCAACGGCCCATGACCGAGGACCTCATGGGATTCTTGCAACGATGGGCTTTCGTCACGGCGGCAGAACTAGCAGAGTATGGGGTTGATGAAGTCTTGAAAGACTTTCCATTCGGTGTAGGGGAGGGTAAGTAGGGTGCTGGTTATTCCTGCCATTGATTTGAAAGATGGGCGTTGTGTGCGGTTACGCCAAGGCGATATGGTGGCGGAAACGGTCTATTCTGACGATGTGACGGAGGTTGCCAGTAGGTGGCAACAACAGGGAGCCGGTCTGATTCACGTCGTGGATTTAAACGGCGCGGTTGACGGCGAGCCCAAGAATCTGCCCCACATCGAGTCCGTCATGAAAGCGGTTCGCGTCAAAGTTCAAGTCGGCGGCGGCATCAGGACCATTGATACGGTCCGCCGGTATCTCAATGCTGGGGTGTCGCGCGTTGTGCTCGGCACGGCAGCGCTCACGAACCGGGCGCTGCTCAATCAGGCCTGCCAGGAGTTTCCGCAGCGGATCGTACTTGGGCTCGATGCACGTGACGGTCGAATCGCTGTAAAAGGCTGGACAACGGTATCCGATATCAAAGCGATCGATTTGTTGAAGGAACTGTCAGGCTGCGCGATTGCCGCTGTGGTCTATACGGATATCGCGCGTGATGGCATGCTGAACGGGCCGAATATTCCCGCATTGAAAGAGATTGTCGAATGCTCTTCGTTTCCAGTAATTGCATCGGGAGGGATCACTCGTCTAGAAGATCTGCGAACCGTGCGATCACTCGGCCCTAAAATCGAGGGGGCGATCGTGGGGAAAGCTCTTTACGATGGGAAGTTGGATTTACAGGCTGCGATTACAACTCTTGGACTGACACATTGAGATGTTGACCAAACGCATCATTCCCTGTCTGGACGTCAAAGAGGGCCGCGTGGTCAAGGGCGTCAGCTTTGTGAATCTCCGCGATGCCGGAGATCCGGTTGAAGCAGCGGTGGGGTATGATCACGAAGGAGCGGACGAGCTCTGCTTTCTCGATATTACAGCCTCGCATGAAAACCGGAAGACGATCATTGATGTCGTGGAGCGGACGGCTGCTCGGGTATTTATGCCGGTGACGGTCGGTGGGGGCGTGGGAACGCTCGACGACATTCGGGCCTTGTTGAATGCCGGGGCGGACAAGGTGAGCATCAATACCGCGGCAGTTCGACGGCCCGAGTTCGTGAAAGAGGCTGCTCAGCGGTTTGGGACGCAATGCATCGTTGTGGCCATTGACGCCAAACGCGCAGTTGGTGATCGCTGGGAGGTTTTCACGCACGGCGGTCGCCAGGCGACGGGACTTGATGTGGTGGAGTGGGCTACGCGGATGGGACAGTATGGTGCCGGAGAAATCTTATTGACCAGCATGGATCAGGATGGCCGGCAGACCGGGTATGATTTGGACCTGACGGCGACCGTGTCTGGGGCTATATCGATTCCCGTGATCGCCTCGGGTGGAGTCGGCACGCTTGACCACCTCTACCAGGGCTTTGTGAGGGGGAAAGCGGACGCGGTGTTGGCCGCTTCGATTTTTCATTTTCGGACCTATACCATCTCCCAAGCGAAAGCATACTTACAGGAACGTGGCGTCCCTGTTCGAGCAGAGAGTCTTTTTCGAGTGGCATGACACGATGAGTCAAGGATCGGCAGATCAGTTGAAATTCGATGGGCAAGGCCTGCTTCCGGTCGTGATTCAGGATTGGCTTGATGGGACGGTGTTGATGCTCGGATACATGAACCAAGAGGCCCTCGCGAAGACGGTCGCCACAAGGAGGGTGCACTTTTGGAGTCGGTCTCGAAACCAACTCTGGGAAAAAGGCGAAACCTCCGGTCATACACTGCATGTGAAGGAACTCTTTGTTGATTGTGATCGAGATACCATTCTGGTGAAGGCGCAGCCAGTCGGACCGACTTGTCATACAGGCGAGCGAGCCTGTTTTTTTTCTAGGCTCGCTGAACAAGGCCCCCTTGTTCAGCGGAATGCGCAAGATGCACAGGGTGGAATTCTTGAGGGTATTCTCAGGACGATTCAGGAGCGCCGCGCCAATCCCCAGGCTGGTTCCTATACCTCGAAGTTGTTTGAGGGGGGGCATGACAAGATTCTGAAGAAGGTGGCGGAGGAGGCCGGAGAAGTCTTGTTGGCGTCCAAAGGTGGCAAGAAAGAGGAGATCGTGTACGAAGTCGCTGATCTGCTCTTTCATACCCTCATGGCGCTGGGATATCACGAGATCAGTCTTCAGGAGGTTTTTCAGGAATTGGGAAAGCGGTTCGGTAAGTCTGGCCTGCGAGATACGTGAAAGGTGCGGCATGAGTGAGTGTCTCTTTTGCAAGATTGTGGAAAAGAAGATTCCAGTGAAGCTGGTTCAAGAGGACGAGCACACGGTAGCGTTTGACGATATCAATCCCCAGGCGCCCGTTCATACGCTGGTGATACCCAAGCGGCATGTTTCGGCCGTTCAAGATGTCGGGGTGGAGGATGAGTCGTTGCTGGCGCGGTTGCTGATGAGTTGTACGAAGGTCGCCGCGCTGAAAGGGCTGCGGGAGTCCGGTTATCGGTTGGTGACGAATACCGGTCGCGATGCTGGACAAACCGTTTTCCATCTCCATTTCCACGTGATGGGTGGCCGGCCTATGGCGTGGCCTCCAGGGTGAGAGAATTCGCTGAATTGACAGCTTTTCCACCCGTCTGTTAATCTGAACGGTCAATTATTCCTATTACTTAGTAACCGACTCGTCCGGTCGTGCGCGACGGGAACGTAGGAGCTACGACTCTGGTGGGCCGAAGCTTGATTTCAGACGAGACCCTTACCTTAATTAAGGACCGTCTCGACATCGTCGACATTGTCAACCGACATGTGTCCTTGAGCAAGGCTGGACAGAACCTTAAGGGCTTATGTCCGTTCCATCTTGAAAAGACTCCGTCGTTCACGGTCAGCCCATCCCGACAAATTTTTCACTGCTTCGGCTGTGGGGCCGGGGGAAATGTCTTCACATTTTTGACTCGGGTCACGGGAGGAACGTTCCCGGAAGTGGTGCGCGACCTCGGACGAACGGTCGGGATTGAGATTGAGGAGGCGGCTGCTCGTTCTGGGCCGCAAGCCCACCTGGTCCAGACGGTTGAGCGAGTGAATGAAGCCGCCGCCGCCTGGTTTCAACAGAACTTACGTGATGAACGTGCAGGCCTTGTCGCTCGCGAGTATTTGACGAGCCGGGAGCTTCTTCCTCGTTCGATCGATCAGTTCAGAATCGGAGTGGCATCGGCCGAATGGGATGGGTTGTTGAAAGGTCTTGTCAAAAAGGGGTTTTCACACAATGAGGTTGCGTCGGCGGGTCTTGTGATCGCCCGAGCCGACAAGACGGGGTTCTACGATCGGTTCCGCGGCCGTGTCATGTTTACGATCACGGATTTGCGGAAACGTATGGTGGGGTTCGGCGGTCGCGTGTTGGGCGAGGGGACGCCCAAATATCTGAACTCTCCCGATACGCCGCTCTTCAAGAAAGGGCAGACACTGTTTGCGCTCGATCACGCCAGGGAAGCGATTACCCGGACGAAGACGGTCATTGTGGTCGAAGGATATTTCGATGCGATTGCGCTTCATCAGGCTGGGTTGACGCATACGGTGGCCACCTTGGGTACGGCCTTGACGCCTGAACATATCCAAGTCCTCCGGCGGTTTGCGTCGAAGGTCATCTTGCTTTTCGATCCTGATGCGGCCGGTGTCCGAGCCGCGTTGAGAGGGTTGGACTTGTTTGTGAACAGCGGGTTGGGCGTCAAGGTGGTGACGCTTCCGTCTGGGGACGATCCCGACACCTATGTGCGGAAACACGGGCCCGAATCGTTTGTACGCCTGGAAGAGCAAGCGCCTAGCCTGTTGGACTTTGCCTTGGAATATAGTTTGAAGGCCACAGAGGCAAGTACGATCGAAGGACGGATTCGAAGTGTGGATGAAGTGCTGCGTATCTTACAGAAGAGCGAGCATCCGATTGAGCGGGAAGAGCGTCTCAAGCTCGTCGCGGAACGTCTAGGGATCAATCAATCACGGCTGATCGAGCGGTACCCCGCACTCATGGCTCAACACAAGCCAGGTCCGGGAACACTTCGACCAGCCGCTGTCGGAAAGTCGGGGGACTCTCTCTTCAAGGGAATCCCCGAGGAACGAGACTTAATACTTCTCCTGTTGCGGGGCACACTGTCCCCAGCCGATGTACGGCGACTGCAGCCTGAGAAGTTTTCGGTCGAAGCCTGTCGCAAGCTTGCGGAGCTTGCGCTCACCCATCTGGATCGCGATGGGCGCATTCAGGTCCAGTCGTTGCTGGATGAGTCAGTGGACGACCCTGAGTGCGGCGCCCTGGCGACGGAGTTGTCGCTTCGTGACGATCATTTTGACGACGCGCCGGCGCATATTATGGCCTGCTTGGATTGCCTGGACCGAAAGCGATCTGAGCAGGGTTTGAGAGAGCTGATTGCCAAGCTGAAAACGGCTGAGCGCGAAGGCCGTGTGGACGATGCAGGTATGCTGAATGTGCAGATCAACGAGGTACGGATGCGGAAAGCCGGCACGCCGACCGCCGGTGTGGTTTCATTGGTGAAGGAGTAGTCATGTCGAAACAAGAGTTGCTCAGTGAGGTGAAGAAGCTGATTACGATCGGGAAGGAAAAAGGCTTTCTGACGTATGACGAGCTCAATAGCACCTTGCCTGCTGAAGTCGTGGCATCAGATCAGTTTGGGAGCATCATGGCGATGTTCGGTGAAATGGATATCGAAATCGTCGAGGCAGGCGATGGGGATCGGCCGCAGAAGCGATCTGAAGGTGAAGCGGGTGAAGAGGTGGAAGAGGCTGAGTCGGAGGCCGAGGAGGAAAACGAGAAAGCCATCGACCTGACGCCGGGCGCGCTCAGCCGCACCGACGATCCCGTGCGGCTCTATCTCAAGGAAATGGGGAGTGTGGCCCTCCTCAGCCGCGAAGGCGAGATTGAAATCGCCAAACGGATTGAAGAGGGGAAAAAAGATATCGCGTCGGTGATCTACGGCATGCCGATGACCATCGAATTCGTCCTGGCTCTCCGGGATCAGCTCAAGAACGCCAAGATCGACGTGCGTGAGATTGTGCCGATCCAGGAGACCGAAGAGGAGTTTGAAGAAGACCAGCCACCGGTGGAACGGGATTACGAGGAGTTGCGGGTCAAGACCCTCGAGTCGCTCAATGCCGTGCGGAAAGTGTCGCTTGTGCTGAAGGCCTTGGCCGAAAAAGGCAAGCATCTCGGCAGTGATCCGGTCAAGCAGAAGAAGTTCAAGAAGCAGTTCGAAGCGATCCGCCAGCAAGTGGTAGACAAAATTGAATCGGTCAACCTCCATGGTGTGCTGAAAGATCGAATGGTACAGCGTGTCCGCGATCTGGCGGTGCAGATCCGGGTTGCCGAACGGGAAGCGATCAGCTGCCAACGGCGGATCGGCGTGGGGGGAGAGGCAGGTGCCGAACTGTTGAGGAAGATGTGCCGGAGCCGGCCTGACTTCTTGGCGGTCAAGCGGAAGACCGGAGTGTCAGAAGAAGCGCTGGTGGAGATTCGAAAGGTCTACCAAAACGCCAAAGCGAAGATTCGCCAGTTGGAAACGGAAGAGGCACTGGTTCCGGCTGAAGAGATCAAGGATGCCGTCAAGCATCTGGATGTTGCCGAAGAAAAGGTCAAGCGAGGGAAGGCGGAGCTGGTCGAGGCGAATTTACGGCTGGTGGTCAGCATCGCCAAGAAATACACGAACCGCGGTCTGCAGTTCCTCGATTTGATTCAGGAAGGGAACATCGGGCTGATGAAGGCGGTGGACAAATTCGAGTACAAGCGCGGGTACAAGTTCAGTACCTATGCCACGTGGTGGATTCGGCAGGCGATCACTCGAGCGATTGCGGATCAAGCACGAACGATCCGGATCCCGGTTCACATGATCGAAACCATCAATAAACTCATTCGAACCTCCAGGCATCTTGTGCAGAAGCTGGGTCGTGAGCCGCTTCCCGAAGAGATTGCCGAGCGTATGGACCTTCCGTTGGACAAGGTTCGAAAGATTCTGAAGATTGCCCGCGAGCCCATCTCGCTCGAAACACCGATCGGTGAAGAGGAAGACAGCCATCTGGGCGATTTTATCGAAGACAAGAAGGCCGTGTCTCCGCTGGAAGCGGCCATTCGCTACGACTTGCAGCGGCAGATCAACAGTGCCTTGGAGACCTTGACGCCTCGCGAGGAGAAGGTGCTGCGCAAGCGGTTTGGCATTGGAGAGGCGACAGACCATACCCTGGAAGAAGTCGGACAGGACTTCGAAGTGACGCGCGAGCGCATCAGGCAAATCGAAGCCAAGGCCCTGAGGAAATTGCGACATCCGAGCCGCAGTAAAAAACTGAGGAGTTTTGTCGAGAGCGTCTAGCTTGCAGAGTGATCAGGCAGCGCGAATTGACTCTACTCAGAGCGGCAGCCTAAAATCACAATTCGGGTGACGACACCTGTTGAGGCTGAGGCTGGCGGAAGCCGTGAGGAATGATTGGCCCAACCAGACATCAGCCTGAGTCCGAACCGTTCCGATCGGGCCCATAGCTCAGGTGGTTAGAGCGGCTGACTCATAATCAGCTGGTCCTAGGTTCAAGTCCTAGTGGGCCCACCAGTCGGGACCGGTGCCTGACCCATGTCGGTGCATCAGCATTGCTGGAAAGGATACGTTGAACCAAAAGCTGTCCCCGCTCATTGACTTGCAAAAACTCGATCTCCGGATCACGGAGATCAATGAGATCCGCCGAAAAATCCCCGAACGTCTAAACACTGCGGAAGTGCCTCTTCGAGAGGCAACCCAGCTCCTGAATGACACGAAAGCCGCTAGTGAGGCTGCCGTCAAGGAACGGCGCGCTCACGAAAAAGATCTCGAAGCTCATGAAGCGCACACCGAGAAGATGAAATCGCACGCGGCGAGTCTGAAGACCAACAAAGAGTATCAAGCGCATTTATTCGAAGTCGAGTTGGCGAATAAGAAGCGGGGAGACTTTGAAGAGAGAATTCTCTTGGCCATGGACAAGGTCGATCAACTTCAGAAGACCATCCAAGAGCTTCAGGAGAAAAAGACCACGTTGGAGAAAGTGTTTACCGGGGAGAAGCAGGGACTGGACGCACGGGATAAGGAGCTGGCGACAGAGCTGGCGCAACTCGAACTCCGCCATCAAGAGGCTGCCGGGCGGATTGAGAAGAGTCTGCTCGATCGGTATAACCAGGTGAAGGCCTCGCGGAAAGATCAACCGCTGGCGGCGGTGCGCGATGGGATGTGCGCTGGGTGTCGTCTCCAGATCCCGCCTCAGCTCATTGCACAAGTCAAACGCTCCGATGATCTACAGATCTGCCCCTACTGTCGGCGAATGCTGTATTGGGAGGGGGAGCCGGTCACGGAAAAGCCGTCCTCACCAGGAAGTAAGCCGTCGGAACTCGAAGTAGGGGAATCGGTTTAAGCCAGTCCCGCCAGCACGGCCTGCGTGGTTTTGAAATGCAGTTTTGCCACTGAGCCAAGCCGTTCCTCTCCGTGTTTCTTGATGATCATCTTCGCGGCGAGCTCGACGGCTGGGGAAGCGCCTTTGGGGAGGGTGGTGCCGACTTCGCTGGAGAGGCGTTTCAATCGAAGCAAAAATTCAGCACGGGCCAAGATCGAAGCGGCGGCCACGGCCAAGTCCGATTCCGCTTTCGTCCGCTGTTCCAGCACGATCTTTCGTCCTTTTTCCTGCAGCACATTCAGAATCAACCGCTCGTTTGCAAATTGATCGGAGATCGCGCGCTCGCATGTCACTCGTTCGAGCAGAGTTTCCAGTGCTTTGGCGTGGCCCCAGGCCAGGAGGCGATTCAAGTTGCGGATCTTTGCATAGAGTTCGTTGTACTTCTGCGGCCCGATCGCGATGACACTGTGCGGGCAGATGGTCTTGATGTCGGGAGCCATCTCAAGAATCCGCCCGTCCGAAATCTTCTTGCTATCCCGGACCTGCATGAGCCTGAGTTCTCCTTGTGTCGTGGCGTCGACAAACACGGCCGCGATGACGAGCGGGCCGAAATAGTCGCCCTTTCCGGATTCGTCGATGCCGATACGTTCAATCGTACGAGATGATTGTGGAGTCATGAGATGGTTCGTGACCCTCTAGAAATTCTTCTTAGGGGCACGGTAATCTACCAATCGCTTGTTCGTTGGTCAATGAACCATGATGGATCCAGAAACAGTTCTGTTTGGCTGGAGGTTGACGATGCGTACCCCACAACTCATGCGCGTAACAACGATGGTCTGTCTTCTGGCTGGGGGAGTCGCCTTAGTAGGATGCGAGACCAATCCCTATACCGGTCGGAAGCAGTTACTCATGACGTCGATTGGGCAAGAAGTGCAAATGGGGGCTCAGGCGTTCGATCAGGTCAAGAGCGACCCGAAGATGAGACCGTCGCAAGATCCTCGTGAGGTCGAACCGGTGAAGCGGGTTGCGGCTCGCATCGTCGAAGCGGCCAAACGCTCGAAGTATGCGCAGATGGCTCAGCAGTTTCAGTGGGAAGTGACGATCATTAAGGATGACAAGACCGCGAACGCTTTTGCTCTGCCTGGCGGAAAGATGGCGGTCTACACCGGCATCTTTCCCATGGCGAAGACGGAAGCAGGGTTGGCGGCCGTGATGGGACATGAAGTCGTGCATGCCTTGGCTCGCCATGGCGCGGAGCGCATGAGTCAGGGACAACTGACGAACACGGTGTTGCAGGTGGCGGGTGCGGCGATTGGTCTCAGTGGTGGCAATCCCATGCTTGGTCAGGCGACGATGGCGGCGCTTGGTGCAGGAGCGCAGGTTGGTGTCTTGCTTCCGTTCAGTCGCAAGCATGAATCCGAGGCCGATTATGTGGGGATTCTCCTCGCGGCTGATGCAGGGTATGACCCCCGTGAATCGGTGGCACTCTGGGAACGAATGGGGCACGCATCGGGCGGTGGGGGACAATCCGAGTTTCTCTCCACCCATCCTAGCCATGATACCCGAATCGACCAGTTGAAAGAGTGGATGCCTGAGGCCATGGCCATTTATCAGAAGCGGACACCTGTCCCGGCGGCTCCGTTACCTGACGTTGGTGGACGATAACAGTTCTCGTCCTAATCCTCATCGACCATTCGTCGAATACACCTGGGCGGTCTGCTTGTCGCGACCGATCCTGGTCCTTTATACTACCTCGGCGTGGGTGGAAGACTGGATGGTCGCTCGGTGCTTCGGTATCGAGAGGAAAGTCCGGACTCCATGGGCAGGGCGCTGGGTAACTCCCAGGCGGAGCAATCCGACACCAGCACCACAGAAATCAAACCGCCGATGGCCACCGCGACGGGATCCCATCTGGTCGCTGCGGCTCAGGTAAGGGTGAAACGGTGGGGTAAGAGCCCACCGCGGGGGTGGCGACATCACCGGCACGGTAAGCGTCGCCTGGTGCAAGGCCAAATAGGAAGACATGTGCAGCGCTCCTCACGGACTGTTGTACGCCGGCTGGCCCGGTCGAGGTCTTCGGGTAGGTCGCTTGAGGTTCGAGGTAACTCGAATCCCAGAGAAATGATCATCCAAGCAAATAGGGCAACTTCTTTGCGGGACAGAATCCGGCTTATAGGTCTTCCGCTCACGCTTCTTCTCAAGCGTCTCGTGGCCAGTGTTCTCGGTGATTCACGTGGCGCTGTATTGACGGGTCTTGATGGGGATGCTAGGATCTCGAATCTTTCCCCTTGATTTTAAAGATATTTCTGCATGATGATGCGTCCTCCGCAGGACGTGTCCTTTTGATATCTGATTCTTTAAGGCAGATCGTCTCATGCAGTCGTAGGGAGGGTTGTTATGAAACTCACCGGTGCTGAAATCTTCATCGAATGCCTGAAGCGGGAAGGGGTCAAGACGGTCTTTGCGCTTCCCGGCGGAGTCGTCCTGAAGATTTTCGATACGCTTCAGCAGCAGAAAGATGTTGAAGTCATCCTGACACGCCATGAGCAGGGCGCGGGCCATATGGCGGAGGGCTATGCGAAGGCGACTGGAAAGGCCGGCGTGTGTCTGGTCACCTCGGGCCCTGGTATGACCAACGTTATTACGGCTTTAGCCGATGCCTATATGGACTCCGTTCCTGTGGTCTGTTTCAGCGGCCAAGTCCCGACGAGTTTGATCGGGAACGATGCTTTTCAGGAGGCCGACAACATCGGGTTGAGCCGACCCTGCACAAAGTACAATTTTCTGGTCAAGGACGTGAATGACTTAGCAGCCACGATCAAAGAGGCGTTTTATATTGCGACGACCGGTCGTCCGGGCCCGGTCTTGGTGGATATCCCGAAAGATGTCTCGATGGCGAAAGCGGAATTCACCTATCCGAATTCGGTCTCGATTCGAGGGTACAACCCGACTTACGAAGGAAATAAATGGCAGATCAAACAGGCCGCCGAAGCGATTATGAAGGCGAAGAAGCCGATTCTGTATGTCGGCGGTGGCGTGATCTTTTCGAGTGCCTCACAGGAATTGCTTGAGCTAGCCGAGATGACACAGATTCCGGTGGACATGACGTTGATGGGGCTTGGCGCGTTTCCAGGAGAGCATCCGTTATCCCTCGGGATGCTGGGGATGCACGGGACCTATCAGGCGAACATGGCCATGCATTACTCCGATCTGGTGATTGCCATCGGCGCACGGTTTGATGATCGGGTGACGGGGAAGGTGTCGGAGTTCTGTCCCTATGCAAAAGTGATTCATGTCGATATCGACCCAACCTCTATTCGGAAAAACATCAATGTCGATATTCCGATTGTGGGCGACTGTAAGACGGTGCTTCGTGAGTTCAATCAGATCTTGCGGGCAACCGTCAATGGGGAGCAGAAAGAGCTTCGCAAGCCTTGGTGGGATCAAATTCAGGAATGGCAGCAGGCTCATCCCTTGACGTATCACCAAGAGAAGGATGGACCGATCAAGCCGCAGCAGGTGGTCAAGCGACTGTATGAACTGACGAGGGACCGGGATCCGATCGTCGCGACGGACGTCGGCCAGCACCAAATGTGGGCGGCACAATATTTCAAGTTGGCGAAGCCGAATCGATGGCTGACGTCAGGCGGACTTGGCACGATGGGGTTTGGATTTCCCGCTGCGATGGGTGCGCAGGCGGCGTTCCGGGATCGCCTGGTCTTGTGCATTGCGGGAGACGGCAGCATTCAGATGAACATGCAGGAAATGGCCACGGCTGTGGTGAGCAAGTTGCCGGTGAAGATTATTATCCTCAACAATGGATTTCACGGCATGGTCCGACAATGGCAGGACCTATTCTACGAAGGACGCTATGCGTCGAGCGATCTTGGTACGACGCCGGATTTCGTCAAGCTTGCCGATGCCTATGGAGCGGTGGGATTGCGGGTCAAGAAGGTCGGCGATCTCGATGCCGTCCTGAAAGAAGCGATGGCGACCGATAAACCCGTCATCGTGGATGTGCCGACCTATCCCTATGAGAATTGTTATCCGATGATCCCGGCTGGAGGCTGCAACCACGAGATGCTCCTGGAAGATCCACCGGAGTTGAAGAAGAAGCAGGCTGGTGCAGGAAAGGTGACGCCGGAGGATAAAGATACGGTTCTCACGGCATAGGGAAACCGTCAGCGAACGACTATCAGTTGAAAGCGTTGCATGGAACATATTATTTCCGTCACAGTTGAAAACAAATTTGGGGTCTTATCACGGGTTGCAGGATTATTCAGCGGCCGTGGGTTCAATATCGAGAGCCTGTCAGTCGCCCCGACGCTTGATCCGTCCATGTCCCAGATGACGATTGTGACGTCGGGTGACGAGCGGATCATTGAGCAGATCGTGAAACAGCTGAACAAACTCATTGATGTCATCAAGGTCGTGGATTTGAACGAAACGGAATTTGTTTCACGAGAGACGGCCATCATCAAAGTGCATACGAAGGATGCGGATCGGGCTGAGGCGCTCAGAATTGTGGATATTTTCAGGGCAAACGTGATTGATTCCACGCCGAGCACCTACACAATCGAAGTATCCGGCGATCCCAAGAAGATTGAGGCGATCATCAATTTGTTGCAGCCTCTTGGGATCAAGGACTTGGTCCGCACTGGGCGCGTGGCCGTTGCCCGGGAGCCGGCCCGTCCCGTTGCTGTCCAAACGAAGAAGGTTGCCCGCGACTAACGTTCTGCTGCGCACGCAGTGTTGCTCTATACTGACGAGATGAGAGAAAGGGTTGGTCATGAAAATTTACTATGATAAGGATGCCGATATCCAGCAGATCCGAAACAAGACCGTGGCCGTGATCGGCTATGGAAGTCAGGGGCATGCCCATGCGCTGAACATGAAGGAAAGCGGTGTGTCGGTCGTGATTGGACTGCGTGAGGGCGCCTCATGGAAAAAAGCTGAGCAAAGCGGACTCAAAGTTATGCCGGTTGCCGATGCGGTGAAGGCTGCCGATGTCGTGATGATTCTGGCGCCGGATGAGGCGCAAGCCGCCATCTATCAGCAAGACGTAGGGCCCAATCTTAAGGCGGGGGCCTACTTGGCGTTCGGACATGGTTTCAATATTCACTTCGGGCAAATCGTGCCGCCAGCCTCCATCAATGTGTTTATGGTCGCCCCGAAGGGGCCGGGACATCTCGTTCGTTCCGAGTTTACGAAGGGCAGCGGGGTGCCTTGCCTTCTGGCGATTCACCAGGATCCCAGCGGCACTACGAGGCAGGTCGGATTGGCCTACGCCAGTGCGATCGGCGGTGGACGTGCCGGTGTCATCGAAACGAATTTTCGCGAGGAAACCGAGACGGATCTTTTCGGTGAACAAGCCGTGCTCTGCGGAGGGCTGACGTCGCTGATTCAGGCCGGGTACGAGACGCTGGTTGAAGCCGGATACTCACCGGAGATGGCCTACTTTGAATGTTTGCACGAGGTGAAGCTCATCGTCGATCTGATCTATCAGGGCGGAATTGCCAACATGCGTTACTCGATCAGCACGACCGCGAAATACGGTGATGTGACTCGAGGTCCACGTGTGGTCACCGAACAGACGAAGCAAGAGATGAAGCGGATTCTCGACGAGATCCAGACCGGACGGTTCGCCAAAGAATGGGTCTTGGAGAATCAAGCCAATCGACCGGTCTACAACGCACTCCTTGCAAAGGGCGAGGCTCATCCTATCGAAGCCGTTGGAGCGAAGCTGCGCGGGATGATGCCGTGGCTCAAGAAGGATCAGCTCGTCGATAAAACCAAGAACTGAGGCAATTCCATGGCGGATCGTGCGGTCGGTGTTCCCTTTGCCAAAGAAGGAATTCCCTTCATTGTAGTTCCTGCCGGCGTTACACTCTTGACTGCATGGCTGGGGTGGCCGGTCGTTGCGTTTCTTGGTGGGATTGCAACACTGTTCTCTGCCTGGTTCTTTCGCAACCCGGCCCGGGTGATCCCACAAGGTCCCAATCTGATTGTTGCACCCGGCGATGGCAAGGTGATCGCCATCGAGGAAGAGTTTGAGCCCCGCTACCTGAAAGAACGTAGTGTCAGGCTTACGATCTTTTTGAATGTCTTCGATGTCCACATCAATCGTATGCCTTGTGATGGCGTCATCGAGGGTGTTCAGTATCAGCCGGGGCTGTTTTTGGTTGCGAGCAAGCCGGAGGCGACGCTGAGGAACGAACAGAACGCCGTGATGATCAAGACGCACAACGGGATTAAGGTATTGTGCGTGCAAGTCGCGGGGCTGATCGCTCGGCGAATCGTCTGTTGGATCTCGGATCGGGAGCAGGCGAGACGTGGTGAACGATATGGCTTGATCCGGTTTGGGTCGCGCATGGATACGTTCCTTCCGATGGGTACAAAGATTCGGGTGGCGGTGGGTGATCGTGTGAAAGGCGGCGAAACCATTATTGGAGAGTTGCCATGAAAACGGCAGGCTTCAAAAATTCCTTCGGGAAAGATGGGAAACGGCGGAAAGCCGCCATGCATCTCATTCCAAACCTCTTCACGACCGGTAACTTATTTTGCGGCGTGTTCGCCATCCTGTCCGTTTTTAACGGTCACTATCTGGAAGCCGCCATCGCGATTCTTGTCGCTATGATTTTTGACGTATTGGATGGCAAGTCGGCCAGATTGACCAATAGTACGAGTCAGTTTGGACTGGAGTATGACTCGCTGTCCGATGTGGTGTCATTCGGTGTCGCACCGGGGTTGTTGATCTATTCCTGGGCGTTAAGCGGGCAGGGTACGTTTGGCGTGGCCGTGATGTTTGCCTACGTGGCCATGGGCGCCGTGCGGTTAGCGCGATTCAACTCTACCGTAGCACTAGCAGATGGGAAGTACTTTACTGGTCTCGCGATCCCAGCCGCGGCCGGGGTGGTGGCGTCGTTGGTGGTCTTTGATCATTCCCTCCTCAAGATGGGAGGCGATGTCAGGCCGATCGTAGTTCTGCTCATGACGTTGGCGCTTTCGTTTTTAATGGTCAGCACGATCAAGTATCGCAGCTTTAAAGAGCTGAAATTTAAGGGCCACCGGCAGATTACCTACCTGGTCTGGGGTATTCTGACGCTGATGCTGGTGGCAGCCTGGCCGGCGGTCATGTTATTCGTCATTTTTGCGGGCTATGCATTGATGGGACCGGTCGAGAAAGTCTTTATGCTGGTTGCTCCGGCAGCTGGGAAAAAGAGCATCGGAAAAGCCGAGCCTCCGCCGATCGAATCCAATTCATAACGGCGGACAACAGTGGGAGGACTGAAAAGGTTGTGAACGGCTAAGACGAGGAGTAGTACGCGAGCCATCTAGAAACAGAGTGGTGGGTGTTCTGAAGAGAGCTGGTGGGTGGTGCAAACCAGCCTAGATGTCGCCGAACTCGCCTCCGAGCCGAATCTCCGAACATGAAGTAGGAGATTCCGCCTTGCCTCCGTAAGAGGCTGAATGAAGGGTTTGATGACCAGGTGGTCCTCAGACCAAATCAGGGTGGTACCACGGAGTGCGTCAAGCCTTCGTCCCTGGGTCTCATAGGGATGGAGGCTTTTGTTTTTACAAGCTGCTGAAAAAGCCTTCCCGCTGCGTTCTCAGTCGTTCGAATCCCCTCAACGTACCACACGCGTACGCCTCGGGGTTCTCACTCCTTGCGGCCTTGCCGGAAGGACTTTTTGAGCAGCTTGCATCGGAGGTCAACCATGGCACGCATGATCAGAATTTTCGATACGACCTTGAGAGATGGCGAACAGTCGCCTGGCGCTAGTATGAACGTGGAAGAAAAGGTCATGGTCGCCAAACAACTGGCACGGCTCGGTGTCGATATTATTGAGGCGGGATTTGCCTATAGCTCGCCCGGAGACTTTGAAGCGGTGCGGCGTATCGCGCAGGAGGTCGAAGGACCGACGATCTGTAGTCTGGCACGGGCTCGACCCGAAGATATCGATCGAGCATGGGAAGCATTGAAAGGCGCGCCGAAAGTCCGCATCCATACGTTCCTGTCAACGTCCGATATTCATCTGAAACACCAGTTCCGAATGACGCGGGAGCAAGCCAAGCAGCGTGCTGTGGAGATGGTCCAGCGGGCGCGGGGTTATGTGGATGATGTCGAATTTTCTCCAATGGATGCGAGCCGATCAGATCCCTCGTTTCTCTACGAGGTCATTGAGGCGGTCATCGCTGCCGGAGCCAACACCGTGAACATTCCTGACACGGTAGGATACGCCGTTCCACAAGAATTCGGCGCATTGATCAGGGGGATTTGCGACAAGGTCCCCAATGCCACACAAGCCGTGATTTCGGTTCATTGCCACAACGATCTGGGGGTTGCAGTGGGGAACAGCTTGGCGGCAATTATGAATGGGGCCGGCCAAGTGGAATGTACGATCAACGGAATCGGAGAGCGCGCGGGTAACACCTCCCTGGAAGAAATCGTGATGGGACTCCGCACCAGGACCGATTTCTATCAGGCGGATACGCGCATTCGAACCGAGGAGATTGCGAAGACCAGTCGCCTGGTTAGCAAGATCACGTGGATGGTGGTGCAACCCAATAAGGCGATCGTCGGGGCGAACGCCTTTGCTCATACGTCGGGCATTCATCAGGATGGTTTGCTCAAAGAGAAGACGACCTATGAAATTATGCGCCCGGAATCGATCGGCTTGGTCGAAAGCCAGATGGTGATGGGCAAGTTGTCTGGGCGTCATGCGTTCCGGCAGCGTCTAGAAGAGTTGGGGTATAAGCTCGGCGAGGCAGAGGTCAACCACGCCTTCGAGCGGTTCAAAAAACTTGCCGATCAAAAAAAAGAGATCTTCGAGGAAGATCTCGAGGTCATTGTCTCCGAAGAGTTGTCGAAAATGGCCGAGCGCATTGGGCTCAAAGGACTACACGTATCGAGTGGAACGGATCGGGTTCCAACAGCCACGGTCGAACTGGAAATCGACGGCACCTCCATCGTTCAAACCGGGACCGGCGATGGGCCGGTGGATGCCGTGTACCGCACGATTGCGGCCATGACACAGACGAAGAGCAAGTTGCTGATGTATGTCGTGAAGGCCATCACCGGTGGAACAGATGCGCAGGGTGAAGTGTCGGTGAGAGTGCAAGAAGATGGTCGGACGGTCACAGGCCATGGCGCCGATACCGATATCATTACGGCCTCTGCTCGAGCGTATATCAGCGCCCTGAATAAGCTGGCCTACCTGGGGACGAAACAGGCGCAGGGCGAGCAGAAGGTGAACTTGATTTGACGCGGATCTCCACGGTACAGTTTCACGGTCTGTGGTGAGGCCTGTTGGATTGAGAGGGCTTGTCCGTGTTCAAGGTGACGCTGGCGGATCGCCCCGAGTTCCTGGCTGGGGACGAGACTCGCTTGCGGGAGATTTTTCATCCTGCCAAGCATCAGCTCAACCTGAATTATAGTCTTGCCCACGGGACATTGCCGTCCGGTCAACGCTCGAAGCGTCATGTGTTGGCCTCGTCGGAAGTCTATTATTTCATTTCAGGGCGTGGCCGCTTTACGATCGACGACCACATTACGCTGATCGAAGCCGGAACGACCATCTATGTGCCGCCAGGAGGGCAACAGTTCGTGGAAAATACCGGAGAGACCGATATTGAGTTTCTCTGCCTCGTCGATCCGGCCTGGCGGATGGAAGATGAAATGATACTGGAATAGGATCTGAACCGATTGACTCATCGAAAGGAGCACCAGTGAAGGCCAAGATTGCAGTGTTGGCCGGGGACGGAGTGGGGCGCGAGATCGTTCCTGAAGCCGTAAAGGTTTTGAAGGTAATCGCACAGAAATATGGACATTCATTTGAGTTTACGTCCGCTGATATCGGTGGGCAGGCGATCGACAAGTTTGGCGTGCCGCTGCCGAAGGACACCCTGGCGCTTGCCAAGCAAAGCGATGCCGTCTTGCTGGGCGCTGTCGGGGGGCCTCGATGGGAGAGCTTGGAGTACAGCCTGCGGCCGGAGCGCGCACTACTCGGAATCCGGGAAGCCTTAGGACTCTATGCCAATTTGAGGCCAGCGAAGCTCTATTCGAATTTAGTGGATGCGTCCACGTTGAAGCGTGAGGTGGTCGAGGGGATCGATATCCTCGTGATCCGCGAGCTCACCGGCGACATCTACTTCGGCCAACCGAAAGGGATCGAAAAATTGCCGAACGGCGAAGAGCGAGGAGTCAATACGGAAGTCTATACAACGGAAGAGGTTCGACGGATCGCCAAGGTGGCGTTCGAGGCGGCGCGGAAACGGCGCAAGAAGGTCACCTCGGTCGACAAGGCGAATGTGTTGGAATCGTCCGAGCTGTGGCGCAAGGTGGTCATCGACGTCCATGCGTCCTATCCGGACGTTGAACTGGGACATATCTATGTGGATAACGCTGCCATGCAACTGGTGCGGAACCCGCGACAATTTGACGTGCTGCTCTGCAACAACATGTTCGGAGACATTCTGAGCGATGAAGCGGCGATGCTGACCGGCTCGATCGGGATGTTGCCGTCGGCGAGTATCGGGGCCAAGATCGGCCTCTTTGAGCCGATTCACGGGAGCGCCCCGGACATCGCAGGGAAAAATATCGCGAACCCCATCGCCACGATTTCATCGGCTGCCATGATGCTGTCGTATGCCTTTCAACTCGATCAAGAAGCGGAAGCCATTGAACAGGCCATCGTGAAAACCCTCGACCTTGGCTATCGAACCAAAGATATTCAGAGTCCCGGAGCGAAGATTGTCGGGACTGTGGAGATGGGTGAAGCGATCGTTCGAAATCTCAGTTAATCACCGCGTCTGAACTATGGCAGCCATTCTTTCCACATGGATGATCAGAACCGTCGCCGGCAACGGCGAACCTGGTTGTACGGGAGACGGCGGACCTTCAATGCAGGGCTGTTTGAACGAGCCGAAGGGTGTGACGATCGATTGTCACGGGAATGTCTATGTCGCCGATTCCGAAAATCATCTCGTTCGCAAAGTCGATCGTGCCACCGGTATTCTATCAACCGTAGCTGGGACGTTCGGCGGGGAGCACGTGCATGCGGCTGTACAACGGGATGCTCCTGTCCAGCTTGCGGATGAAGACCCTTTGGCCGATGATGCTGGCGAACGTAGTTCCGCAAAATTTACTCAACAGGCTGATGTGAGCGGAACGGTCCGGTATTGGGCGAATCACGCAGCCACGTCTTCCAAACGGTATGGCGGAGACGGCGGGCCAGCGGTGAGTGCCCAGCTCAACTTCCCGACGGCGGTCGTGGTGGATCGGGAGGGGAATCTCTATATCGCCGATACGATGAATCATCGTGTGCGGATGGTCGATGCTGAAACCAGGATCATGTCGACCGTGGCTGGAACTGGTCAGGCACGCTTCTCAGGTGATGGTGGCCCGGCTAACCAGGCGGCGCTCAATGAACCAGCGGCGCTGGCCGTCGACGACGAGGGTCGACTCTATATCGCCGATCAAAGCAATCATCGTGTACGGATGGTCGATCTCAAGACTGGTCTGATTCAGACGATTGCTGGAAACGGGATCGCGACGTACGATGGTGATGGGAAGCGAGCGATCGAGATCGCACTTGCCGGTCCCAGTGGATTGGCTCTCGTGGCTGATCGGCTCTATGTCGCTGATACGTTCAATGGCCGAGTGCGATGCATCGAACTCTCATCGGGGTTGATGACCACGGTGGCCGGCGACGGCGGAGTCTATCGGTATGAGTCGCCATCGGATGCGCCGTCACCCAGCCTTTCGCGCCCGACAGGGATTGCATTCGATCATGAGGGGCATCTTTTTCTGACCGATTCAGACAATCATGTCATTCGGCAGTGGGATTGGGAATCGGGGATGGGCTTTTGCGTCACGGGGCAAGGCGTTCCATCCTATTCCGGCGATGGTGGCGTCGCACGAGAAGCAAGTTTGTGTTACCCATTCGGTATCGCTGCCGATCGCGACGGAGCGCTGCTGGTGGCCGACACCTTTAATCATCGTATTCGCGTATTGGCATTGGAGTAGGCGCTTCATGATCAAGAAGAAACCAGGGTATACGGTGGCCATTCTTGGAGCCACCGGCGCGGTTGGGCAAGAAACGCTGGAGATTTTAGAGGAGCGGAAATTCCCACTCGCCAGCCTCCGGCTGTTTGCGTCTACACGGTCAGCCGGCGAGGTGATGACCTGTCAGGACAAGGAGTGGACAGTTGAAGAGCTGACCGAATCCTCATCGTTCGAGGGCGTAGACCTGGCGTTTATCTCCGCCACTGATGCCATCAGTAAAGAGTATGGTCAGCGATTGGGCGCGGCTGGAATCGTCGTGATCGACGATAGTGCTGTGTTCCGGATGGATGATCAAGTTCCTTTGGTGGTCCCCGAAGTGAATGCCGCTGCGTTAGGCGTGATGCCTCGAGGAATCGTGGCGATTCCAAACTGTACGACCACTCCGTTGGTGATGGCACTCAAGCCGCTTCATGATGTGGTGGGGGTGAAGCGTGTGGTGGTGACGACGTTTCAGTCCGTTTCGGGGACGGGTTCGGCAGCGATGGACGAGCTGATGGAACAAACCAAAGATCTCCTGGCGTTTCGAGACATCAAAGTCGAAGTCTATCCCCACCAGATTGCCTTCAATTTATTGCCACACATCGGTTCGTTTACTGATGGGGGTGACTGTTCGGAGGAGGTGAAAATAGCCAAGGAAACGCGAAAGATTCTCAATGCACCGAGCCTTCGGGTCACCGCCACGACGGTACGGGTTCCCGTGCTGCGTTGCCATTCTGAGGCGATCAACGTTGAATTGGAGCGTCCGTTGACGGCGAACGAGGCGCGGGCTGCACTGGCAGCCATGCCCGGTGTGATTGTCTATGACGATCCGCTGAAGAAGTTGTATCCGATGCCGCTCGATGCGACCGGAAAAGATGAGGTCTATATCGGTCGCGTACGGGAGGATGAATCGATCACGAACGGCCTCAATCTGTGGGTGGTCTCCGACAATCTTCGCAAAGGAGCCGCTCTGAATGCCATTCAGATCGCAGAATGTTTGGTTAATCGCTAGGGCTGTGTGCCGTGTCACCAGACTGCTTGAAGACGCCGCTCATTGGGATCAACGTCGATGCCGGAATGGACGACACTTGGCAAGGTCTTAATCGGACTCGGGCTTGGAATCGTTGCGCTCGGGGTTCTGCTGGTGGTTGCGGAGCGGATTCCTGGCTTAGGGAACGCCTTCAGTTGGCTCGGCAAGCTGCCGGGCGACATCTCCATCAAACGGGATAATTTCAGCTTCTATTTCCCCATCGCGACAAGTATTGTTCTCAGCATTCTCCTGAGTCTGCTATTCTACTTTCTAGGATGGCTCTTTCGCCGATGATAGCCGCGCGGTTCTGGGCCGGCGCAACGGGAGTGGGGATCTGCCTTGGCTCCATGATGATGCCAGAGGCGGGGGCGGCGCAATCGATTCGCGTGCTATTGGCTCCTGATGTCCAGCAGCTGGAAGTACATACCGATCAGACCATTTGGGTCACTGATGAGCATGATGAGGCCTGGTCGTATCGGCCTATTCTGCGGATTAAGGTGCGTGGCCGTGCGTTGATTCTCAACGGCAAACCGGTCGTGAGCGATCAGCTGACGCTACGGGCTGGAAACCACGACCTCAAGCTCTGGCTCAATGGGAATGGCAGGAGGACAGCACTTCATGCAAGTGATGACAAAGGTGGCCTGCAAATCAGTGGGGTGGTCCAGCTAGTTCGCCGAGGGAAGGGGCTGATCCTCGTCAATCATGTCGATTTGGAAGAGTATGTCAAGGGGGTAGTACCGGCGGAGGTCAATTCTGCCTGGCATCCCGAGATGTTGAAGGTTCAGGCCATCGCTGCCAGAACCTATGCGCTGTACCAACATATGCTCAGTGCCACACGGGACTACGATGTCGTTGCTAGTACTCAAGATCAGGTCTATCGTGGCCGTCACGGTATCGATGAACGGGTGATCCAGGCAGTAGAATCGACGAGAGGCTTAGTGGTGACGCACCAAGGTGCTCCAATTTATGCGGCATTCTCGTCGACCGCTGCAGGCATCACGGAAGATGCCATGAATGTGTGGTCGAAGGATCTACCGTATTTGAAAGGTGTCGAATGCCCGTTCGATCTCGAGTCTCCGTTTTATCAGTGGAAGGCGTCCGTCAAGCTCGGCGCCTTGGAAAAGAATTTGCGGCAACAAGGATTTGCGGTAGGCACAATCTCGACCATCACCCCGCTTGCTTATAGCCGTGCCGGGCGAGTGGCGACCATACAGATTGTGCACTCGGGCGGAGAGTTGACGCTACGGGGCGAGGACCTGCGTAAAACGGTAGGGTATACGGTGGTGCCCAGTACGCAATTTACCATCGAATCGGTCGGGCAGGACGTCGTCTTCTCCGGCTACGGAGCTGGTCATGCGGTTGGTCTGTGCCAGTGGGGCGCAAAAGAGTTGGCAGAGTTAGGCTATTCTTTTTCGAGCATTCTTCGTTACTACTATCCTGGGACAGAACTTCAGGATGCCGCGTTGACTCAAGCGCCTCCTGTACCTCAGACCTATGCGGCACCTCCATCCTGATGCACCTCTCCGAGTTCGATTTTCCCTTCGATCCATCCCTGGTCGCGTCGCAGCCCGTCATCCCGCGTGACCGCGCGAGATTGCTGGTCTTGGATCAAGCAACCCAACAACTGACCCATTGTTATGTGGCCGAGCTTCCTACATTGTTGGAGCCAGGTGACCTTCTTGTCGTGAACGACACAAAGGTGATGGCCGCACGAGTATCTGGAGTTAAGAAATCGACTGGGACATCGGTCGAGGTGTTATTCGTGAAGGATCTTGGTCAGGGCCGGTGGGAAATCATGGTGAAAGGTTCGTTCCGCGTTGGCCAGGTTATTGAATTTGATCAACAATCCCGAGCAACTATCGTGAAGCGTGATGCGACGGGCACCGAAGTGTTGGTGGACAGCCCGGTTCCAATGACACAATTATTTCAAGCACGAGGGGTCATGCCGCTTCCGCCGTATATGAAGCGCGCAGCGACGCAGGAAGATCATCTCTGGTATCAGACGGTCTTTGCCAAACGTGAGGGGGCAATTGCGGCTCCGACGGCGGGGCTGCACTTTACCGAGGAGCTGTTTGGGCGCCTACGCCAAGCCTCAATCAACGTGGCGACGGTGACGCTCCATGTTGGCCCCGGTACGTTCAAGCCGGTGACGACTGAGCGGATTGAAGATCATCAGATGGGAGTAGAAGAATTTACAATCAGTGAAGACACTGCGAACGTGATTCAGGCGACCAAACGGGCTGGTGGCCGGGTGGTGGCTGTCGGTACGACCGTGGTTCGTACGCTTGAAACGGTTGCGCAAGCAAAAGGGGAGATCATTCCCATGTCCGGCGAGAGCAGGCTCTTTGTCACACCGGGATTCCAGTTCAAGATCGTCGATGCCCTCATGACGAATTTCCACCTCCCACGGACCACGCTATTGATGCTGGTGTCGTCCATCGCGGGCATCGAACCTATTCGTAGGGCCTATGCAGAAGCGGTCAGCGAGCGATATCGCTTCTACAGCTACGGCGACGCGATGCTGATCCTCTAGCTTTGAGCCCCCATGGCGTAACAAAGCGAGCTGGCTTTACAGCAGTTCTCTGCGGATGGTGACTGGCAGCTTGGCCTTCATGGACTGTTGGAACGAGACCAGGGCTCGTTGCTGTTTCTGTAAGAGCATGTCATCCAGCACACGCTGCTTAGCCTCTGCCGCCTTAGCGGGATCGGAATCTTGCGGTCTGGTCATCAGGGACTGCCCTTCGGTAATCTCTGCCGGCGTGAGGGCAACGGAATCTCTGACGATCATTCTGGCCTTATTGGCCAGGATTTCTTGGTGCTGGATCGACTCAAACCCGGCTGGCGTGAGATGATTGGCGGCTAGGACACGCTTGTAGAGCTCCGGGTCGAAGGCGCCGTTTTTCTGAAAGGCCGGTATTTGCATGATCAGCTCACGCAAATCGGCATCCGCGACCCGCACGCCCATTTCTTCGGCAGCGATGATCCAGATACGACTGTCAACCAGTTGTCCGACGACGAATTCCTTGAACTCTTCTTCCTTAAAATCGGTCTTGACACTGTCTTTGTAGAGGCGGTGCATGTTTTCGTAGGTGCGCTTAAATTCGTCGAGGGAGACCGATTGATTCCCGACCTTGGCAACGGGTCCACCAGCTTGTTCACCGAATCCCCACCAGCCCATCGTAATGATGAACGCAACCGCCAAGAGTCCCATGATGGACTTGAGGAGCCACGGGTAGTTGTGAGCAGCATCGCGCATTATCTTAATCATCTGAAGCCTCTTCCTTTTGTGAAGCCGACAGTGTACTTATGGGCAGGTCTGAAGGCAAGAGCCGCTTTTGACGCGTGTAGCTAGCACATCATCTGTCCGGTTTTTGTAGCACGAGAAGTGTCCGGTTTAG
>SWDO01000001.1:244887-288467 GCA_005116895.1 Nitrospira sp. | reverse complement strand
ATACCGGACAGATCATGTGCTACAAAAACCGGACAACTTAACTTGCTATCTACAGAGCCGCTTTTGACGCAGATGCTCGGAGGTGGGATCCAGTAGCTGGTTTCTGGAGTGTGCCGAACGGTCGTGTCTTTCGTGAAGATCCATGTGAGGATTTAGGATGGCTTCGAAAACAACTACTCAAAAAAAGATCGTACTTTGTTTGTGCAAGTTGGTGTATTTTGTTATACTTTGCCACTAATTAGAAGGAGATCCCTTGGCAGGGGATGGGCTAACCTCGACGGTGCTAGAAGCAAGAGTCTATCCGAAGGCCTATGTCCTGAATCGATTCATCGCGAAGTTAATTGATTTGTTCATTGTCGTCGCTGCCGGCGAAATCGCTCCTCCTGTCGGCTTTCTGTCAGGTTTAGTCTACATTTTAATTGCTGACGGGTTTGCGGGAGGAAAAAGTATCGGTAAGCGCTTGGTCGGTCTGCAAACCATGCGATTGGATGGCCGACATACGGCTGGCTTCCGAGAATCGATTATCCGGAATCTTCCACTGGGCGGTGCCCAGATTGCGTATGCGGTCCCGTACATTGGATGGCTCGTCGCGCTGGCCATTTTAGCGTTTGAAAGTTTTTTGATTATTGGGAATGAGCAAGGTCGTCGGCTGGGTGATGAAGTAGCAAGAACGCAGGTGTTAGACGCCGGTCAGCTTTCGGTTCCTGATTAGGTCCGTCGTACACGAAGCACACAGGCTGGGCGCTGGATTGCTTGGCCAAGATGAAGGGAGAGACGCCGTGGGGTTTCCGGGAAACATGTTTGGGTGGTTCTCCGACGACCTAGCGATTGATTTGGGCACTGCAACCACCCTCGTGTATGTCCATGGGAAGGGGATTGTTCTCAATGAGCCCTCCGTAGTCGCGGTTGAAAAGAAAAGCGAAAAAGTGTTGGCCGTCGGTGCCGAGGCGAAGAAGATGCTCGGCCGCACGCCCGGGAATATTGTTGCCGTTCGGCCGATGAAGGAAGGCGTGATCGCCGATTTCGAGATGGCCGAGCAAATGTTGAAACATTTCATCCGCAAAGCCCACAATCGCAGCGCGTTTGTGCGGCCACGCATCATTATCGGTGTGCCCTCCCGCATCACGCAGGTGGAGCAGCGGGCGGTGCGCGATTCGGCGGAATTGGCCGGGGCCCGGGAAGTCTATCTGATTGAAGAGCCGGTTGCTGCTGCGATTGGGTCCGGATTGCCGATCACGGAGCCGTCCGGCAACATGGTCGTCGATGTGGGAGGCGGGACGACGGACATCGCGGTTATTTCGCTCGGCGGGATTGTGTACAGCGAATCTGTTAAGGTCGCCGGCGATCGGATGGACGAAGCGATCATGAATTACATCAAGAAGAAGTACAATCTGCTCATCGGCGAACACATGGCGGAGCGGATTAAGTTTGAAATCGGGTCCGCCTACCCCTTCGAGGAGCGGAAGACCATGATGATCAAAGGTCGGGATTTGATTTCCGGCATACCCCGCACGTTGGTCATTGATGACGCTGAGATTCGTGAAGCGTTGCAAGAACCCATCGGAACGATCGTGAATGCGATCAAGATTGCGTTGGAAAATACTCCGCCTGAACTGGCCGGGGATATTATCGACCGCGGGATTGTCTTAACCGGAGGCGGGTCGCTCCTGAAGGGCATGGATACCCGGTTCCGCGAAGAAACGAATTTACCGATTATTACGGTCGATGATCCGCTGACTTCCGTGGTGTTGGGAGTCGGCAAGATTCTCGACGAACTGGATCTTCTCCGGAAAGTATCAGTCATGTCTCAAGCGAACAACCTCCGGTAAGGTTCCATCCCTCATGCGGATGGTCAATTTACGCGTATCGTACAACGCTCGGCGTATCGCTCTCGGGCTTGCCGTCATTCTCGTGCTCGGCTTCCTGCTTCTACCTGGCCAACTCCAAAGTGTTTTTCAGTCGATTGGCAGTCCCTTGGGATGGGTTATCAGTTGGCCCCTCCAGGCCGTGGCTGGGATCCATGATCGGATCGCCGATATCTGGGGACGATACGTGGCCCTCCAAGGGGTTGAAGAAGAAAATCAGCAGTTGAAACGAGAGCTGGATCTGATCAAGGAACAAAACGGGCAACTGCGAGAAGCGTCGGCGGCGACGGAGCGGCTGTCAGCTCTGCTGGAGTTTAAGAGGCAAGCCCTTCCCACATCCGTGGCCGCCCAAGTGATCGGGCGTGATATCGGTAATTGGTACAAGACGATCATTCTGAACAAGGGGGCATCCGACGGGATTCAATCAGACCAGGGCGTGATTACTCCGGCAGGTGTAGTTGGTCGCATCGTCAAGACTACGGCCTCCACGGCCGTTGTCCTGCTCGTGACCGATCCCAATAATGCGATTGCCGGACTCATCCAACGCACGAGAGATGAGGGAATCGTCGAAGGGACGACGCAGGGACAGGCTCGACTCAAGTACATTCCGTTGTTGTCCAATGCACGGCCTGGTGATCACGTCGTCACGTCAGGACTGGTTGGTGGGTTCCCCCGCGGGATACCGATCGGCACGATTATACGAATCGATAAAGAAGAGGAAGCGCTGTTCCAATCTGCGGAGCTTTCTCCGGAGGTAGATCCGAATCGGGTCGAGGACGTCTTAGTTATTCGGTCCCTCCCGCTTCCGACCGAAGGGGAGAGACTTGGCGTTCCAAAGCCCAAGCTATGAAAGCGCTTGTTTATTTTACCGTCATCGTTGGTCTTGTGCCGGTTCAGTCAGTTCTTCTCTCGCACCTCAGCGTGTGGGGGGTGAGACCGGATCTGGGTTTCGTAGCGGTGTGTTTGATCGGACTCATAGCAGGAGAGCTTGATGGTTTGTTGGTCGGGCTCGCGCTTGGATGGGCGATGAGTCTGTTCTCCGCGCAGGACCTGATTTCGAGCGCGATTCTCAAGGGAGTCGTAGGGTATATTGCTGGTCTCGCAGGCCGGCAGGTGGTGTATCTAAGCCCCGTTGTGCTCGTCATGGGGTTGCTCGTTGTCTCATGTGTGGTCGGTCTGGTTACGCCGCTTGCCCTGACGCTTAGCCCTCAGCAAGATCTGTGGTGGGCTGCCTGGACGGTCGTACTGCCCCAAGCCTGCCTTGATGCGGTCATTGGAGGAGCGATCTACTGGCTTCTGTGGAGTCGTTTGAATATTGAGCAGGTGATGTCCGAATCTCGAATGTAGGCGTTCAGTATGGCGACGACACATTATCCGGAAGCAGAATTTGGCGATCTCCATCGACGGCTCTTCATTCTCCGTGTGGGGCTCTTGCTGGTGGTGGCGCTGCTCGGACTTCGCCTCTGGCATCTTCAAATTCGTGAAGGGCCGTACTATCGAGACTTGTCGGAAAACAATCGTACCAGACTGGTGCTGCTCGAACCGGCACGCGGCTTGATCTATGACCGGCACGGTGTTCTCTTGGCGAATAACGTTCCGAGCTTCAGCCTCTACGTGACGCTGGAAGACGTGAAGGATCGCGAAGTATTGATTCAGCAGTTGAGTAACTTGCTTGGTTTCGACCCGGCCCTTGTTCGAAAAAAAATGACAGCTAAAGGCAGCAAGCTGCTCCCGCGCAAGATCAAAGACCGTATGACCTTGCGCGATGCCATGTTGGTGGAATCCAATCGTCTCGATATGCCTGGGGTCATGATTCAGGTCGAGTCGCAGCGCAATTATCCAGGCGGTGTGACGGCGGCCCATCTCCTGGGCTATGTGGGAGAAATTTCAGCGGATCAATTGGAGAAACCTGAGTTTGTCGATCTCCATCAAGGCAGCATCGTGGGGCAATATGGTGTGGAAAAGTCTTATGATCGACACATGCGTGGAATGGCTGGACAAAAGAACGTCGAAGTTGATGCGCTTGGCCATGAGAAGAAAGCTGTGGTTGTCGAACGACCGCAAGCGGGGAATGACCTCTATCTCACGATCGATGTGCGGCTCCAGAAGGTTGCCGAGGATCTACTGGGCGGAGAATACGGTGCCATCGTCGCGCTTGATCCGAACAGCGGTGATATTCTGGCGATGGCCAGCCGTCCCGGCTTCGATCCAAACGTGCTCTCACGGGAACTGACTGCAAAGCAGTGGGTGGAAATCGTGCAGGACGAAGGACGTCCCTTGAACAATCGGGCCTCACAGGGGCAATACCCCCCCGGTTCCATCTTCAAAATTCCCATGGCCGTCGCCGCGTTAGAGACAAAAACCATGTCGCCTTCCAGTACTGTGTTTTGTAATGGGGGATACCAGTTTGGCAAGCGGCTGTATCACGACTGGAAAGCCAGCGGGCATGGGTACGTCGATCTGCACAATGCATTGGTCCATTCCTGTGACGTGTACTTTTATACGATCGGTCAACGCATGGGGATCGATGTGATGGCTGAGTTTGGGAGGGATTTCGGGCTTGGGAAGGCGACTGGAGTGGAATTGCCATCGGAGCGAGCCGGTATCATGCCATCAACCGCCTGGAAGCAAAAGGCCAAGAACGAGCAGTGGTTGCCTGGTGAAACCATTTCAGCCGCCATTGGACAGGGCTACGTGACGGTGACACCACTACAGATGGCGAGTCTCGTTGGTACGGTTGCGAACAATGGCGTCAGTTACCGTCCTCGTCTTGTGCAGGCAGTCATGGATCGAATGTCGGGGAACCTGCAAGAGTTACCGGCTGTTCCGCGCGGGAAGATCAATGCGAAACCGGAAACCTTCCGTGTCATCAAGGACGCACTCGCCGACGTGGTCACAAAGGGAACGGCGACGAGAGCGAAATCCTCCATGGTCACGATCGGTGGGAAAACGGGGACGGCGCAAGTGGCGGCGCTCCGGACTGGACCAGAAGAGAACATTCCCAAAAAGTTCCGAGACCATGCGTGGTTCGTCGCCTTTGCGCCGGTGGAATCGCCGAAGATCGCCGTTGCCGTGCTTGCGGAACATATGGGGCACGGTGGGGCCGCCGCGGCTCCTCTTGCGAAAGAAGTGATTGAAACGTATATGAAGCTCGCTCCACAGGTGCCGGCCGTCACCTCGGATCTATCCGGTGTGAATAGGTCGGAGCGATCCGCGAAAGACTCATGATCGATCGATTGACCGAACATCGAGGACTCGATAGTTTCGACATTCGTTATGTTGCCTTGATCCTGGCCATCCTGGGGATCGGTGTGTTGTCCATTTATAGCGTCACGCATGGGCAGAAGGGCGGGATGGCGCCGTATTATCTCAAGCAGTTGATATGGATCGGCCTCGGTGCGGTGGCCTTCCTTATCATGTGGGCATCGGACTACCATTCTCTTGCGCGGTTTGCCTATCCCGCCTACGCCGTGATCTTGCTGATGCTCGTGTTTGTGTTGTTTGAAGGGCGAACGAGTAAGGGCGCGCAGCGGTGGATCGCGCTGGGCCCGTTTACGTTTCAACCGTCTGAATTCGCCAAGCTCGTTCTCGTCTTGGTGTTGGCGCATTACTACTCGAAAGCCCCTCGTGTAGGATGGCTGCAGCGTGTCATCGTTCCGGGGCTTTTAGTGTTGCCCGGTCTCCTCCTCATCTTAAAACAACCCGACTTGGGGAGTGGGCTCAGCTTTGTCGCGGTGTATGCCGCGATGTTGCTCATGGTGGGCGTTCGTTCGAAAGCCTTAGGGTTTATTCTACTCTTCTCGATCATGCTGTTCCCGTTTGCGTGGGAGGGCGTGTGGGGGTCCTTGCATGATTACCAGCGACAGCGCATTATGGCGTTTGTCGACCCCGGTTACGACCCTGGCGGGAAGGGGTACCATGCTCTGCAATCGAAGATCGCGATCGGCTCTGGGGAGCTACTAGGGAAGGGGCTCTACGGCGGCACCCAAAGTCAGCTGAAGTTTTTGCCTGAAGGCCATACCGATTTTGTATTCGCCGTCTTTGCAGAAGAATGGGGCTTTCTTGGCGTGCTGGTCTTGTTGACGTTGTTTGTAGGGTTGATTTGGCTCTCGCTGGAAATCGCGTCCAAGGCGAAAGATCAACTTGGCGCACTGCTTGCCGTGGGGATCGTGGCGATGTTGTGTTTCTGTGTTGTGGTGAATATCGGCATGACGGCGGGGATGTTTCCGATCGTCGGTATTCCTCTGCCTTTGGTGAGCTACGGTGGAAGCGCCACGATTATGACCATGGCGGCATTGGGTTTGTTATTGAACGTCAAACGGAAGAGGTTAAGCCTATTTTATTAATCGGTGACCGATCAGGCGGAACGCTCGAGTTTCGTCATTCGGAGAAGATACTATCGAAAGCCGGGAGCGCCGGTGTGTGGAGCGAGTGACGGACCTGGGCTTAGGCCTGCGTCCTAGCGTTCTCAGCTGGGTTCTGTGGCTTGCAGACCAAAGGAGTCAATATGGGAAGTGAAATTGCGATCACCGTTGCGCGGGAAGAAACCCGTGTGGCTGTGCTGGATGGCGGAGTCGTCACCGATTTGTTCGGAGACCGCGCGAAGCATAAGGATTTTGTCGGAAATATCTATAAGGGAAAGGTGGCCAAGGTCTTGCCGGGGATGCAAGCTGCGTTTGTGGATATCGGCCTGGACAAGGCGGCGTTTATGCATGTGTCGGATCTACTGGTGGACGCCGAGCCTGGTGATATGTTGGTTGAGGCCGAAGCCGAAGAAGACGATAAAGACTCGGATATGCCCAGGCCGAAGCGTCAGAGCGCGAAGCCGATCGAACAACTGCTCAGTGAAGGCCAGGAGTTGATGGTCCAGATTTCAAAGGGCCCGATCGGCACCAAGGGGTCGCGCGTGACGGCCTACGTCTCGCTTCCAGGACGCTATCTGGTCTTTATGCCGAACGTCGACCATATCGGCGTGTCGCGGCGAATTCCGCGGGATGAAGAACGGGCGAGACTGAAAGAGATCATGCGCCGGGTGAGGCGCCCCGGTTTTGGGTATATCGTGCGGACGGTCAGTGAAGGCGTCAAGGAAGATGAATTGAAATCCGATGTCGACTTTCTACACGTTCTTTGGCAGGACATTTTGACGAAGCGAGAACGCTTACCGGCTCCCGCATTGTTGCATTCGGATTTGAGCTTGAGCTTCCGTGTCGTGAGGGACTTGTTTGGCAAAAAGGTGGATCGATTATGGATCGATTCACGAGAGGAATACGAAGCCATTCGAGGCTTTGTGCAGCGATTTTCTCCTGAACAGACTTCGAGGATTCAGTTCTACGATAAGGATGCGCCCTTGTTCGAGCATCTCGGGGTGGAGCAAGAAATTGCCCGTGCAATGAGCCGGAAAGTCTGGCTCAAGTCGGGCGGGCATCTCGTGATCGATCATACCGAAGCGATGACGGTGATCGACGTTAATACGGGTCGCTTCGTGGGGAAACGAGATCAAGAAGAGACGATCCTTCGCAATAATCTCGAGGCGGCCAAAGAGGTCGCCTATCAATTGAAGTTGCGGGGCATCGGCGGCATTATCATTGTCGACTTTATCGATATGGAGCGTGAGAAGAATCGGGATAAGGTCTATCATGCGTTGGTGGATGCCATGGCATCGGATAAGGCGAGAACCAGGATCTCCAGGATTTCCGACCTCGGCCTGATCGAAATCTCACGCGAGCGGGTACGAGAGGATCTGTTACGGTCGCTGTCAGAGCCGTGTCGCTATTGCGAGGGCCGTGGATACACGAAGTCTCCTACGACCGTGGCGTACGAAATTTTCCGCGAGATCCGGCGGATTGAATCATCGGCTGATCAGCAACGGATTTTCGTGGGAGCCCACCCCACAGTGGCGGAACTGTTACAAGACGAAGAACGACACGGAGTGGAAGTATTGGAGCGGGACTGCTCAGCAAAAATCATCGTGACACCGGACAGTCAGTTGCATCTTGAGCAGTACGATCTGGTCGTGTTCTAGTCGAGCATCATCACCGCCGCCGTGTGTGTCGGGGGAGATGTGCTGCCTGCCGGACCCTCCAAACCATTGAAACGAGCTTCCTTCTGATGCTCAAGACCGATCATGGATGATGGATCATTGACCTCCTGGCTCACGCTTCAAGCGGTTGATGGTGTCGGCGATCGCACCCTTCTCAAGCTGATCCATGCGTTTGGAGCGCCCGATGCAGTGCTCGGCGCAACGATCGATGACTTGATTGGTCTTGGTTGCAGCCCGGAACTGGCTCAATCCGTGCGGCGAGGCCCAGAATCGAGTATTCGGCGGCAGATCGATAGCCAAGTGAAGACAGTTGAACGCCTCAAGATCCAAACCGTCACCTTGTTCGATCAATCCTATCCGGCCCGTCTGAAAGCCATTTCCGATCCGCCACCATTATTATATGTGAGCGGAAGCGTCTTACTGAAGGACGAGGTCGCGGTGGCAATCGTGGGTGGACGGCGAGCGACGCCATCCGGCAAACTCATTACCGAGGAGATTGCGAAGGACTTGGCAGGATGTGGGGTGACGATCGTGAGCGGCCTCGCTCGTGGAATCGATGCTGCGGCGCACCGAGGCGCGCTGACGGGGAAGGGCCGCACGATTGCAGTACTGGGGTGCGGCATTGATCGGACCTATCCATCAGAGCATCACACGTTGAGGCGGAACATCGAATCGCATGGCGCCGTCATCTCAGAATTGCCGATCGGTGCTGCGCCGCAAAGTCATCACTTCCCTCGAAGGAATCGGATCATCAGCGGGCTGTCATTGGGCGTGCTCGTCGGCGAAGCCGCAACCGACAGTGGCTCCTTGATCACCGCAAAACTGGCGTTGGAGCAAGGTCGAGAGGTGTTTGCCGTACCCGGTTCCATCAAGGAAGAAGCCTGTCGTGGATCGAATCGCTTGATCAAAGAGGGGGCAAAACTGATTGAAGGGGCCCAAGACATTCTGGATGAGATTCTTCCGCAAATCGATGCGCGGCAGCGGGCCATGCTGCATTTTGACGAAGCCGCGAGGGACGCGCGCGCACCATTAGCAAAAGAAGATGCGTTGGTGTATGACGCTCTGTCCTATGAGGCGCGATCCGTCGATGCCGTCATCGAGAGCACGGGACTGAGTGCCGCGCAAGTATCGGCGACATTGCTTTCGTTGGAATTGAACGGGCAGATCCGCCAACTTCCCGGTCAACAATACATTCGCCTTTAGCAGGAGGCTGGACAATTCCGCCCGCGTTGTTCTTGCAGCGCTGGCTATGGCCGTGTTGGACTGTACGTGTGAGCATCTATTGGTAAGCGGATTGTTGCCGACTGCCATTCTAGTTGCACGAAACTCCGATATTTGGTACGGATGATACAATTCTTGAGCGGTGGACGGAGTTGTCATGGCAAAAAATTTGATCATTGTTGAGTCGCCGACGAAGGCGAAGACGATTACGAAATATCTGGGACGCGGCTATACCGTCATGGCCTCGGTGGGGCATATCAAAGATCTCCCAACCAGCAAGTTGGGCGTCGATCTCGAGCACGATTTCGAACCGCAGTATGTCACCATCAAAGGTAAGTCGAAGGTGTTGGCCGAGATCAAGAAGAAGGCCGAGGAAGCCGACAAGATCTTTCTGGCGCCGGACCCCGATCGGGAAGGGGAGGCGATTGCCTGGCATCTTGAGCAAGAGCTCCTTGGAAAATCGAAGAAGAAAAAGAAAGACGGAAAGATTTTCAGGGTCCTCTTCAACGAAATCACGGAATCAGCCATCAAGCGTGCGCTCCAGTCTCCGGGCGAGATCGATATGAAGCGGGTGAATGCCCAGCAGGCACGCCGCGTGCTGGATCGCATCGTGGGGTATCAAGGAAGCCAATTACTGTGGAATAAGGTGCGGCGCGGGCTCAGCATGGGGCGAGTGCAGTCGGTGGCCATGCGGCTGATTTGTGAGCGGGAGGCAGAGCGGGAAGCCTTTCGAACTGAAGAGTATTGGTCGATCATTGCGCTGCTGGCCGGAACCAATCCACCGGCATTCGAGGCGAAACTCCACAGCATCAACGGCGAAGAGGCGTCGATTGAAAATGCCGAGCAAGCCGGCCGCATCGTCGGTGAGATTCAAGGCAAGGCCTTCGTCGTCCAATCAATCGAGCGTCGAGAAAAGAAACGGAATCCCGTCGCGCCGTTCTACCGGAACGGTTGTGAAGTTTCCTGGCCATACGATCGTCTATATGGAAGGTGTTGACAAAGAAGCGCCGTCGCAGAAGCCGAAGGCCGACCAAGAGGCGGACGACGACGAGCGACAGCTCCCGGCCTTGACAGAAGGGGAGCGGTTGCGACTCGTCGAGCAGGATGGGCAGACAGTCCCAGGCATGCTGTCGAAACAGCATTTCACACAACCACCGCCACGCTATAACGAGGCGTTGTTGATCAAGGAGTTGGAGGAAAAAGGTATCGGACGTCCGTCGACCTACGCCGCCATTATTTCTACGATCCAGGATCGCAAGTATGTGGAAAAGACAGAAGGGCGGCTCGTGCCGACGGAGACGGGGAAAACCGTCAACGATTTCTTGATGAAAGGCTTTCCCGAACTCATCAATGTCGACTTTACCTCGCAGCTCGAAGAACAGTTGGATGAAGTAGAAGAGGGGAGTAAGCCCTGGGTGACAGCGGTACGCGATTTCTATACACCATTCACCAGAGAGCTGGAGCGAGCGAAGACGATTCCTGGGCCGAAAGACATCGTCGAGCCCCCGACGAACATTCCATGCGAGAAGTGCGGCCGGATGTTGGAAATCAAGTGGGGGCGGAACGGGAAGTTTCTCGCCTGTCCTGCTTATAAAGACGATCCTCCCTGTAAAAATACACAGAACTTCGAAAAGCTTCCGGATGGCACGATCAAAATTGTTCCCAAGGAGGAGCTCACCACTGATCAGGTCTGCGACAAGTGTGGCAGTCCGATGGTGGTGAAGACCGGACGTTTCGGCAAGTTTATCGCCTGTTCCGCCTACCCTCAGTGTAAGACGACCAAGCCGCTGGCCCTTGGTGTCAAATGCCCACAGCCCGATTGTGGCGGCGACCTCGTGCAGAAACGGACCAAGAAGGGTCGCTCATTCTTTGCCTGCAGTCATTATCCCAAGTGTGAGTATGCCCTCTGGGACCGGCCTGTGCCCAAAGTCTGTCCCACGTGTCAGGCTCCGTTCCTCATAGAAAAAATCAGCAAGCAAGATGGCCGCAGCGTCCAATGTCACAACCAAGAATGCGGCTACCGCGAGGCAGGGTAACCAGGCGCTGTTCCTTCTGATTACTTCGTTCTCACTCAGCTATCACGGCTATTCCTCTTTGAAGCGGCTGTGACGCCACATCTTGGGGCATGAGCGTAAGGGGCCCGGTGGATCCTTTGGTGTCTCGTTCAGACCAGTCGAGTGAAAGTCCGACAATCCTTGTCTGCTTCCAGTCCGTGTTATAACGTACAAAAGTTCTGATTCCTTTGTTGGGTCGGCCTTGCGAAACTTGCTTGTGATACAGGGTCGGAGATTTTGGCGAACTGGAGGTTGGAGATCGATGTTTACTCAGCTGTTTGGCGCAATGGCGGTGTGGTTGTGCGCGGGTCTGGCGTGGTTGCCTCTGGCTTCGGCTCAAGAGGCATCGTCTACTATCAGTGAACGACAGACGGTAGGAGTCGTAGTCGGTGGTATGTTGCCGGTGCGAGTGATGGATGGGCAGTCATCCAAACTCAACGGAGTATCGGTGCATCCGTACTGGCAGATCGAAGTGTCTAATCCGATCGGCGATGGGTGGTGGCGTGGCTCGGTTGCTCTGGTGGTTGAAGCGGCAGTTTTAGGAATTACAGAACCGACTGGTGCCTATGGGATTGGTGTTACGCCGAAACTGATCTATACGTTGACCTCGTTCGGTCAGCTGAAGCCCTATGTCGAAGGTGGCGGTGGCCCGCTTTGGACGAATTTCGACGGCCGTATTCCCGAACAAGGATCGGATTTCAATTTTCTGGTCTGGGGCGGTGCGGGCGCAACCTATGATCTGACCTCACGATGGGCGCTCAATGCCGGAGTCCGCTTCAGCCACATCTCCAATGCCGACACCGATAGCCCAAACCGCGGAGTGAATTACCTGCTGCCGTTTATCGGGATTGCCACGAAGCTTTTCTGAGCGCTAGAGAGAGAGGACTTCCCGCCGCAGTTGAGTCAGGAATGCATGTATGGGCAGGATGTTGTCATTTCTCATCCACGCGCGAGCCGATAGCCTGCATCGACAACACGGGTAATAATACGCCCGAACCATTTTAAAAACTGTGCTGTTTCATCATGCCGCGACTGACCTCATTGAATTCGAAGTCAGCAGGCATAGAGCTGACCCGTGCGCCATACGGCAAGGCTGTGTAAGGCAAAGTCTGCTAGGATACGGCAGTGATAGACCACACGCCTGCTTCGACCGCACCGCGCAAAGCCGCAGTGCTCTTCATTCTCGTCACTGTCCTGCTCGACATGTTGTCGTTCGGCATCATCATTCCGGTGTTGCCGAAACTCGTCGAGGAATTTCTCTCCGGCGATACGGCGCAGGCGGCAGTACTCTACGGGCTGATGGGGACGGCCTGGGCATTCATGCAGTTCTTTTGTTCGCCGATCCAGGGTGCCCTGTCTGACCGGTTCGGTCGGCGACCGGTCGTCCTGCTGTCCAACTTTGGATTGGGCTTGGACTACATCGTGATGGCACTTGCGCCGAACGTCGTCTGGCTTGTGGTGGGCCGGGTCATTTCCGGGATGGCCTCCTCCAGCTTCAGCACCGCCGGCGCTTACATTGCCGACGTGACGCCGCCGGAGCAGCGCGCGGCGGCATTCGGCAAGATCGGCATGGTCTTCGGTCTCGGTTTTATCTTCGGTCCCGCCTTAGGCGGCTGGCTCGGCGCAATCGATCCTCGGCTGCCGTTCTGGGGCGCGGCGGCGCTCAGTCTCACGAACGCCTGTTACGGATTCTTCGTGCTCCCCGAATCCCTGCCAACGAGCAAACGGACGTCTTTCGCCTGGGCGCGAGCCAATCCGGTCGGCTCGCTCGCGCTGCTGCGCTCACACCATGAGCTCTTCGGCCTCGCGACCGTTGCGTTCTTCGGCTACCTTGCCCATGCGGTGCTGCCGAGTGTGTCAGTCTTATACATGGGCTATCGCTATGGGTGGGGACCGGCCTCGGTTGGGCTGATGATGGCAGGCGTCGGTCTGGCTGCGATGATCGTGCAAGGCGGACTGATCCGTCCGATCACCAGTCGGTTCGGCGAACGCAGGACAGTGGTGATCGGTCTACTCTGCGGAGCCATCGGTTTTTCCGTCTATGGCATTGCGCCGGAGGGCTGGAACTTCTGTCTCGGCATTCCCGTGATGGCCTTCTGGGGACTTGCCGGTCCCGCAAACCAATCGTTGATGACACGCCGCGTCAGCAGTGCGGAACAAGGTCAGCTTCAGGGCGCCATCGCCAGCATCAACGGCGTGACCGGGCTGATCGGGCCGACGCTGTTCACGCAAACGTTCGCCTTCTTCATCCGATCAAATTCCCCTCTCAGTCCTCAGCACTCAACCCTCAGCACTTCCTTGGATCTTCCAGGTGCGCCGTTCTTTCTCGCCGCGCTCATGCTCCTCAGCGCCGCCGCCATGGCGTGGCGCACGACGAGGCGATCATGAGCCTCCTCCAGCAACGCCTATCACACACGTTCACAAGATTTGTGGAATCTGAAAAGGCGAGTGGGATCGTGCTGATCTGTTGCACGGTCGCCTCGCTTGTATTGGCCAATTCCTCACTCGGCGCCAGTTATATGAGCGTGTGGCATCGGTCAATCGGTGGTCTGAGTCTGGAACATTGGATCAATGACGGGCTGATGACGATCTTCTTTCTCCTCATCGGCTTGGAGCTGGAACGAGAGTTGTACAGCGGGGAGCTGGCTGAGGTGAAGAATGCGCTGCTTCCCATGTGTGCGGCTATCGGGGGCATGATCGTGCCTGCATTGATCCACCTGGGGATCAATGGCGGAACCCCGACCCAGGCCGGCGTTGGGATTCCGATGGCCACAGACATCGCGTTTGCACTTGGTGTATTGGCCATCCTCGGCAACCGTGTTCCTGCCTCGCTGAAGGTGTTTGTCGTGGCCTTTGCCATTATGGATGATTTGGGTGCGGTCGTCGTGATTGCGGCGTTCTACACGACGCACCTGTCCCTATGGCATCTGGCTGGTGCCGTCGGGGTGTGGATCCTGTTGGCGCTATTGAATCGTGTGTTCCGGGTGATGTCCCTCGTACCATACCTGCTCGGCGACCTGTTGCTCTGGTGGCTCATGCTTCAGTCCGGTGTGCACGCGACAATTGCCGGTGTCGCGCTGGCCTTTGCCATCCCATTCTCTGCCAAAGCTGAGGATGAGGCGTCGCCTTCGCACCGACTTGAACAGTTCTTACACAAACCTGTGGCCTTTATCATCCTGCCGATCTTTGCGCTGGCCAATACGGGCATCGCGGTGAGTGCCGATTGGCTGAACAACCTGACCAGCCCCAACAGCGTCGGCGTTATCGCCGGGTTGACGCTCGGTAAGCCGGTGGGCGTCATCGTGCTCTGTGCGGTTGCCGTAGGCAGCGGCCTTTGTCGATTGCCTTCAGATCTAACGTGGCGAGAGATTGCTGGTGCGGGGATTCTTGGCGGGATCGGCTTTACGATGTCCATCTTCATTGCCAATCTGGCGTTTCCCGGAGACCCATCGACGACCAACGCCTCTAAACTGGCCATTCTCGTCGCCTCGCTCATCGCGGGAACCGCCGGGTTTCTTTGGCTCAGGTTCGTGGGGAATTCAAGCGAGATGAACGGTCCAACGAGCAGAGAGGACGTGAAGCGATCGGGACAATCTCCAAAACGGGATAGAGTCTCCCTCTGATGGCTCAGGATGGTCTGGGTTGATCTGCCCCGCCGCCATCCCTAGTGGCAAGAAAATCGAGGTGGGTTGGTATAATAATCAGAGCGCGAAAAGCCCTTCCATTGCCATAGTGCAATCACGTGGGCACAAATTCCATGGACAAAAATTCAACTGAGGATCTTTCCAATGCTCACTGTCGGTGTAAGACGTACCGTTGCCTTGTCGGCAGTCATCGTATGTCTTCTTGGGATTGAGGCTCAGCCTGCAGCGGCAGACCCCGAGGCGGACGCACGGCGATTTCAGATTGAATTTGAAACCGGTGCGATCTGGCAGGGCCGGAACGAGATCCACATTCCCGATTCATCGGCAGGGACACGCTTCTCGCTCGCCGACATTCAGGACAGCACCCCGATTGTGCAACGACGGGTGGAAGCGACATGGCACCCGGGCCGCCGGCATGCGCTCCGCTTTGTCTATCAGCCGCTTGGTTTCTCAGGGGCCGGGTCGTTTGCCACACCGGTGTTATTTGCGGGAGGCAGCTTTGCGCCCGGTGCTCCCGTGGAATCAGACTACAAGTTCGACTCCTACCGAGTGACCTATCGCTATCTCTTCTACGAATCATCAACGTGGCGGGTCAGTGCAGGCGCCACGGCCTTCATTCGCGACGCCAAAGTCGAGTTGAGGCAAGCCGGCTCGACAGCCACTGATAGCAACGTCGGTTTCGTGCCGCTACTGAGCGTGAATGCGGAATATCGCTTCGCGCCACGCTGGATGGCCGTTGTGGATGTGGATGGGCTCGTGGCTCCGCAAGGACGCGCTTTCGATGCCGCCGCGAAGATCCGCCACGATCTCACGGATCATTGGTCGGTCTCGGCGGGATATCGCACGTTTGAAGGCGGGGTGGATAACGGCGAGCGGTTCGCTTTCGGCTGGTTCCACTTCGCCGTGGTCTCGATTGGGTATCGGTACTGACTCTATTCTCGGCCAGAGGTCCTACGCGAGGGGCTCGATGAGATACCAACTTGATCCCGCTGTGCATGAATGGACCAAGTACGAGCGGCTGATTCTCTTCGACGGGGTCTGCAAGTGGTGCATCGTCTGGGTAAACTTCGTGATTGCCCATGATCCAGATGGGCAGTTCAAGTTTGGGACACTCCAATCCGAGCCGGCGCAACGCATCCTCCGTGATCTGAACTTGTCCGCCACGGACTATCAGACCTTCCTCTTGCTGGAAGGGGGCCATGTCTATACCAAGTCCACTGCGGTTCTGAGGGTGATCCGACAGCTCTCCAGGTGGTGGCCTCTGTATTACCTCTGTGTGCTGGTGCCGGCTCCTCTCCGAGATGTGGTCTATGATTTCGTGGCGCGTCACCGGTATCAGTGGATGGGACGAACGGCCACCTGTCGTGTTCCCTCTCAGGCCGAACGTGAGCGATTTGTCTGAGTATGGATATCGGCATGCTGAGGTTGCGGATGTGTCATGTCATCTCTGCTCCTGCCGTGCATAAGGCAGGCTTGACCCCAATTGCCTCTCGGCGCCGCGGTAATTGCGAGGTACAGGGCGAAAGTCGGAGGACCATAGATAGGCCGCATCCTATCCCGTTAGTCACCAGTACTTCCGTGTAGCATAGGCCGTTGTTCTTGACAGCAATATACTGAAACTTGCATATTCATAGCGTGATAGGGAAAGTAATCCTGTGGCTCGGGTCGTCTCGGCAGGACCTTCAGGCATTCCCCCCTGATGCCAGGCGGCTCGCAGGCTTTCAGCTTCGACAGATTCAGGAGGGAGTGGAGCCATTCGACTGGAAGCCGATGTCGACGATCGGTCCTGGTGTCCGTGAACTCAGAGTTCATACCGCGCTGGAGCACCGGGTCTGTTACATCGCCAAGTTTGGGGAGGCGATCTATGTGCTGCATGCCTTTGAGAAACGCACGAGGAAGACGTCGCAACGCGATCTCGACCTTGCTAGGCAACGCTACCAGATGCTCATAGCGCAGCGCTGAATGGTAGGAGCGTACGAGAAAGGACAAGCGTGATGAAACTAAAGATTACCCCGTCCACTGGGAATGTGTTCCGTGACCTTGGGTTTCGCCGTGAGGAGGCCGAACATTTATTGGTCCGGGCGGACCTCATAATCCAGATACAGAAGCTTGTCCTGGCTCGCGGTCTCAAACAGAAGGCTGCCGCTAAGACCCTGGGCGTGACTCAGCCGCGCGTCAGCGATCTCCTCCGCGGGCGTATCGACCTTTTCAGTACCGATGCGCTCATCGATATGCTCGCTCGCCTTGGTGCGACGGTTCGTCTGACCGTCAAGGTGCGGCGGGCGGCGTAAGTTGTCTCTAGTAATATCAGTCTTGTCCAAAACTGTTTTGGACAAGACTGAGCTGTGCTATAGTTACGCCAGACGCACCGGTAGATTTTGTGCCATGTTTCGTGGCATTTGAAAGAAATGTAAAAGGCTATGCTGTTCACCGTGTGCGCCACACTTCGCATGGGGTGCAGTGTATCTTGTGTCTCGCGTGTCTATCGCGTAGGAGTACCGGTGCGTCACCCTTCATTACTCTAGAAAAGCATGTCGAGGTTGGCCGGCCTAAAGGCAGCAACATCCATAAGCGATTTAGCAACCCTCCTAGGTTTCAAACCGAAGGCCATATCCTACCTTCTCTATAAGCAGCCTCCGGAATGTAAATACACAACGTTCCAGATCCCCAAGCGAAGCGGCGGGCAGCGTACGATCCAGGCACCTGTTGAGAGGCTAAAGCTCCTTCAGCGGAGGTTATCCGACTTACTTCAGGATTGCCACGACGAGATCAATGCTAGTGCCAAGCGCAAGGATCAGATTGCCCATGGCTTTAAACGGGATCGGTCGATCATCACCAACGCAAAACAACATCGGAACCGACGTTGGGTCTTTAATGTTGACTTGGAGAATTTCTTCCCATCAATCAACTTTGGCAGGGTCCGGGGGTACTTTCTCAGGAACAGAGACTTCATGCTCCAGGAACGGGTTGCCACTGTCATTGCCCAGATCTCATGCCACGAGAATTCGCTACCACAAGGTAGTCCATGTTCGCCCATTATCTCAAACCTTGTCACACATGTGCTTGATATGCGTCTGGTCAAGTTGGCCTCCGAGTGTGGCTGCACCTATTCACGATATGCAGATGACCTCACCTTTTCCATCAACAAGAAGGATTTCCCGTTTCAAATTGCAGGTCCATCTGCTACCAGCGCAGATCGGGCCCATTTGTGGCTGCCCGGTGAACCTCTAAAACAGGTAATTGAACGAACTGGATTTCGGGTCAACTCAAAGAAAACCCGTATGATGTATCGTGATTCGCGCCAGAACGTGACGGGGCTTGTTGTGAATAAGAAAATCAATGTGGCCAGGGAGTACCGCCACAACATAAGGGCCATGGTGCACAGGCTTGTGACTACAGGGCAATTTGAGATTCTAGGTTCAGTCACGAGAGATAAAAAGGTTGTCTTTGAAAAACGCCCAGGCACTCTGAATGAGCTACACGGCATGCTGGGCTTCGTAGACAGTGTTGAGTGTTTCAACCACTCACGTACCGACGAATATTCGGCCTCGCTTAAGGCCACCTACCGACGGTTCCTCTTCTACAGCACCTTCTATGCGGCATCCGCTCCAGTGCTCATTTGCGAGGGCGAAACTGACAATGTATATCTCACTCATGCGATTGTGAGCTTGGCAAGTGAGTTTCCTGAACTAGTTGAGCTTGCGGGGGCTGGGAAGGCAAGGCTCAAGATTCGGATTTACAAGTACCCAAGGACAAGCACTGCAAGGATTCTCGGTCTGAAGGACGGTGGCAGTGGGGTACTTTGTAATTTCATCAAAGATTATCCTAAGGAGATGGCACAATTTTCAGGGCCTGGTCTGGCCCAGCCCGTTCTTGTGATTTATGACAACGATGAAGAGGGCCAAAAAATTCGGAAGGTAATAAGAAACGTTTCGAAGGTCAACCCGACGGGCGCTGAACCATTCGTATACGTGTACAGGAATCTGTATGCCGTACCGACACCACTTCAAGATGGAGTGACGAAATCAAAAATAGAAGACTCTTTTGATGCTCGCATTAAAAAGACTGTGATTGAAGGCAAGACTTTTAACGACGGAAATAATTTCGACCCTGAGAAGCATTACGGCAAGGTGGTATTCGCTCATAAAGTGATCAGGCCAAACGCCGACAAAGTTGACTTCACCGGCTTCCGACCTCTCCTGCAGAACATAGTTCATGCGATTGAGGTACACAGAAAGTCATCGCTCACTAGTGCGCTAGGCTCAAGTTGTTCGCCTAAAACAGGGTAAAATTAGCTCCCGCTTTACAAACAAGAAATAGGGACCGACTACTTTTCCAAGTGGGCTCTGTGAATGTGTGGGAACTCAAGTAGGGTCGGGCCTTGCGATCTGACCATTGAATTGAAGACTCTTGGATCCCGATCCTAATTCACTCCCGCCACCAGCCACGCGTTCTTCAACCGTTTACCCTCCACAGCAAGGCGAACACGTTCTCATCAGGTTAGCATCGCAACCATCGCCGTGTTCACGCTCGTCAAAGGCCTGCTGCTGATCGAGGTAGGGATTGGACTCGCCGGAATGGAATGGGCTAGCCGCGCTTGAGCTTCACTCGTCGGTGTGAAGGTTTGGCAGGGCGTGTTCTCTTTGAGATGAGCGGAAAGTTCTCCGGAGCTCTGATAGAGTCGACTGCGAGATCAATATCAAGATCCGGCCAATAGAGGTGATGGGGATGCGGCCATTCCACTCGTACGATCTCCGAGATAGAGGCGTCCTTGAACCTGGGGAAGTTTTTGAACGGAATAAACAGTTCCTCATCAGCCAGAAGCAGCCAGAAGCCATGCTTGGAGATGTTGGTCACCTCAGCCTCCGAAATGTGTCTGCCAAGCGCTGCGGATTTCATCCTCATGCTCCTCGATTAAGCTCTTGGCTGCCCGGATCTGCCGAGTTGTCATACCAGAGTTCTTGGTCAGTTCCACGGAAGGATCAAGCCAGAATTTCGCCTCTCCTATTTCAGAGTACACATGAACATGCGGTTGTGTCTCTTTAGGGAGAAGAAGGAAAACCGAAATCCTCCTGCCATGAAAGTTGTCGGACTCAGGCGTGTCCTCGTTCTGTCGTTTGTGTCCGTGGAGCAGCTCTTCGTGATCCCGGCGTTTTTCATTGCCTGGTCGTCACTCGGCACGATGTATGAGCAACCGGTTAGCGAATCGGCTTACCGTGGGTGAGCAGATACCCAAAGAAATTGGTGGGGCGGGCTTCAGCGTATTGACTGGCTCCGTATAAGTGCAGCTCGACAGACGCGCCCACTTGCCGTTCCACATCGACAATCAGCGCAACTCTTGTGGCGGCATCCATTGCATCCGCGGCGGGGCTAAAGGCCGCAATATCAATGTCGCTGTTCTCATCGGGAACACCTTCGACATGAGATCCGAAGATGTAGGCCTGCGTGACCGGGATTCGTTCCTTCAGCAGGGTCAAGGTTCGGCTTGCGACTGTTTCTATCTCGACAAAGTTTCGAGCCATCGGAGGAGCTCCTTGGTCTGCGCCAGTAAGCGAGTCGCGAGTTCTCTCGTTGCCTCGTCTGCGAGTGTCCGCACCTCTTCGGGATACCGTGTGCCAATATAGTATTTTGTGAGTGTCCTGAGAAAGAGGTCCTGACCCTCGTCCGGTGTGATCTTGGCCACATGAGCCAGCTTGGCCAGATCATGCGTGCGGGGAGGGAACATACCACAGCGCTCGACGATAAGTCCTTTCAGATCTTTCTCGATCGCCTGTTGGCAGCAGAACAGCACATAGAGATACCGACCTGCGGACAGCATCGCGTCCGCTGTCCCGAGGTCATACAGGGCGAGTTCGCGCCATCGTTGTGCATCAGGATTCATGACGGCAGTATAGGCAGGATCTTGCGTCAATTCAACGAAACACAAGTCTTACGCCGTTTGACGTCTATGTCCGTTTAATCGAGGCGCTCTATCTGAATGCCGATTCGCGAATCATTCATGCGCTGGTATTGTGAAGGGAGCGACTAACGTGAGAACGGTTCGTCCGCTGGTACGAGGCTGGACAGGGATCAATGAGAGCACATTCTAGGAAGATGCGAGGACTCCTGCAATACAGCCGGTCAGCAACGTCGTCAAATAGGCGGTCCACAACGCACGCAGTCCCAGGAGCGAGATATCTTTTGCCCGATGCGGCACCAAGGCGGAGATGCCGCCGACAAAGATGCCCATGCTCGCCACATGCACGAATCCGCAGAGGGCATAGGTCATGGTTGTGAGGGACCGTGGAGAGAGCGGCGGCGGAGACGCGGCTTGCACGGCGGCCAACTTGAAATAGGCCGCGACTTCCGTCTCAATAAACCGCGACCCCAGTAAGTCCGCGCCGATCTGCCATTCCTCAGGCCGGAGACCGAGGAGGACGGCGAACGGCCAGGTCAGCCAGGCGAGGATTCGCGTGATGGAGAGAGGCGTTCCACCGATCGTAGGAAGCTGTGCCAGCGCCAAATCTACCAACGCTTCCAATCCAAGAAACACGATCAGTAACGCGGCAATGCCGACAGCCATTTTTATGCCCTGTCCTGCGCCATCGATCAACGCGACAATGAGGTTGGAGGGCGGCGGGTTCGCATCACTGTCGGATGCAGGAGATGAGTTCCCGCCGGTAGGTTCAGAGGGCACGCCGCCCAGGGTCACGGGCTGTCCATCTTCAGGAAAGGCGAGTTTGCTGATGAGCACGGCACAAGGAATCGAAATGATTGATGCGGAAATCAAATGCCCGGCGATCTGAGGCACCGTATGTTGTAGCGCCGACACATAGATGCCCATGACGGTGCTCGCCACGGTCGCCATCATGCACGTTAGCACCAAGAGCAGTTCCGACTGCGTCATGGCTGCGAGGTAGGGACGGATAATCAAGCCCGCCTCGATACCGACGAAGATATTCGCGGCGCCGGAGAGAGACTCGGCTCCCGATAAACCCATGGTTCGGTAAAAAAGCCGGGCAAACAACCCCACGATCGCTTGCATGGCGCCTAAATGGTAGAGACCCGCCATCAAGGAGGCAAAGAACACGACTGCCGGCAGCGCTTGCGCCGCCAAGATGAACCCGATCGAGACCGTCCCATCCGGCAACGTCTGGCCGGGGCCAAGTGCGAGAGGCCCAAGAAGAAACACCGTGCCTTTTTGCGAGGCGGTGAGCACGGCGACCACCAGATCGTTGATCATGCTCCAGAGCCAGCGGGAGCCTGGAAACCAAAAGGACACGATGCCGAGTCCCCAAGCCAATGCCACGCTGCCCCCAATGGTCCTCCAGTTCAGCCGAGAGCGCTTCCCTGTGACCCAGGCCAGCCATGCGATCGTGACGAAACCGATGCCCGCAATGAGGCGATAGCGCCATTCCTCCACCGTCATATTCTCCTGCTGATGAAAGCCCGGCGGGAGGCTACGCTGAGAGCCGGGTCCCGTCAAGAACAAATGTGGCGTGCACTCATACAGAGTGACGAGAGGCAGAGGTCGGTGTTAGTAGAGTGGGGTCACCTATGAGCCGACTAATGGGTGACCATCATGGTGACCCCTGAGGGAAAGAACGCGAGGGCAGCGGGAGCATATCCCGCTCGCCCTCGTGCGAACTTGTTGCGTGCAGCTACTTGGGAGCAATGATTTCGAACAGTTCGATCTCGAATACTAACGTGGCGCCGGGCTTGATAAGCGGGGGCAAGCCCTTGTCGCGATAGCCGAGACTCGACGGGCAGACCAACCTGCTCTTGCTGCCGACTTTTATGTGCTGGATCCCTTCCACCCAACACTTGCTCATTTCATTCACTCTCAACAGGACCGGCTCGCTCTGGCTGGTGGTACTATCGAACACTGTTCCATCGATCAGGGTTCCTTGATAGTGCACCTTGACCATATCGATAATTTTCGGCGTGGCGCCGGTCCCTTCCTTGATGGTCTTGAGAATCGCCCCGGACTCGGTTTTCTTGGTGCCGGATTCTGCCGCGGCTTTCGCAAGAAACGCGGCTCCCGCTTTCTTTTCCGCTTCTGCAAGAACCGCAGCGCGGGCCTGTTGCAGCTCTGAAATCTTCATGCCATACGCTTTGAGATCTACCTTGGGAGGCCGTTTGGAGAACCCATCGATAAGGCCGGACTTCACGATTTCAAATTCAGCTTCGTTCAAGGTGAAATTGCTGAGCGATTGGTTGATGGCCAATCCTAACGCATAGAGTGTTTTTTGTTCCTCGGTCGTGAGCTCTGGGGCTGCCGCGAATGCCCCAGCGGTTCCAAGGCAGAGTAGGGTTGCCAAACAGGAAACAATAACGCGCATGAGCTGTCCTTTCTTTTGTGTATGACTGCGATGAGCCTGATATCAATCAAGCTTATATTTTATGTAGGGTAAGCGATCTTGCGGTAGGGCTCAAGACAATTTAGGGAGAAACGGAAGCGGGGTCAGTTTTTGACTGTGCACTTCCTGCACCGTAGGGTCTCGTCTCATGGCTCGCCCACTCCGCCTCGAATTTCCCGGTGCTCTCTACCACATCATCACCGCTCGCGGCAATGCACAACAGCTCATCTTCCTGGAGGACTGCGATCGGCAGCAGTTTCTCCGTTTGCTCGGTCGCGAGGTGCAGCAACAGCGCTGGCACTGCTACGTATACTGTTTGATGGGCAATCTGGAGATTGAAACGCCCGAGCCGGATCTTCGTCGCGGCTTACGTCGACTTCATGGCACATACACCCAATGGTTCAATCGTTGCCATCAGCGGGTGGGCCACCTGCTGCAAGGCCGGTTCAAAAGTCTGCTCGTGGGAAAGGAGTGTTACCTCCAGGAATTCTGCCGCGATGTCGAGTGCATCTCGGACATTCAGAAAGGGATCGAACGAGCACCACGTTCCCCGCGACAGCCTCAACACTTCGCAACGTGCAACGTCAAGGACTGACCCCATCTTTTCCCCATGTGATTTACTTGTTTGCCAACCCGTGGATCGATTTCCAGTGCAAACGTGAATTAATCAGACTTTCCCTAATCCAGTGGATGCACGACACCGGCGAAGTTCAGTAAATCGGTGATCTCGAAGTCTCCAGGGGTAGCCGACGGCAAGGTCGGCTTGCAGTTTTTATCGATGACCGGACAGGCGTCCTTCTTGGCGTTCAGTAAACCGATCAACACGTCTCCGACGATCCGACTTCCAACCGGCCCCAGACGCACGCCGTTTTCGAGCATTTCGGCCTCCTTCAGGATGTAATACCAGAGCGGAGTGCTTCGGTCCATGCCGAACGGGGTCAGTTCGGACAATTGCTCGGCCGTCAGCACCGGAACGCCGATGTTTCGGGCAATCGCTTGCCCTGAGGGAATCCCAAAATTGACCTGCCGGATGAGATTGCGGGAGGCCAGCGACAGGATTCCGTCCGAGGGCATTCCGGGTACCGGTGGCCCAGGAAGCTGCATGAGCCGACTCGACAGTTTCGTATCGATACGCTTGTTATGGAGGGCGTTGTCGTTATCGAAGTTGAAGAAATTTTGCCAGTCGACGAATCGACGTGGGGCGCGTTTGCCGCCGCGCAGGTCGTTGGGATCGGGATCGTTTGGATCGGCTGACGGATTGAAGATAGACAGCGCGACCGACGGCCCGCTATCCGGTCCAAAATTCGCCCGATAACTGGGACGAACCTGCGAATGGCCAAACCGGTATGCGGCCATCGCAAATTCCACGGGGATCAGCGGATCGCCGTTCGAATTGCGAAACAAGGAGTCTTGGGTCCGGTCGTCGAGCCTGTAAAAACGCGGCCCGTTCCGCAAAATCTCATCCACCCGTTCCTGCCCGATCGTCAGCGGCAAAAATTCATTGAGAATGATCCATTGATAGTGCCAGGTCACCTGACGACGCGCCTCGTTGAACCGCTCCCGACCCGAACGAGTGGCTTGGGCGGGATCTGAGCGCAATCGATCAACCACGGCATTGTGAAACCTCAGCATGGCCACGTGGAACTGACTGAGGATGACATTTTCGTCGTTGCGGCTGTCTGCGATGATGGCCTTCTTGTTGGGATCGCGTGGGACGTCGAATCGCACCGCGCCTTTTCTGGAGACTTGCTCGGATCCTGGGATGACTTCGACACGGAATTTGATGTCTTCTGAAGTGGTCTCGTACAGGTCTGGTGATCTGTCGGGGCCATCACCATACAGATGATCAAGATCTAATTCGGCGGTGCGAAAATTCGTCGTCCGCCGGGGATCGGTGAGCTCGAGGAGCGACTCCTCCTTAATGCGGGAGAGATCGTGCGCGACGAACTGCCCGAAGAATGTGAACCCTGCTGTCATGTTGGGATTGTCGGGATTGCTCGCGTTGGTCTGACCATCCCGAGCATCAAGGAGGCCTCCTCTGACGCCGAGCTGGTTCACCTGTTCCCGGGTTTCATCGGTCGGAGGGGCAAAAGGCGGCACCGCTGGAAACATCCGGCTGAAAACATTCCCAGACACGGAAGGGCTGCTGGGTTCAGGCTCACGCAGGGTGTTGGTCTCCGCTGCCTGTTCGGAATTGCAAGACAACAGACTGGCTAGACTGAGGGCAACAAAAGATAGAGTTCGAATGCGCATCGTCCATCTCCTTTTACGTACTTCAGCGTAATATCTGTAGACAGCATGGAGCAAATTCGATGCCGCCATCTAAGAGTATGAACTGCGGCTGAAATAGCGGGGTGGAGGGTTGGGACATGGGTAAATGACGCTTTCTGCTACAGGAGGCGAACGACCACTGTTGCAGTGATCCACTGCTTGAAGAGATTCCGCTGCGTTCGAACCTCATGGGAGCCTAATAAAGGCAGGATCGGATCGTGTATTGTGCATGCCAAGATTAGGCTGTGTGTCTGACATGACTGAAATAAGGGGGTCTTAGTCGTTTCTGATACATATGTGTCACTATGGCCGATGTGCAAGTCTGTCATTCCCGATCACACCGACTAAGCCGCACAAGACAATCAGTTCTTCTCATACCGATCACCTGGCTCACCCGTAGCCTTCCCTGTGGTACATTCGGTGATCCTTCATATTGAACGGGTAGTGAAGTAATAGGAGTTTCAGCTTGTGGGCGACCGCTCGTCAGAAGAACTAATAAATACTATGCCGAACACAGGCTTGATTGCGCGATGGCAGAGTGTCCCGCTCTATGCGCGTATTGGGATTGCCTTGGTTCTGGGTGTCATGGTGGGAGTGCTGCTGGGAAGTGACGCGGCCATCTTAGCGGTACCGGGGAAGCTGGTCTTGCGACTCTTAGGGGCGCTCGCGCCGGCGCTGATCCTCGCGGCGATTGTGCACACGTTTATGACGACACAGCTCGGCGGGCCACTGGCGGCACGGCTGCCACGGCTGCTGTTGCTGAATACGTTGGTCGCGATTACGGTTGGCCTGACGGTCGCCAACGTGATTCAGCCAGGGCAAGGGGCGGGGCTCACGCCGCCACAACAACACGACGAAACGACGAAGACCGCGAATCCGCTCGCCCTCTTTCTTGAGAATGTGCCCAAGAGTTTGCTGGGGCCACTCGGTGACGATGGAAAGGTGATCGGAGTCATCTTCATCGCGGTGGCGTTTGGCATGGCGCTGCGCAAAGAACGTGAACGGCCGCTTGAAACGGTCGGACATCTTGTCGAGCTCTTCCTGGAATCGCTCATCAAGATTTTGCACTGGATTATCGCGGTCGTGCCGTTGGCGGTCTTTGGTATTGTCGCGAGTATCGTGGGGACGGAAGGCTTCGCTCCGTTCAAGGCGCTTGGGATTTTTGTGGTGAGCGTATTGCTCGCGCTCGCGATTCAGGCAGGGTATTACCTTTTCCGTATCCGATTCGGTTCGTGGGTGCGCCCTGGCGAATTGCTGCGAGGGGGTCGTGATGCACTAGTCATGGCCTTCTCCACGGCCAGCTCGACGGCGACAATGCCGGTGACCTACGCCGCGCTCAAGGATCGTGTGGGGCTGCGGGAACAATCCGCGAGCATGGGAGCGCTGGTCGGCGCGAACTTCAACAACGATGGCACCGCGCTGTATGAGGCAATGGCGGCGCTCTTCATCGCGCAAATGATCGGGATGGACCTGAGCTTTCAGCAGCAACTGCTAGTCGTGTTGACGAGCATTATCGCTTCGGTCGGCGCCGCCGGTATTCCGGAAGCTGGTCTGGTGACGATGACCATGGTCTTTACTGCTGTCGGACTGCCCGTACACTACATCCCGGTCTTATTGACCGTGGATTGGTTTCTCGATCGCTGTCGCACGGCGATCAACGTCATGGGGGATATGAACGTCAGTTGTCTGTTGGATGGAAAGCAGAAGGGCTGAAAGTAATGTTGCGTGTAGAAAGGCCTCGCCCGACGACGTGTGCCCTTTGACTTGCTCAGGACGGACGTCGTTTGGGGGAAGTGCCGCTATGCGTTGGCTATCTTTTGTTTGTGTTCGTGTGCGAGGGCAGTCCGGAGCTTCTCCTCATGCTCCTTACTGAGTGACGTCTTGAGAATCGTTCCTTCGTGTTGCGAAATCCTGGCGAGGACCTTGTCTTCGTCAATGTTGCGAATCAACAAGAAGATGGCTGAAGTACCCCGTTTGATCGTACTGCCCAAATCTCTGATGAAATTATCAGGAATCCCATAGTCGCTCAACAACCCAAACCCACTGGCTGCAGTGGTCACGGCTCCGGCCCCCGCCCCGCCGGCGAGGCTACCGATCAGGCCAGCCAGGGGGTTCATAAAGAGCAACCCCATCAGCCCTCCCCACAACACGCCCAGCGACACACCATGTGTGGTCGCACCGCCGAACACATCGACGCACTGCTTCAGATGGACTTTCCCATCCAAATCGCGGACGACGATGACCGCGTCTTCCAGGTCGAGGACATAGTCAGTTTCCATGGCCCGAAGTTCGTTCAGCACCCGATCGGCCGTGCTCAAGTCCTTAAATGCGATACAGACCAGTTGGCTCATGCTTCAGCTCTCCTTCACGATATAGATGCCATATGGTATTCACTATGGCAGATTCTCAATCTAGCCGTACAGGCACAGGTTAATAGGATGATCGCTCTGAGTGCAAGCAGAGCTTCCTGCCCCTTGTTTTTCCACGCTCTGTTCCCTTACTCTCGATCTTTTCCCCTTGAGTAGCCCTTATGTTGCAAGCTGTTGGACTCAGTTGCCGTCGAGGCGAACGTCGGCTGTTTTCGGATCTCAATGTAAAGGTTGAGCCGGGAACCCTGTTGGCCGTGGTGGGTGAGAACGGCAGCGGAAAAACCAGCCTGCTCCGGATTTTCTCCAGCCTGTTGCCCCCGGAGGAAGGTTCGGTTCTCTGGGATGGTCAGGATATCCATCAACTCAAGGAACTCTATGCGGGGCAACTGACGTATCTTGGGCACTTGAACGGGATCAAGGACGATCTGACTCCCCTGGAAAACCTGATGAGTGCCACGTCCCTGGCCGGGGAACCTTGTTCCAACAAGGGAGCGAAGGAAGCCTTGGAGGCGATCGGGCTGAAGCGTCCCATTCATCATTTGCCGTCCAAGGTGCTCTCACAAGGCCAGAAGCGCCGTGTCACTCTGGCCCGGCTCTGGCTTTCCACGCGTCCCCTGTGGTTGTTGGATGAACCGTTCACGTCTCTCGACGCGGCCTCTACGAGTGTGGTGACGCAGCGGCTGCTGGCGCATGTACAACGTGGAGGACTGGCGGTCTTGGTCACGCACCAAGAGGTCGCGCTTCCCGCAGAGCGGCTGCAACACCTGAGGCTGGTTGGATGAACCGCTCCAGTATGTGGGAGGCCGTCAGTGGCATCGTCAAGCGGGATCTCTTGCTTGCGATGCGGCGTCGTTCAGATGCGGCGATGTCGGTGTTCTTTCTCGTTATCGTGGCCAGCCTCTTTCCCTTGGGCGTCGGTCCGGAGCCGGCGGTGTTGAGAACGATCGGCCCCGGCGTGCTGTGGGTCGCGGCCTTGTTGGCCTGTTTATTGTCGCTTTCACGTGTGTTTACAGCAGATTATGTGGATGGGGCCCTAGAACAGATGGTCTTGGTTCCCCAGCCATTGGCGGTCCTGGTGGCCGGAAAGGTTTTCGCGCATTGGTTGATCTCCGGGTTACCCGTGGTGCTGCTCTCGCCGCTCCTCGGCCTCCAATTCGGCTTGGATGGAGCACCCCTGGGAGTGTTGGTGTTGTCGCTCTTGCTTGGGACGCCGACGTTGAGTATGATTGGTGCGATCGGGGCCGCGTTGGTCCTTGGCGTGCGGGGGAGTGGTCTACTGGTTGCCCTCCTGGTGCTTCCACTCTATGTTCCAGTGTTGAGCTTTGGGGCCGGCGCGGTCACCGGTAGTATGGCTGGAATCGGTGGCGAAGCAAATCTGTCGCTGCTTGGGGCCAGTCTGGTGCTCTCGCTCTTTCTGGCGCCCTGGGCCACGGCAGCGGCGATACGTATTGCGTTGGAATAGAAGGATCTCATCAACGTGAATTGGTCGAAGTATTCGGCACCACAAGCTTTTTATCCCCTAGCAGGTCGGCTGATCCCCTGGTTCGCGGTTGTGGCGGTAGCGCTGATGGGGGTCGGACTCTATATGGGGTTCTTCGTCGCGCCGACCGATTTTCAGCAGGGGGAATCGTACCGGATCATCTTTGTTCATGTTCCCGCAGCCTGGATGTCCATGTTTCTCTACGTCGTCATGGCGATCTGGGCCGGTGTTGGAATGGGTCTCAACGCGCGCTTATCCTTCATGATGGCTCAGGCGATCGCGCCCACTGGAGCCATGTTTACGTTCCTGGCGCTACTGACTGGGGCGATGTGGGGGAAACCGACATGGGGTGCCTGGTGGGTGTGGGATGCCAGGCTAACCTCGGAGCTCATCCTCTTATTCCAGTATGCGGGGGTCATGCTCTTGCGGACGTCGATCGATGACATGCGTCGCGCCGACCGATCCAGTGCGGTCTTTTCGTTGGTCGGAGTCGTCAATGTGCCGATCATCTATTTTTCGGTACAATGGTGGAACACCTTGCATCAAGGCGCCTCAGTCAGCATGTCGACGGGGTCAAAAATGGCGGCAACCATGTTGATGGCGATGCTCATCATGACGGTCGCGTTCTGGTTCTACAGCATTGCCGTCATTCTCGCCCGCGTGCGATGCATCGTGGTCGAGCGGGACTCGCTACCGGTCTGGGATGAAAAGCCGGCCGTGATCCAGGAAGCCGTGGAGGCTCGCTGATGCAGTGGGGGAGTGCGTCGGAATTCTTTGCGATGGGAGGCTATGGCCTCTATGTCTGGACCTCGTTTCTCGCCACGGCCTTGTGCATGCTATGGGAGGTCTTGGCCCTGTGGCGTCGACGAGTTGCCGCGCGCGCCGAGCAGCGTGCGGCGTTGTTAGGAGGCATGGATGAAACCGCGACATAAACGTTTTGCCTTTATTGGTCTGGGGTTGCTTGTCTTGGGTGTGGCGACCGTGCTGATCTTAAACGCCTTCCAGAGCAATCTCGTGTTCTTTTTCACCCCCACGCAAGTCGTCAGCGGAGAAGCTCCGCAAGGGCGTAGCTTCCGGATCGGTGGGATGGTTGAAGACGGCAGCCTGGTTCGTGAGAATGATGGTCTGACCGTTCATTTCATTGTGACTGATACGGCGAAGCGCTTGCCGGTGACATACAAAGGGATTCTCCCCGACCTATTCAAGGAAGGAAAGGGGGCCGTTGCGCAAGGGCAATTGGGTGTCGACGGCACGTTTGTCGCCAGCGAAGTCCTCGCAAAACACGATGAGAATTACATGCCCCCAGAAGTGGCGGACGCGCTTGCGAAGGCCAAGGCCTCCGGTGCCCAACAAAGTAAATCACTCGTTGTTCCTGATGGTAGAAAAGGGTCGCTATGATTCCAGAAATCGGTCATTTTGCCTTGATTCTCGCGCTCTGCGTCGCGCTGGTGCAGGGCTTTCTCCCCATCTACGGTGCCGCCGTCGGGAACTCGAGCCTGATGGCTGTGGCGAAACCGGCGGCGCGCACCCAATTCCTATTGGTCCTCACTGCGTTCGGCTGCCTGGCCTATGCCTTTGCCGACAAGGATTTCTCCGTCCTGTATGTGGCCGCGACATCAAATTCACAACTTCCGCTCCATTATCGGTTGGCGGCGATTTGGGGTGCGCATGAAGGGTCTCTTCTGTTATGGACCTTCATCCTGACCCTCTGGATGTTTGCGGTGACCCTCTTTTCTGGCCATCTCCCTGAGACCACGCGCTCCCGCATTCTTGGCGTGATGGGTCTGGTCAGTGTGGGATTTCTGTTGTTCATGTTGACGGTGTCGAATCCGTTTGAGCGGCTGATTCCTGCTGCTGCTGAGGGCCGGGACTTGAACCCGCTCTTGCAGGACCCAGGAATGGTGATCCATCCGCCGATGCTCTACATGGGGTATGTCGGTTTTTCGGTGGCCTTCGCGTTTGCCATCGCGGCCTTATTAGGGGGGAATCTTGATGCAGCCTGGGCCCGTTGGTCTCGGCCATGGACGACGGTTGCCTGGTGTTTTTTGACGGTTGGTATTGCGTTGGGAAGCGGCTGGGCCTACTACGAGCTCGGATGGGGTGGGTGGTGGTTCTGGGACCCGGTTGAGAACGCCTCCTTCATGCCGTGGCTAGCGGGAACGGCCTTGGTGCATTCTTTAGCCGTGACCGATAAACGGGGTGGATTCAAAGTCTGGACCGTCCTGTTGGCCATCATGGCCTTTTCATTGAGCCTCCTTGGGACGTTTCGCGTCCGTTCGGGTGTGTTGACCTCCGTGCATGCGTTTGCCACCGATCCGAAACGAGGTCTCTTCATCCTGGTCTTTTTGGCGATTGTCATCGGTGGGTCGTTGGCCTTGTACGCATGGCGCGCTCCAAAAGTCGGGTTGGGCGGCAGCTTCGCGATGTTGTCAAGAGAATGCATGCTGTTAGCCAACAACGTGTTGTTGGTGGCTGCGATGGGCTCGGTGCTGTTAGGCACGCTCTACCCATTGTTTTTAGACGCTCTGGATCTCGGGAAAATTTCTGTCGGACCTCCGTACTTCGATTCCGTCTTCGTGCCATTAATGGTTCCGGCAATATTTTTAATGGGAATCGGCCCGTTGGCCCAATGGAAGAAAGCGAGTGTGCCTGATTTGGCGAAGCGGTTGAAGTGGGCATTCGGGGTCAGTCTTGTGTCCGCACTCACGTTACCGATTGTCATGGGGAACTGGACGCCCCTGCTGAGCCTCGGCCTCTTGTTGGCGATTTGGATTGTGACGACGTCCGCGATTGGGCTGCGTGAACGGTTGGCTCATGTGAACGGGAATAGTCTCGTCGAACGTTTGGCTTCGGTGCCCAGATCATACTGGGGGATGCTCGTCGCGCACTGTGGGATTGCGGTCTTTATCGTCGGCGTGACGATGGTGAAAGGGTTTGAAACTGAAAAAGACGTGCGGATGAATGTGGGCGAGACGGCAAGTATTGGCGACTATACGTTCCGATTCGATGGGACTCAGGATGTGGTTGGGCCAAATTATACGGCAGCTCGTGGGACCTTTCATGTGAGTCGGGATGGTCGTGAAACCACGGTCTTGTATCCGGAAAAGCGACGCTACCCCGTTCAGAATCAAATCATGACCGAAGCCGCCATTGATCCGGGGTTGTTGCGCGACCTCTATGTGTCATTGGGAGAGCCGATCGACGACGGGGCTTGGAGTGTGAGGCTCTATCATAAGCCGTTCATCGATTGGATCTGGGGTGGGTGTTTTATCATGGCGTTGGGCGGCGCACTGGCCATCAGTGATCGCCGGTATCGATTGGCATGGCGTCGGCAAGAACCGGCTGTGCCTGTACCCACGCGAGCGGCTAGGCGAAAAGTGGCATGAATCGGTTTCTTCTGCCGTTGTCTATCTTTGTCGTGGTAGTCGGTTTTTTGGGCATCGGACTCACGCTCAATCCGCGAGAAATTCCATCTCCGTTGGTCGGAAAAGCGGCGCCAGAATTCTCTCAACCTCAACTATACGATCAAGAAAAAATATTCTCGTCGAACGATCTCAAGGGCAAGGTCTGGCTGCTCAACTTCTGGGCGTCCTGGTGTAACGGGTGTAAAACGGAACACCCGGTGTTGATGGACCTGGCTAAGTCGGGACAGGTCACGATCTATGGGATGGACTACAAGGATCAGCGGGACGAAGCGCTAACCTGGTTGCAGCGAGGGGGCAACCCGTATTCGGTAATTGGCGTGGATGAGGTCGGACGAGTCGGCATCAATTTTGGAGTCTACGGAGTTCCTGAAACGTACGTCATCGACAAGCAGGGCGTGATTCGTTATAAGCAGATCGGACCGTTGTATCCTGATACGGTCGAGAAGAAGATTCTTCCACTTGTGAAGCAGCTTGAATCCGAATGAAATGGGTGATGCTCATCATATTGTGTGTGTCCGGGTCGGCTTGGGCCGGAGAAGCCAGGCCATTGACTGATGATCCCGCCGCCGAGGCGCGCCTCAAGCACCTCGCCGTCGAGCTTCGATGTCTGGTCTGTCAAAATCAAACCTTGGCCGACTCGAATGCTCCATTGGCGGAAGACCTGCGTCGGGAAGTCCGAGAGATGATCGCCAAGAATATGAGCGACCAGGAGATCATCGAGTTTCTTGTGGCCCGCTACGGGGACTTCGTTCTGTATCGACCACCGCTCAAGGCTACAACCACAGTACTGTGGGTCGGACCATTTGTCTTAATGGCGATCGGGGCGACGGCGCTGGTCATGACGTTGCGGCGCCGGTCACGTACGGTGGCCGAAGTGTCGGTGACGGATGAAGAACATCGACGAGTTGAACAACTCTTGGCAGAAGGAGAGAAGCGATCATGACCGTGACATTCTGGGCGATTGTGTCCGCCATGACCGTATCCGTCCTGGGATTAATATTGCGTCCGTTGTTGAAGCGCCCAGCGCAGCTGACAAGTGAACAGGAAAAAACGTTGCCGGTGTATCGACAGCAATTCTCTGAGCTGGAACAAGATCTCACCAACGGGCTGCTGACGGATGACCAGTATCAGACGGCTCGACATGAGCTGGAGCGCCGAGTGTTGGAGGAGACTGGTTCCACCGAAACATCATCGATAATGTCCGGAGTGCTCGTGAATATTCGGCTTGTCGCACTGTCGTTAGTGTTGGCCATTCCGGCAGCCAGTGGCGTGCTCTATTGGACATTGGGTAATCCAGCCGCGATGACGCACCCGACGGCGTCGTCGATGTCGGCTCAGAGCGGTGCCGGTGACGAGCGCCAAATGATGGAGGGGCTCAATACGCTGATGGAACGGCTTAAAAAGAAGCTGGAGCAGAACCCGAATGATGCGACAGGCTGGGCCATGCTGGCGCGCTCCTACATGGCCATGGAACGGTATGCCGATGCCGTCCCAGCTTTCGATAAAGCGTTCAAACTGAATCCTAACGATGCGGACATGCTGGCCGATTATGCCGATGCGCTGGGAATTCACCAGGGACGCAAGCTCGAAGGCAAGCCGGAGACCATGATCGAAAAAGCTCTGAAGGTGGATCCCAATCACGTGAAGGCCCTGATGCTGGCGGGCACCATGGCGTACAATCGTAAGGACTTTGCACTTGCGGTCAAAGATTGGGAACGGGCGCGCACAAACTTGCCTCAGGATTCTGATCCGGAATTTTCGGAGCAAATCACGGCTGCGATTGGCGAAGCGAAGCAGCGCATGGGTGGTGCCCCGGTCATGGCGGCGACGAATGCTCCTCGCCCGTCATCGGCGATGCCGGCTGATCATCCTCCGGTGAAAAAGGCCGGTGCGTCGCGCGCGATCACGGGAAAAGTGGTATTGGGCCCGAGCATGGCCGTCAAAGCGCTTCCAGATACACTGTTTGTCTTTGCAAAGGATGTCGCCGGTCCACCGATGCCGGTGTCGATCGTGCGGGCATCGAGAAAAGACTTGCCCTTCACGTTCCAGCTCGATGACTCGACCAGCCCGATGCCGTCTCGAAAGCTGTCGGACATCGATACAGTGGTCATTGTGGCCCGATTATCAAAATCTGGACAAGCGATGCCTGGCAGTGGTGATCTGGAAGGGATGAGTCAGCCGATTAAGCCAGGGACGGAAAACATTACTGTCGTTATTGACCGAGAGCGCCCGTAGTGATCGTATCATCCGTTAAATTTGTCGCTGAGTTGCACGGCGCTCGTTGGGAGATTTTCATGGGAAATATGTTGACAGTGTGATGGGCCTCAGCTATATTCCGACCGCATTCTTTAATGAAATTTGAGTAAACTGTAATAGAAAATCCTGATCACATCATCATGATGCATTTTCTCCAAGGCTATTTTAGTAAGGACAGTACACGCTGCCCATCAAACGGAAGGAGTATGACTGTGAAAGTAAAGCATGTGGCGAAGTATGCCATGGTTGTCTGCGGCCTGCTGCTGGCTGCACCAGTACATGCGCAGTACCCGAGTGTCCCAAAGGAAACCTTCGAGGCGCTGAAGATTGAGCGGTCCGCGAGCCCCAAGGAGTTTCATGAGGCGCTGACCACTCGCTATAAGGATCCAGGTAGAGGAGCGGGGAAGGGGCAGTACGGCCAGTATTGGGAGCCGATTGCCATGACCAAGTACTTCGATCCCGCGACCTTCTACAAGCCCCCGCAATCAGTGAAGGAAGTGGCGACACGCGAGCAGTGCGTGAAATGCCACACCGATGAGTCGCCTGGGTGGGTGGCACTTTGGAAAAAGAGCGTCCACTCCAATCTTGACAAGATTCGCAAGCTCACCCCCAAGGATGACACCTACTATAAGAAGGCGAAGCTGGAGGACGTCGAGGCAAACCTGCGCTCGCTGGGTAAGCTCGGTGCAAAAGAGAACTTGAAGGAAGTGGGTTGCATCGATTGCCATGTTGACATCAACACGAAGAAGGCGGCGGATCACCGAGTGGATCTCAAGATGCCCACAGCCGATGTCTGCGGCAACTGCCATCTCATGGAATATGCCGAGCGCGAGTCCGAGCGCGACACAATCCTCTGGCCAAAGAACCAGTGGCCAAGAGGTCGTCCCTCGCACGTGCTGGATTGGAGAGCCAACGTCGAGACCGATATCTGGGCGGGTATGGCGCAGCGCGAGATTGCCGAAGGCTGCTCCATGTGCCATACTAATCAAAATAAGTGCGATAACTGCCATACCAGGCACGAATTCTCAGTAGCCGACTCCCGCAAGCCGGAAGCCTGCGGCACCTGCCATAGCGGCGCCGATCACATCAACTGGGAGGCCTACAACGGGTCGCAACATGGGCTGGGGTACCAGGCCTCGAAGAATCGCTGGAATTGGGATTTACAGCTGAAGGATATGGTGGTGAAGGGCGGGCAGAAGTTCCCGACCTGCCAGAGCTGTCACATGGAATATCAGGGTAAATTCAGCCACAACACGGTGCGGAAGGTTCGCTGGGCGAATTATCCCTTCGTGCCGGGCATTCGCGAGGTCGTATTTGACAAATGGGGTATGGACCGGTACGAGGCGTGGGTCAAGACCTGTACCACGTGCCATTCCGAGACCTTTGCCCGCTCCTACTTGGAGTTTATCGACAACGGCACGAGCCATGGCCTCGATAAGTATGATGAGGCGCACAACGTCGTCCATAAACAGTTCGAGGCGCGCCTCCTGACCGGGCAGCGGACGAACCGGCCGGCCCCGCCCGCGCCGGCGAAGGCCCTCTTTGACCAGTTCTGGCAGATCTACTGGTCCAAGAACAACAGCCCGACCGCGATCGAGCTGAAACTCTTCGAGATGGCTGAAGACCACCTGGTGCAATTGCACGTGGCTCTGGCGCACCAGTATCCGGGTTTCACCTATACGGTGGGCTGGGCCGCCATGAACCGGGCCTATGTCGAGATCATGGATGAGGACACCAAACTGAAGGATAGAATGCTCCTCATGGATCGAGTGTCGAAGCTCGAGGAGAAGAGCAAGACGAGTAGCTTGCTGGATTTTGATAGCACCAACGGGAAATTTACGCTCGGCAGTCTCGGCGGCGGCATGCTGCTGGCTGGCACGCTGACCATCGCCGGATGGAGCCGACGTAAGAAGAACCAGAAGTGAAATAGGGTTCCGCGCAGACAAGACAATGGAAGCAACGCTGACGCGGCCCAGTAGTAAAATCCTCCCGTCACTAGGAATCATTCTGGTGGCGGGAGGTTTTTTACTGCTTGGTTGGTTTGCATTTTTATGGTTCGATCCGGGTGCAGCCCCGTATCAATATCACTTAGTTGAAGAGGGCGGGGTAGAAAAATTTCCCAAGCTTGAATTCGGTGCTTGGCCTGACCTCAAAATCAGTAAACAAGAGATACACGTAGAGGGCGTGGAGGAATCGATAGCCACTGGGTATATTGCTCGCCGGGAAAATATGAAGCCAGTGATGGTCGGATGGGAAAATCACGTCGGCCAACCAATAATGTTTCTCGATACGAAGCTCTCCGAGCTGTCCATATTGGCACCGGCCATCTCCAAGCATATGCCCAAAGATGCGGCTATTCTGGCCTGGTGGGACACCTCGCGTCAGATCCAGCTTCTCACTGGATTAGCCCCGGTCTTCACCACTCAACTGAATGAACCTCTCATTATGCCGATCATCTGGAAGCCAAGATTGGAAGCTATTGCGAAGTATGAACGAGACTTCTGGGCGGCTCCACCGTCAGAGGAAGAGCAGCGTAAATTCCAACGATTTGCTGACGCATTAGCCTCTGAGCCTAAAGAAGGTGTCGAGATCCTGCGTGAGCTGGTCGGCGGACGCGAAGGGTATGTCGTGGTTCATATTGCCGACATCTATAAGCTTGGGCTGATGCGTCCGGATCGTATCGGTGTTGCCTATAAGGACTTTCCCGTGAAATCGAGCACGGATGTTCATGGGGTCAATATCCAGATAAAGCGTTGGGAAGGGGACAACAAGTATACGGCACACACCACGCATGGCTTTTCAGAAACTATGTTCCGCGTATACTTCCTCACGGATGAAAAAAGCACAAAAACCCTGCTTGCGCAGATGTTGCCCATGACGTATGTGTACGGTCTTGTCCCTTATGGCGCCAAGGGCGGGAAAATGCTGCGGTCGTTCCGCCTGCTCCCGGATTCCTCACGGGCTCATATGCGCCATTGATCTGCGCGTGCATCCGAAGGTCTCGGAGCACGATCCGAACGCCATGTGAATAGCCGAGCATCGGCCAGCTCTCAGGCCCTATTTCCAGTGCACATTCTATTGCGTATTCGCCAGTTGCCAGGTGAGGGCGAGGACATACCGTGCGATGTTCCGCAAAATTTCAGGATTGATCGTGTCGGCGGTGTCGGTAGGCTGATGCATGTGCGGGTGAGCCCCGCCGCTTGCGATGCTGACGGTTGGAATTCCTGCCTCTTTGAACGGTTCGTCGTCGCCGCCGGGCAAGAATCCGTAATAGTCAAGCTTGTTGACTAAATCCACTGCGTACCCTGCTTCCTTTAACGTGGATTTCTTCAACTCTGTGACGCGGAGGATTAACACTCCGTATCCCACTCCGACATGGTCAATGTTGATCATGGCTTTCGTTGAGCCGAGGGGGATGACAGGTCTCGATGTATAGAGGCGTGACCCGAGCGAATCTCTCTCATGTCCACTGAATGATAGAAAGAGGATCGACCGTTGAGGACGTAGGCCCAGTTTCCCAAGGGCCCGTGCGACCTCCAGGAGTACGGCCGTTCCTGATGCATTGTCGTCAGCGCCAGGAAATAAGAGGCCTGCAGGGCGGCCAAAATGATCTCGATGCGCGCCGATGATGATGGTATCCGGTCCTGTACCTGGAATCATCCCTACTACGTTTGTCAGCAAGCCGTCCGCCATCGTGGTTTTCCAATGGAGAGATGCATATCGATTGACGAGGCGCGATCGCGCTGCTGGGGCATTATTGAGTTGTTCTTGGAGGGTGCGAAGGTGGTCCGGATTGGACTCCTCGCCGCTTCCGGCGAGGAGCGTCTCGGCCAATTTCGTGCTGATCCATGCGCCAGGGATGGCTTGGTCAGGGGAGAGCTGTCCATACAATGCGCTGGGCTTCCCTGTGGCGCCGCGGCGAGTTTCATATGGGCTGATAATCGGCCCTGTTGCGGTCAGATAGGCTACGGCTCCTCGATCTCGCGCGAAGCGGACTTTGTCGGCGTGGCTGACAGGGCTCGGGTAGTGATCCGGTTTGCCACGCAGGAAGAGCACGATGCAGTTCTTCACATCGACATCGGCGTAATCGTCGATTCCCTGAGCGGGATCGACAATGCCGTAACCGACGAAGACGACCTGACCCTGGAGATCGGCAGAGGGGGAGTCAAAGACCGGGAGGTAGTCTTTACCCAACTGCGCTGTGACCAACTGGTCCGCTGCGCCGGTGCGAACGACCGGGTCCGGTTCGATGAGTGGCGTGGAGACCATCGAGGCCATGATGCCAACGGGCTCTTCCTTGCCGGCCCCGGTAGAAGGGAAGGCGATTCCCTTGTTGTCAGTGAGCGGTAGTTGTATCCCTGCCACAGTCAATTCCTGTGCAACCCATTGTGCGGATCGCAGGTCATCGGCGGATCCGGCTTGCCGTCCGTTGAAAGCCGGACTGCTTAATGTGCGCACGTCGGTGAGCATCCGTGCGCTCGACAGGCTATCGAGCGCACCAACCCATGCACGCTGGTCTTCCTCCGATTGCGCGTAACCTCGGCTCCCCATGGGAAGCAGAGCGAGGATGATGCCCAGGAGAATGATCACAACAACGGAGGAGGAGTAGCTGCGCGTCGAGTCGTTCATGCAGTAAGCCTTTTAAGATGGCACGGAACTATAACATAGAGAGATCTGTTAACGCAGACTGACCCGTTGCAGAGCGGTTGCAGGCCAATCCAGTATGCAAAAGATAAGGACCGCCTTGCATTCGGTCAGCCAGGTGCAAGGCAGGTCTACTCTGTGTGCGTCTTAGAGGTTGGGTCCATACAGCCTTGCCGTGGTTGACCCGACCGTCTTCGTCTCAACCCGCTTGTTCAGTGTCTCACGCCATCGGACTGCAAGGGCCGGACACACTGCGAGGCTCTGGGCGGCTTGACTATCATCTGTCCGTCGATGCATCACGTCGTTTGCCGAGGCCACCGTCCATTCTGGGCAGGGACGCGTTACAAGTATCAGGCGTGACCCAACCTGAACCGTTCCCTCTCTGATGACTCGGAAATACCACCCAGTTCGTCCGCTCTCTTGTACAAGGAGGGCCAGGTCCTTTCTGCGCCAACGCCGTGCTAATTTCCAGCAGGGCTGCCGTGGCTGTGAGACCTCAACGAGCGCCGATCCCACTTCAAAAATGTCTCCGAGGCAGACCTCAGTCTCAAGCAGCCCTTCTGTGGTGAAATTTTCCCCAAACGATCCGAAAGGAAATTCGGCCGCTCCCAGCACCTGTTGCCAATAGGGGTAATGTTCGACGGGATAGACGTTCACGGCCTTTTCAGGGCCCCCGTGATTCTTTAAATCAGCCTGGCCATCGCCGTTCAGGTTTGTCGTGCCAAGCCAGACCGGGTCGGTGACAGGGAGCTTGAAAAACCCAGTTGTCCAAACCTCATCGAAGCGATCGGACGACTCTCTGCTCCCCACGGTCTGTGGTTGCCCAACTTGCAAGGAGATGATTGTTGCAACCGTCGGTTGTTTCACAAATGGGCTTCTACTCAGCGATCGATGCTGATCATTTGGGTGATCCGCACGAAGCACGGTGCGTCTGCAATTGTTGAAACAGGTGCCGGTGATTTCCTGCAGATCTGTTGCGATGTGGGCCAAGCAGACGGGTGTCTGTACCTATAGAAAATGGCGCGTCTTAGGGAACGCATGTGCCTCAGTGTTAGGAGATCCCCGTTCGATTCAAGACCCCGCTCGACCGGTACCAGGCACAGAGCCGTTTGACTCCACGCACCGCTGGCCCTGCTCCTCCAATGGCAACTGCATCAACGAGACACTACCACGCACTGGCAGCGCTGGGTGGGTTTCCTTGTGACCACCCCAGGAGCGGATCTATGGCCGCCCATTGCCAGGCGCCAACGGAAGTGCCGATCAATTCCAGCCAGGTCGTAATGAAAAAAGCAGCGAGATAGACCAGCGGGGAACGACCGGCAATTAGCCAGATTAAGAATATGCCAAACAGTAAGGCACCAACTGCATCCCCACGGTCAGCGTACCCGCTGACTCCCCATAGAGACCATGCACCCCATACGGTGATCACAAAGATGGCGATTTTTCCGTGGTGGCGGACAAAGAGTGCAGATCGTGCCAACGCAACCGCGGTCAGGTACACCATGCCATGGCCCGGTGGGACGTAGGCCGGTACATTCTCGAATCGGTAGGTGTAACCTCCCATATAGATCGAGGCGAAATGCTCTCCGACTGTTGCAAAGATAACGGCAATCAAGACCTGCACCCGTGTTTCTTTATTCTCACCCAGCAATAAGGCTCCAAGAAAAACCCATGCCAAGGCTCCTAATGCATGCTGTCGCTCAACGCTGGCACTGATTTCGAACAAGGAACTCACGCCAACGCTCAGGAATGTAAATGCAGCAATAGCATAATCGCGTAGTCGATGCGTACTGGCAGTATTGGTGCACGGGAAATGCCTGAGGGCGGTGCGCCTGACCTTATCGAACCAGAGTCCCGGAGAAGACGTGGGTGAGGAAGCTTCCATATGATATCAACTGTGATTTTGCGAGTGGCAACTCAGGTGGGCTTTCAGGATCGCTAGATTCAAGATTGTTCAACCTGCAGTGGAAAATACAGTTGGTATCATACAGGACCCCTATCGGACGGGCAAGTTCCAGGCAAGTACTCGATGATCGGGTGATCATACAAGAAGCTATTCAGAATAGCTCTGGTAGGGAGCCCCGCCTAGATTCATGAATGGACACAATGCTGCGGAAATCACACACCTATTGGAAAAGATGTGAATAGATCAACAAGAAAATAGTGGAGAGAGGAGGAGGCGAATGAGTGAGGACGGGGGGCAAAGAAAAACGCCGGTTCGTCATTCCACCGTGCGATGGAGACGAACCGGCGTTTCCTTAGACCCAGACTACCTTATGCTCCCAACCGTGTAAAGACCGGGAGTACTGGAGCCCAGACTGGATTGATGAGTCGCTCACCAGAATCGGTCCAGGACAGGAACAATCCTGCAAAGCGCTGATCCGGATCGTGGAGAATGTCCACCAACCGTTGCACTTCCCACAGGACGTCCTTGGACTCGACTTTAATGTCAACTGTTTGGCCAGGCTGGATTGGAGCCTCGTTATCCATCGTCAGACCGGCCGATGCGACCAGTTCTGCTGGATAGTTTGGATCAACCCTAGATGCACCAAACTTGTTGGTAAATCTGATGCCTGCTGTCGTGAACTCACCGATGGTTACCGGTTGTGTGCCGTTATTGGTCGCATGAAGGGTCATGCGCAATGCGCGGCCCGGAACATCGTACTCTGCATGAATCACGTCAACCGTCAGCGGGTTTGGCTTGATCGGCATAGGCTTGATCTTTGCCTCACCAGCCTGGAGAGGGACGCTGATCGGGTGCTTGGCTTCTGCAGCCATGTACCCGACGACCACAACAGTTAAGGTGAGGACCAACACCGCAACACCAACTTTTCGGTCGATGGGGTCAAGCAGAATTTCGTCCCCATACGCCGCCAGGACTCGAGCGCGAATCAGGTACATTGGTCTGATCGCAAAGAACCCGACCCAGAAGATGCCGAGAGCGATCCACCAGATATGCCACCCAATTCCAGTCATGCTTCCCATCGTCTCCGAATCGAATGTTTCATTGGTCAGGGTCTTGATCGGATTGGTGAAATCCTCATAGCGACCCGTGATGTCCATCCATCCACCTGGTCCCGCGATTGGACCGGCTTCCTTGACGGCAAACATGGGATGGATGTGATGGTGGCCGGGGAGTCTGGCCTTTAATTTGACCACGTACTCATAGTCACGGCCGATTTCCATTGGTCCCGAGACGAACATCGGTGTTCCATTGACCTTCGAGCTCAGACGCACGAAGACGGAGCTGGGGGACCCGACATTGATGAAGGTCCGGGTTGGCTTCACCACCGCACGAGGCCAATCCTCGGATAAGTGGAACTTTCCCTTCAGCTCTGTCACATCATTGACTTTGGTCGACTTTCCAACCCATTCAGTGTCGTACCAATTCACAGTGCGCATCCGCAGGAATGGTTCCTGCGATCGCTCTCCGTGAGCGAATGCAGGGGTAATATCGAGAGCCGGCGTGACTGCCAGCGTCGCCACCCCGCAGAGTCTAATCATCCACAGTTTGAAGACGTGTTTGGCAGTCATGCTTTCCCCCCAGAAAGTTTAGCTTTGTCGGCTTGTGGCCCCAAGGTGGCGTATGCAAATACATCGTATACCTTGGTGGTCCGCTGTCTGTCATCGGTGATGTAGAAGTACGACGTGCAGAAGAACTTCCCGAACTGCCACCACAGGATGTACGTTAACGAGGACGCGAATGCGGAGAAGAACGCGGAGATCATCGTGCTGTGACCACCGAATGTGCGCAATGATCCAACTTCGATCATCCGAATGTACTCAGGAGTCCCGGTACGAACATACATGAAGCCCATATAGTCTGCCCATGAGAGCAATGCGCCGTCAACGACAAGCGGCGTATGGCTATAGGCGAATATCGGCCAGTTGCTCGGATAGAACAGTGCGGCGAACATCCATGCTCCGATCACTGCCGTCAATGTCCAGTTCCTGGTCAACAAGAGGGTGATG
>SWDO01000001.1:206195-244787 GCA_005116895.1 Nitrospira sp. | reverse complement strand
CACGTTTCAGTGAAAGATCCTTCCCCCCCCACAACTACGTCTCATTTGCCCACATGGAAGGACCGGTTAAAATGTGAGCAAGTATCCGACAAAAATCTGAGATGAGTCAAGGGAAATATTATGGGTTAGGCTCGCAAAACACTCGTATAAAGCCTATATGGCAAGCGTGGTTCGTGCGACCCCACGTATACTCTTGCGGATGGTTGAAGTCAAGCTCAGCAGGGCTGTGCCAGGAGGTCTGTTCCTCTCGGCGGGCCATGCAATGTGCGTTTTTGTCCGAATGAAACTCTCTCGATTAACTACCGTGGGTTAGGCCTGATTTAGAGCCTGATTCAATGGACGTGATCACCGGGGGGAGGCAAGATCTCTCGCTCTTGATTGAGCTGTGTGATTTGTTGTGTCAAAAGGCTCATGTCTGTCCAGCTTGGTCCATCTCCATGAGGAATCCATCGAGCTCGTAGGTATCCGAATCGGTCGAAGAGAAACTCCATGTGACTCTGGCGAGTGCCCTCGCCGAACAAGTCAGGAATGGAGAGTGTTCGGCGGAACAGCGCATAGCTGCGGGAGATCTCCCGTCCGCCTTGAGTGATGACGGGGAACGGCATTCCCTGTGCGAGTGAGGTCAGCTCATCCGGAGGAAGGTCGGTCATTGGGACTGCCAGGATAGCCGTGCCGGTTGTGGTAATCGCGGTCGAAGCCGTACGAAGTTGATCAAGCCGAACACGCGACTCCGGCCAGGAGAATAACACGAGCAGTAGGTTTTGTGTTCCTCGGAAGTCTTTCAAGGTGCCGCTTGAACCATCGTGCGCCGTATACGAAAAGTTCGGGGTGGCCATAAACGGCTGCTCAGGCAGAATACGGGGCGTGATGATTCGGGATTGATACCCGCGGGAATTGGCATGGAGAAAGTTCAGGAGATCCCAGCGCTCTTCTTCTGAAAATTTCTCACCGAAGGCCGGCATGACACCGTTGAATCGTCCGTAGGTCAGCCAATGGAAGAAGTCACCTGCCGTGTGCATGGCGGTATGAGGCTCCGTCAACAGGTCGACGGGTTGTTTCGGCAGCGTCTTAGCCAATACCCCGTTCCCTTTAGCCTGTGGGCCATGGCAGGGAATGCAATTCCCCGTGAATAGCTCGATGCCATTGGCAATCGAGATGGCATCGAACGGAACCGGGGTCTTCCGATACGTCTCCGGGTAGGATTGTACCGCGATGGGATAGAATGTCGCACCAAGTCCGAGGATCCCCAGCAGGGTTGGAATGGCGATGCGCCACGAGGTTGCCCACTGTTTTTTGCGACTGAGCACGATGGTCGTTCCAGCTATGATCAAGAGTACAAGGCCGGTTAGCACAATGGCCCTTACAAGCCAGTCGTCCCATGTTGCGTCGATCGAGAAGCGGAATGGGTAGGGCCAGTTATCGATGACCTCATGCTTAGCCGGGACTGCGTTGGCCAGTAAGGTCGCGACGATGACCAGGAGAATGGCGAGGCCAAACTCAACTGTCACCCATGTCCGAAGTTTTTGCCCACTTGTTGCGGCTTGCTCGGAGCGTTGCCGAATCGATGGTATCCAAAGAGACTTTGCTCGCGAGGCGATGGAAAGAATGACGGCAAGTAACGTGAGCTTTGTGATGAGCAGCCAGCCATAGGCTGTCGCGACCAGTCCGGCGTAATTGGTCTCGAACATGCGATTGGCCACGACGATGCCTGATATGACAACAACAATCATTGTGACGAGGGCCAATTTCGAGAAGCGAGTTAGCACGTCACCGATATAGGATCTTTCGTCAGCTGATCCGGTCGCGATGGTGGAGGCAACAAGAATTACGCCCGGGAGACCGCCGAACCAAACGCTCGCTACGATAAGATGGAGGGCATAGATCGCGGTGGCCAAGACGGCTTGCTCTTCGGCCGCCGAATGGCTAGCAAGAGAACCGAGGGCCAGTGGCAGTGCCGCCGCTGATGCACCTAGGATGTAGCGCCATTGCGCAGCAGGAGCAACCTGTATGTACAGAACGATCACCAGGACAGCAAGCGCACTCGCAGCGCGCAGGGTCCAGATAAATCCGATATGAGTCTTCTGGATAAAGTCCAACCAGGCTTGCGGGTTCCAGGCATTCTCAGGGGATCCGGTAGCCTGCGCGGTCGTCGTAGCCAAAAGACCGACTAGGCCGATCAGTAGGAGGGTGGCCAACCAAGGAAAAGTCTTTTTTAGACGAGCCAGCCACGCATGCCCTGATTCGAGGCTCTTCGGCTCGGCGATTGCTAGAAAAACGCAACCCCCGATCAGCATCATGTTGGACGCGAGGTGCAGACAGCGAAGCAGCGTACCGACGGCCTCGATCATTTCCTTTGAGTGTCGCCCTTTACGGTGAAGTCGAAGGTAGACTCAACCACATGGCCGTCGACCGAGAGGACGCGGAACTTGATGGAGTACTTACCTGGAGCCAGCTCGGGAATGGGCAACACGATCGATTTCTGGTCATCCGGTGCGAGTGTGGGCTTGGCATCGGTGATTGGCTGTTTTTGGGCATCGAGGACCACGAGCGAGGCGTAGTCTCCTTCAATTTTCTCGTTGAACCACAATCGCACTTGTGTCGGCGACTTGGTAAGCACGGCTCGGCGTGGAGGCTCAGCCTTGACTAACATGGAATGCGCCAACGCTGAGGTTACGGGTGCTGCCAAGATGAGCATGATGATTAAGATGAAGCGCGTGAACATATTCATGCCTGCTGGGCCGACCATGAGTTCTCCCTACGCCAGATTGCTATACCTACGCGTGATGCATCGGGCGGTCTAGTTTGGCGTTCCCTTGAGCAGTCGCTTCCTACGATACCCGGACCCGTGATGGCTTGCGAGGATCTCGGAAGGCGAAGAATACGGCAACGACAATGCCTACGAAAACCGGCACGATAACCATCATGTAGTGCGAGAGATGAGAGATGATGCCTTGTTCACCGACCGAAAAAGAAAATCGTGCGAGATGTTCGCGACTTTGACCTATGGAAACCAATCCGACGAACTTCCCAGGTGTATCGAAGTTGTATTTCACGTCGATTGATCCAGTGGAGTAGACCTTGGAGGGGAGGTGTGCGATTGTTATCGCTTCGAGATTATCCTCCGAGCCAGTATCTTTAATGATCCTCACTTCTACCGGGATAGAGCGGAGCTCCTGTTCGACATAATCGAGCACCAAAACGGTGTTCCCCACCGCCGGAAGCTCCTGGCAGAATTTCCGATCGTAGTACATGTCAGGTAGGTAGCTTGCAAAAAGCATCTTATAGGGTCCAGCGTGGAGGACGCATGTATCTGCTGCCAATTCATGCCCATGTTGGGCCATCGCGGGAAAAGGCGCGACGACCAAAATGATTACACAGAACACCCAAGCACGGATAAGAAGATGACCGGACATATTCAACCCTCGTTTTTCTCTAATCCTCAGCATTCAAAACGGTTCCGCTATGGTCTCAAGCATTAGGACGCTACGGGTTGCGACGGCTTGCGGTCTCTCATGAAAAACACAATCCCTAGGACAATAAGCACCGCAGCCACAGGAAACATGTAGATATTCAAGAACTTGGTATAGAACTTCGGTTCTCCCACCGAAAATGGAAACTTGGAAATATGCTCTTTCTTGTCGCCCACGGTAACGATACCGACAAATTTTCCTGGCTTGTCAAAGGTATAGGCAAAGTCGATCGAGCCATTGGGATACACTTTGGCCGGAAGGTTAAACACGGTGTTGGCCTCAAGATTCTCTTCTGTGCCGGTGTCTTTGATGATCCGAACTTCGGCAGGGAGGGTGCGAAGCTCTTGCTCGATGTAATCCAGCACGACAATTGTTTGGCCGACCGCTGGGATATCCTCACAGAATTGTTTTTGTTGAGTGTTTTCAGGCTGATACCCACTGAAGTGCATCGTGTAGGGGCCGATCGTGAGCTTGCACATGTCCTCGGCCATAGAGAGCCCACCGTGAGCATGGACCTGCGAGGACAAGAGAGCACTCAGAACAACTACTGCACATCCAACTGTCAGTTTCAGCAATACGAAAGACTTCATGAACGTGTCCTCTTTTTTACAATGGTGAAGAGAATGCTCAGATACTGACCTGCGTCGTCCGGTTGCTCATGAGCGACGACGTGATGCAAGCCATCCCCGCACTCGACCCGATTTCGAGAGCTCATATCCGACAACCCCGAGTACCAGCAGCAATGCCAATGGTCCAAGAGCTGCGCGTCCAAGCTTTGAATAGTCCGCCTGCTGCACTCGCAACAGGTAGGTGGAAGGGCTGAGCCCTTCAGCTGTGATGATCAATTTGTAGAGCCCCTTTTCCAGCGTGGCTTCACCCCTCACGATCCCATCAGGGTGAGAAACCGGCTTCCAATAGGCCACGGTCTTCGCCTCGTCCTGCTCGTTTTCATTGACTCCTTGAATGATCTTGACCCCTACCGGCATAGTGCGCAGGCTCGGGTCGACAAGGTCCACGACAAGGAACGTATCCCCCACATCTGGGATCTCTGTGCAGTATTGAGCCTTCGGCTCAATCTGAGGCTGGTAGGCACTGAAATGCACCATATTTCCACCGATTTTTCGCACGCAAATGTCTTCTTCCATCGACACATTCCCATGTGCGACGGCGGCAGTAGGGCCGATTACGGCTACGAGGACGAAGGCCAGAAGGGGGAGGGTTATTTGAGTCACACGCTTAATCATGACGTCATCCGCTGAATGAATTGTCTAGGCAGACTATATCTCCAAGAATTTACCATCTCGCAGACTGTTGTTTCAAGTGCTCGAACCATGCGCCTCGATCGGCCTCGATGGTCTATCACTCCGCGCAAGGATCTGGCTCGAACAATATTGAGAATCCATTTCACCGAATTTGAGAGATGAAATCAGAATACATCTATTTATCGAGTTGACGACGAGCGTGATACGTGATGATAATGAGACGATCGGCGATGACTTATTCGGAAGGAGGCCAAAGATGAAAGCGAAAGAAGGGGTAATCAACATTCTTAACAAGATCCTGACGGCTGATTTGACTGCCATCAACCAGTATTTTGTCCATGCCAAGATGTGTGAGAACTGGGGGTATGCCCGGCTCCAGCATAAAGTACGGGAGCGGAGCATCGATGAGATGAAGGATGCCGACGAACTGATCGGCCATATTCTCTATTTGGAAGGTGTGCCCAATGTGCAGCGAATGAACGCCGTTCAGGTAGGGGAGACCGTACCGGAACAGTTCACGTTGGATCTGAAAGCGGAGCACGAGATGCTGACCTTGCTGAATGAGGGCATTGTTCATTGCACGAAGGTCACGGATTTTACGACTCGGCACATGCTGGAAGATATGGCGAAGGACGTCGATGGGCACATTGACTGGATCGAAACCCAGCTGGGAACCATCAAACAAGTTGGCCTGGAGAATTACCTGGCCGAGCAGATCAAAAAAGAATCCTGAGGGGAATTGCGAAACCCCAAGGAACATCCTGTACGAACACTTCGCGAAAAGGGCCACGATGCGTGACAGGTTGCAGCGGGTCACACGGCTTCTATGGGCCACTGCGCTCTGTGCCTTGATCCAGGGTGTCGCTGTCGATCAGGGGCGAGCTGAGGGGGCTCCGGCCATGGGTACAACACTCTGCCATATTCTGAAGTCGGTGGAGTCGACCGTGCGTCCAGGAGACCCACTTGATGCGCAAACCAAATGGCAAGAGGCTTTAGTGAAGGCCTTTACCGACAATGAATTTAATCGTAAGAAAATGGCTCAGGTGAAAGCGGAGGTCGACAAGCTGACCAGCGCCAGCTGTCCCAATGAACGGAAGGCCATGCTCAAACGCTTAGACGCTGACACACTCGGTGAAACCGTTTTCTAACAGGCTCCAAAAACATTTTTCAGCAGCCTGCGAGGAGGTTGTCTCCCGACAACCACGTCAGCCCCCAGACTGTATTTCCTCGAATGGCCTCACCAGAGGCGGTATGGCCTAACCTGTCTCCATCCATAAACAGCGGGCTGAAAAATCCACCACTTCTCGCGTGATCAACGCACTATGCAACACGATTCACTCACGAGTAGGAAAAAGTCTTGAGCCATGCTTTCAGTCGTCGCGTCTTAAGCGATTCTGCCAGCCCCCTGGTCTGTCCCTGTTGGCGATGGGAGCATCGGCACTTGATGCACCAGAGTTGCGGATTGCGATGGCCGATCGGTTCCTGACAGCGCCGGCAGGTCATGATGAATGAACACGAAGGGGAATGCGGGTTCATAGCGTTCACCTATTTCAAGGATGTGTGCGAGCCATGGTCCAGAGCTGTTACTGCCTATTGATAGTCCTCGTTCAGCGATTTTAAAAATGCCACAAGTGGGGCAATATCACTGGGTGTAAGGGCGATGCCTTGTAGTTGGGGCGCACCATTGCGGAGTGTTCCCGCACGGGCTTGGTCTGAGACGTCGATATAGAAATCGATCACGTCGTTCAAGGTATCGAATTGACCGTTGTGCATGAAGGGCTCCGAATGTCCGAGGTCGCGAAGACCAGGTGTTTTGAATCGAGCGATCGCACGATTCAAGAGGTCGCTTTGAGACACGGAGCACGGTTGCGCATCATCGCAGAGGATATTTTGGATCTTGTCTTGTGGCGCAGGCATGTCGGGGTTGGCGAAGACGTTCCACAGGCCCAGGTCGGTCAGCGTTGTCCCAGCAGCGGGAACGGCTCGGAATCGCTCGCTGGCCTGCGGGTGTTGTTCGGTAGCCGGCAGGTCATCGGCGCTTCGTGTCGCGAGCGTGGGAATGGCCAAATTCCTGAAGGCCCCGTCACCATGACCAGGAATCTCATCATATTCTTTCTGTGTCGTCCCTGTATTATGGGCCTTGAAATCGGTGAAGTTCGGTACTGCGTGACAGGCGACACAGTTGCCGACTTTCCCGGCTGTTAGTTCAGCCGGTGCAGCAGGCAGCGCCGCCGGTTCCGCTAGGAACATTTTCAATCCAGCCAATTCCTGCGCCCCAAACGAGAATGGCTGGGTGTGAAATTGGAACTGACCGTCTGTTCTGTTGGGGTTCGAGGTGACAAACTGAAGTGTCCCGGCCGACTCACGTGAGTTCACGAGTTGCAGAAGACGTCTGCTGTAATCGATTGGAGGTTCGTTGGCATTGGGTGATTGCGGGAGCCCGTTGGACTCTAGGAATACATCAAACGGAGAGCGGATTGGCGCTCCGCTGTCTTCGGTTTGAGAAAAGAGGAGGCCGTTGACATAGGCGGTGACGACTTTGACGACGACATCAAACACCTCCTGGTCAGTCGCGGAGCCGATCGTTCTGCGGAATTCCGAGGTGAGCTGGAATTCCTCTGGTATGGACGCATCAGTCCCGCTGAACAGCACTCGGAAGGGGGTTCCGTCAAACTCCTTCGCCAGATCTCCTGTGCCGTCGTCGGATCGGACCACGCGAGCGATATGGGCGATGGCCTGGGCGCGTTCTCCTGGCAGCCAGCCGAAGTTTCTGCCGGTGAAGGTGGCCGCGATTAGTTCTTCCATCGAATTAAATTCAGCATCGAAATGGAACAAGACGCCGCCTGGTCGATCGAGCGCAGCATTGACAAGTGGAGGCGAATTGCGGACGGCAACAGTCTTGCCGTCCGCTCGGGCCGGGAGGGGGCTGCGACGCGCAAAGTCAGCATAGGCTCGCATGCCGCCTCTCGGCGCATCCAACACGTCATCAACCAAATGACAAGCTCGGCAATTCATGGAGAGGTCCTTGAACGGCCCCGGGTCGATCGGCGCATTCAATGTTTCCACTGTATCGACGACGCGATCACCGATATTCGGGGCATTGATATTGCCGCCGTTGTCCAGAGACACCTTAAAAGCCTGGGCGAATCGCGTTTCGAGAAACAGCCGTTCGCCCACGGCTTCTTCGGCGCCGGGCGTTCCAGTGGAAGCGATAGGGAGCGAAGGGGGGGAGTCTCCATCCCCTGAGCAGGCAACCGCTCCGATGAGGAAAAGCATCGAGCCTAGAAAAGCCAGAGAGGTCTGTGTGTGACTTGTCATCCTGTCACGACTCATGGTGCACCGTTCCTTTGTGTTGGGTAAATAAGTATGTCCAGCTGTAGGTCTTCGTCGATCACATGTGATAGGGGTAGATAAAACATGTTGCATGAATGATTTCATCGTCCTTGCCATGTCGATTCCGCTTGTCTGTCCCATCACAATCAGCCGTTGAATTGGGGCGGCAAGGGCCCTCGGGAGGCGAGGACCCTTGCCGATAAAGTGGGAGGGGTGGGGCCTCCCACTTTGAAGCCGGCGTAGGACTGCCGCCGGCTGTGTTACCGACTATGTATCGTACCCGCGAGCCGGACATTGGGTTCCTCAAAGAGAGCGATAAGCGTATCCACGACAAAGGGGTCAAACTGTGTCCCTGCGGCCACGTATAAGATTCTGAGCGCAATCCGATCGCGGTGCGATTGATCGTAGGCATGCGGGACGTGAATGGCCTCGAATGCATCGGCGACTGCAAGAATTCTTGCTCCCAATGGGATGAACGTTCCCCTGAGTCCATAGGGATATCCCGATCCGTCCCATCGCTCGTGGTGATGGGCAATCATGACTGTGGCCTCACGAAGGAATGAAAAAGGTTCTAGCAATGTGGCTCCCAGCCGCGGGTGGTTTTGAATCGCCACATAGCAGTCTGGCTCAAACCATTCTCGTTTGGTTTGTAAGCAGGGTGGAAGCATGAGAACGCCGATATCGTGAAGCAGTGAGGCCAGTTTGAGCTGATGCAACTCCTCGTCCGTGAGAGATGCGGCCCGTCCGATCTGAAGTGCGATCGCCGCTGTTCCCTGGCCATGACCGGCTTGCCACGGTAGAAGCCGATCCAGTTCTTTCGCCACTTGCCGAACAAGAATACTCTCCAGATCGCGCCGCGAGACGGCTGGCAGATGGAGCCGATCGATCTTTGTGAGCATGCTCTGAATGGATAAGACGGCCGGTTCGACCCGATCTGCACTATCGACATGCATGACGCTGCCTCCTCAAAAACGAAGAGCCCAGAATCACTCGCGTGATCCTGGGCTCTGGGCGAATAGCCGCTGGCCTCTAAATGGTGTACCGCCAACTGAGATGGTTAGGACCCTTTGGGGTGCTTTCCTCCCATTAAAGGCTGTCCCAGTATCCACATTTCATACAGTGGGACTACCATCATGACTAAGAAACTGATGGTCATGAGGGTATCTCCGGTCAACATTGAGATCACAAACAGAGGAGACACGTAGCTAATCAGCCATGGCGATACCAGATCGAGCATCACGCCACCGAAGCCCGCCCATGTGGTGACGGCCTTGAGGGTATGGCTTGCGCTGGTCAAATACATCACGTGGATCAAAATCATGAATACGACCGGCATCGTGAAGAGATGAAAATGGGTAATTTCCGCCAGCTCACGAAACGACATCGGTTCCCCGAACGTCGCGTCCGATCCTCGGTAGTGCTCGGCAATGCCTTGCGGTGACAATCCCGTCATGCTATGTGCCCAAAAAAAAGAAAATGTAAATCCAGCCAGCATCAAGAGTAAAAATAACGTGTAGAGCAACCGAATATGACGATCTGAATCGCGGAGCCTGAATTTTTGATTAAAATTTCGCATGTCTGGGACGCTGGGTCCGCTTTCGCTAGTTCCCGAAAATCGAAGGCAAAAACCCTTTATCTTTTTTCGCAGCCAGCGTATCACTGCCGAGCCCGGCAGGCTTTAAGTAGAACTCGTCAATCAACACGAGTACCCGCTTCACGCCAGCACTGATGGAACGGACGGACATCGTGGCGCCCGTGATGTTGATGATATCTTTGTTGATACGAATTGGGTCCAATACGGTCTTGCCTTCGTACTGTACGTTGAATCGCTTCCGGCCGACCTCACTCCCGCGAACCTCACGAAAGACCAGCAGCTCGACATCCGAACAGGCCCCCTTGGTGTCGACACCAACCATGTAGGTCATATGCTTGTGTTTGCCGATTGTATTATGCACCATGGCGTATCCGTCGATCTTATCGCCGGTTTCACCGATGTAGATCTCGAACGCTTGTTCAGGGAACTTCCATCCGATGCGTTGTTCGACCAGGTCTTTTTTGTCCTGCGTGAGTTGGAGGACTTCCTTACGAACTCGTTCTGATTTTGCCAGGATGATCTTGACAGCCGCCTCCTCGGTCATGAGGATTTCGGCGTGATTTAATTCATCTTCGGTAAGATGACGCTTGAGGTCGTTGTCCCACACTTTTTCTGTTCCGGCCCATACGGGGGGCATCAGACAGAGTGAGGTTCCAAGTACAAAACCTGAAATTGTGCTTAGGTGACGGTGCATCCGCGTTCCTTAAGTTTGGTGTCGAGACGATTCTGCACGTCACGCATGACTTCCTCGGAGGGGTCCGTCGGAGCCCAGCCAAAGAGACGTGATCCTCCTCGAAAGACCCAGCTCTGTCGTTCCTCAATGAAAGAGATTCTGGTGACATCATCCACACGCTTCACTTTCAACGTGAGGCGGGAGCGGTCTTTATTGTCGGCGACATCTCTCCGAAACACCCCGTAGGGTCGTCCAGACATTGGAATTTCAAGCCACTGTGTCACGATTAATCCAGCTTCTTTGTCCTTCGTATCGGTTGCACGGTCCTTCACGGCATCAATGGCCGCATCCCAGGCATGATCGTAGCTGCACGCGGCAACCCGTTGTTGCATGCCGCTCAGCGAGGCACAGCCTGCCATGCTTCCGATCAGCAGGAGCGGCATGATTGGCAAACCCATTCGCAGAAATCTCGTCATCGTGTGAGCTCCCCGCCGATCAGGCGGGGAGCCTCCTTACCGTATAGTTAGAAGTAGGTCGCTGCTTGAAATAGAAATCCGTCTCCGTCCATCCGGCTGCTAGAAGTTCCTAGATCACCAGCAGGAACGAGGCCTCTGGCATTGTCGTTCTGAGTGTTGTACTGCCAGTTGACTTTGAAGACCATATCTTCAATCGGTCTGAAGTTCAGACCCACCGTCAACCGGTCTAACTCTCGTCGATTGCCGAGTGTGTTTCCTTCACCATTCGTGCGATTATCGGTATCGGTATCGACTTGCTCCCAGCGGATGGTAGCGGTGAAGGTTGACGCATCCGAGAAGTGGGTTGGCGCCAGCCTCTTTAAGATCTCCGGCATGAAGTGGTAGTTCCCCTGGATGTAGTAGCCGAACATGCCCGCGGGGCCGATCCCATTACCGGCCACTCCGGTGGCGTTGTTATTGCTGATTCTGGTCCAGGCCGCTTCTCCAATGAGCTCGAAGGGCCCGCGTTGCAAGGTCCAGTCAACCGCGAAAATGTCGATGATGCCAGAACCGATCGCGCCGGCCGAAGGCTTGTATTGGCCATGGAAGCCAGACCCGGCAATCTCAATCCCCAACATCGGGCTAAAGGCGACCCGGCCGACGACGGCCTTGCTGTCATCACGGTCACGGGATACGCTTCCCCGTGCACTTCGCACGCCCAAATCGGTAATCGCGCCCGCTGTTTGGCTCATGCCATTGACAGCATAGACTTCGTAGTCAATCTTCGAAAGGCTCGAAGGATACAGTGTCCCATAAATACCGGCGCCGGCTTCAAACCAGGTGCTCGGAATGATAATTCTCGAGACCATGGGCCGGTCAACCAGGTCGTTCAAGGGAGAATCGTGGAGTAAGTTGAACTTGCCGACCGGCATGAGGAGAAGACCTCCTCGAACGTTCACCATTTCATTGACCAAATAATCCAGTTGAGCAAACTCAATTTGAATTGAGCCGTCCGTTCCCTGTGGTGCGTTCGGCCCGCCTCGTTCAAGCTCGATTTCGGCCGCGAACTTTATACGGTCCGTAATGTCTGCATAAATAAAAGGCACCAGTCGCTGCTGACCGAAGCTATTGCGGCTCGGATTGTCCAGGTTTTGGCGTGAGAGTACGTTGTACATCACGTCAACATAACCACCGATAGTCGCTTTTGGCGCACTCAAAAATGGTTTCGCATAGATCAGTTTCCCTGATCCTGTAGATCCGAAACCGAGAGAGGTTTTTTCCTCTCCTGGGCGTCCCACTCTAATATCGGTCATCGGCCCCGACGGCATCGGGTATTGTTTTGGGGATGAACCTTCCCCCTGAATCTCGCGAGATTCACGCTGCTGTGCTTTCTGCAATGCTTCTTCGAGTCTTTTCACTCGTTCCTCAAGGCTTTCTTCTGCGAAGACCGGCGCAACTGCCAGCGCAAGAATCGAAAAAGCCCCGAGGATTGACCGCATCTTCATCGGTATCCTCCCTCATGAGTAAGGTGATGGTCTGACTCGGGACTCAACGGTCTCTGGTCTTTAGGTCAACGAAATGTGTGCAACTGCTGAACCTAAATATGTGCCTCCTTTGTTGATAGGCGATTATGTTGAAGCAGTTCCCCAGCCTTCGATTGAAGAGAAGGGGATGACAATAATACGCTTGCACCGCTTGCACTTGAGCTCTAGCCCTTGTCCACACACCTTAGCGATCAGTTGGCCGCACTCACAGCGCGTTTCATGCATCGAATCGTATTCCAGCGATGGTGCCTTGATGGTAGTCATGATATGCGATGATCGATTGATTGAAATTGAGAACGATTATTAATATCCTGATCAGTGTCTCACTGTCAAGTGGGAAGTTAGCGCGGAGCGGTCTGCCATTCCAATGCGGCTTGCCATATAATTTCCCTATGAAGAAGCTTCTGGGTATTTTCGCAGGCATTGGTGGTAGGAATGATGTCGTCATGAAGACATCTCCAATCTGTGCCATTCCTATCACGATGCTCTGTTTCACCATGGTCTTGGTGGCAGCTTGTGTGGCCGTACCTCCTGCATCACAGTCTATCGTCTCGAAACGCACACAGATGCATATGGGGACCCTAGTTACGGTTACGGCTGTGGCCTCAGACAAAAGCATAGGCGATCAGGCTATGCAGGTTGCGTTCGATGAGATCAAGCGGCTCGAACAGGTCTTGAGCACCTGGCGTCCGGACAGCGAACTGTCGCGCGTGAACTCGGAGGCCGGCCGCCAGCCTGTACAGGTGAGTCCTGAAACGTTGGAGTTGATTGTCAGATCGCTGGATATAGCTCAGCTGACCGGTGGTGGGTTTAATATCGCCCTTGGTCCCGCCGTTGACGCTTGGAGCGTCACCGAACGACAGCACATCCCGGATGAGCGGGAGTTGCAACGATTGAAGCCTCTCGTCGATTGGACACGCATTCAAGTCAATAAAGAAGCGCGGACTATTTATCTGCCGCATACGGGAATGCGTATTGATGTTGGTGGGATTGGGAAGGGATATGCAGCCGATCGGGCGGTGGCGGAGATGAAACGAGTGGGGGTGATGGGCGGGGTGGTTGCGCTATCAGGAGACATCAAAGCTTTCGGTGTCCTGCCGGACCGAAAGGGGTTTCTAGTTGGTATCAAGCATCCACGTCGGGAGGACGAGTTAATTGCCATGATCGACCTGAACAATGAAGCGATTTCCACGGCGGGTGATTACGAACGGTTTTTCGAACGAGATGGCGTCCGGTATCATCACATCTTGGACCCGCACACGTTACAGCCAACACGAACCTGTCAGAGCGTCACGGTCATTGCCAAGGAAGGCACAGTCGCCGACGGATTGGATACAGGGATTTTTGTGTTAGGACCCGAACAGGGGATGGCGTTGGTGGAGCGCTTGCCTGGGGTTGAGGCGATCATCATCGACCAGGAGGGCAAGATCACGGTCTCATCAGGACTCCGTGGTCGGCTGCACGCGCCATGAGGTGCCGAGGAGGACTACCGCGCCATCTTGAGATCGTAGCTAATCGAAAACTTTACTGGCATGTGGCGCCGTTCAAGTGGGCGAGAGAGCTTGATAGGGGGGCCGCTTCTCACATCTTCCAAGGCAACTTGATCAAGGGCAGGATTGCCAGAGCTCTTCGCTATACGCACATCACTCAAGAGTCCGTCTTCATGTAGCATCGCAGTCAGCGTCACTTTCCCCTGAATACCCTCCGTTCGTAATGTTATCGGGTATCGCTTATCGAGATCTTCGATCCACTGTGCCATGATCTCCGCCAGCCATCCGTAGTCGGCCTTGGTTGGCCTGAGTTGATTGGATGGTGCCGCGGAGGCCATCACGGAAGATGAGGAGTCGAGAGGAGAATCCTTGGCCACCTGGGATTCAAGTGGAGCTGTCGAACTTTCGTGAGCAGGCACCCCCAGGTCAGCCGATGGACCCGACAGGTCTTGCCGCGCAACGTGAGGTGTTGGGAGAGTTGCTGCAGAAGGTACCGAGTCAGGGGGGACCTGCTTCTGATGGGATTCTGAACTGACTTCAGCGATGGATGCCGGTCCCGGCGGAGTCACCGGTATCGTTTTTTGGTGAATCTGTTTCCCTGCGAGAGACGCATCGCTTACTGACGGAGTGTGTGGCTGACGCGTCGGACTTGGCGGCGCCATTGCTCCAGATCTCGACGTGGCCCCTGGTAAGGATGAAAGCGGCGCAACCATCGCCACATCCCACTGGAACGGGTCAGCCTGTGGTGCCAGCTGCATACGTTGGACAAAAAAGATCGCTGCCACGGCTAGGCCTCCGTGTAGCAGGCAGGATACCAGCCAACTTGCCGCCAGAGGGCCAGTCTGACCGCCTGAGCGCGTCATGGATTTCCCCATCACAGGCGGATGACCTCCAGACTGACTTGCTGAAATCCTAAGCCGCGAATCTCGTCGACGAGGGACACGAATTTCTCGAGCAGGGTGACTTTGTCGGCTCGCACGACCACAGCCGATTCACGCGGCTGAGAGCTGAGAACAGAGGGAAGGCTTCCAGCGGGAACCGGAGAGTCATTTAGGAACAGACTTCCATCAGCCGTCAAGGAAATCACGATGGGAACATCCTTCCGATCGCTCACCTCCTTGGCTTTGGCCAGGTTGACGGGAATTTGTCCCGTGCTGATGAAGGTGGCGGTCGTCAATACAATGACGAGCAAGACCAACATCACGTCTACGAGCGGGATCACGTTGATCTGATCAATGTTCCGTTCCATGTTGTGTCCTATACTCGGTCAGGATCTCACTCACACGACGACGCAGCACGTTATTCATCACGACACAGGGTATAGCGACCAGAAGACCGATGGCGGTCGCTTTCAACGCCAAGCTCAAGCCGATCATGATGGTGCTCACGGCCATCGTTCCCGACGTTCCCATCGTATGGAATGTCAACATTATACCAAGGACGGTTCCCAGGAGGCCGATATATGGGGCGTTCGCAGCCACCGTGCCAATGATCACGAGGCGTTTAGTCAGCGTGATTTCCAGTAGTTGCGCGCTTGAAAACTGAGAGAGATTGATGCGTCGGTAAAAGAGCCAGCGTTCGATGGCAATCGCCACGGACCACACGCTCAGGGCCAGTAACAGGCCGACGACTCCGAAATCAATGATATCTTTCAACGCGTCCATCGAGGCTCCTTACATGGGAGACGTGGGTTGAGTCCGGTGGGTTGGAAGCCGGAGTATCGATCCATCGATCCATCCATGCCAGATCGCTGCGCAGCTGTCAATTTGCACATACATGAGGCGGTCCCTATTTCTCTAGGAGTGAGGAGATGTTTGGGCGGGAAAGAGAACCGTGTGCGTGGCAGAGACACGGAGTTCGACGGCGGTACCTTCCTGGTACACGCAGGTTGAACGTTCACTGCTGTGGATGATCTGTCCGGATGGGAGCTGGATCGTATAGAGATTTTCAGAGCCTCTGAACTGGCGGGCCACAACCCGAGATTCGGCTGATTTATTGGGCATGAGCTGGATGTCGTCCGGGCGGATCATGACAACGACCGTACTTTCCTCGGCACTGTTGAGCGTATCGGGGAACTCTCCCAGTTCGGTATGCACCATGCCTTGTCGAATCTGTCCGGTGACAAAGTCGGCTTGGCCCACAAAATCGGCCACGAACCGCGTGGCGGGGAGATGATAAATCAGCTCCGGGGAATCCATCTGCTCGAGCACTCCCTGATTCAGAACGGCGATACGGTCTGCCATGGCGAAGGCTTCGTCATGATCATGCGTCACGAGAATGGTCGTGGTTTTCATCCGGCGTAACAAGGCGTGGACTTCCTGCCGCATACGGCCCGCCATATCGGGGTCAAGGTTGCTGAACGGCTCATCGAGGAGGAGCAAGACAGGATTCTGCACCAGCGCTCGGGAGAGCGCCACTCGCTGCTGCTGCCCTCCCGACAACTCATGCGGGTAGCGTCGGTCGAGCCCTTCGAGGCCGGTCAGCCGCAGCATTTCTTGAACCCGACATGTCCGTTCCGCCCGTGACAGATGATGAAGCCCGAAGGCAATGTTCTCGGCGACGCGCAGGTGTGGAAAGAGGGCGTACTCCTGAAAGACCATGCCGACACGGCGGTCCTCCGTTGGAATTGTTCCTGAGGAAGAGGAAACCAATTGGCCCGATAAAAATATGTGTCCAGACCGGACTGGTTCAAAACCGGCGATGGCTCGTAGGACGGTTGTTTTGCCACAACCAGACGGTCCGAGCAAACAGAGGATTTCGCCTTCTCGTGCGGAAAATGAAATATCGCGTATCGCCGGCTTACTGGGATCATAGGCACAGGACACAGAACGGAGTTCCAAGATGGAAGAGGCTGGTGCATTGAGGGTGATTTCACCTTCGAGCCTGTCGGCATCCACGTGTGTCATGTGCAACGGTGTGTTCATAACGATGTTATGCGGCTCGCCAATCACGGGATAGCAACAAGACGAGCGCCGGTAGGCCAACGAGCACGATCAATAAGGCGGATGGGGCTGCCAGTTGGTAATACTCTTCACTTGCTTCCAGCCAGACACGGATGGCCAAGGTGTCAAACCCCACCGGTCGCAACAACAACGTCGCTGGGAGCTCCTTCATCGTCTGTAAAAAGATCAAGACCCATGCCACGATAACCCCGTTGCGAATGAGGGGCAGCGTCACACGACGCCAGGTTTCCCGAACGCTCAGACCCAGGGTGCGGGCGACTTCTTCAAGATTCGGCGTAATTTGTTGAATCGACGGTTCAAGCGACTGGAGCCCAGCTGGGAGATAATGCAGGACATAGGCGACGATCAACACGATGACCGTACCATAAAAGAACGGCAGGACTTTTAGAAAGAGGACTAATACCGCGAGTGCGGCGACCGGTCCTGGCAGGACATAGCCGGCGTACGCGGCTTGCAGACAACCAGTGTTGAGCCAGGTTGGTTGTCGGCTGGCGAGGTAGGCGAGAGGCAGCCCAACCAAGACGCCGGCCGTGGCAGCCAGGGTTGACAGTAGGGCGCTGTTCCAGACGAAGCCGAAGAAGCGGGCGTCGAGAATCGCCTGGGCTTCCGGGGATAGGCTCCATGTCACCAGGAGAGAGACAGGGATTCCGAAGGCCAAGCCAATCACGGTGCTCAAGCATGTCGTCAGCGCTGCCGTGTGCATCCATTTGCACTGGATGCGTTGCGGCGCTCGAAAGCGCCCGCTGGTCTGGTAGAACCGGCTCTTTCGACGAAACCATCGTTCGGTCAACAAGAATAAAAGCGCCAGGATGACCAAGAGGATGCTCAAGATACTTGCGGCCTGGTTGTCGGACCGTCCGGTCATTTGCTGAAAGACGGCGTAGGTCAGTGTTTGGTAACGCAGCAGAGAGACCGCACCAAAGTCGGAAACGACGTACAGGATGACAAGGGCGACGCCGGCGACGATCGATGGGCGGAGTAACGGAAGGGTGACAAACAGCATTCTCCGAAGTGGTGACGCGCCACATGTGCGGGCGACTTCTTCAAACGACACGTTAAAGCTGAGGAGTGCACTGCGTGTGAGCAAGTAGACGAAGGGGAACGTGTCGAGCGCCATCACCAAGGTGACGCCCCAGAAACTTTGGGGTGAGAAGATCCTGGCTTGAGGTCCGGCGATCGTCTGCCAGAGTTGCTCAACTGGACCACCGAATCCCAAGAGATAGTTGTACACATAGGCCAAGACGTACGTCGGCATGGCGAGCGGCAGCACAAGACCGACTTCCCACAGCCGGCGGCCAGGGAATTCGAATCGCGTCACCATCCAGGCGGTCGAGACACCAAGCAGGAGGGTGAGCAAGGCCACGGCGCCCGCCAAGGAAACCGTATTCCACAACAGTTCCGGGACTCGAGTGGTCCAGAGGCGATGCCAAATCGCAGGATCGGCTGACAGGGCAAGGGTCGTGACATAGCCGAGAGGCAACAGGATGAACGCTACGCTGGCCAGGGCGGCGAGTTGGAGGGGAGAAACAGCTAATCGGCGTACGGCGGCAATCACAGGGTGCTCGCAGCGTTACCGCATCCCGACTTGTTCGATGAGCAGCAACGTCGGCTCTCGGAGTTCGGCGAGCTTGGTCAATGGTACTAAGGCAGCTCGGAAGCTCTTCCGTTCCACCAGCGCTGGGTCGGCTTTTACCTCAGGATGGAGCGGATACTCTTTGTCGAGGTCGGCAAACATCTTCTGGCCTGCTTGTGCTACGAGAAATTCCACGAGCAATTTGGCGTTCTCCACGCGGGGCGTGTGTTTCAGGATGCCGATGCCCGCCACGTTCATGATGGCGCCCATCCCCCCCTCTTGTTGATCAGGCATCACAACTGCCAGCGGAGCAGCTGGTTGTGTGGCGAGATGCCGATAGACGTAATAGTGATTCACGATGCCCATGGCGACCTGCCCCTTGGCGACGGCGTCAACGATCTGTGAACTTTTTTGGTAGACCTGTGTGCCGGCGTTATCCCGAAGCCCTTCGAGGAATTTTTTGGTGTGATCGTCACCGAGACTGGCGCGAATGACCGACACTCCTGCTTGCAAATATTCACTGCCGGCGTTGGGAATGGCGATCTTGTCCTTCCACGCTGGATCTGCCAGATCCACCAAGGACTTGATCTGATCGGGCTTCACCAGTGTCGTGTTGTACACAACAATCCAAAACCGGCCTGACAAGCCGATCCAACTGTTGTCTGCTGCGCGAAATTGAGGAGGAATGGCCCGTTCGACTTCCCGCATGTTCAACGGGCGAAAGAGTCCAGCCGTGCGAGCCATTTCCAAACTGCCGGCATCATTGGTGATGAAGAGATCGGCTGGGCTGCGGTCCCCTTCGGCCTTCATCCGATTCACCAACTCGGTAGTGCCGGATGAGAGTAACTCGATGTGAATCCCGGTCTTTGCCGTGAACGCATCCAGGACCGGCTTGATCAATCGTTCAGCCCGTCCAGAATAGATGGTCAACGTGTCGGCAGCAGAGGTGATGGTCGGCATGACCAGCCCGAAGAGCATCAGAAAACAGGCGGCTGAAACGCTGGCGGTCCTCAGTCGACGGCCAAGGGCTGTGGTACGAGAGGAACCGTGAAGGAACATGCGCATGATGGAACCTTTTATTTCAATGTAGGGTAGAGGCTGAGTTGAAATTGATAAACCGTCTCAATAAAAGAATACCAGAAGTCCATTCAGAGGTCAACGTCTGATACCCCGCAGCAAGCTGCGGGAGCTTCATCGGCGGCAGGGGGAGCAGAGACCGTAGAGCTCGAGGCGGTGAGTATGGATAGTAAAGCCGTTCCGTGAGGCCACCTCTTCCTGGAGGCGTTCGATGTCGCAGTTCTCGAACTCCACAATCTTTCCGCAGCCGGTGCAAATGAGGTGATCGTGGTGGCCCTTGTGCGAGATGTTGTCGTACTGCGTTTGCGTCCCGAAGTGGCGGGCTTGCGCCAGACCGGCTTCGCAGAAGAGATTCAGTGTGCGATAAATGGTTGCCAAGCCCAGGTGCGGATCTTTGCGAGCCAGTTGGTGGTACATCTCCTCAGCTGTAATGTGCTCTTGCTTGAGGAATGCGTCGAGGATCAGTTCACGCTGGCGTGTGAACTTCAGCTGGTGCTTCCCGAGGTGTTCCTTCAGGACACCCATTTCTTTGACATGTTTGGACATGGTGATGAGACGAATTCTCCTGAAGTCCGGATTAAAGACGAAATGAAGCGGCGGGTCAAGAGTGTTTCTGCAAACCGACCTAAAAATCTCTCTGCCTTTGACGGGTGCGTTTCCGGCTGGTTATAGTGAAGCCTTCACGAACAGAGCGAGAAGACTGTGAGAACGCCCAACCAGATTGCCGTCGACCGCGCCTTGCTCTTGTATGTCCTGCAACTCGCTGAGCCGCTTGGTCAGCTGAGCGATGTCAAACTGCAGCAGCTCTGTTTTCTGTGTGAGCTCCAAACCTTTGCCAAAGGCCTGAAAGCGTTCCATTTCGAATTCTTTCGCTTTGCGTACGGAGCGTTCAGCAAGGATCTCGATAATGACCTGACCTCCCTCCGCCGAAAAGGCCGGATCGAAAACTTCACGGTATCGGATCAGGCTAAGGAGGAAGCGATCCCCTTACTCCTGCGTGCAATTGAAGGGGTGGAAGCCAATGAAAAGGTCAAAGACATTATTGATGCTGTCGTTGCGGCTTATGGATCACAAGACAGCGGCGCCATCACGAACTCCGTCGAATCGGTTCAGCTGAGCACACCTCAGGACCCTGAGCTGAAAATTCCCATTCGCGATATTGTGTTCCACACCATGCTGCTCGTACCCCATCGGATCGAGGTGCAAGCTGAATTTACGTTGCCTCTGGTCATCGCCACACAGCTCAACACGGTGCTGGGGTATGACAGCCGACCGGTCATCGATGCTCAGAGCTGGTAGATCTCGCCGTACTTCTTTTCCACGTAATTGAGAAAAGGTTCGGGACTCACTGTTGCCCCCGTCACGCGCTGGGCGAGGTGGGCTGGCGTGAACATGCGACCCCAGCGGTGAATCTTCTGTTCGAGCCACCGGCGTAAGCTTAACAATTGGCCTGCCGCAATCTCATTCTCCAGATTCGGAATTTCTAACTTGGCCTGCTCGAAAAATTGGACAGAGTAGAGGTTGCCTAAGGTGTACGTGGGGAAATAGCCGAACGCCCCGAATGACCAGTGGACATCCTGTAAGACCCCGTCCGCATCAGAGGGTGAAACGATGCCCAAGTACTCCTCCATCTTCTGATTCCAAATGGTGGGTAAGTCGTCTGGCTGAATCTTGTCTTCCAGCAGGTCCTGCTCGATTTCGAATCGCAGCATGATGTGGAGATTGTAGGTCAGCTCGTCAGCTTCCACGCGGATCAACGACGGTTTCACGCAATTGATTGCGGCATAGAACTGGTCGATCTCCACGCCGCGCAATTGGTCATGAAAGGTTTGTTGTAAAACCGGGTAGAAGAAGCGCCAAAATGGCCGCGAACGTCCCACGCAGTTTTCCCACAGACGGGACTGACTCTCATGTATACCGAGGGACACCGAGTCACCCAACGGCGTCCCGAAATACCGTTGATCCAATCCTTGATCGTACAGCCCGTGCCCTCCTTCATGGATACAGCTGAAGAGGCAGGATTGCAGTTCATGTTCATGAACACGGGTGGTGACGCGCACATCGGTTGGATGAAACGACGTGGTGAAGGGATGGGCTGATAGATCCAGACGGCCACGCTCAAAATCATAGCCCATCGCCGTCAAGACCAGCCGCCCGAACTCCACTTGTCGAGCCTGGTCATACGAGTGATGCAACACGCTATCGTCAATTTTCACCCGGCTCTGTGCGATCTTTTTCAGCAACGGTACCAGCCGGGCCTTGAGTGCAGCAAACACTGGTTGGAGATTCGCAATGGTCGCGCCTGGTTCATAGACGTCCAACAGGGCGTTATAGGGTGAGTCCTGATAGCCGAGATACTGCGCCTCTTCGCGTTTGAGCTGGAGTACCGTCTGGAGATTCGGCAGAAACATCGAGAATGTGTTCTGCGTTTTAGCCTCGGCCCAGACCTGCTGCGCGAGGGAGCATTCACGGCTCAGCTTGACCACAAAATCCGATGGCAGCTTTTGGGCTCGGCTGAAATCCCGCCACACTTCTCGTAAGAGTGAGCGTGACGGTTCATCCCAGGCCTCACGCCCTTGATCCGATGCTTGACCAGTGACAGGATCCACCCATTGCGATAAGAGCGACTGCACGTCCGGCGAGACCAGCTTCTGATGGGCGATGCCTTGGAGCACGGCGATCTGTTCAGCCCGAGCTTCTCCACCACCGACCGGCATATAGGTTTCCTGATCCCACGAGAGGACCGAGGCGGCGCTATTGATGCGCTGAATTTCCATCAGCCGGGTGGTGAGGGGTTCCAACGTGGCGAGTGTTTTCAATTCGGCCTCCAGGTCACTGTGCTAAGATTCACGTCCGTGATTCGGTTGTCGCAGTGTACGCAACGGGCGGCGCGTTTTTCAAATCATCCAAGGGAATTCCAATGAACAGGTCGGTTCCATCCGAAATCGAAGCCTATGCCGAAGCGCATTCCATGCCGGAGTCGTCAGTCTGTCGATCTCTTCGAGAAGAGACGCATCGGACTATGGAGTATCCCCAGATGCTGGTTGGTCCGTTGGAAGGGGCCTTTCTCAAAATGATGATCAAGCTGGTCGGTGCTACACGCGTGCTCGAAATCGGGATGTTCACTGGCTACAGCGCGCTCTGTTTTGCCGAAGCCTTGCCGACTGCTGGCACGGTGATCACCTGTGAGATCAACGAGCAATCAGCTGCGGTGGCTCGACGCTATTTTGCGCAGGCACAATACGGGAGCAAAATCAGCATCCGTATGGGCCCGGCGCTCGACACGATGCGGACGCTCTCTGGCCCATTCGATCTCATCTTCATCGATGCCGACAAGATCAACTATCTCAATTACTACCGGCGTGCGCTCGATCTGCTTGCCCCGAATGGGGTGATCTTGATCGACAATGTCCTGTGGAGCGGCGAGGTGCTGAAACAGCCGCCGCCGGACGAATCAACCACTGCCATTCAAGAGCTCAATCGTACTGTGGCCGCAGACCCACGCGTATCTGCTGTATTGGTCACGATTCGGGATGGTGTATTGGTGGTCCGACGAGCAGGGTAGAACACGATAATTCCAGGTTCCGTTACTCCTCCTACTCATGGTATCTGTACGGATACAGACCGTATCTGGTTCGATACCTCGTTATGGTGACACATCCTCATCTCCGCGCTTCCGACCTTACACAGCGTAGATCCTTGCTCTATCGATTCATAGGCTTATACAGGTTGCAGGAAGGTAAAGCCACGCTACTCGGGCGGGCACTGGTATTGCTGAGAGGAACGAAGGGGGAGAGTCTGTGTGAAGGGACTCGTGTGGTGTCGGGAGCATGAGCACGATACTCATCTCTTATCGGCGTTCAGCGTGAGGGTAGTGTCGATGTGATCGGCCATATTTCCGACTAGCTCATCCAGCTGCTGAGCTACAATCCCTTGGGTGTGTACCCTTGGCGCGTGGAAGCACAGACCGTGAGAAGCACATGGCGATTCCTTTGTTGTGAACGATTCTGTGGAGGTGCGTATGAATAAGACGACTGATCAAGAGTACATGCGGGTTGAGATGGACAAGCTCATCGCGTCTTTGGATTTACCGGAACTGAACAAAGAGTTTATGCGGGCGCGATGGTTGGAGTTGGTTATTTGGATGGATGGGAAGGCGAAGGAGTCTGTGTGGTGGTATCGCAGGCTACGCTTGGCGACGATCATCGGTGGCGTGATCGTACCAGCACTGGTCAGTCTGAACGTTGGCGATGACGTCGCCCCTCTCATTAAAACGCTTACGTTCTTCGTCAGTCTCGCGGTGGCGTTGAGTGCTGCCGTGGAGGAGTTTTTCCGATATGGCGAGCGATGGCGGCACTATCGACGAATGACCGAGTCGCTCAAGAGCGAAGGCTGGCAGTTTCTTCAGTCGAGCGGGGGTTATGCCAACCAGACTCATATTCAAGCGTACCCGGCCTTCGCCGCAGGCGTTGAAGAGCTGAGCCGCGAGGAAGTTGATACCTACATCACTCAAGTCTTCAAAGAAAAGAAAGCGGTGGATGAAAAGGCACCCGCTGTGCCGTGAAGGAGCAAGGCTGACTGGTTCTGTTGGAGGAGGGACGCGTTCATGAAATCTCATGCTTTTGTTGCTATGCCGTTTGGCGTGAAGAAGGACAGTCAAGGCAACGAGATTGATTTCAATCGTGTCTATGCGGAGTTGATTAAACCGGCGTTGGAAGCGGCGGGGCTTGAAGTGTTCCGTGCGGATGAAGAGCAGCGTGCCGGAGGGATTTTGCCCGACATGTTCCAAGAGCTGCTCATTGCCGACCTTGTTGTCGCGGATTTGACTATCGATAATCCCAATGTCTGGTACGAACTCGGCGTGCGCCATGCGTTGCGGGCTCGAGGTGTCGTCTTGATCTGTGGAGGACAGGTAACGACGGCGTTCGATCTCTATACCGATCGCAAGCTCCGTTATGGCATCAAGAATGGTGGGCCAGATTCTGCGACCATCGAGCAAGATCAGAAGAACCTGTCCGGCATGGTCAAGGCCACGATGGAATCGTGGCATGATCGCAAGGTGAGTCCGGTCTATCACCTCCTGCCAAATCTGCAGGAGCCTGATTGGAAGGTGCTTCGTGTCGGCGACGTGAAAGAGTTTTGGGAGCAACATGAAGCGTGGGAGCAGCGTATCTCACTGGCACGAAAAGCCGGACACATTGGGGATGTATTGGTGCTGGCGGATGAGGCACCGATTGTTGCCTTTCGGGCCGACGCCTGTATCGCTGCAGGTCAAGTGTTGCGCAAGGCTGAACATTTCACGTTTGGGTTAGAACAAGTTGAACGGGGACTTGCATTGGAACCCCAGAATCTCAAAGGCCTACAAGAGAAAGGTATCTGTCTCCAGCGGCTTGCGATGGAAGGGAAGCCGGGGTATTCATTAGACCGGGCGCGATCCCACTATCATGGGCTACTTAAGACCTTTCCGAACGATCCTGAAACCTGGGCTTTGCTCGGCCGAGTCGATAAAGATGCGTGGGTAGCATCGTGGCATCGCCCGGGTAACAGTCCGGAACTGATGCGAGACGAAGCCGCTTATGAGGATGCGTTACTGCGGGCAGCGATCGAAAGCTATTCCATAGCCTATCGCCGTAATCCAGGCCATTATTACTCCGGCATCAATGCCCTCACGTTAATGCATCTGTATCGGCACCTGACGAACGATCCACGATACGACCGGGAAATGGCGATGATGGCTGGGGCGGTGCGATTTGCCGCCGAATGTGGGCAGGATGAAGAGCAACGGTTCTGGGCCCTTGCCACCATCGGCGACTTGGAAGTCCTCGTCGGGACACCGGAAACCACGAAGATTGCCTATAAAGAAGCGATCGCGAAGAATGAAAAAGATTGGGCGTCCTTGGACTCCAGCCTGACACAGTTGCAGCTATTCAAGGACATTGGCTTTCGCTCGGAGAATGTGGATGCTGGACTCGCTGTTTTTGGTCGCGCCATACAGAAGCTCACGAAGCCGGAAGACACGTGGAAACCAAGGCAGGTGTTTCTTCTCCTCGGTCACATGATTGATGCGCCGACGAGGCCGGTTCCGCGATTTCCTGCCTTCAAAGAATCAGCTGCGGCCGAGAAGATTGCTGAGGCCCTGCAGAAACTCAACGCAGGTCCCGAAGATCTAGCTCTCATCCAGGGCGCCTGTGGCGGTGATCTGCTCTTTACCGAGGCCTGTCAGCAGCGAGGGGTGAAGGTGCAGTGGTTGCAACCGTTCGATGAGCCTGAATTCATTCAGAAGTCGGTCGTGTGCCACAGCGAGACCTGGCGCGCGCGGTACCTCGCGGTCAAAGCGAAGCTCACCGCTGAGATTCGCTCCGCTCCACGAGATCTGGGTCCATTGCCCACAGGGAGTGATCCCTATGAACGCTGTAATCGATGGCTTCTCGATACGGCCCTGTCATACGGTATCCGTAAGGTACAGTTCGTCTGTCTGTGGGACGGGAGTGAGGGGGACGGCCGTGGCGGCACGGCGCATATGTATCAAGAAGTCAATCGCCGGACTGGTCAGGTGACCTGGATCAACACCAGCACCCTCTAGCGCGTGAGGCTGAAGTAGTAAGCTCCTCAATTAATACGCAATTGATTATGTAGTCTTCTTGCGTGACGATTTGAGATCATGTACAAAAGCGAGGTTGCCGAAGGAGGCTAACGCATGAAGATACCCGTCTTCGTCTCTTGTCCAACCACGCTCTCAGAAACGCAGCAGGCCTCTAAGAAGCTCATTCTTGACTTGTTAGATGGATTGGAGCTTGAGCCACGAGCTGTTGGAGTGTCTGATTTTGCTACTCAATTCCCACTCCGCGAAGTCACAGTTCTTGCTCGCCATTGTTCTGGCGGTATCATCCTTGGCTTTGAGCGATTTCGAATAGAGAGAGGCATTCGGAAATATAGCACTAAGGATCCGGAGGAGGTAAAGGGTCTAGGTTTTCCTACACCATGGAATCAGATAGAAGCAGGTATTCTGTTTTCATCTGGTCTTCCACTTCTTGTCTTCAAAGAGCCTGGGATAGATGGTGGCATATTTGATTTAGGAGTATCAGATGTGTTCCTTCATGAAATGCCTAAGTCTGATCATAATAAAAGCCAAATTTCTTCTGTGTTTCTCAAGTGGCAGGCGGATGTGCGCAAGCATTACTATGAATACTGTTTTAAGTGAGTGAGAGTCTGAATCTCTTCATAGCTGAGGGATGCCGCTATAGGTTTCTGGTCTTGTAGATCAGGCCGGGTGCCCTTCTTTTTAGGCACCTGCTGTACCTATTTCGATACAGGGCTGTATCGGTTTAGATCCACCATTAGTCGCGTGCTCTACCCACAGAATCCTTCGCTGCCTTGCTGTAGCTATTCGAAAACATTCAAATCCTGTATTCTTTCTCGCGTAGTCCAGCCTAGGGTTGAGATCGTGCGATACCCGCTTCGTGATTCAGATTGGCAAGATGTTTGCTCAGGCCATACATGGACACGTACTTCGGGTTTCGTCCCTGTGTGTCTGGAGCTGATGGATTGGAGGGGAAGGAAGGAAGATAGCCGAGGAGAGTGACTTCATCACAGGACCAAAAAGGAGGGTGAAATGGCCAAACGCGCAGTGCTCATCGGGATCAACAAATATCAGATTCCCGGGTCTGATCTGAATGGGTGCGTCAATGACGTGAAGAATCTGAGTGGAGCGTTGAAGACCTACTACGGCTTCCAGGACAAGGACATCACGACCCTCACCGATCTGCAGGCAACAAAGAAGGCGATGCAGAAGGCCATTCAAAAGCTGATCAAGAGTGGGAAGAAGGGTGACGTCTTGCTCCTCCACTATTCAGGGCATGGGTCGAACGTACCCGACGACAATGGGGATGAGGCGGATCATCGCGACGAAATTTTGTGTCCCACTGATCTGGATTGGAAGGATACCCTGCGCGACGATTGGCTTCGGAAGACGTTCAATAAGCTTCGAAAGGGCGTCAGCCTCACGGTGATCATGGACTGTTGCCACTCCGGTTCCATCACTCGCGCCATCACTCCGCCCGATGCACCGATCAGAGAACGGTTCCTTCCCTGCCCACTCGACCTCATGGCGACCGAGTCCGGCAGAAAGTTACGCGGCACTGTGCGCGGCCAGCTGGGCAAGGCTCCTCGTGGACGCAAGCGAAAGAGCGACCTCGTTCATGCCGACATTCAAGAAATGCTCATCACCGGCTGCCGGGACACGCAAACGTCCGCCGATGCCCATATCGGCGGGACCTATAACGGAGCGCTGACCTATTACCTCGTCGAGTCGATCAAAGAGGCGCAGGGTCAGTTGACCTACCGAGAATTGCACCGGCGAACCACGGCCAAACTGAAGGCGGAAGACTTTGACCAGGTCCCTCAGCTGGAAGGGCAGCGCACATCGTTCGAGCGCCAATTCCTCGGCTAGAGAGTGCGAGGCACGGTGGCCTGATGGCCGCCGTGCTCTTCAGGCACTGCGAGAAGAAGTACGCGAGCGCATTATGGCCGATCAATGAACAACTCGTCTATGAGTTGGCTGAAACCCTGCCACGCGGTTCTCTAAGGAAGGATTTTCCGATGAGCATGAAGCACAGAGGAACCAGACTTCACGATCCGGATCATACGATCCCTAACATGGCTTGGGACGAGTTTGAAGCGCAGCTCTCTCGTTCGACGCGCGGAGGGAAAACACGGGCGGTTTCTGATCAGGCCTTGCGGGATCAGTTCGAGCCCGAGAAGCTGGAGCGCCTGCAACGGCTGGCGGAACGGGTGCGATCGGTGCGCAGCAAGCGGGAGCCGTTGCGGGGCAACATCATCTTCATTCCCGGCATCATGGGCTCCGAGTTGACCGTGACGGAAGATGGCGACGATGACACGGTCTGGGTCAGTTTCCTCAAACTGATCTGGGGCGGGATCAACAAACTCCGGCTCGCCAAGGATGGTATGCGGGAAGCTGATGCGCGCCTCCATGTACAGCCAAGTGGACTCGATAAGGACAGTTATGCCGAGACGATTCTGTGGTTGAAGGCCTACTGGAATGTGGAGCCGTTTGCCTATGATTGGCGGAAAGATCTTGATCAGGCTGCGGATGCGTTAAAAGATCTGGTGGAAACCAAGTTCAAAGACCAACCGGTGCATATGGTGGCCCATTCGATGGGAGGCCTGGTGTCGCGGAATTTTATTCGGCGGTATCCCAAACTCTGGAAGGCCATGTTGGAGCCGAAGAAGATGCAGGGCGGGCGACTCATTATGCTCGGCACGCCGAACTATGGTTCCTATGCCATTGCGCAAGCGATGGTGGCTAAGGACAAGCTCGTCAAGTGGCTGGCAGCGGCGGATCTGCGGCATGATTTGGACGAAGTGCTTGATGTCCTGAACGGATTCGTCGGGAGTTATCAATTGCTTCCGTCCCCCGCCAAACTTCCAGCCTCGGAACAAGGTCTGTACGACAGTCGTACTTGGGGGCGCTATCCGATCGTGGCCGCCCATCTTCAACGCGCAAAGGAGTTCCACGCTTCGCTCGATGTGCCGGCGACCATCGATCCGGAGCGGATGACCTATATCGCCGGTTGTAATCAAGACACCGTGAGTGCGGTGAGGATCGATGGTCCAGGCCTGTTCGAATTTGACATGACGGTGAAGGGCGATGGGCGTGTCACTCACGCGCTTGGGCTGCTCGATGGCGTGCAGACCTACTATGTTGATGAGATTCATGGTGATCTCCAGAAGGATGAGCAGGTGCTCGCAGCGGTGGATGAGATCTTGCAGACCGGCAAGACCGGGGCGCTGGCGATGGAACCGGTTGCGGCCCGTGCTGTCCGCTCCGCCATATCTGCGCGTGTCCGGGCGGTTCATGACCGTCAGGAGGCCGAGCAGATCCGTCTGATCGCGGAAAAGACGAAGAGCAATCACAGCAGTGTGGGTGAGCGCCGTCGAGCCGAAGCCTTGCTCCGGCAAGCCATCATGGCGCAGGCCCCTCCCGCCTCTCGGTCTGTGGCCGATACGACTCCGGTGAAGGCGCACAAAGAGAAGATAACCAAGAAGGATTCGCCATCTTCCCTCTTGCCGAAGATCGAGCTGGTGCATGGCGACATTCGCGATATCAAAACGCCGGCGGTGGTGGTGGGCCACTACCGGGGTGTGCCACCGGTACGGGCGGTCGGGGCGTTGGACCAGGCGCTTAATCACTGGATTTCCAAGGCGGTGAAGCAGGGCATGATCGGCGGCGGGCTTGGGGAAGTGTTTCTCATCCCCAATACGCAGAAATCCATTGTTGCCAACACCGTCATCCTTGCCGGAATGGGTGAATATGGCCGCTTCAACCGGGAAGATCTGGATCTCCTGTTTGCCAATGTCACCTATGGAATCACGGCACTGGGGTGGCGGGAGTTTGCCACGGTTGTCGTCGGTTCTGGGGAAGGCAATCTGTCGCTCGATCAGGCGATTGAGGGGATGCTTGCGGGGGTGGGATCGGCGCTCACACAACTCAACGGGCAGGGGCATCTTGATCGATTGAGCATCGTGGAGTACGACCAGGGTCGATGCAAGGCCATTGAGGTGATCCTCAAGAAAATCTTGAGCGATCAGGCCGGCACGAAGGACGTGAAGATTCCAAAGAGAATGCTGCCAAAGCGAACGTATCGCGCGCAACAATCGGTATCAGTGAAGGTGGACGAGATGAAAGGCAGCCGTATTACGATCGAGCGGGATCATGATCTGTTCCGATTTTCCGCCATTACTCAGCAAGCGGTCATCCCGGTTCGAGAAGTGGCCATTCAGTCATCCTATGCAGAAGGCGCTGCCGAACTCTTGAAGGAGTCCCACGCGCTGGATGACCAGAAGAAATACGGGAAGTTGTTACATAGCTATCTCATGCCGGAAGATTTTCAGGACATGATCGATCTAACGCCGCTGACGCTGATTGTCGACCGGTCGACGGCGGCCTTTCCTTGGGAAATGGCGGCGTTCGAACGGCATGGGCACGTCACGTTCTATGGCCCCGACCGTCAGCTGACGCGACAGTTTCGCACCACGTTGTCAGGGGCTCCTGGACTGATCGCGCCGCCCTGTCCGAATCGGCTTCGTGTTCTGGTCATCGCCGATCCTGCGCCAGAGACCGAGCTGCGATTACCTGGAGCACGGGCAGAGGGTCATGCTGTGGTGCGCATTCTCCAAACTATGAAGCGGGAGCAAGAGCTGGCGATTACGATTGAGCAACGCATCGGCGCGGAGGAATGCGACCCGGTTGAACTGTTGGCCCTGATCCTGAGTGACGAGTTCGACTTGATCCACTATTCGGGACATGGGGATTTCGATGAGAAGAATCCGTCGAAAAGCGGCTGGATTTTCGGCAAAGAGAACATCCTGTCAGCGCGTGATATCTTCCGTGCGCGGCGGGTTCCGCGTCTTGTCTTTGCCAATGCCTGCTTCTCCGGCGTGATTCGCACCGGCAAACCCTTTACCCTGCAGGAATCGAATCGGAGCCTCGCTGGGTTGGCTCAAGCCTTTTTTGAACGAGGTGTGCAGAACTATATCGGCACCGGCTGGCCCGTGGATGATGCTGCGGCGTTGGAGTTTGCGAACGTGTTCTACGAGGAGGCGCTGTCGGGGGCTGAGCTGAGCGTCGCGTTGGCGAAAGCGAGAAAGGAGATCCTCAATGACGGATCGACCTGGGGCGCCTATCAGCACTATGGCCAAGCCACGGCGAAATTGATCATGCTGTCAGGGAAGAACTCCGCCAACGATATATAATTTCCCACACAGTGGAGCAGTTCTCGTGCGGGACGGTTTCCCGCCCCGCACGAGAATTGAATCATTTTGCTGCTGGGGCTTGGGCCACCTCCAGCACTTTGACATCGAAGTGCAGTGTCTTGCCGGCCAGCGGATGGTTGAAGTCGAGCACGACGGTCTCGTTCTTTACTTCGGAGATCCGGGGAAAGACCTTCCGTCCATCGGCGGTTGTCCCCTCCAGTTGTGTCCCTACTTTCGCCGTATCAGGCGGGAGCAATTTCTTGTCCACCTCCTGAAAGGCTTTGGGATCGACCGTGCCGTATGCTTCCGTCGGCGCGACTGTGACGTTCTTTTTCTCCCCTACCGCCATGCCCTCAAGCGCCTTCTCCAGGCCAGGAACCAGCTCATGTTTCCCCTGAGTCACCTTCAAGAGTTCCCCGCCAACGTTTGAATCGACGACCGACTGATCGTCCAGCTTGAGAGTGTATTCCAGCGAAACCCGTTTCCCGCTCGAGACGGTCATAGCCGATGCTCCTTTCTTGGCATCCCCTGCTGAGGCACAAGCCGCAGACAGGAAGAGAATGGCGCTCCAGCCGCAGAGTGCAGAAAATATAGATACGCGTCTCATAGGCACCTCCTGTGAGAAGTAGTTGGTGAATAGACTGGAAAGGGTCGCCGGCAGATGCGAGTGGTGAGCGATCAGTTCCAGACTGTGTTGTGGGGTTACTTGTGACGCTACCACATCAACTCACGTGATGCTACTCACAATGTCGCAACTGTTCTATCTTGGAACAGCATGGGGGGAACGGCACGCACAAGACGGTCGTTGATTGGACAACCAGTGCTTGCGTTGGATGGACTGGATTCTGAAATCCACGAAGAATGTTGTATCGCTGACTGATCTGGGTACAATGCGAACGATGAGGTGTCGAGGGGGCAGCCCCCTTGGCGAGGGCGGGATGTGGGAGGATGTCACACGTGGAGGAGGAGGATTATGGCGCGTCGCATGAGGGGTGAAAACAGGCAACTCAAAACTATTGGGCCTAATGGATCGGGATCCAAGGCTAGTGAATCGCTCGGCTCCCGCCAAGCTGGTCAACGGGCAACGTCTTCCACCGGATCAACAAACGGCAGGTCGGAGGATTGGGCGAAAGGATGTGAGCCTCTTCATCAACGAATTGCCGAACTCGCCTATATCCTGTATGAACGAAGCGGCTTCCAGGATGGGAAAGATGTAGAGCACTGGTTGGAGGCGGAACGGCAAGTGAAAGCGGTGCGTGGTATTGCCGCGTAACACATGTATAGGAAATCTGGTTTCCTTTCCCAATTGCGTCTGGGCTGTCGATGATCCGATGTCAGCTCGAGATACCTCCTGTTAGGTGGACAGCATGTTCACGGCTCAAGAGGCGTCCGCTCTGACGCCGGATCATCGATTCCTTGCGAGAATGGTTATTCTTTCCGCGTATACACGATCTCCATCATCTTCGTTTCCTTCTGGCCGTGGTGCGCACCATACATATCGAACTGCTGGGTATTGTGGTCGATCAACTTCCAGATCGCACGATGTGACATCTTTCCTCCCCCTGGTTCAGGGTGTGAGCCTCGCAACGTGATGGTCTTGCCGTCTGAGCTAGCCGTGCCTTCCATGAGGAAGATGCCGGTGCCCATCGAATCCATCCAGGCCGTCACGTATTTCTTGCGGATATTGTCGTACGAATCGATACCGACACCATTATACGGCTGGCCCATCATCTGCCCGTTGTATTCCTGATAGAGAAATCGTCCATCCAGCAACATCTTCATCTCCGCGGTGCCGGCGGACTCCATCGGTGGTTTCCCTGGCTCCATCCACTCCTTGGTCTGAGTGGCCCAGCTCCCGGCCAGGGCAGCGAATTGCTTGTGTGGCTCACCAGGCGTGGCGGCCTGCTTCCAGAGCTCCATCATGGCTTGGGGGTCCATGTGTTTGTCATGTTTCTTCTCTTTCGCCAGCGCTGGCGAGACGGTCAACAATGAGATGATGGCAAACGTTATGATCCGCATAGTGGCCTCCTTGTGGTTGGCTAATTCTTCGTGCTAGTTGATCCTCCTGAATTCTGCTTCACCCTAAGTTCTCTCACTACAGTAGGTCCATCTCATCTGTCGAGTTACTCGGGAATCTCTGCCTCGACAAGCTTTCCCAGTAGGATCAGCGATTCTTGCCAGCCGAGGTAGCAGGCCTCGGGTGGAATGACCGCAGGCACATGCTCTTGTACGATGTTCACCTCTGTTCCACAGGATACCTGTGTCAGGGTCACTGTCACGTGCATGTCACCTGGAAGGTTTGGGTCATCAAACGCATCCGTATAGCGGAGTCGTTGGTGCGGCACGAGTTCAAGGTACTTGCCGCCGAACGAATGGCTCTTGCCAGTCGTGAAATTGGTGAACGACATCCTGAATGTACCCCCGACTTTGGCATCCATGTGATGGACCTTCCCTGTAAATCCATTTGGTGGCAGCCATTTGGTCATGGCATCGGCGTCAAGAAATGCACGATAGACGCGCTCCGGTGTTGCGCGAAAGACTCGGTGTAGGCGAATGGTATTGGTGCTCATTGTTCTTCCTCCTTGTTCTGGATATGAGCGACCTATGCTCCAGCATAGGCTTGGTCGGTCGGAGATAGTTGTGTCGGTCTCTCTACTCTTAGTCGATCAGGAGACTCGAAAACGACAATTTCCTATCCTCCGGCCATGGCACCGACGATCAACAAGGGTTCGGTTCCGCTTGCCACGGCAGTGGGCAGGGGAGTATCCGTCGGTTTATGTGATACATCCTGCTCGCAGGCAAAGAAACGGATGAACGGTCGACGGTGTTTCGTCACGTGGTCGCGGATTGTTCCCCGTAGCATTGGATAACGAGCCTCCAAGGCGTCGAGAGCCGAATCCACTGTGGCCGGACCGGCGATGTCCAATACGAGTTCGCTATCAACCCGCGCCAAGGTTCGCAAATGATGCGGAAGAATCACGCGTACCATCCGTACTCCATCGTTTATGAGACGTCGTTCGTATCTCGCTTATGAGTTGCAAGTTTCATGTTCAAAGTTTCACGTTGTGCAGAAACCAAAAACCTGAAACATGAAACCCTTGACCGATGCGCTTCACGAACGACGTTTCACGCCAAGTTACAGCGTTTGGACTTCCACCGACAGCACGGACGGCAAATCCCTCACGATTGGCGTCCAACTGTCGCCGCTGTCAGGCGAACCATAGACCTGCCCGCCGGTTGTGCCGAAGTAGATGCCACAGGGGTCGAGCTGATCGACGGCCATGGCATCGCGCAGGATGTTCACGTAGCAGTCTTGTTGAGGTAGTCCCTTCGTCAGTGCTTCCCAGTCATTTCCACCGACCTTGCTGCGGTACACGCGCAATTTGCCTTCCGGTGGGTAGTGCTCAGAATCGCTCTTGATCGGCACGACGTACACGGTGTTTGGTTCGTGGGCATGCACGGCAATCGGGAATCCGAAGTCGCTCGGCAGGTTCCCGCTGATCTCCTGCCACGAGTCTCCTCCATTATCGCTGCGCAGCACGTCCCAATGTTTCTGCATGAACAGCGTGTTCTGACGTGACGGATGCATCGCGATGCAGTGCACGCAGTGACCCACATCCGCGCCCGGATCGGGTAACTCATACTTCGACGTCAGCCCTTTGTTGGTGGGGCGCCAAGTCTGCCCGGCATCGTCGCTACGAAATGAGCCAGCTGCTGAGATGGCGACGAACATGCGGTCCGGCTGCCCGGTGTTCAGCAAGATCGTGTGCAGGCACATCCCGCCTGCGCCCGGTTGCCACAGCTGGCCTTTCGCGCTGCGAAGCCCTGCGAGTTCCTTCCACGTTGTGCCTCGATCCGTGGATTTGAAGATGGCCGCATCCTCTCCTTCACAATTGAACCGCTCTGCGGGACCATGCTCGACGAAAATTAGGCCGCTGGGCGCATACGATTGGCAAACGCAAGCGGGGCTTCTTTTCTGTCTGACGCCGCAACGGTCAGCAATGGCCGTGCAGTATAGCTGGTCTGCTGCGCGACCCAGACCGCTGGAATTTGTTGGATGGCGATGTTGTAGAGGTTGACGGACTCATTGTAGAACTCACGACGATCGGCAATAGTGCTTTCCAGGACGGATATGCGTTGCTGAACCGCCAGGAACTCTTGATTGGCCTTGAGATCCGGATACTGTTCCGCGACCGCGAAGAGCTGCCCTAACGCGCCTGCAACTTGATTTTCTGCCTTCGCCTTATCATCGATATCGCGGCTTGCGCCATAGGCATTACGGGCTCTGATGACGGCTTCAAGAGTCTCCCGTTCGTGCACCATGTAACTGTTGCACACCTCGACGAGCTTGGGCAGCTCGTCATGTTGCTGTTTTAAAATGACATCGATATTCGACCAGGCCTTGTCGATATTGTTCGACAGCCGAACCAGCAGGTTATAGACACCGACTACATAGGCAATCAGCAAAACCAGCCCGATGCCCAACAGCGATCCCACGACTAATGTGCCGTTCATGGATATGCTCCTTTGCCAAGGTCACGAGGGGTCAAGGGTTCTCATGTATCGATTGAGGAACAATGCCGCGCAGGCCGCCACACACACCAGCCCACCCAGGAAACCGGCCCACATCCGCCAGGTCAATCGGGACAGTAAGTCCTTTTCACTGCGATCGGAAATGATAAAGGCATGGTCACGGCTGTTGCCGATAAAGAGCCTGGACTCGTTGGCGATGTGGTGGCTCATCCCCTGAGGCGCAAGGGCAGTTCCTAGGACATAGATGGATTCGTCCTGCCTAATAAGGGCTTCCCGACACCGCAAGGTCTTGCTGCCCATCCATCCATAAGTGGCAATCCCTAATCGTCGTAAGCCGGCGAGAGCGAGGGGAGGCAATTGTCCCAGCCAATTGGCTTTGGAAATCCGCTCGTCCGGCAAGATTAATGTGGCGCCAGCAGGAACCACGAGCACCCGCCCGGTTGCATCACGCACAAAAAACGGCCGTTCCGATGTGCCACTCGCAATCGTTTTCCAGCGGGTGTTTTTCCAAGAACGGACCCGCTCTTCGACCGCGTAGGAGTAGAACACGCAGGGCAGTTCATTGAACGGTGAGGTCAGAAGCTCACCCTCGGCTTCTGTCTGTCCACCGATTTCAACCAAGCCAAGAGCGAGCGAACGGATGGGCGATGTCGGAATGCTTTCAATGAGGCGCTTGCGCTGCTGAACTGTCCAGCCATACCAGAACAGCCCGAGGCCTCCGACAACGCCACCTATGAGGTAGAACAACATGACATCCGGCGGTCGGATCCAGCGGGTGGTGTGGAGGAATTTCTGGATTCCAGCGACAAAGATGAGCCCCGCGATGGCGAGCGCTATTCCAAAAAAGAGACCCCAAAACCACATATTCCCTGGGGCGGCGTTTCCGCGCGTGAGCTGATCATCAGCGATGGGCTGGAGGATTTTCGTCCGAGCAACAGCGCGGGCATAAAGCTCTTGCTCATTGATCTGGATCGTCACAGGGGCTCCCTTGTACCTCTCGTTGAGGTGAGTCAGGCCTCCACGAGAAAGCCACCATCCCTGACAAACATTGCACCTTTCGATCGTAGTCCCGGCTATCGTCTCAGATTCCAGCTGAATGGCGCATCGAGGGCATTTCGTCTGCGTGCGGACCGCCACCCCTCCACTACTGCCCACTGCTTGCTTGAGGGACAGGTAATCTTCCACGAAGCAATGAACTTCTCCGGCATCGAGCCACAGCCCATGGCCTGAGGGGCAGACATCGAGATCAGGACCTTGGGCCGTTGGAAGCCTGAGAAGGTCGTTGTCGCAATCGAGACATTTCATAGAAAAGAGGTCTTTCAACTGTAGCAAGATTCGAGGCTCTGTCAATTCAATCGGCCTGTAACTGCTCAACAAATCAGGGTAAAGCAAATAGGAGAGGCTGCTGTTCTCGTGACTTCGTAGGCTGATCGGCCATTCCATGCTCGGCGGACAAACTACGAGAGTGATTTAGCTTCCCTCGACCGTTCTTTCTTTCACTGTGCAAGAACGGCCCTCATCAGAATCTCTTGCGTTCGAGCATTTCCAAGATATACGTTACATCGAGATCACGCTGAACCATGACAGGAGAAGAAACAGATGAGAACAACCATCTTCGTGACCACGTTGCTCTGTTGCGCCATGATCGTTGCGGCAAGTCAGGCTGAGGAAATTGGGAGTGTCGACACGGAATTCAAATGGTTGGGGCCAGATCACAAAATTGTGGTGGAAGCATTTGACGACCCTAAAATTGAAGGCATCACGTGTTATCTGAGTCGATCCAAAAAAGGTGGCCTGAAAGGCATGGTCGGATTGGCTGAGGAAACCTCCGATGCCTCACTAGCCTGTCGTCAAGTCGGTCCTATTCGCGTTGTGAGTGAGCCGAAAGAAGGAGAACGGGTGTTCAGTGAGAGTCGGTCCCTGATTTTTAAGAGCCTCCAAGTTGTCCGATTTTTCGATAAAAAACGCCAGACCTACATTTATCTTGCCTATAGCGATCGAGTGATTGAAGGGTCGCCACAAAATGCCATCTCCACCGTGCCGATTCAATCCTGGCCCGGTCGATAGAGGCCAGGAGACGTTTTAGCTACACGTGTTTCAGCATCGAGTAAGAGGGGCCGTGGTGAGCTGGCCTGGGTCTCGTGAATCCAATTAACCGAGTCTCTCTTACCATCTCAATCACCTGCCGCACCCTTCTTGTTTGTTATAATCCGAGACTGTGGGACGACGATATCGCATCAGCTCCGCCATCACGCTCTCATACTTGCTCTCCACCCTGCTCATTCTGAATGGATGCTCCCCTACACTATCTCCCTCCGCCGTCCACTTTCCCATCACCAACGGCTCCCATACGCTGTTGCCTAACCCGCAGCAGCGCATCCTGATCTGGGGAGATCCGCTCCTGGCCCGTGTAGCTAACGAATGGCTCCGGTCTCATCACTATTCCAACATCCTCATGCCCCCTCAGATTCCCTATCCCTCATCGGATCGCCAGGTGGCGCTTGTGGCTGCTGCAGAGGTAAATGCCGCATTTGTGCTCATCCTGGAGCGGGAAGAACTAAAGGAGGGGGCATTGATCCAAGCGAGCTGTGGCACACGCTTCAACATTACGGTCGATGTGCGAGGCCTTTCAGTGGAACGCGGAGCAAGCGTCCTGCGGGGCGGCGCTCATTACCCGCACTGCGTCGAACGTAACGAGCAGACCGTTCGGCACCTAACTTGCCAAGCCCTTGCTACCGCCTGGGGCTTCCGCTCAGCCGGCCAGCTTGAGATCCCCTCACACCTGGCATGTACTGCTGGCCAGAACACCCCCGCACCAAACCGCTAGATCCACACACGGGGTTATTTAAAGGG
>SWDO01000001.1:204860-206185 GCA_005116895.1 Nitrospira sp. | reverse complement strand
ACTCTTTTTTTGCTACCACTCGCTTATTCCAAAACAACTCTTCAACAAAGACTCCCGACCCTCTTCTTACGCGTACAAGGTGACAAAAGATTGACAAGTTGATCTCTTGAGCACCGTCAATGTTTTGAAAATAGTCTATCCTTGTCAACTACGTAAGTACTAACTCGTTGACATACTTAAGTATGTCAAACTGGTGTGGTTTTTGCTTAAGCTTGCGTTCAGCTGTAAACGTCGCCACCTTGGGAGGGATCAATGGAATGTCCGAAGTGCAAAGGGATGATGATGTTGGAGCGGTTTTCGGATTTCTTTCTCGTGTTCTATGCATGGAAATGCATGAACTGTGGTGCGATTATCGACCGCACCATTTCCAATAATCGTCGAAAGAGTCTGGCAGTTCGAGAATCCCAGACTGTCGCCACTCGATAAGCTCGTACCGTTCGGGCTCGGATTCCGAGCCCGCAAGGACCGAGTGGCAGCAAGGCTGATCACAGGGATTGTTTCCAACGATTGATCCAAGTCGTCGGCAACTATGTAGTCGGGTCAGTGGTGAAGTTGAATACAGGGAACCTACCTCGGCTGATCTAACGACCAAGGCAAGGCGTTGCACTAGTGCTTCCCGTGAATCTGTACAGTCCTCTCCATCATGACGCTAAAGAGCCCCGTGACAGAGGACGCTTCAGCACCCGCCGCTGAGATGCTGGCTCGAACTGATTCTCGTCCAGCACGGCAGTATCAGAGCGATATGCATTGCGTATGCTGTTACCCCGACGTATTCGACCTTGCACCACCGAGATCACCCGCAATCAAGCGGAACTGCTCGATGGCGGATTCGAGATCATCGACGATTTCCTGGGCGATGATGTCAGGGTTGGGAAGATTGGCGGAGTCTTCTAGGGAGTCGTCTTTGAGCCAGAAGATGTCGAGGCTGGCTTTGTCGCGGGCGTTGAGTTCGTCGTAGTCATAAGCGCGCCAACGGCCGTCGGGTTTTTTCTCTGACCACGTCGCTTTGCGAGTGTGCCTGTTCGTAGGGTTGTAACAACTTACGAACTCATCGAGGTCTTCGCGCTTGAGCGGATCGGTCTTGAGAGTGAAGTGTTGGTTGGTGCGGAGGTCTTAGATCCAAAGCTTTTTGGTCCAGGGCGTCTCGCTCGCGGGCTTCTTGTCGAAGAAGAGCACGTTGGCTTTCACGCCCTGTGCATAGAAGAGCCCTGTCGGCAAACGCAGGAGCGTGTGCACATCGCACTCGTGCAGGAGCTTGCGCCGAACGGTTTCTCCCGCCCCACCTTCGAAGAGGACGTTGTCAGGCACGACGACCGCGGCGCGAC
>SWDO01000001.1:169618-204760 GCA_005116895.1 Nitrospira sp. | reverse complement strand
CTAGAAGATTCCCTATGCCTCGTCGCCCCCGACTCGTTGCTGGCGCCCTCGCCTACCATGTCCTGAATCGTCGAGTGGGACGCCTCCCCCTGTTCGAGGAACCCGCCGACTATGCCGCGTTTGAACAGGTCCTGGCCGAAGCCCAGGCCAATTCTCGCATTCGCATCGCCGCCTATTGCCTGATGCCGACTCACTGGCATCTCCTGCTCTGGCCTCGGCAGGACGGAGAACTCTCCGAAGTGCTCCGCTGGATCACCGTCACCCACACCCAACGCTGGCATTCGCACCATAACACCGCCGGCACTGGTCCGGTCTATCAAGGCCGCTTCAGGTCATTTCCAGTCCAAACCGATGCGCATTTCCTGACAGTCGCCCGCTACGTGGAGCGTAATGCGCTGCGGGCCAAACTGGTCAGACAGGCTGAAAATTGGCGATGGTCTAGTTTGTGGCGACGAGCCCAAGGCGATCCAAAAATCACGACCTGGCTAAGTGACTGGCCGGTGGACCTGCCACGAAATTGGGTCGCGCGGGTGAATCGTCCTGAAACCGGCGAGGATTTGGACAGGCTCCGGATCAGTGTGCAGCGTGGCCGTCCATTTGGTGAAGAAGGCTGGGTGCGCCGCATGGCGAAACGGTTTGGCATGGAGTCAACCTTGCGCCCTCGGGGACGCCCGAAAGGCTCTTGAACACTGACGCCGCTGCAGTTCATCCTCGACATTTGACTGAACCATGCCCCCGTGGCAGAAACCTCGATCCTATTCCAGCGGTGGCTGCCGATGCGCTATCTCATAATTCTTGGAATGGTCGTGCTGGGAGTGCACTTCTTTTTGTGGGAACGTCACCGCCACGCGCCGACCCATGTGAGCAACACGGCCTATGACCTGCTGCTGTCCACCCTGTTGTCGCACAGCGTACCGGAAGTGTCGGTCGACCAGGTCGAATCGGGGCAGTATCGTGTACTCGATGCCCGTGCGTACCGGGAATTTGAAGTGAGTCATATTGCAGGAGCGACTTGGGTGGGCTACGACGATTTTGATTTGGCTCGGCTGGTTGGAATTGACACACAGGCACCAGTGGCAGTCTATTGTTCAGTGGGGTACCGCAGCGAGCGTATTGCAGAACGACTGCTCCAGCAAGGATACACCCATGTCGTCAATGTCTACGGCGGCATCTTCCAATGGGTCAACACAAGGCACCCTGTCGTAACCATAGATGGCGTCGAAACAGAACAGATACACGCCTACTCCAAATCATGGGGTATCTGGCTCACACGCGGAGAACCCATCTACGAATAGGAACGGGGAAATGAGTTTGGATGAGTTGGCCGGGGTTTGAAGTACAAGGATCGGGAGTCTTTTCTGAGAAACCATTTCCTAGCAAGAAGAAGACACTGGGGACATTCTGAATTTTCAGGCGGGCTTGCCGCGTGACAATCCGATGCCTTTCTCGCCTCCCCTATCGACTCAGGAGTGATGGATTGGCCTCCGCCTTTGCAGTACACTTGCCGTTGGCGTGGAACTTGTTCGTTGGGTTCATTCGGTTTTCATATGAGTGGTTCAAGCTACGAATGAGATCTTGCTGAAAGAAGATTCCAGGGCTTCATGGTGTAACGATTTTGTTGAAAGGTTGGTGCTCGATGCGGCGTGTTTTCTGTGCACTACTCTTGGCTCTGACCTATGCAGCAAGCGTAAGTCCACAGCCCGTTGTGGCCGCAAATTCTCTCGAAGAGGCGGAATTTGCGTATGAGCGTGGCGAGTATACGCAGGCAGCTCGCCTCTTCAGTCCCCTGGCTGAGCAAGGCGTGGCATCAGCTCAGTTCTATCTAGGCTTGATGCATGAAAAAGGACGGGGCGTCCGACAGGATAACCCGACAGCACTGGCGTGGTTTCGTAAGGCGGCGGCGCAGGGCTACGCTGGTCCGCAGAGCAATCTGGGCCTGATGTACGAGAGGGGACGGGGTGTCCGGAAAGACGTGGTTCGCGCGCTCATGTGGTACCACATCGCTGGTGCCATGTCAAAAGGCGATGAGGGGAAAGCAGCCGTGAAACGTCGAGACTATCTGACTTCACACATGACAACCGAGCAGATCGAACAGGCGCAGGAAATGGCACGGCGTTGTCAACAGTCCCAGTTCAAGCAATGCGACTAGATTAGGATCCTTGCAATTAGACCTTCAAACTGCCCAATATATTATTCCTCAATAAATATTAAGCCCATCTTCAAGTTACACCTTTTCACGAATTTGGGGGCTTCGATGCTACGGACTCCGCCAAATGGCGGCAATCATTAAAGCGCCTAGCCTTTAAATCAAAACGCGGCAATGTACCATGCGCTAGTTCTTCCCGGCCCAACCTCCACGTCATTCGAAGAGACTGCTGAACTCACCTATACCGTGAAACCGAATGGAAGTTTCAGCCAAGAAGGCACCTTCCACGCAGTTGATCGGTCCTACACCCTGACCGGTACGAAGATGAATGGGCACATCGATCCTCACGGTTCTGTCTTGATCTTCAGCGCCGCCATTCCTCCAGAGAAAGAAACGGTTACCATGCCAGGAAGAGGTTCGTCTGAATATCTCTGTGGTGCCTCTGGAACGGCAGTCCGGATACGCTAGTGTAGTGTTTCATGCTGTTCTTGTCTTATCCAAGGCGCCCCTGGCTCGGTGCACTTTCGCCAGGATGTCCTGAGCGGATTTTGTCCACACAAACGGTTTCGGGGCCACATTATAGTGGCGGAGGTATGCCTCAATCGCCTGAATGAGCTCCGGGACGCTGTGGAAGACACCACGGCGAATGCGCCGCTCCGTCAGGTCGCGGAACCAGCGTTCGACCGTGTTGAGCCACGAACTCGACGTCGGGATGAAGTGCAGATGGACGCGTGGATGCCGCCGTACCCACCGGCGCACGGTGGGGTGCTTGTGCGGCGCGTAATTGTCCAGGATCAGATGCAGATCGAGGGCGGGGGGCGTCTCCGCATCGATCTTCTTGAGGAACCGGAGAAACTCTTGGTGGCGATGGCGCGGCATGCAGTCGCCGATGACCGTTCCATCGAGCATGCTCAGTGCCGCGAAGAGCGTCGTCGTGCCGTGGCGTTTGTAGTCGTGCGTCATTGTGCCCCAGCGGCCCTTTTTCATCGGGAGGCCGGGCTGGGTGCGGTCCAGGGCCTGGATCTGGCTTTTCTCATCCACGCTCAGGACGAGGGCGTGCTCCGGCGGGTTCAGATACAAGCCCACCACATCCGCCACTTTCTCCTGAAAGTGGGGATCCCGGCTGAGCTTGAAGGGGCGGACCAGATGGGGTTTGAGGCCATGTGCCTGCCACACGCGTTGCACCAGCGTAGGATTGGTCCCCAGATGCCGGGCCAACGTTCGCGTGGACCAGTGCGTCGCGGCGGGGGGCCGGGTTTGGGTGGTGGCGTGAAGAATCTGCGCCTCCAGCGCCTGCCGACGCCGGGGCGGGCGTCCACCTCGCGGGGCGTCATGTTCAAGCCCGACCAGCCTGTGTGTGGCAAAGCGCTGTCGCCAGAGTCCCACCGTCTGCCGACTCGTTCCCACCGCTGCGGCGATGTGCCGGTTTTCATGCCCCTCGGCGGCCAGCAGGATCATCGTTGCGCGCAGCGCCAGGCGGACGGGGGTGCGCCGGCCCCGGGCCCATTGGCGTAATTGTGTGCGTTCATCATCGGTCACCTGAAGCTGCGGAGCTCGTCGCATAGTCATCACCTCCTTCGTGAGAGGTGATAGCCATGGATCATGGTATGTCAAGGAACTTATGCAGCACTACACTAGTCATCGGATGGATTTTGCACACGACGAGCACGTACGCGAAGAGTATGAACCGGATAGGAATATGGATTGAGTGAAGTTCAAGCGGCAATGCGTAAACCATTTCGCGGTGTCTGCTATGCCTTGAACGCTGTGAGAGGTGAAGAATTGGTATCAGGAAACGTTTCATGGCAAAGTGGCGGGGTCTGGTAGACTTGCTGTAGAATATTTCTGCACCGAGTCATCCTTCTCTCGGAGGCATCGCATGATGCGGAAGAGCCAAGAGCAGAGCTACCGGGCACGGGCGCTGAAATTATTCCCCTGGGTCTGTGCCCACTGTGGGCGCGAGTTCGACGGGAAGAAGCTGAACCAACTCACAGTCCACCACAAGGACCACAACCATCACAACAATCCTCCTGACGGCAGCAACTGGGAGTTGCTCTGCCTCTACTGTCACGACAATGAGCATCAGCGCGATCAGGTCGCTAGCGAGTCGAACGTATCTCGATCGAGCGGTGAGCCGGACCACCCCTTCACCCCATTTTCCCATCTTGCCAATCTGCTTAAACGCAACACCACAGCCTGATCGAAGCCGATCCGAAGGACTCAGGGGGCAGGACCGACTGCACAAAGACAAAGGTGCGGACCTGTGATGTGTGAACCGATCACTCACGCGTTTTTGGATGCTCTCCTGCCTCCCATTGGCTCTCGTGTTGATCATCGATTCCGCTCCAACCGCGCCCACGGAGCCCACTTGTGGAATTCAGCCGCAATCGGTACTCTGCACCCGCTCAGGTCCAATTCACATATGAACCAGCCGCATGCCATAACCCATCCTCGCGATCCCTTGCACGGGATCACCTTAGAAACCATTGTCACGACATTAGTCGCACGACACGGATGGGCAACATTGGGTGCCCGCGTGCCCGTCCGCTGTTTTCGCCATCACCCGACGATCAAGTCGAGCCTGACGTTCCTGCGCAAGACACCGTGGGCCCGCAAGCGAGTTGAACAGATGTTTGTGGCGGAACTCCCCTAGCGCCCACCCTGGCACGATGGCTTCGAACGCAACCATCTACAAGGCCTACCTGGAGATCGCTGATATGGATCGTCAGTACTTCCAGGACCATGCGCTCACGCTCGCACGTCATCCGTCTGAAACTGAAGAACGCATGATGGTACGAGTGCTCGCTTTCGCGCTCCACGCAGATGAAGCCTTGTCATTCGGCCGTGGGGTAGGCACCGAAGCTGAGCCGGCGCTGTGGCAACGTGATTTGACCGGGGGCATCGACTGCTGGATCGAGATCGGCCAGCCCGACGAGAAGACCCTGCGTCAGGCCTGTGGCCGATCCAAACAGGTCATCGTCTATACCTATGGAGCCCGCAATGCCGAAGTCTGGTGGGCGAACCAAGGCCCGTCGCTCGACCGGTTGAGAAACCTCTCCGTGGCGCTGCTCCAAATGGAGAGTATTCGTGCCCTAGCTGAGATGGCAAAACCCGCCATGCAGTTACAATGGACAATCCAGGACGGGCATATCTGGATTGCAGATGGGGCGGAGACTCTCCACCTTGAATTACAGCGATTGAAGAGCTGACGTGAGCCAAGATCCATAACGTGCACCTTCGAGATGAGTGCCCTCCCCTTCTCCCCCTCAGCTGCTCAAAATCGTAAAGTCTTTTGCCACGCCATCTGCGTTGGATAAAGTACGAGCACCAGAACTCGCTTACATCTATTGGAGGGTGTGGATGGACCCTGTTGTCCATGAAGCGGAGCAGACCGTCCAGCGTACGCCACTGTATGCACATCAAATATCCGCACTCGCAGGCTTCGAGTACGCTGTCAACACCGCCACAGGTCAACGTGTGGGAGAAGTGATCTGGCCCACTATGGCACAGGCAAGGAATGCGCGCCTTCGGTGGCACGAGTCACACTCATCAGCCAGTACTGTCGCGATCCATTGTGGCGGCCATCGGTACGAGGTTCAGTTTGAGTACCTCGATCGCGGTTGGGTCAATGACGTGCGGTTTACGTTCGTGAGTGGCCAGAAGACGATGGCGGTTGCCGACATCCTCTTTGCGCGTCGTATCTTCGCTCGTGGCCGAGTGCATTTTGTAGAACCATTTAAAGGCACGCTCCTGCGACAAAAGAGCTGGTTCCGTCGATGCTACTCACTTGAGAGTGAGTCCGCGGTCATCGGTGTCATTGAAGATCGTGCTGCAATCATGGCTGTTCGAGAGATGTTGATCGACTTGCCGGATACCCTGGACATTCCGACAAAAATGTTTGTCTTCTTCTTGGCCGCCCACCTGATCCAGACCCAGGCTTGACGGACCAGTTCCGAAGCACGTAGCATAGCTCTACGACGTTTCATCACGCCGACTGTCTCATCGCTCGCGTATGTGGCCTATTCTTGGCGCGATCGATTCTCAGTCTCCGAGTTCCAACGCCGAGTAACGCTCCGTACTTCACCAGACGCCGCTATCGCGCAAAAGGAATCGCCGATGTCTACCAATCGACCAATTACTGATCGCATCCTAGCCGTGCTCAAAGAATCTCCAGAATGTGACTTTGACCTCCTCGTAGCTCGATATCCCGATCTCACCTGGAACGACCTCTTTCAGGAGGTAGGCCGATTGAGCCGAGCTGGGCAAGTGACTATTACCAGAGGAGTCGGTGTTTTCACGGTAAAATTGGCGCCGGTGAAATAGCCTCGATTGACAGTCGTATGCTCCAAGAGCGTTGCGACACCCACGAAATGAACGCCCCTTGTGCACCTGGCACAGTTCCTTTGCGCACAACCAATTATCGTACTTAGTTTATTACCCCAATACTGACAGGAGTCTTCATCCAGACCGGCAGTGGCGCTCCTCAACCTTCAATTCACAGTGTGCTATGGCACAGCGACCTCTGCAGGTTTTGACGCCTCTTCGCGGATCCGAAACCACATGACATACAGCGACGGCAGAAAGATCAACGTGAGCATGGTTGCCACGGCCAGCCCGCCCATGATCGCGGCAGCCATGGGGCCCCAGAAGACAGTTGGGGCAATGGGCACCATGCCCAGAATAGCGGCCACGGCGGTTAACATGATCGGGCGGAAACGCACCAGCGAGGCTTCAACAACAGCCATCCAATCCGAGCGACCGGCTTCTTTCTCGACCTGAATCTGATGCACAAGTATGACCGAGTTGCGCACGATCATCCCGACGAGCGCAATGACTCCCAGCAACGCGACGAACCCCATGGGCTTCTGCACAGCAAGCAGCGCCAGGACGACACCGATGAGGCCCAGCGGCGCGACACTGAGCACAAGAACAAGACGACTGAAATTCTGCATTTGAATCATGAGCACCGTGACCATCAGAATGAGCGTAACCGGAAACACCGCAGCGACCGATGCCTGAGATTTCGTGCTCTCCTCAACGATTCCACCCACGGCAACGTCATACCTCGGAGGAAGCTCCTGCCGCAGTGACGACATCGGCGCCTGCAACTGTTCGATCGCCGTCGCCGGCATGACGCCATGCTTAACATCCGCGTGCACCGTGAGGGTCGGCACTCTGCCTCTGCGCCAGATCAGGGGAGTATCCTGCTCGTAATGGACGCTCGCCAGTTCCGTCAGCGGCACTGTTTTCCCGTTAGGTAGCGGAATGTCCAGTGCCCGCATTCTGTCCAATGACATCCGTTCCGTTTCGTGGGCCCTGGCCACGACGTTGATCAGGTAAATATCATCGCGGATTTGCGTGGCTGTTTCACCGGACACCACGATGTTGATCGCCTGCGCCACATCCGATGAGGTCAGTCCCAAGAGCCTCGCCTCATCCTGATGTACTTGGATCTTGAATTTCTGGATCGGTTCCATCCAGTTAAAATTGATGTTCTCCACACTAGGATTGGCCGCCAGAATCCCCGCGACGTGGTCGGCGATATCGCGAATCTTGGCCACTCCTTCTCCGCTGACACGATACTGAATCGGCCATCCGACGGGAGGCCCCAATTCGAGCGGATAAATGCGCCCGATGACTTCGGGGAAGTGCTGCTGCAGCGCGTTTTCCAGATAGGTCCGTACGCGTTCGCGCGCCTCAAGATCATGGGTGACCACCACGGTTTCGGTGAAAAACTCGTTGTCCAGTTGAACGTCAAGCGGTAAATAGAACCGAACGGCGCCGCGTCCGACGTACGAGCTCCAATGATCGATATCCTTGTGATCGCGAAGAAGCTCATCAAGCCTTTGCGAAACTTTGTCGGTCGCATAAATTGATGCATCCTGCCTTAGACGCAAGTCAACGATCAATTCGGGACGGTCGGAGGAAGGGAAAAACTGGTTAGGCACCAACGGCAGCAAGGCCAGCGCAAGACAAAATAGACCACCCGTCACCGCAATCGTTCCCTTTGAATGGCGCATACTGTAGAGAAGAAGGCGATGGAACCCCTCAGAGAAACGCCCTTTCTCTGTATGCGTGTGTTCAAGTTTCGCTGACAGCACCATCGTTCCAATTAAGGGCGAAAACAGCACCGCCACAAACCAGGAGGCCATCAGGGCGACCGCGACGACGGCAAAGAGCGAGAAGGTATATTCTCCAGCTCCGCTCTTGGCGAACCCGACGGGCACAAAACCGATCATCGTCACCAGCGTCCCGGTTAACATCGGAAACGCCGTGGTCGTGTACGCGAATGTCGCCGAACGCACCGTATCCCAGCCATGTTCCAGTTTGGTGAGCATGCTTTCGATGGTGATCATCGCGTCATCAACGAGCAAGCCCAGCGCAATAATCAGGGCGCCAAGCGAGATGCGCTGGAGATCGATGCCGAGTACGTCCATCATCACGAAGACGATTGCCAGCACCAGAGGGATTGACAACGCTACAACCAGGCCCGCCCGAACGCCAAGACTAAAAAAACTGATCCCGAGCACGATGGCGATTGCTTCCCATAGCGCCTTCATGAACTCGTGCACGGCGTGGTGAACGACCTTGGGCTGATCGGCGACCAGATACGGGTCGATGCCCATGGGTAAAGTCGCGGTGATGCGCTGCATCGCCTCCTTAAGATTCTGGTCGAGGGCGAGAATATCTCCGGATGATCGCATCGATATGGCCAACCCGATCGCGTTTTTTCCATTCACGCGAAACATGGGTTGCGGGGGATCGACGTACCCTCGGGAAACGGTCGCGATATCGCTCAACCGTAGCATCCGGTTTCCAACGGCAAAATTGATGTTCAGGAAATCCTGTTCGGACAGGAGTTTTCCGGACACCTGCACCAAGACTCGTTCGTCTTGTGTTTGAATGCCCCCTGAGGGATTCACGGCGTTCTGCGCCTGGAGTTCTCTTATCAGAGCCATACGATCAAGTTTCAGCTCGGCAAGGCGCTGGGTGGAGAACTCGATGTAGAGCCGTTCATCCTGCGTCCCGATGGCTTCGACTTTGGACACATCGGGGACCTCCAACAACCGCGAGCGCGTCTTCTCGACATAATCCCGCAATTCGCGGTGCGTAAATCCGTCGGCGGTGAAGCCGTAAATGACCCCGAACGTGTCCCCGAACTCATCGTTGAAGAATGGCCCGATGGTTCCTTGCGGAAGGGTCTGCCCGATATCACCGACTTTCTTGCGTACCTGATACCAAATGTCAGGGATGTCCTGTTTGGGCGAGCTATCCAGCAACGTGACGAAGATCGTCGATTTTCCAGCCGTCGTATAACTTTTGAGGTAATCAAGATAGGGGATCTCTTGCAGCTTCTTTTCGATTCGATCGGTCACCTGCCGCATCGTCTCATCTTGCGTGGCTCCCGGCCAGAGCATCTGCACAACCATGACCCTGATCGTGAACGGCGGATCCTCATTACTCCCCAAATGCATGTACGCATAGGTGCCCGCAACCACGAGCACCGCCATGAAATAGATCGTCAGTGACTTGTGCCGAATGGCCCATTCGGAAAGATTAACGTCCGCCACTCTCACCCTCCAGCAACGCGACCTTTTGCCCGTCATGGAGCGATTGTGCCCCTGCGGTGACAATTCTGTCGCCAGACAGTAATCCAGACGCGACAACGACCGCTTGCTGATTGTAACGGGCGACTACAACCTCGCGTTTATGAACTACAGCCGTCTGCGGATCGATGACCCACACCGCTGGTTGTGTGGCCGACATCATGAGTGCGGAGAATGGGACTTCAATCAGCGTGGCCATCTGAAGCCTCAACCTCCCCACGACGGTTGACCCCAAAAACATCCCAGACGGAAGCGAATCGAGGCTGACCTTCACTTGGTACGTTCTTGTCGAGGCGTCGGCCTGAGGGGCTATTTCGCGGACATGACCAATGGTCTTGATGTCGGGATTGTCGGCCAGCCACACATCGACCGCTTGCTGAGCCGACATCCCCGCACGAATGATTTGTGCCGGCATATCGAACACGGCATCTCGACCTTTCTGATGCGCCAACGAAAAAATCATTTGCCCCGCTTGAATCACCTCGCCGGGCTCCGCGCCTTTGACGGTAATCACTCCATCGGCATCTGCCTTGAGCTCGGCATAGCCGAGCTGAATCTCTGCGGTATCTAATTTTGCGCGCGTCGCGTCGACTTGCGCATGGGCGGTCTTCAGATGCCGCACCGTCTCTTCATACTCTGCTTTCGACACCGCGCTTTCTTTGAGCAGGGTGCCAAAACGGCGTTCCGCTGCTGCGGTTTGATCCAGCACAGCCAGGGCCGCGGTATAATCGGCTCGTGCGGCATTCCTGGCGTGTCGTTCCGTTGCGGCATCCAGCCGAGCGACGATCTGACCAGCCTTGACCGTATCGCCTACGGTCACCGACCTTTCAATGAGTTTGCCGGACAACCGGAAGGCCAATTTGGTTTCGTCCCGTGCATGGAGTTGTCCCGTCAACGCGATAGGCTCGCCGGACAGATGCGCTTGGACAACCAGGCTGCGCACTGGGCGCACCGCTTCAGACTCAACTTTCTTCTCGCAGGCCCCCAATAACAGCATTATTAAAACCACCAACGAACCATGCGAAAGAGCTAGGTGAGTTTTGTTTGAGAGCCTCGGCATAGCCATCATATCCATCCATTGTCCCTACAAGGCTGACATAGTTCAGGGCTATCGACGTCCGCACGATACCAAGATTTGAGCTGATCCAACAAGGCGGCATGGCAGTCCCTGTTGAAGCGACACAAAATGCTACCTGGCTTAGCTCCATCAGTTCTCCATTCCATTCATATGATGACCACATTTCTGGCTTCTTTGTCGCTCCAACACTTCCCCCTCTCTGTCTGGCTGATGGCAGAGTCAGTCCTCAATAAGAAGTGCCTCTTTTGCAGCAAAGGAAACATCCTCGGGTGACGTCCGGTGCGAAGAGAAATGAGATGCGTGGAGAGAAACCTACCTGCCTGGCTGGAGATGGACGATGGTCCCGTTTTCGCCGCTCGCCCACCCATACATGGCGTCTGGAAAGCTGAGGCCGAAGAGCGAGGACGAGGCGATCGATTTCCCCTCGCTCCAGGTGAGACCTGCGTCGGTCGTCCGATAGAGCATCCCTCGCTCGCCGACAATCCAACCTTCTTGCGGGCTGGTGAAACGCACCTTCAGCAAATCCGTGAGTCGCGTACAGGTCGTTCCGCAGGGTAAGGTCAGATCAACCCATTTGGCTCCACGGTCCGTCGTCCGAAATAGAGCCCCCGCATTACCGACCGCCCAGCCGGTCATGGGATCGATAAAAAAGACATCGAACAAGGTCACCGCATGCTGCGTTTCTTGCGAAGTCCAGGTAGTGCCCCCATCGTCCGTCGAAAGGACAGTACCCAACGCTCCGACGATCGTGCCTTGCTGGTCATTGAGGAAGTGCGCCGCATAGAGCGCCGCCGTCGTGCCGCTCGCCTGTTCCGCCCAATGTAGGCCGCCGTCCGTAGTATGAAGGATCGTGCCAGCTCCCCCGACCACCCATCCGACAGCTGGGGACGTGAAGTAGACTCCGTACAGTGCCTGCTGAGTATCCAGGGGTTGTAGAAGCCAGGACTCTCCCCCATTCGTCGTGCGACTCAGAAATCCTCCAGCCCCCGTCACCCATCCTCTCGAGGAGTCGGCAAAGAATACGGACGTTAGCAAGGTAGACGTTCCACTCACCACCCGCTTCCATTTCTTCCCGCCATCGGTGGTCTTCAGGATAGTGCCTCCAGTTCCTACCACCCACCCATTCTGGTATGTACGGAACTGAATACTCATCAAGGTTGATTGTGTGTGACTCCCCTGGATGGTGACAAAATTATTGGTGTCTGTGCTCCCAGCTGATTGAGGAAGCAGAACAATCATACCAAGCAGGAGAAACAGTGTCGCGATACTGTTTCGACGATGAGCGCGACCGAGAGGGAACCACACCAGCATTATTGATTGGTACTCGCGTCAGGCCTGTTGTTATTCCAGTAACCTGTGTCAGGAAGTCCTGTTGCTTCGATGGTGAACGGTCCGGCTTCAAGCGTGATCCACTTCTTCGGCGAACAACACGTTCCATCAAGAAGCAGGTCCCATGATCCCCGACGCACGACCAACGGACCGGTCGCCAGATTATCAAAAAACTCACCCTTCTTCCCGATCCCGTAGAGGTTACGGTGCGGGACCTTCACGATGATCTCCTCATCGGTCCATGATTGAACCAGGGCGGCTGCGCCATTAAACAACACTTCCGTCCGCGACACATTGGAGATGACATTTTGACTTTCGCCTGGTTCGTTGATTTCAACATCAGCTCGCCGCTTGTAGGCTTTCTGGTTCAATCCCAAATCAGCATGTTCAGCAGTCTTGAGAAACGTTCCGAACCCCCGGCCTTTAATGGTCACCGTGGCATCCAACCCAGCGGCCTGAGGGGCATATGATTCGATGACCGGCGTCACGAGCGTGAAGTCCCCGGCCTCGATGGTAAGAGACCCTCGCTCGGCACAACAAAGTCCGCCTACGTTCGGCGTGTTGGCACTCCGGTAAATAATGACCTTGCCGGTTTTCGCGCTGAACGGTACCCACACATCGATTCGGTCGTCGTTCCAGCGATAGATTACCGCCGGCACCCCGCCGATTTCGACGCGATTCTCACCAGTATTGAAATCCATGAAGTTGTAAGGCGTCGACCCACTCTCTGAGTAAAACCCAAAGTGCTCACCGTTAATACGCAACAAAGTCCCAATGGGCGCGCTGGCAGGACTCATGGATATGACGCGAGGAACGTGAACCGTAAACGGTGCGAGCACCCGTTCCCGTCCTTGATATTTCAGCACAAGCGGACCCGACTCTGCATCGAGCGGGACATGGAAGACAATGATGTCGTCTTTCCATTGATCGATGATTACCGGCCGTCCCCCGATCAGGACCGCATCATCCATCAGCTCTTTGGTATTCCCAAACCCCTGGCCGAACAAGACCACTTTCGTACCAACTGGTCCACTGACCGGGTCCACTCGAATGGACGGAATCAGGGTCAGCGGAACGGCATTGCTCACGGCATACTCAACCGGAGCACAACATGATCCGTCCGGGAGCGGATCAGAAGAAGCCAGTCGGACCACGACATCCCCGTTCACCGCGTTCGTCGGAATGTCAAGCTCGATCTTGTCGTCTCTCCACCGCTTGGGACGCACCACCACCCCGCCAACCAGCACATCATTGACACCGAACATGGTATTCGGATCGCGCGCACCAGCCGAGAACCCAAAATGATGGCCAATGATCTGAAGAGTAGTTCCCCGTTCCGCCTCCGTCGGCGTGAGGGTCTCAATCTGTGGCATCGCAAGATTCACAAATCCGGCGAGCAGTTTTTTCTTTCCGATTAGCACCTCGACAAACCCGCTGGTCGCCTTGAAGGGAACCTTGATCTCGATCACCTCCCGGTCCCATCGCTGAACCAACGCCAACACCCCATTCATAGTCACCCTATTGAATTGGGTCGACTTGAACGTGCCAAATCCTTTTCCGCTCAGCACCAACGTCGCGCCAGGCGTCACAGACCGAGTGGACAGCTCAATACCCGTCTTCCCGGCATGCGCGAGAGAGATCGCCCCCCCAACAGGGATGACACACGAGAGAAAGAGTACCGCGATGACAATTCTATGCATGGATGGCCTGCCAGGAAGGAAGAAGACACAATGGGAACCACATCAAAGCCATCACCGACTTTAACAAGCGATTTTTTGAAGAGTCAAGGTGGACTAGGAGAGAACTTGGACAATCAATTCAATTTCCACAGGAGCCTGGCGGGGAAGTTCTGCGGCACCGACGGCGACACGCGCGTGTCGACCAGCATCACCGAACAGCGAGACGAGCAGATCCGAGGCACCATTCAGCACTTGAGGCTGATCCGTAAACCCAGGGGCAGACGCAATGTGGCCGACCATTTTGACGATCCGTTTCACTTGATCAAGAGAACCGGCTTCCTGTCGAATGATACTCAATCCATTCAACACGGCCACTCGCGCGGCTTCCACCCCCTGATCGATAGACAGATTCTGCCCAAGCTTGCCGGTCATAATGAGCTGCCCATCGCGTGACGGCAACACCCCAGAGAGAAACAAGAGATCCCCGACCCTGACTACCGGCACATAGTTAGCAACGGGCTTTGGAGGAGCCGGCAATTCAAGACCCAGCTGTGTTAATTTCTGTTCATACGGCATCGCTCGCTCGTCCCCTCTCCTCACCCTTTTGCTATTACCCTAGTCTGAGCGCATCCAAGAAACTCTCACCAACCGGCAATCGTTCGGCTTGAAGTGCCTCCACAATGGTCTGCCCCACATCGGCGGCAGTTGATCGACTTCCCAAATCGACGCCTTGGGCCAACTTGGGGCCGGTCACGAAGACCGGCACATACTCTCGAGTAGAGGTCCGTCCCGGTAATGAGAAATCTCGTCCATGATCACCCGTTACGATCACCATATCGCCGAGGCGCAACTTCTCGAACAAATCCGGCAGGCGGCGATCACATTCTTGCAGGGCAGTGGCCGACGGTCCAGCATCTTCCGACAGCAGATCCAGACTGGCACAGATGAGACCGCGAGGCATCTTATTCAACATGCCGATCACTTCATCCACCGCCACCATCGCCGATGCTACCGGGAGGGCCTTGGTAAACCCGCGCCCACTGAAGAGATCATAGATCTTTCCGACCCCCATCGCAATCTGGCCGGATCGGCTCAAGACATCCAACATCGTCACACCCGGCGGTTCACTCACATAGTCCTTTCGCCCGACTTGAGGCCGAAGCACATCATGCCCACCGATGACCGGCTGCCCGACGACACGAATGAGCATCCCCGCATCCTTCACCGCTTTCCGAATCTCGCGACAGCGCTGTTGGAATTCCACCGGTGCCATGAGTGATTCATGCATGGCGACAAAACACGTATTGCCTCCGTCCGTCCACAGAATAGGCGCTCCGGTCGCCATGTGTTCCATACTATGTCGGCGGAGCACCACCCCCATGGGCGAGAGACCTCGGCCAATCGACTTTCTGCCTAAGAGCTGTTCCACGACATCGACGATCTTGGTGGGGACGCCAGAGCTGCAGACCTTTGCGGCTTCTTTTTGAATCACCCCACTGACTTCCCAGTATCCAACGACGGAATCTTTACCTGGGGAAGCAAATCCCAGCCGGCCAAAAGATCCGTTCGGCTGGACCATGGTCCGTACGCCCTTGATCGGAGCAATCTGCCCTAGACCCAACATCTCCAAATTCGGCACACTCAGGCCATCGACCGTCTCAGCGAGATGCATGAGGGTGTTCGCTTCAGCATCGCCATAGTCAGCCGCATCGGGTAACGCCCCGATTCCTAACCCATCGATGACGAGAAGAATGACTCGTTTGATCATCGATGCACTATACTCAATTCACCGCAGGGCTGACATAGGGACGTATGGGACCACCAGGTGGACCAGGAAGGACTTAGACGGGAGATATCCTATTGTTAGGCCGGACAATCCCCCCCGAGAGCAAAGGAATCCACCGCCTATCTTTCATGGTGCTATGCTTGTTTGTGGATTGCCGTCCGCCACTCGTCGAGGATTTTGAGACTGGCACTGGTTCCGATTCTATCTGCTCCGGCCTCGAGCATCGCCAGCGTGGTCTTCCAATCGCGAATGCCACCCGACGCTTTCACCTTCACCCGTCCTGCGACAGTCTCCTTCAGGAGTCGAACATCCTCGACCGTTGCGCCGGCGGCCCCAAATCCGGTCGAGGTCTTCACATAATCCGCTCCGGCTTCGATCACTAAATGGCACGCCGCCCGTTTCTCTTGCTGCGTCAAATAGCACGTTTCAAGGATCACTTTGTGCTCGACGTGCGGTGTCGCTTTCACGACTTCAGCAATATCGTTCCGCACAGCGTCATAATCGCCCGATTTCAGTCGGCTGACGTTCAGGACCATATCCAAAACCTGCGCGCCGTGAGCCACTGCATCAACCGCTTCAGCCACTTTCGTCTGTGTGCGATGACCCCCTAATGGAAAGCCGATGGGGATGCCGACGCGAATGCTGGTGCCAGCCACCGCCGCCACCGCCTCATCAATGTAGCAGGGTGGAACAAAAATCACCGTGAACCCGTTCGCCTTCGCCTCTTCGCACAACCGAAGCACCTCGACTTTCGTCGCGTCCGGCCTCAAGACCGTATGGTCGATCAGCGCCGAGAGATTCCATCCTGACATCGTTTACGAAACTCCTTCTTCGTGGTGTATCTGACTGCCATCGGGGGACATCAAGGTCTGCGAACGATTGCCTCGCCGGAAGGGGCGCTTCTGGTACTTTTCTACCGCTCTGTTATGTTCCACGAGTGTCGCGGAAAACTGATGCGTTCCGTCGTTCTTCGAGACGAAATAGAGATACGCGGAAGGCACAGGATACAGGGCGGCACGGATCGACTGTGCCCCAGGATTGGCAATCGGCCCGGGCGGCAAACCGGCCCACCGATATGTATTGTACGGACTGGGGTGGGACAAATCTTTTTTGTGAAGGTTTCCATCGAAATTCGGCAAGCCGTAGATGATGGTCGGATCGCTCTGCAGCGGAATGCGCTTCTTCAGCCGGTTATGAAACACGGACGAGATGTGTGGGCGTTCTTCTCCCGCACCGGTTTCTTTTTCGATCACTGACGCCAAGGTCAACACTTCATGGACCGTCAAGTGAATGTCCTTGGCTCGCGCCTGCCATTCTTGGGTCATCACCTGAGCAAGCTGGTCGACCATGACCCGCATGACCTCTTTGGCGGTTGTCGGACGAGTTAATCGATACGTATCGGGATAGAGATACCCTTCCACTGTGTCAGCCGAAATCCCAAGCGTCTTCAGGAAAGACTTATCAGAGGCCAATCTGATGAACTCCCCACGATCCGTAATCCGGTGCTCAGCCAGCACATTGGCGATTTGATTGAATGTATAGCCCTCGGGAATCGTGACGGGATGAAGGACCACCCGGCCAAGGACCAGCTTCGAAAGGATGTCTGCGGGAGCCATGGCCGCATTGATCCCCAGCAGCAGAAACGCGGAACGGCTCCTGATCAGCTGCTCCCGCTCAAGCACCGTCGCAGCTTGTTGAAACGTCGCGCCTTCGGGAATGACCACAACTTTCTGTGGAGCGCGATCCGAATCGGACAGGACCGGCGCCTCAGCCCATCGAATCATCTGGTACCCGGCCAATCCGGCGAGTACGACGATCACGAGGGCCACGATGAGGATGAGACGAAGCGTCATAGGCTGAACTGTCTTGGAGAGACTCCTCCCACTCTTCTCTTATCTCTTCCGAAGAGGTCTGACCGTCGTGAGTCCTCGCTGGAGTGTGAGACTCAAGGTAACTCTGGAGCAAAATCGCGGCGGCCACACGATCGATCACTCCTTTGCGCTTCCTACGACTGACATCGGCGGCAATCGAGAGGTCCTCCGCTGACCTCGTCGTCATCCGCTCGTCCCATGTCACGATCGAAACCGACAGAGCCTCTCCTAAATGGGCAATGAACTCGTGAACCGCTTGCACCGCCGGCCCTTCTTCACCATTGAGCCGCAACGGCAGCCCGATCAAGACTTCCTTGACCTCATGTTCCTGCACCAACTGTTCGATGTGGGCGAGATCGCGAACGAGTGTCCGACGCTCAATCGTCTCCAATGGCTGTGCCGTCCAGCCTAATTCGTCGCTGAGCGCGACGCCGATCCGTTTGGTGCCGTAATCGAGCGCAAGAATTCGGCTAGGCATGATTCTACCGCCGGAGAGTCGTTTCAACCAGGCTAAAAACCTTTTCCAACGCGGCGTCGAGCTTGGCCGGATCCTTCCCCCCGGCCTGAGCCATTTCTGGCCGTCCACCTCCGGTTCCACCAATTTCAGTGGCCATAGCTTTGACGAGCTCACCGGCTTTGATCGTCCCGATCAAGTCTTTCGTCACGACAACCAACAGCGAGACCTTGTCGTCGCCGGTCGCCGCGCCGAGTGCAATGACGCCGCTTTTCATCTTGTCCCGGAGCTGATCCGCCAGCGCGCGCATACCGTTCCCATCCAAGCCATCCGTCCGTTGCACGTGCACCGCCACCCCAGCGACTGTCCTGGCAGTCGAGGCGACCGCAGCGCCGCTGGCCATTTTCAATTTCAACTCGTCCAGTTCCCGCTCCTTATCCTTCACCTGTGTCATCAGCTTGCGGGTCTTGGCAACCAGCTCGGACTGCCCCGCCTTCAACAGATCCGATAGCTCGCGAACATCAGCTTCAAGTTTCTTCATGAGGACATACGCACCGCTGCCCGTCTGTGCTTCGATCCGGCGCACACCGGCCGCCACGCCCCCTTCGGAAACAATGCGGAAGAGTCCGATGTCCCCCGTCTGTCGGCAATGGGTTCCGCCGCATAGTTCTTTGCTGAACGACTCCACAGTCACCACGCGTACCTGTTCACCGTATTTGTCGCCAAAGAACGCCAGGGCGCCGTTCGCCACGGCCTCCTGAATACTCATCACCTGTGTGCGTACCGTCTCGTTCTTGCGAATTTCTTCATTCACCGTCGATTCAATGTCGTCGATATCGCGGGACGACAACGGTCGAAAATGAGCGAAGTCAAACCGAAGACGGTTGGGTCCGACCAGCGATCCATACTGCTTCACATGCGGCCCCAGTAAATCACGAAGCGCCGCATGGACGAGATGCGTCGCCGTATGATTGCGCGCGGCATCTAGACGCGTAGACGCATGCACCGTCATATGCAGGCGCTCACCTTCTCGGACGTACCCCTTGCGAACCGTTCCCTTGTGCAAGATGACCGTCGGCGCCGGCCTCGTCGTCTCTTTGATATCGACCACCCCTTCAGGACCCGTCAAGGTTCCCTGATCTCCGACCTGCCCACCGCCTTCGGCATAGAAGGGCGTGAGATCCAGCGCCAGCTCGACCGTCTCCCCTTCGACGGCTTCCTTCACCAGTTGCTCGCCTTTCAGAATCGCCCGCAAGACGCCGTCGCTTTCCAAATGCTCATAGCCGACGAAAGTCGTCGCCCCGATCCGCTTGGCCAGCTCCGCGACAGCCGGCCTGGCCGTTTCCTGTTCAAATCCACCGGTCTTGCGCGCGCGAGTCCGCTGCTCCTCGATTGCCGCATTAAAACCAGGTTCATCGACCGTCATGCTCTGTTCCCGGCAGGCCTCGGTGATCAAGTCCATGGGGAACCCGTAGGTGTCATAGAGTTTGAAGACGTCGTCCCCTACCAAAACCGTTTGTCTCGCCGCCTTCGCCCGCTCGATCATCTCGTTCAAAATCGGCAAACCCTGGTCGAGCGTCGCGATAAACCGCTCCTCTTCGCCTTTTGTCGCTTCGGCGATCGTGCCGGATGCCGCACGTACCTCCGAATAGGTGCCGGCCATCTGGTCCACGACCGTTGCGCTGAGTTCGTATAGAAACGGCTCGACAATGCCGAGCAGCCGGCCATGACGGGCCGCGCGGCGCAGGATCCGTCGTAACACATACCCACGTCCTTCATTCGACGGCAGCACGCCATCCGTCATCAAAAACGTAATGGCGCGCAAATGGTCCGCAATCACGCGCATCGAACGGTCCGAGGAATCCTGCTTGCCATACTTGGAGCCGGCCCGTCCGCCGATCGCCGCAAGCAGCGGCGTAAAGAGATCGCTGTCGTAATTGCTCGAGACACCCTGTGCCACGGCAACTAACCGCTCGAGCCCCATCCCCGTGTCGATGCTTGGTTTCGGCAACGGGTGGAGCGCTCCAGAGGCATCACGGTTGTACTGCATGAAGACGAGATTCCAGATCTCGATCACCCGGTCGCCCTCGCCGTTCGGACGGTCGTCGCCTGGTACGGACGAGCCCTGGTCGAAGTGAAGTTCCGAGCAGGGGCCGCAGGGCCCAGTGTCCGCCATTTGCCAAAAGTTGTCTTTTTCTCCGCACCGAACGATGCGTGACGGCGCGACGCCGACCTTCTTCCAGAGCTTCTCCGCATCGTCATCCTCGCGGAAGATCGTCACCCACATCCGATCTTTCTGCAGCCCGACCGTCTGCGTCAGGAACTCCCATCCGAATCGGATCGCATCATCTTTGAAGTAATCGCCGAACGAAAAGTTGCCGAGCATCTCGAAGAACGTGTGGTGCCGCCTGGTGTATCCCACGTTTTCAAGATCGTTGTGTTTGCCGCCGGCGCGAAGGCACTTCTGCACAGACACCGCTCGTGTATAGGGACGAGGCTCTTCTCCGAGGAAGACCCGTTTGAATTGATTCATCCCGGCGTTGGTAAAGAGCAGCGTCGGGTCCGCTTGGGGAATCAAGGCCGAGCTGGGCACCGCCTGATGACCGTGCTGTTCGAAATACCGGATAAACGATTGCCGAAGTTCCTGCGCACTCTGCGTCATGAGTCTCATCCTTCATCGCTACCGTGAGCGACCATCACAATACGATCAATCGTCTCTTCGTCGAAACCCCGCTGACGTAGGAGACGCACCGATTGCGCCGGTGTCAACCGGCGGCCATGGCGCTGCCTGGCGTTCAGCGCTCGACGAGCCATTCGTTCTTCCCCCACCACGTGGAACACGTCGGCAATCACCCGATCCGCCACCGTCTCGGCAATTCCCTTGGCCTGCAACTCCGCCTTGATCCGCGCTGGTCCCATCGGCCGAGAGACCAGCCTCCGTTCCACCCATCGCTGAGCATAGGTCTGATCGTTGAGATAGCGGAGATCGGACAATCGACGAATTGTGTACCTAATCTGCGGTGGTAGGGCTCCTTTGGATCGGAGAAATTGTTCGACGTGCGCCACAGTACGATCGCAACGAGCGAGAAACCGAATCGCGAGTGGCATCCATCCATCTGCCGAGGATTGCCCGCTCTGATTAAGCTTGGCCACTCGCGTACCGCTACCGATGGGCCCGTTTGTCCTCGCTGCGGGCCGCAGGCTTCTCTTCTTTGGCCTCAGCTTTCGTCTCAGCTTTCTTCTCGCTCCGAACCGGGACGCCAGCCACTTCTCGGAGTTTCATTTCGACCTCATGTGCCGCCGAAACATTGGCCTTGAGAAAGTCTCGGGCGGCATCACGCCCCTGGCCGACTCGCTCTCCCTTGTAGGAATACCAGGCGCCCGATTTTTCGATGATCTTCTTGTCGACGCCCATATCCACCAATTCGCCAACCTTGGAAATACCCTCGGCGAACATGATGTCAAACTCGGCCTGACGAAACGGCGGTGCCATCTTGTTTTTCACTACCTTCACACGAACGCGGCTGCCCATCACCTCCTGGCCTTCTTTGATGGATTCGATTCGGCGAATATCCAAGCGAACGGACGAATAAAACTTGAGCGCGTTGCCCCCGGTGGTGGTCTCTGGATTCCCGAACATGACGCCCAGCTTCATGCGAATTTGGTTAATGAAGATCACCGTCGTCAGCGATTTCGCAATCGCCGCGGTGAGCTTTCGTAAGGCCTGTGACATGAGCCTGGCCTGAAGCCCCATGTGGGCGTCGCCCATTTCGCCTTCGATTTCTGCGCGAGGCGTCAGGGCCGCGACCGAATCGACCACGATCAAATCAATCGCACCGCTTCGCACCAAGGTTTCGGCGATCTCCAAGGCCTGCTCACCCGTGTCTGGTTGCGACACCAGCAGATCATCAGCCTGCACGCCCAGCTTCTTGGCATAGGTCAAATCCAATGCATGTTCGGCATCGATAAACGCGGCAACCCCTCCAGTTTTCTGCACCTCAGCAATACAGTGCAGCGTCAACGTCGTCTTGCCGGATGCCTCGGGTCCGAAGATCTCAATTACCCGCCCGCGCGGAAGTCCACCGACCCCGAGAGCAATGTCGAGTCCCAGCGAGCCGGTGGAAATGGCCGGCACGTCGACTTTCTCCTCGGCCCCCAGCTTCATGATGGCGCCCTTCCCATACTGCTTCTCAATCTGGGACAGGGCTAAGTCGAGCGCGCGCTTCTTGTCGTCTTTTTCAGACATGCGAATCTCCTAACAAGATGAGAGGAAGGAATCCGGTCGATTATACCCAAGCCAGGTGGTAAAACCTAGCCTCATCTCATCGAAGAGGAGTGAGATAGGCTTCAATGAGCAGGCCAAGCCGACGCGCAAGAAAGGCAAAATAAATAGCGGGAAACCGCCTTGAGGTGATTCATTTATAGGGAGTCGTAATCTCGCGGGAAAACCTCATGCGCGGTGACGATCAAACCGACAAAAGAGAATTGCGAACCTCTCCTCGCATTCCATTAGACTGCCGCCTCTTCTTTTCAGCTAACGAACTGGCAGAGGCTGATGCAACACTTCTCGATCTGTCCAGTACGGGCTGTGCGGCTGAATCTGAGACCACCGTCCGGATCGACATGAATCTCGACCTGTGGATCTTCTCCCCAAACTATAACTGGCGCATGCACATTAACCATGCTGTCGTTCGGTGGGTCCGAGGACAGGTGTTCGGCGTGGAGTTTCTGAATCTGCGGCCGGTCCAGCGGAAGCGACAGGATGCTCAAAAAGTCCGCCAGCGGCGTTCTCGCATCGCTCAGAGACTCAACGTGGAGAAGGCGAATGCAAGGAACCTATCCGCTCGCATGAGATCGAAGCGAGTGGTTCAAGCGAAGCTTGATATGTACCTCCTCGCCTCTTCGCTCGCTGCGGCCTTGCCCGTGGAACAGTGCGTCTTGGCACACCGGGGCTGGGCGGGTTAGATGTAGACATTTTTGAGCATCCTGAAGTTCTTCCTGCATCAACATCGTACGAACAATTCCGGCCATGTTGTTGCCAGTCCAACAACCCGTTGTGAAGTGTTTGGCCGATATGGCCCTGGCACGCGGCATCAGCTGTAGGTGTGCTCGTCTCGCTTGGCGAGTTTCAGAAGAATGACCTTCCGGCGTGAGTCATCCACATCGTACAGCAGGCGATAGGGACCGATGCGAAGGCGATATTGTGCGGTGAATTGTGACACGATAAGTTGGCCAGCGAGTTGTTTTGTCCGTTTCCCCTCGGGCCTCGGATTGGTAGTGAGCGAGCGAATGGCGGCGACGATGGATGCCCGGTAATCGGTGGGGATCTTCTCCAGTGTCTTCTGAAAGGAGCGCTCAATCCGTTCGCTAGGAAACACGACTTCGTAGGGCAACTACAGCCCCATCTTCTTGAAGAGGCGTTCCGCAGGAACGGCTTTCCCCTGTGCATATTCTGTGCGGGCTCGCTTGATCTCCCCCAGTAATTTCTTATCTTTCAACTCATCGAGGGCCTCGACCAAATCCAGCATGTCCTCGTAGGGCACGAGGAAGGACACCGGTTTGCCGTGGGAAAGGACCATGGAAGGAGACTTCGAATGAATCAGTTTCGAGAGCTGTGCTTGCGCCTCTCGCACATTAACCGGCCTGGCGTTCCGAAGCAGGGATGACGAACTCACCATCGCACCTCTTGCTGTATTGCAGTTGTATAGACAATAGCAGGTTCACCATGGTCTCGCAAGGGCATGATTAGGATTTAGCGGGCGAGCTCAGAACCGTTTTGTGGCGCGTGGCGGCTCTTTACGTCCTGGCCGCATGCGCTCAAGAAGTAAATGGGTCGAAGAAATACCTGGGGCGGGGTCTTTGTATGACCGCTGGACACCCGAGACCAATGCGGATTCAATTACCATTGGGCTCAGAGTGTAATTTCTGAGCGCGGTTCGTGAACAATGGCCCATGCTGTTGTCTCAATGAATCGTGACGACGGGACCATGTCTCATAGGTTCCTGTGCCAACCAGCAAACCGCCTTTCCCATATCAATCCACCTATCGTCTGCGACGAATCACTGGGGTCCGCCGCCTTCAATCATTCTCGAAATTGCTGCTGACCCCCTATTCCCGGGATTGAGTTTCTGGCGGAGGGTGTGCTCATGCTTGATTGTGACGCCTAACGTTTGAGCTCACCTGCGGGCGACAGACGGCGAAGCCGGCTGGCGAACGTCAGGTAGAGCGAAGGGTTAGGCAGCACTCTTGTCCCATGCGTTGACTTCGGGCTTTGCCGCAAGGGTGAAAGGCTGACCCACGACATAGCCACGAAGCAGCTTCTTCGAAAACGGAAGGTACAGCGCGACAGTGAGGCCGCGTCTGTGCTCGAAGAGCACCTTGATGGCTTTGGTGGGCTGCTGGCCTTGCAATGTGACCGTGACGTTCTCCGATACCCCTATTGCCCTGAGCGCGCCTTCCTTGGCCTGAACGCGCAGGCCGTCGTGTAGGAGGGGAAGAACCTCAGTGGAGGTCGTGGCGTCGTTGGTGGGCGCAGCGGCAACCAGTTTGACTTCACCACCGTCGGTGAGAACCGCTGCATGCGGGAGAAAGTTCCCCTGGTCGCGCAGGAACTTCTCTGACAGCTCGAATAGCGCTTGCGCAAGAAGCGCCACATCGGGCTTCAGTTCTGCGTAAAGATCATCTGCTTCGGCCATGGTGTGCTGCCTAACTATGTTTAGGCCGATCCGCATAAGAGCCGGATCCACCGATTTCTGTCCGTGTAACACGCCACCACGATTAAGTAATAATACGCCACAACCATCGCCGTTTCAATGAGTTACACCGGTGGGACCACTTATTACGGGTTCTTATATGGATCGGCATAATATCCGTTCCTTGCATGGGTTCACATCCCATCCAACCGACTGCGGACACCGGACGGCCCTCGATGAAGGACATGCGTATAGATCATCGTCGTTGTGACATCGCGATGCCCCAACAACTCCTGAACCGTTTGTATGTCAGAGCCACTTTCAAGCAGGTATGTGGGAAACGAATATTGTGCATGATATAGCTAAAAATGCTCCGGCTGTTCGCCCCTGTGCACGGCAATCTAGCCAGAAGTAGCTGACACCTACTCCTGACGTTGGTATACTTGGCACCAGGGTGATGATATGAGCAAAGTTGAAGCGATCGAACAACAGATTGAAGAGCTTTCCCCCGCTGAACTCGCAGCATTTCGTTCCTGGTACGCCGCGTTTGATGCCGAGGCATGGGACCGACAGTTCGAAGCCGACGTGAAGGCCGGCAGACTTGATGGGATGGCCGACAAGGCGCTTCGTGCTCACACCTCCGGCCAATCGACTAAACGTTGAACCATCACGCTTCTCCCGATTTTTGGTCCTGCTACAACATACTCCCCGCCCCAATCCGTGAACAAGCCGATAAAGCATTTGAGCTTCTCAAAGCCAACCCGCAGCATCCGTCCTTGCATTTCAAGATGGTGGGGCGCTTCTGGTCTGCTCGCGTCGGGCTTCATTATCGAGCGGTCGGAGTCGCGGCAGCGGATGGAATCATCTGGTTCTGGATCGGCACGCACTCAGAATACGATAAGCTCATCCGCTAGCTCCACTTCGCCATCCGATGCAGCAGTATTCTCTACTGACGGACGACCACATCCCCTCCAGTCAGCCATTCGTGCCATTGTCGCCAATCCCGAATGCGGCGAACCGCTCAAGCGGGAACTCGACGGGTTACGGAAATACCGTGTTCGCCGCTTTAGGATCGTCTACACCGTTGATCAGAAGAAACGAATCATTCGTCTGATGGCCGTGGGTCACAGTCGATCTGTGTATGAAAAGTTGGCAGATCAGCACAGACAAAAGTCCCGAGTATAACGATTCGTTAGTTGAGTTCAGCCGCTGAAGATCATCACGATCTATCAGCCGGACCCCACAGAATGGTATGATTACACCAGACGGAGGTAGGCATGTTTCACTGTCATGTGTGTGGAAACACAGAGAGCCGCCAAGAACACATCACGGAGGTCTTTGACCTCGACGGTAAACCGGTGCAAGTTGAGCAGATCCCCGCAACAGTATGCCTCCATTGCGGTGAAGCGGTGTTCAGTCGAGATGCGACGGAACGAGTTCGCCGAATGGTGCATGGGGAGGCCAAACCGATCAAGTCCATTCAGATGGACGTATTCGCCTACCGCTAGCTTTCTCTGATACTTCTCGCAGTTATACGTTCTCTCACTAACAATCCATCTTTGACTCAAAGGAATGTCCAATGCCCACATTGTTCACCCCGCTCCAAGTCGGAGAGCTCCTCTTGCCCAACCGTATCGTCATGGCTCCCCTCACCCGCGTCCGGGCTGGGTCCACACACATCCCTAATAACATGATGGTGGACTATTACTCCCAACGCGCCTCAAGCGGACTCATCATGACGGAATGCACGATGGTTGATGCTCATGCCTGCGCCTTCATGGGGGAGGGCGGCATCTACAGTCCTGCACACGTGGCCGGTTGGAAACGCGTGACGGATGCGGTACATGCCAAGGGCGGCCGTATCTTCATGCAGATCTGGCATCCTGGTCGAGCCGCGCACTCATTGTTAAACGACGGCGAGCAGCCGGTTTCCAGCAGCGCGAAGGCGATTCGTAACGAAACGACCCATACCCCGCAGGGTGCCAAGCCCTATGAAATCCCTCGTGCGCTTCGCACTGATGAAATTCCGCGGTATGTAGAGATGTTCAGATCTGCCACGCAGCAGGCCCAACAGGCCGGCTTTGACGGAGTGCAAATCCATGGCGCTCACGGATATCTGATCGACAACTTTCTGCGCGACGGCGTGAATGCGCGCACGGATGCCTATGGTGGCTCAGTGCCCAACCGTGCTCGATTCCTGCTGGAGGTGACGGATGCCGCTATCAACGTCTGGGGCGCCGGGCGCGTTGCCGTGCGCATCTCACCGCTGGTCCCGTTCAATGACATGGTGGAGAGTCAACCAGAAGCTCTGGTGACCTATGTCGCACAGGAATTGACTCGACGTGGGATCGCGTTCCTCGAAATCCGGCATGAGAACCACGCGCTGCCGAACGAGCAAGCCATCTTGCACATCGCCCGACGGCATTTCCAGGGTGTGCTCATGAGCAACGGAAGCTACACGCGTGAGAGCGGCGAAGGAACGGTCGTAGGCGGAGCAGCCGACGCGATTGTCTACGGACGTCCGTACATCGCGAATCCGGATCTGGTCGAACGCTTTGCGAAGCAGGCTCCACTCAACGAGGTGAATTACGACCGGCTCTATGGGGGCGGTCCAGACGGTTATAGCGACTACCCAGTTTTGGCAAGATGATATTTCACCGTACCCGCACCAATTTGGAGAATGACATGATCTCGTTGGAGAATGACATGATCTCGCGATGGATGACGCTCTGTACGATCTGTGCGTTTTTGCCGCTGCTGTTGGCCATGCGACCAGTGGATGAGAAACTCCTGATAGCGGCAAGGGATGGCAATCTCAACCAGATCAAGACCCTGCTTGATGAAGGAGCGAACGTCCAAGCTGCTAATGAGCAGGGGACGACATCACTGCATGCCGCAGCCTGGAATGGGCATCGCGACGTGGTCACGCTCTTGCTGCGCAAAGCGGCTCCGGTCAATCACGCCACCAGCGACGGAGCCACCCCGCTCTACATCGCGGCACAGAATGGTCATTCGGCAGTGGCCGCACTCTTGCTGAATAACGGGGCAGCGGTGAATCAGGCCACCAACATCGGTGTGACGCCACTGTTCATCACCGCACAGAACGGCCATCGAGAGATCGCGGCGCTCTTACTCCAACACAAAGCCGACGCAAACCACGTTGCGGAAGACGGGGTCACGCCACTGTTCATTGCTGCGCAAAAAGGCCATCACGGCATGATCGAGTTGCTTCTCCAACAGGGAGCCGCCGTGAATCTGGCCTTGCCTGATGGCTCGACACCGCTCTTCGTCGCAGCCCAGCATGGGCATATCGCAACCGTATCACTCCTCGTGGATAAAGGCGCGGCGGTGAACCAGGCCATGACGGATGGGGCAACACCACTCCTTGTCGCCGCACAGAACGGACATCTCGCCGTCGCGACGCTCTTACTCGAACAGGGCGCCCTCGTAAACCAAGCCGTCCACAATGGTGTGACGCCACTCCATGTCGCGGCGCAGAACGGTCATCAAGGAATCGTGGCGCTCCTATTGGAACGAGGAGCAGCCCCTCACACCACTTCCCAGAGTTTCGTATAGACGGGGCCAGTCGGACGCAAATGGCTTTTTATCAGCACAATCGGTCCAACTGTCATCGACCCTAACGGCAGTGCCTGTTCACAGACGCCACTTTTGGCGAGCAGCTCCCCAACCCGTCGTTCACCGAGTTTGATCCTCGCCAGTGTCAGATGTGGGTTGAAGGATTTCTCGTCTGGTGGAAAGCCCAACGAGTGGCAGCAGGACTCTATCTCCCGATGCAACGCTGCCAACCGCTTGGCTGATTCACTGTTGAGCCACTCGTCAGATGGGCCGACCCACAGTACCCGCGGTTTCTCAAAACTTGGGAAGGCCTGGAGCCGATCGATCGGAATCTGAATGGCTGGATGAGACCGCCTGACACTCGCCATCGCTTCACGGAGTTGGTCGATGAGGTGCTTCTCCGTATCCCCGAGAAACCTCAGCGTGAGATGAAACGAATTCGCCTGTCCCCAGGTGATGCGGATCTCCTTGGAGGAATCGGCCGCGAGCCGTTCTTTGAGGTCGTGCTGCGCCTGGGAGATCGCGGTACGAACCTCGTCACTGACCTCGACGGCTAAAAAGGTCCGAATCATGCTTTTCCCCTTCCGATTAGCCAACGACGAAGCAGGTCGAGCGCTGCCTGTGCAGCCCGCTGTTTGATCATAGACCGGTCTCCGTGGAACCGACACTCCTTTATCACGGTATCGCCGTTGCCTCCGTCGAGTCCGATATAGACCAGTCCGACTGGTTTTGTTTCAGTCGCACCGCCGGGTCCAGCGATACCCGTGACACTCACGGCCACTGACACACTTGCCCGTTCCCTCATCCCTCGCGCCATCGCTGCCGCGACTTCTCGACTGACTGCCCCATGCTGCTCAAAGAGACCCGCTGACACTCCGAGCATCTCCGTTTTGGATCGGTTACTGTAGCAGAGCGCCCCACGATCGACATAGGCGGATGATCCCGGCACCTGTGTGAGTCGATGCCCGATCAATCCTCCCGTGCACGATTCAGCCACCGCGACCGTGAGCCCCTGTTCGACCAACAGTCGACCGACAACCTCTTCCATCGTGTCATGTCCTTCGGCATAGATCCACTCACGCAATCTCGTACGAACCCCTTCCGCCAATGACTGAAGCACGGCTTCCTTGATCGATCGATGAGCCTTAGTCGTCAGTGACACCAGCACGCCTGTCGGCGAGGCCAGAAGCCCCAGGGCAATCGGCGTCCGCTTCTGTATGAGTCCCTGCAGCTTTGCATCCACATCGGACTCCGGTAATCCCCAGGTATGAAAGACCAATCGTGTGATGGGATGAAGACGTGCCTGCTTCGATCGATGAAATTGAGCGGCCAATAGTGGAACAACCGATTGCTCCATCATGGCTTTCATTTCGCTGGGAACACCAGGCAATGCGATCATGTGTGTCCCCCGCCAGGTGATCGCAAACCCCGGTGCCGATCCAACTGGATTCGGCAACACGGTCGCCTTGGACGGAATCAACGCTTGTCGTAACTGCCCCTTATTGGGTGTTCGCCCCCATTGAGCCAACCGGGCTCTCATATTCTCGAAGGCTTCCTTGCGGCGAGTCAATCGAAAGCCCGTGACCGACGCGACGGCTTCCCTGGTACAGTCGTCGACCGTAGGACCTAACCCCCCGGTCATGATCACAATCCCAGCCCGACGGCAGGCTGTCGTCAGGACTGCGGCAATATCCGACTGATCGTCTCCGACGATGGTCTTGAACCTGACTTCGATGCCGATCGCAGCCAAGGCATCGGCGATCCACAGCGAATTGCTGTCAGAGCGGCCTCCGACGAGAAGCTCTGAGCCGATGGCGATCGTTTCCGCGAGATACCTATGTGGCGACGCTGCTGCCATACGCGATACGAGTCTATTCCATCTGAGCCGGGTTGATCACAACGCGAACCGCTCCATCGATTACACGCGCTTGCCAGTACCAGAAGCTCCGTATCCTGTCAATGAACAGTTCGGGTCTGGCCTCCCGTTGACAAGACAGAAGGGGAAGTGCTAAACGAAGAAGACGTGAGGAAGGCTCTCCTCTATTGATGCTCATTGATACTAAAGGAGTTTGGTAATGTCGACCCCGGAAACATCCCCTACCCCGTCGGCCCCTCGGCGTCAGTACGTCAACTTTGCATTCTATAAAGTCGATCCCGCTTGGCGGCGATTGCCTGAGGATGTGCGGACGCAGGGCAAGCAGGAATTCCTCCGCGCGGTGGAGGAGTATAACGGACAAGTCCTCCTGGTCCCCTATTCGACCATTGGTATTCGCGGTGACTGCGACTTCATGCTCTGGCGTATCAGCTATGATCTCGACCTGTTCCAAGACATGACGACCAAGATGCTGGCCTCCGGGCTTGGGCAGTATCTCACGACCCCCTATTCCTATCTGGCGATCACCAAGCGATCCGTGTACGTGGATCACCACTCGCATGCAGGCCAGGAAGGCAAACGGTTGACCGTGGTCCCAGGAAAAAGCAAATACATCTTCGTCTATCCATTTTTGAAAACACGGGAGTGGTTTTTGCTCACGAAGGCGGCGCGTCAGGGCATGATGGATGAGCATATTGAAGTGGGACATCGCTTCCCTTCCGTAAAGCTGAACACAACCTATTCGTTTGGGTTGGACGATCAGGAATGGGTCGTGGCGTTTGAAAGCGACAAGCCGGAGGATTTTCTGGACTTGGTGATGGCGCTACGGGAGACGGAGGGCTCACGCTATACGCTGCGGGATACCCCGATCTTCACGTGCATTCGCAAGAGCCTCAAGGAAACCCTCGACACCCTCGGCGGCTAGATATCCGGATCAGTCAGAATGAGTCCCAGGGCCTTTGACCCTCACGATCAAAGGCCCTGTTTTTTTTATCGGTACTGACCTCATCTGGTCACACCCATCCCCACCGCGTTCGATCGTCCCCCCAGAACTCATCAGCCTTCGCAAGGGCACATGATTCAAGCCTTACCGCATCAGGCCTCGGCTGGTTATCATGATCCTCCCCAAGATCTCCGTTCTCACCCAAGCCGGATAGTATGAACAGTCCGTAAAAATAGTGCCTGTTTCCCGATGGCTGCTGACCATTCATGCACCTGTCCACGGCTTTGACAGTCCGACGAGGCCTGTGTTACCTCTAGACTGTCACTCGTTGGAATCTCATGGCTGATACCACCGCGCTCTATGCCTTGCGTTTTCCTGATGGCTCGGTGAGCCTGTATATCGATGAACTCTATGCCCAAGACCGAGGGATCGACCCCTCCCAACTTGTGCGGATAGAAATCCCACGGGAAATGTTCCTGAGCGGCAGCATACAAGACATCCGTGAATATGTCGCCCTTCAACTCGAACAACGTGAGCAACGGACCGGCACAGCGTAGTCAGACGTCAGATATGAGTCGAACTGTCTCACCCCTGCGTACACCATAGAACATTGGCCTTCACCGCCTGAAAGAACATATGACACACGCAGTCATGGCATCGCCGCTGACCGCCGAGATGATTGAAGACGTCGTCGCCGGCTTACCAATCCAAGGTCGCATTATCCTCAGACTGTTGCTGATCCAGTATCTCGACGTCACCCACGAGGAAATCTTGTACATGGTGGCGGACCGGCCAGACCCTCGATGTGTCTCCGGCAAGAAGCCCGTCACCACAATGACCCAGGAATCGATTACGGCAATGATCAATCGCCGGGACGAATACCGCAGGCGGGCTCGGCTTCGACGGGAACGAACCTGGCTTCAGTGCATAGTCCTGAAACATCAGGCCCACATAGCGGAGGCCTTCGTCTCTCGAGCCGCTCTCCTGCTCGCTGACCGTGGGGTGTCTGCCGAAACAATCGAGACTCTCAAATCCCAGGCTCGGTCCGCCGTCCCTACGGCAACGCTCCGGCTGCTGGAAGAGCGTTGGGAACACAACGAGATTACTGCGGAAGAATATCAACGGCAGCGGCTGGCCATTGAAATGCAAACAATGCTCCGGTTTGCCGAACGATTCAAGAAACGTCTCGACCTGGCTGAGCGCGAGCAGCGGACATCGGATCAGACGATCTTGCTCGATCATGAAATCGGCCATATTTGGGGAATCCCCGCCAGTACGTTGGCCGCGCGCAAGGTCAAGTTCTTGTCTCAGTATCTCACTGCACTGCAGGCCAAGGGCTCAGGGATCCGTCCGGCACCAGGAAGCACCCCCTCCCTGGAACTCTGGAAGGATACCGTGCAGGTCCTCTCTCGCACCCCCATCGAGCGATCGATCGCGACCTACGATGGGCTCGAGCAGACGGAGTCGGCTTTACTTGAGAAACTGGCTGCCTATGCCGTGATTCGGATACCGGAAGCCACTGAAACGAAATTTTGGAATTCGCTCGTGTACGGAGCGAGTTCCAACGCCATGCACAGTGAATCAACCCGGACCTTGTTTGGACTCCAACGGCTGGTCTCCATACAAAAAGATGTGGACGCCGGCGACGAGGCGCTGGATGAAGAACTCCTCACACGCACGGCGCCGAGATCGAAAGAGCAGGAGTTGCTCGCTTCGCCGAACGAGGCCAGCCCTGCCGAACTGACGGAACTGCAGCAGCACATTCTCCACAACTTCATTGGAGAGGATGTCAGCGGTCGAGCCTCCGACAAATGGTAAACTTTCATAGTTGCCAATCACCAGCAGTTCGGTATAATTACGTTCAACAATGAGAACACGATCCTCTACGCCCTCACCATGTGTCACGTCAGTGGCTGTCTTCCTCTTGCTCCTCTTCATCTGCCCTTGCCTGCCAGGAGAACTGGGCACGGCGACTCCGGCAGCAGCTGCTAGCCTGATTGAGATCTCGGAGCTCCTAGCCCACCCGGAGCAGTACGATCATCAAGACGTCATGGTCACTGGAAAGGTCATGAACGTGCAGTTAGCCACCAATCGTCAAGGGCAACCGGCCTATGGCTTTTTGTTGCAAGACCAGGCCGGTACATTGAAGGTGGTAAGTCTTGGACAGCTGGAAGTCCACGAAGGTGAGCAAGTGATTGTCGAGGGTGTCTTCAGCCGACTCAGACAAGTTGGCCGCACGATCGTTTACAATGAGATCAAAGCCCTGTCTGTCAAACCCCTGACCCGTCTGAACCCTGATTTTGTCGGCTGACTTCTTCTCTGTTCCAGTCCCCTCTTGGGATCTATTTTCCCCTGCCGCCCAGGTGATTGCATTTCATCCCTAGTCAGACAACAATGACAGGCATGACGGTTCAAGATTTTCTCTCACTCGCGCTGGTACTCACAGGGGGAATAGCTCTGGTGAGCTGCAGTACACCGGCACATGTGGGAGAGTACCCCAATCAACAGCGCATGATAGGCCAGTCTACATCTGCAATCCTCGCCTGCGCAGGGACGCCCAAGAAAGAAATGGTCGACGGCGAGAGGACAGTCCTCCACTACTACCGCGAAGCCCCGATACTGGAAGAATCTCGGCCAGTTGGGAAAGGGAGCTTTGCAACAGTTCGCCATGGCTGCTGGGCCACTGTCATTCTGAGCGACAACCGCGTCGTTGCGGTGCAGTACCGGTTCGTTCCAGCAACGTTCGACGCCTCCAATGACTGCGAAGAGATTTTTGAAACCTGCGCACGGTAGTGATGCTCGGCTCTCAGACCCAACCCTCTCTCTCGCCACCTCTCGGCAGACGTGTTACGTCTTGCCTCACGACACCGACAGGCCGGCGAATCTTTATCAGTGCGGTCGTCCTGTTCTCAACACACCTCATCTACCCCTGCGATGCACCCGCATTGGAAAAGTATGGACGCCCACTTCCTGCGCTGGGAAACGCCAATGGTCGAGAAGCCGAAGAATCGATCTTCGCCGGCTATTTCCTCACCAGTGCGTTCGCCACAAATCCCACCTTCGCCGCCAGGCCTGACAATTCGGGTCTCGTCGGCTTGCGCCACATGCTGCACCTGGAAACGGATCTCTACAGGCAATATCTCACGTTCTATACCGATCAGAACTTTTTCTCTGATCGTACGAATGGATGGATTGAATTGAGCGAATGGGACGGCACCTAAGCCTTGACCGGTGTACTTGGCCACCTCAACTGGCGCCTGCAATACGAGCGTGATATCCCCATCGATCGGAAAGGCATTACGCAGGAATATGCCGATGGACTGGTCACCGCAAAGTTCCAAGCTGTACAGGATTTGTCAGGATGGGGACGTCACTTCCCAAATCAGAATCTGACGGTCTACGCGGGGGCCGGATGGCTCTTTCATAACAAGAATTACTTCGCCAGGCCCGACAATACCGGACGGGCTCTCTTTCGATACGTTGCCCATGCCGACCTTGATCTCTACAAGAACAAGCTGGTGCTGTATGGCGATGTCAATCTGTTCACGGATCAGAATGCCGGCAACCAAGTCGTACCGACGGAATTGGATTGGATCATCGGACTGGCCGCGCGGTGGCGAAATATGGAACTCGCGGTCTATCATGAACAGGACCAGCCGCTGGATCGAGCGGGATTGGTGCAGAAATACCTGGCAGTCCAACTCCGCGTCTCATTCGACTTTTCGAAACAGGATCTTGGGATCGGAGTGGCCAAACCGACGGCAGCCGTTCAATGAGGCAACTTGAGAATCCAGGTCAGCACCTTGTCAGAGACCCGATCGGGAAGCAGTCTTACCATCAGCGCGCGGAGCTTGGCATCAGTCCCAACGAGATACCGCGTTTTCGGAGTTGGCGCCGTCAAGGCTTCTTCAACCACTCTTGCGACCGCGTCAGGCAAGATCGCTCGCTTTGAAGCTTCTCCCACGATCTTCCTCACCGCAGCCACAACAGGCTTATAGAGGGTTCGAAGTTCCATCTCGATGGCAGCCTCTCGCTCAGCTGCCTCGATCGCTGACTTATTCCAAATAGGCGTCGTGATCGCACCCGGCTCGATAATTGAGACATGAAT
>SWDO01000001.1:108149-169518 GCA_005116895.1 Nitrospira sp. | reverse complement strand
CTCCGACAAGCTTATGATGCTGAAATGACGGTGGCGGTCAGCCTGTACGACGCCGGAGACTTCCAACTCGTATTTTCCCATCTTGAGCGAGCACACATCCTGGGACAATCCTTTCCCATTGAACATGCCAGATCTCACTGGTGGATGCTGAAGGTTGGGTGGAGGCGCCGAGATTTCGTAGAAATTGCCGGTCAACTACCTCGGATCCTGGGAGCTCTGCTGTTCTCACGAATGTGGGTGCCGATAGGCAATACTGGCGGGGCGCGAGTGCCACCATTCAAATCCATGCCGATTCCTGAAGACCTTCAAACCCTCTTGGATAAATACGGACGGGGCTCCAGGGCGTGAGCCGTCTCTGCCGATGTCGTTCAAACAGTCGTCGCGCTTATTCTTCCCGGAGCCCCTCCACCACCGGTTGTCGTGCCGCCCACCGGGCCGGGAAGTAGCCCGCCACCAAGGTGGCAACTGCCGCGAGAGCCACGGCCTGGGCCAATGCGCCGACTGGAACAATCATCTGAATCGTCCACCCGAATGATTGCTTGTTGATGACCTTAATCAGGAGCAGCGACAGCAGCCCGCCACCAATCAGACCCAAGGCAATCCCCACGACGCCGAGGTAGGCCGCCTCCCATAACACGAGCTGTTGAATTTGCTGCGGGCTGCCGCCGATGGCCCGTAGGGTCGCAAACTCCCGGCGACGTTCGAGGACAGACGTGACCAACGTATTGACGATCCCCAGCATGGCAATCACGATCGCGATGGCCTCCAACACGTAGGTCAGCAGAAATGTGCGATCGAAGATGTCGAGAATTTCTTTCCGTAACTCCGTGTTGCTGATCACTAGCGGCGGAAGCCCGCCTCCGGCTGCGCCACTCAGTTGTTTTACGATTTGTTCTCTCACACGATCGATACTTGCCCCAGCGATCATGTACACAGGGAATACCGTGACCAGATCATCATGCCAGAGCGACTGGTAGAGCGCCCTATCCATGAGCAGCTTCCCTCCATCCGTCGAATAGTCATAGAACACGGCCACGATCGGGAATCGCGCGGGGCCGCTCGGCGTCAGAATGTCAAGCGTAGATCCCTCTTCTACCCCAAGCCGATTCGCCAATACCTCAGAGACGAGGAGACCACGGGTATCGACTGCCCGTACGAGCTGTTCTGAAGAATCGCCCTGGCGGACAAGATACCGGCTCCATTGGGCATGTAATCGCAGATCTCGTGAGACGATAGCCACCCGTTGGCCGTTCACCTCTATCCGGACATCGCGATAACTATCGACTGCGGCTACTTCAGGGATGGAAGACAAGACGGTCAACCATGTTAGCGGGAGACTCCGGCCGGCGCCTCCGATCTCCGTACCCCGCAGCCAGAGCGACGGCGCCACGACCAGATCGGCCAAGACCGTATCGGTGACCCATAGTTCGACCGTATGCCGAAAACTTCGCACCATCACTAGCACGCCGATCATAATTGCCAATCCCACCATCAAGGCAGAGACGGTCACTCCATTTCGACCTGGACTGCGCGAGGCATGCTCCACGGCAATCCCCCTCATGACTCCCCCTACTCCCCCTTCACGTCCCACATAGCGTCGCGGACGCCGCCATCCAGTGACACAGATCGGGGCCAGACAGGCCAGACCGGCCAGCAGACAGAGCGTCGCCGCGTACCCCATGACAGGAACCTCATTGATGGGGCCTGGCAGACTCAAGAGCCCTGCAACGGCAAGCAAACTCAGTCCCATGATGGCGAGCATCCCCACCCGTAGCTGCTGGCTCGCTTCATAGTCACCAGGAGCCAACGCTCGTACCGTCGCGGTGCGGCTGGCATCCAGGCTTGGACCAACGGCCCCGATCATGGACATGACGCACCCGATCATAATGCCTTCGAACATCATGCTCCAGAATTGGCCGCTCTGGAATAGCCCTCCTTCGCCGGCCCCGACTGGAGCATAGAGATCCGAGATCGTTTGACTGAGCAGGGCCACTAGCTCTTGCGCAAGCACCATTCCGGTTGTACTTCCGGCGATTCCTCCCAACAATCCAAAGAACCCGGCTTCCATCAAAAACAATACTGCCACCCGAGACTGAGTCATCCCAATGGCTCGATAGATTCCGATTTCTCGTCTCCTCTGGGCAACGGCGAATGCCATCGTGTTGTAGATCAGGAACATCCCCACTAACAGGCCAACCCAGCTCAACACCGTCAGATTGAGACGGAAGGCGCGCACCATTTGCTCAACCTGCCTCGTCCTGTTGGCCGGCCGTTCCACCGTCAAATAGGGAGGCAGAACAGCTCGTAGGTCCCGTGCGACCTCGTCGACGGTCCTTTGTTCGTCGGTCACGATATCGATTCGATCCAACTTCCCAACCATCCCGAACGTAATTTGTGCCGCAGCGATATCCATCATGACCATGCGTTCCCATGATGAAGGTCGGTCGGACCCATTGTGAAGAATCCCCGCAACCCGGCAGGTGAGACGCCTGGATCCAAGGAGAAGATCAACCTGCTCATCGACCGACAGGTTCCACTCCGTGGCCAATTGGGCTCCCAAGAACACCGCCTGTGGCTCGATCATCCCCATCAACTGACTTTCCGTTGACGGCTGGCTCATGCGGAACCCGCGTGTATTGAATTCGGCCAGAAGATCAAGCCCCACCACTTGCACCGCTTGGTCGACGTGCTCTCCTCTCATGCGAACGGCCGTCTGTAGAATCACCGGCGATGCAGACGTAACGCCGGCAATGGTTCTGACCTGTCCAATGACCTGTTCATCAAGCCCGGTCTCCCCTCCTGACACTTCTAAGGTCGTGGGACCAGCCACCGTCAGGACCGCTTCTTCAAAGGACCTCAGCACGTCGACGTTGGCAGTCCGCACGGCGACGGAGGCCGACACGCCGAGCGCTACTCCGACGATCGTCAGCAGCGTGCGTAACGGCCATTGCCGGACATGCGCGGTAAGAAGAAGGAGTAAGACCCTTACAAAGGCAGGCATTGAACGTGAGATAAGCTTTCTGCTGGGAAACGTCTCATCAGTTCCGATGTACACATCCGCGTGCTCGGCACAAATCAGTGATTTCGTTTACACGTATCCGGTCGTTTGCTAGACTGACCTCAGATTTTTCCAGAGGAGGACAGATGGCCAGAAGCAAACACACCACCACCGCACGCCCGCTCCATCGGGTGGGAACCCGTTCCAAACCTTCTCTGCATATTACGCCCCGTCAACGCGAGATTCTTCGATTGGTCGCGCTGGGCCATACCAATCGCGAGATCGGCGCGACACTGGACATCAGCGTCCGGACGGTCGAAGTCCATCGTTTCAACTTGATGCGCCGACTCAATGTTCGGAACGTCGCCCAGCTCCTGCGTCAGGCGCTGCAACAAAACTTGCTCCCTCGCAACTTCGGCATGAAGTAGGCTCATAATTCCTTGAGCCGTCCCTGACATTCCACAATCGACTGGTATCCTTTTCTTCTCAAGACTGCGGTCAATTCCGCTTCCAGTCGTCCGAACACATCCAACCCTTCCTCCACCAACACCGTCCCGATTTGAACTGCCGACGCACCGCACAGGAAATGTTCGAACACATCCATCCCCTCAACGATTCCTCCGGTTCCGATGATCGGCATCTTCCCATCAAACAACTTATAGAAGGCGCGAACGTTCGCCAAGGCTACGGGCTTGATCAGTCGCCCGCCCAACCCGCCAAATCCACCTTTCGGTTTAATGACGACGGCTTCGCGTTCCGGATCCACAACCAGGCCATTGCCCACCGAATTGATCATATTGAGAAAGTCGACTCCGCAACGCCCAAGGACCTTCCCCATGGCCTCATGGTGGGCCGGATCGAAGTACGGTGGCAACTTCACGCCCATCGGAACCGTGATGAGAGGCCGAACCTTTTTGAGCACGCGCTCAGACGTTTCCGGATCGTACCCAATTTGGGGCTTCCCTGGAATATTCGGGCAAGAGAGATTTACCTCAATGAGGTCCGGCTTGGCTGCATTGATCGCTTCCGCGATGGTCGGAAAATCTTCCTCCCCGAGGCCTGCCACGCTGGCGATCACGGGCTTTCCAAACCGCTTGAGGTAAGGAATGAATTCGGCGTAGGCTCGATAGCCGAGGTTGGGAAGGCCCATCGAGTTGATCGATCCTCCGGGAAATCCATAGTACCGTGGCGTGGGATTGCCTTGGCGCGACTCAATGGTCATCGACTTCGTGACGATCGCCCCCGCACCGGATTTCCCCAGAGCCTCGAGTTCGTCCCTGGTGACACAGAGCGCTCCCGACGCATTCATGAAACAGCTGGGAAAGGTGACGCCCGCGATCCTTGTAGAAAGATCGATCATGACGTTGCCAGTTCAGTCATACGCTCAGTGCGTGCGATCAGCTGTCCATCTCGCATGGTCCATACATAGTCGGCAGCTTGTGCAGCCTGTAGGCTGTGCGTCACCAGCAGAACCGTCTGCCCTTCAGCCATCGCGAGCTCACGAATAAGCGCCATAATGCCTGCTCCTTGCTGAGAGTCGATATTGCCCGTCGGCTCATCGGCCAAGAGGAGACGGGGCCCATGTGCCAACGCCCGCGCGATCGCAATTCGTTGTTGCTCTCCACCGGATAATTCGGCTGGTCGATGTCGGCGCCGGTGACTCATGCCCACGCTCTCCAACATATCCCCGACCCGTTTTGTTATCTCCCGCCCACTCTCCCCGCGCAACATCAGAGGCAGTGCGATATTCTCTTCAGCCGTCAAACCATGCACCAAGTGGAAGGCTTGAAAAACAATCCCGATCGTTTCACGCCTGATCTTCGTCCATTCGTAGCTGGTCAGGTTGTGGGTGGATCGCCCATCGAGCAGGATCTCTCCAGAAGTCGGCAGGTCCAAACCCGCGATGAGGTTCAGCAGAGTACTTTTCCCGCAGCCACTGGGGCCCACGAACGCACAGAATTCTCCAGGTTGAATCTCTAAATTGACATCGCGTAAAGCCATGACCATGGCTTCTCCACGCGAATGGGTTTTGGAGAGTTGTCTCAATGTCACCATCGGCGGTCCGCTCTCTCCAAATGACTGGTCGACCGGTGTACGGTCATTCTCATTCGTATAGCACAATAAATCGGAGGCCGACAACCTTGACACCAGCAGGCTCGCCACCATAAAGAGTGGTAGGACACACACAGATGAAAGGCTGTCCATGGCCAATCCTGTCACAGAATCGGCCTCAGGTCTCCTGCGCCGCGCGCTCAGGTTCTTTCTTCCCGTTCATTGTTCGAGCTGTAACTCGCTTCTAGCAGATGATCCGATCCCCCATTTTTGCTCGGACTGCTGGAGTAAGATTTCCCTCATGCCTGACTCTCGATGCACCCGTTGTGACCACCCCTTCCCTTCTTCCATTGCCACGACCTACAGCCCACACCATGTTTGCCAACCCTGTGCCGAACGCCCGCCTTCGTATACGAAGGCCTGGACTCTGTACCCTTATACGCCTCCACTCCAGCATGCGATCCGCCTCTTCAAGTATCAGGGCAAAGTTTCCCTGGCGGCTCCACTGGCTGCCCTCATAATCGCCCGACTCCCTCCACTCGATTCCATTGATGTGATCATGCCAGTCCCCCTGCACATTGAGAAACTCCGTCAACGAGAATTTAATCAGTCCCTCCTGCTTGCCGATGACATCGGACGGACCCTCGATATTCCCGTCGCGTACACGAATTTGATCCGAGCCATTCCGGGGGGGGGGGGGGGGGGGGGGGGGGGGGGGGGGGGGGGGGGGGGGGGGGGGGCGATTTGCCGCTCCAAAGTCCGAGGAAGCTCGACTCGAATCGCTATCAGATCCAGCGAACCTCGGAGGGATTGATGAGAATGATCCTCGGAGTGTCGCCCGTTTAATGAAGAAAATGGGACAGGAAATGGGCGAGGACGTCGACGATATTGAAGCGATGATGGACCAATCCGATGACGGTGCGGGAATGCCAGAAGGCGCTGACGGCCTTTGACATGCACTGTCATATATTTTCGCTTGACATTCTCAGGGTCGCCTCTAGAATAACGAGAGTGGTGGAGGCAGAATGCAGATTTTTCGATCTGGCCACAGGTGGAGTAATGAGCAGGGCTCCGAAGAGCGAACTGATGACCGCGATGGAAACATGCCAGTATCTCAAGATTACTCAACGTACCCTCTATCGCTATCTTCAGAGTCGACAGATTCCCGCCTTCAAGCTGGGAAAGGAATGGCGATTTGTCCGTTCGGATCTAGAACAATGGATTCGCGACCGAACCAGAACTGCCGTGAATTCCTAAATACAGGACATAATAATGTTTGCCGGTGAATACCTTTGCAAGGTTGATGAGAAAGGGCGTTTCATCGTCCCCTCACCAATCCGTGAACAGATCGAAGCTGACGGTCAGACCGTCATGTTCCTAAAGGGTCCGGAACAGTCCTTGCTGATCTATTCCACGAAAGAGTGGGAAAAGGTGCTTGACCGGACCCGGACGTCTCTGGACGAAGACCAGAGTCGTCTGTTTATGCACTTTGTCGTGTCAGAGGCAGGCACATCGGATATCGATAAGACCGGACGGATTCTGATTCCTGGTCGTTTGAGAAAACTGGTTCCTGTCGATGAGGATCAAGAAATCATACTGGTCGGCCTGTATCACCGCATGGAAATTTGGAACCCAAGTGAATGGCGTCGGTATCTTGCGCGTACGGAAGATCGCTTTGAACAGAATATGGCAAAGATCGTGAATCTCCTCTAGCTCGGCTCCATGCCATCCGACCGACCTCGATACAACTTTCGTTCATCAAGGTTCCCATCCATCCCCAAAAAGTTACTGCCGATCAGCGGTACGACTCTGTCTCCGAAATCTAATCCATCGAACCCAGAGACTGCACTTCGGACACCATCGCATCTCCCCGTCGTGACATCGGACACGATCAAAGTCACATTGCCCGTCCCCCCCAGCATCAACCATCAATATGCAACGGTAAATGGACGTCGGTTGCTATCCTCCGCCGGGCGTACGTACAAGACATACGTCAGCCAGTACGTATGGCTGGCATTGGCCCAATCCCCCGTTAGATCCTCTTTGCACAATCGACTTCGATCAGGGCCGCTCACGCTCTCGATCCGGTTCTTTTTCGCATCCGCCTTACGGCGAGACCTTGATGGAGGTCTGAAGATCGCCCAAGATGCGGTCTGCGAAGGGCTTGGCTTAAATGATAATCGCATCATCGAAACTCATTTGTATAAGCATGTTGACAAAGCCGACCCTCGCATCGAAGTCTCGCTCTCGTTCATTTCCTCTCCTTGTCACTCAGACTGACCACTCACTCCAGCACTCGCTCGGCTACAGTTCTTTCTGGTTCATGCCGATACCTGAGAGAGCTATGTCTACAACCCTGCTTACCAATAGACGGACCTTCTGATGGCGACAACACGCGTCTCCGTCAGTGAACTTCAGATCGGAATGTACGTCGCCCGTCTGGACCTGTCGTGGTTCCGCTCCCCCTTACTTCGCCATTCATTCCTGATTGAACAGTCTTCCCAGATTGACAAACTAGTGCGTGCAGGAGTGAAGATGGTCGACATCGACCTCGACCGTGGAATCACTGCTCCGCCCCATCACGCAACGGATATCACGCATACTGCACCCACGACAGGACCGACTTCGGGCCTGACACATCCCAAGTCTTTAGCCCAGCTGAACGAAGAATATGCCCAGGCGAAGCTGGCCAAGCAACAGATGAATCAAGCGGTACAATCCGTGTTTACGACCATTGCGAAGACAGGAACGGTCAACCCTGAACAGGCAGCCGAAGCGGTCCAAGAAATCACGATCGCCATGAGAACGCTCACCGACTCTGCTATTTTCATGGCCTTGAGTCAAAACCGGGCCGACGACTCCACGCTCAGCCAGCATGCACTGGCAGTCTGTACGCTGTCACTGGTGGTCGGACAGGCCTTCCAATTCAACCCCCTGGAGCTGCACGAGCTTGCAACCGCTGCGCTCTTACACGACATCGGACTCTTACAGATCCGACCTGCCATTGTCCGGCATACGCATGTCTCGTCGGACCTTGCCAAAACCAACCGACAGGAATTCGAAACCCATCCCCGCCGTGCCGTTCTGATGTTGGAGGGACAAAGGGGAATTGAAGCCGCCACGCTTCATCTCATTGCGAATCATCATGCCTATCTTAATGACAGCGGCTATCCGAAAGAGTCACGCGGACAATTCACCTCCGACCCCACACGCATTCTGATGGTCGTGGATCGATACGATGAATTAATCACTGGATTCGGCGGGACTGCTCCACTGACTCCTCACCACACATTTCAACGCCTGTATCAGGAGGCTCGGCAAGGCACGCTTGATCAACGAATTGTGTCGTCATTCATCGCACGAATCGGTATCTACCCCATCCATAGTCATGTGCGGCTGAATACGCAAGAGGTGGCAGTGGTCACGAAACTTCATCAAGAAAAACTACACCAACCGATCATCACCATCACCCACCAACCAGGGGGCACTGAATACCCAACACCGTTTGTCATCGATCTCGCGCACCAGGCCGGCGATCCCCAGGTCCGGGCCATTGAAACAATACTAGATATGAATGCATAGGAAGGGACACTGGTGAGTGCTTCCCCTATTCGTAGCGCAATGCGTCGATGGGATTGAGCCGAGCAGCCTTATTGGCGGGATATAAACCAAAGAATAGGCCCACCACAACCGAAAACACAAACGCAACGGCGACGGTATCACTTGAAATAATGGTGGGCCAACCGGCAATCACTGTCGTCAAGCGCGCCGCAAGCACTCCGAACAGGATGCCGATACAGCCACCGACCACACTGAGCGTCAGAGCCTCGATCAAAAACTGTATGAGAATGTGGAATCGTTTGGCTCCGACCGCCATCCGGATTCCAATTTCTCTTGTCCGCTCAGTGACGGAGACAAGCAAGATGTTCATAATCCCAATACCGCCGACAAGTAACGAGACCGACGCGATAATCATCAACATGACCGTCAAGGTTTCGCTCGTCCCTTCCTGCACCTTTCCGATTTCGACCTGCGTACGAATGGTGAAATCATCCGGCTGCTCACCCTGTAAGCGATGTCGAGCCCTCATCACCTGACGGATCTGTTCTGCGGCATCCACCAGATCCTCGGTTCGTTCCGTCGAGACAAACACTCCTCCGACCGATCCAAGAAACAATGTTCCAAAGACTTTTCGCTCGGCAGTCGTGAAGGGGATAAAGACCACATCGTCCTGATCTGATCCCTGCACAGACTGGCCTTTAGGGGATAAGACACCGATGACCCGGAACGGGACATTTTTAATCCGAATGATCGCGCCAACTGGTTCTTCACCTGGTTCAAAAATGTTTTCGACCACAGTTTGTCCAAGAAGCGCGACCCGGGCCGCACTCTCCATATCTGTTTGAGTAAAGGATCCTCCGCTGCTGAAGGACCAGTCTCGGATCGTGACATAGCTGGGTGATACTCCGTGAACCGGACCATTCCAATTGCGGTTCCCATTCACGATTTGCATGGTGCTTCGTATGAGCCACCCCGTTTCAGACAGAATTGGAATCCTCTTCTTCAGCTCCAGTGCATCGGCGACCGTCAGTGTAACGGCACCACCTTGTGCGCCCCGCACGCCGCCGATGGTCATGTAACTGGGCCAGATCATAATGACGTTGGTCCCCATCGTGGCGATCTGCTTCTGCACCGCCTGTTTCGCCCCTTCTCCGATGCTGACCATCGCTATGACCGCCCCGACTCCGATAATAATCCCAAGCATGGTCAAACCCGCGCGCAGTCTGTTTCGCCCGAGCACTCTCAACGCCGTTATGACGGTTAGCCACACGAAGGCTAGCATTTACGCACCCACAACCTGCGACCGCCCCTTGGTTGCTCGATCGCTGAGGATCTGACCATCCTTGACGACAATTTCACGCGACGCATAGGCTGCAATATCGACTTCGTGCGTGACTAGGATCACCGTCATGCCATCCCGATTCAATCCTTCAAGAATCCCCATGATGTCCTGACTGGACTCCGTATCAAGGTTTCCGGTTGGCTCGTCGGCCAGCAACAAAGAGGGCGAGGTCACCAGCGCCCGAGCGATCGCCACCCGTTGTTGTTGGCCACCTGAAAGTTGTGTGGGGGAATGATGCTCCCGCCCCTTCAATCCGACGCGTTGAAGCGCAGCGGAGGCAAGCGTACGTTGTTCTTTCAGAGACAGTCCTCTGTAGAACAGAGGTAACTGAGCGTTTTCCAGGGCACTGGTCCGGGGAATGAGGTTGAAGCTCTGAAACACAAAGCCGATTTGCTGATTCCGAATCTCTGCCAACTGGTCGGGCCGCAATTGTCCAACCTCGACGCCGTTCAACCGGTACTGTCCCTTGGTCGGTTGATCTAGGCACCCGAGAATATTCATCAACGTGGACTTCCCGGATCCGCTCGACCCCATGATCGCGACAAACTCCCCCTGTTCGATGGTGACACTCACCCCACGCAGAGCCTGCACCTCGACGTCACCCACTCGATAGACCTTCCAAATATCTTCGCCGACGATCAATGGATTCACAGGCCTAGCTCATCCTACGCGCCTTCAACGCGAATCATGAAGATGGAATGATGGGGGTGACATATGCCGCGTACCGCAGACGAGTGACGTTCAACACCGCGGTCGAGGGATATCAGCGGCCTCATCGAGAGCGAGGGCGTTGCTGGTTCCCAAACCCCGGCGGCAGTTCACTCCCTTTTCTCTCGCCGAACGGCTGTTCGATACCAACAACCACGAGATCTCCTTCTCTGAGACCGCCGGAGAGTAATTCAGTGGTGAGGCCATCCGAAATACCAGTGTGGATCGGCAGAGCAGCGAGGTCGCCGCTCTCCACCAGCCTCCAGATAGTTTTCGACGGCAGCGTACCAGCATCTAGTTTGATCGGACCTCCTCCATGCCTGTTTGCTACCTGCCCATCGGCCTCCCGACGACTCCCCTCACCCTTCGGCGGTGCAAATCTGAGAGCTGCATTAGGAACCTTGAGGATCTGGTCTTTCTGTGCCACGATAATCGACACATTGGCCGTCATGCCGGGTTTGAGCCGTAAGTCCTTGTTATCCACACCGACCACCACATTGTAGGTGACGACGTTCTGAACGTTGATGGGTGCGAGTCGTACCTGCCTGATGGTCCCCGTAAAGGTCACACCAGGGTAGGCGTCTACTGTGAAGACAGCTTCCTTCCCTTCGGCCATTCCTCCAATGTCCGACTCGCTCACATTGGTATCGACCTGCATTTTTGTCAAATCGAGGGCAATCAGAAACAGATTAGGCGTAGCAAAGCTGGACGCAACCGTCTGGCCGACCTCTACGTTACGCGCCACAACGATGCCATCAACAGGCGACCGAATGACGGTATATTTCAATTCCAGCTCAGCCGAATTCAACGCCGCTACCGCTTGCTTGACCTGCGCCTCAGCGACCTTTACCTGTGCTTCCGAGCTTTGGAAATTTGTGAGGGCAACATCAACGTCGTTTTGTGACACAAACTGCTGAGGCAACAAGGATTCCACGCGGTCCAGTTCTCGTTTTCGCTGCGCCAGGTCGGCTTTGGATCGCGCAACGTTTGACCGCGCCATCTCCAGATTGCTGGCAGCCTGTTCTCGGCGGGCCTTGAAGGGTTCAGGATCAATGACCGCGACCGTATCCCCGGCCTTCACCTGCGAGTTGAAATCCGCATGCAGGCTCTTGATCATGCCCGACACTTGCGTGCCGACCTGAACCGATACAACTGGATTGATCGTCCCCGTGGCGCTGACGGAAGAAATAACCTGACCTAACTCAATCGCCGCTGTTCGGTACCGAACGGGGGCCTTCCGCTCCCCGTTAAAAAACACGTAGCCACCGATGGCAAGTCCAATGGCTACAACACCGACAATAAAGGCGATACGTCGCATATATCCTACAGATAGTCCCTGAAGTCTCTCTATCCTAACAGGAAGACAAGAAGCGATGCACCTCTCGGCCCACGCGAGCGGTGGCTCTCCCTCTCAAACCCAGGTATTTAGCTTAACACAAGCCCAACGGCCCACCAAGGAATGAGATTTCTTGATGGCGAAACGCGGTCAAGGCAGTCATTGGGAAGGGAAAGATTCGTAGGATTATCCGGCCAAGAACCGGTCCAGGAACGTCGTCGACACATGGCCCTTCTGAAAGTCTGAATCATCGAGGATCCGACGGTGAAGGGGGAGGGTGGTCTTAATCCCCTCGATGACAAACTCGCCGAGCGCGCGTTTCATACGCGCCATTGATTCCTGACGATCGCGGCCATGAGTAATCAGCTTGGCAATCATCGAGTCGTAGTATGGGACGACCACCGAGCCTGACTCCATGGCGGAATCGACTCGCACGCCGAACCCTCCAGGCGGACTGTACTTGGTAATCATCCCGGGAGATGGCGTAAACTTCTCTGGATCTTCGGCATTAATCCGACACTCCATGCTATGCCCAGTCAGCACGACATCCTGTTGTCGAATGGAGAGAGGATGACCTGCGGCCAGACGAATCTGCTCCTTAATCAAATCGATGCCAGTGACCATTTCAGTAATGGGGTGCTCGACCTGGATACGGGTATTCACCTCCATGAAGTAAAAATTTCGGTCTTTATCGAGCAAAAATTCGACGGTGCCCACGTTTCGGTAATGGGCAGCCTTGACCGCCTCCACAGCCACCCGACCGATTTCCCGACGCAGCTTGGGATCGACCACCGGGGATGGTGTTTCTTCGACCAGTTTTTGATGCCGCCGTTGAATCGAGCAGTCCCGCTCCCCGAGATGCACCACCCGACCATGTTGATCGGCCAAGATCTGCACTTCAATATGACGCGGCTCTAGGAAGTACCGTTCGAGGTAGACCCCGTCGTTACCGAAGGTCGATTTTGCCTCAGCCTGCGCAGCCTGAAAGGCCCGGCTAAGTTCTTCGGCCTTGTTGACGACACGCATACCTCGGCCTCCCCCTCCGGCCGTCGCTTTAATAATGACGGGAAAGCCGATCGTATGCGCCGCCTGCAAGGCATCCTCCTCGCTACGCAATTCGCCTGGGCTCCCGGGTGTGACCGGAAGGCCTCGCTTCGCCACGATTTCACGCGCCTTCGCCTTATCCCCCATCATGGCAATGTTTTCCGAGCTCGGTCCGATAAACTTGATGCCGATTGACTCGCAGACTTCAGCAAAATGGGCGTTCTCCGACAGAAATCCATACCCGGGATGGATCGCATCGGCACCCGTAATCTCTGCGGCACTCAAAACATTGGGAATATTTCGGTAGCTCAATGCCGATTCAGCCGGCCCCACACATACCTTTTCCTCGGCTGCTCGAACATGCAGGGCAAGCGCATCCGCTTCAGAATGAATCGCCACGGTCTTGATGCCAAGCTCCTTACAGGCGCGAATCACTCGCAACGCGATTTCTCCGCGATTGGCGACCAGAACTTTCTTAAACACGTCTCGGCTCCGATACAATGGCGAGAACCGCCTTTAGATGACCTATGAAGCGGATTTGGGATCGATCAGAAACAGTGCTTGCCCATATTCTACTGACTTTGTATTTTCCACCAAGATCTTCACAAGGCGACCGTCCACTTCCGACTCAATTTCATTCATGAGTTTCATCGCTTCGACGACGCACAACACTTGTCCCTTCTTCACAGAATCCCCCTCTTCAACGTATGGATCAGCATCAGGTGAGGGCGATCGGTAGAACGTGCCGACGATGGGTGATGTGACGGTCAGAAAACCCGTGTTTGCCTCTGATACGGATGTCGTGGCTGAAGTGGAATGCATCGGTTGTTGAGTCGGGGTAGGAATAAACTCCTGCACCGATGTCGCGAGCGGTCTGGTCGAAAAATCCTGGCGGACGCGGATGCGAATGCCTTGTCGTTCAAACTCAAGCTCGGTCAAATTATTACGCCGAAGCAGATCGATCAGTTCTTGGATTTGCTTGGTCGACCCCCCTGTGAGTGAGAGCTCATGACTGATCTCCTCCCCAGGCTGTGGCAACACAATCCGACGAGCCTTGGTCTTTGAATGAGTAGGTCGCCGACGGCTCACCGAACACGCTCCACATAGGATCTGGTTCGAGTATCGATCCGAATGACGGTGCCGACCTCCAAGTAAAGCGGAACTTTGATCGTCGCCCCCGTTTCCACGACCGCCGGCTTGGTTCCTCCAGTCGCCGTGTCCCCCCGCACACCAGGATCCGCATCCACGACCTTGAGCTCAATGAAGTTTGGCAACTCAACGGCGATCGGGCGATGCTCGTAGACGAGGATTTTCACGACCATATTTTCTTTCAACAAATCGGCGTTTTCTCCCAACTGACTCTTCTCAAACGTCAATTGCTCGTACGTCTCAGTATCCATCAGCGTATAGGAAGCTCCCGTCGCATAGAGGAACTGCATGTCACGCTCTTCCAAATCAGGCTCTTCAAACCGTTCTCCTGATCGAAACGTTCGGTCCAATACATTTCCAGAAAGATAGCTTTTCAACTTCGTTCGTACAAAGGCACCGCCTTTGCCAGGCTTGACGTGTTGAAAGTCGACGATATGAAAGGGCTCGCCTTCGACCATCAAGCGTACCCCGCTACGAAAATCCACCGTAGAAATCACTCGCAACTCCCTTCTGATGAAGAACACAATCGGCCCGGTGATATCCTCAATGCCGCTCTGTCTTCGCTCCATCTGTTGAGGTACGACCACCAGAGGACCCCTTAGATCCGGTAGCAGATATGTGCTCGCACAATCCTCGCAAGGCCAAGAGATACCCGGTGGCACCAAACCCGGCGATTTGTGCCAATACAACTCCCGAAACATATGAATGCTGCCTGAATTCTTCACGCCGATAAACATTAGACAAATGGACCTCAATGGCAGGCAACGCAACGGCAGCCAGGGCATCCCGCATTGCAATGCTGGTGTGTGTGTAGGCCGCAGGATTGATGATAATGCCGTGATACCCGCGTCGTGCTTCTTGAATCCAGTTTACTAATTCCCCTTCAAAATTCGACTGACGAATAACCAGTTCAGCTCCAAGCTCACTACCCAGCTTTTCCAATGACGCATTGATCTCATCAAGAGTCGTCGTCCCATACATGGACTCCTCTCGATTACCCAACAGGTTCAGATTAGGACCGTGAAGGACCAGAATGCGCAACATGTCCTGTGCAATACCTCCCCTATACCACCAGCCTCACCCTACCGCGTCAAGGGGGGGCATTCTAGCAGTCCCCTCTCAGAGGGTCAAACCAGTGAAGTCATGGAAAAGTTCAAAAGGGGAGTTAAGAAGAGACTTGGGAATCTCGTCGGCGGACCTGGATCAAGTTGAGCCACTGCTCGAGCCGTGCGATCACTGGACTTCTTCTTTTCTGTGCAGCCGAAGCCGTGGATCCGGTTATAGAGACAGGCATTTCTTCCGAACGGGGTACACTACTGGACAATCCGTTGGCTCCATCTTTCGGTGCCAGCGTCGCATGATCGAAGGCGGACCTCATACCCTCGCCGTGAAGACGGTCAGAGTCAAGACTTACAATTTTCACCGGTTTCTCATCCACTGGCCTTTGCGATTGTGCCATTCCCTGAGTTACCGGCACACTAAGCCCGGCACAGAGCGACAAGGCTTCTTGGTCATGGGGATTTATTGATAATATGGCGTTGCACGACCGGATAGCCGCTTCTCTAGCCCCTTGAGCCGCGTAGAGCTTGGCCAATGTTCGATGTGCACGAAGATTATCGGGGCTTAACTTGATGGATTCTTCGAGAAGAGCCTTCGCCTTGACCGGTTGATTCATCTGCTCATAGGCGCGACCTAACGCAACCATGGCCGTGATAAACCCTGGATAGATCTTCAGCCCATCTTCAAGAACAGCAACCGCCTCTTCCCACATGCCGGCTTTGCCGTACTCCTCTGCCAGAGGGATAAACACCTTAGACCCTGGGTCTTTAGCAAAGACTAAGGCCAACCGATCAATTTCAGCAGCATTACTTACTTTTTTTGAGCCAGACGCCATAGATCCAGTCACTCCACCAGGGACTCGCGACGAGGCGAGATTAGACAGAGCTCGTGTACGGCAGTCAGAATTTCATCGGCCAAAAGCCGCTTGGGCTTCAGACCCAGGACTCTCTGTTCGCCCGTGGCCGAGAGAATGACGACCGCATTGTCATCACTGCCAAACCCGCCTCCTGTCTGCGTGACATCATTCGCAATGATGAGATCCAGCCCTTTCCCTCTCAACTTGTCTTTCGCATGCGACACTACGTGTTCAGTTTCCGCCGCGAACCCAATCACAATTTGCGTTGTCCGACGCGCAGACAACATCGCGAGAATATCCGGGGTCGCTTCCAGCTCAAGCATGAGTTCAGATTTCCCCTGCTTCTTGAGCTTCTGTGTGGCCTGATTTTTAGGACGAAAGTCTGCAACCGCTGCAGCCATGATCAGAACCGTAGCAGCAGGGAAATGCCGATTCAACGCATCGGTCATCTCGCTCGCTGTTTTGACCGGAACAGTCGTCACTCCTGGAGGAGGTGTGAGTGAGGATGGCCCAGTCACCAAGATCACCTCCGCACCTCGATCCCGCGCGGCTTCTGCAATGGCATACCCCATCTTCCCTGAGGAATGGTTCGAAATGAAACGAACCGGATCAATGGGTTCCTGAGTCGGGCCCGCGGAGACCAACACCCGCTGTCCGTGCCAATCCCGCCGAGGGTTCAGCGCGGCATGCACTGCATCCATGATTCGTGACTCTGCCGGAAACCTCCCTTGTGCAACTTGTCCTGATGCCAATGGACCGATTTCAGGATCAAGCACAACGACGCCACGACCTCGGAGCACCTGCACATGTTGAACGACCGTAGGGTGTGTCCACATGTCCCCATCCATGGCCGGAGCGACAATCACGGGACACCGAGCGTTCAACATCATCGTGCTCAACAGATCATCCGCCAGACCAAGTGCCGCTTTTGCCAGAAAATTGGCCGTCGCCGGCGCCACAATAATTGCACGGGCTTGTTCTGGAATAGCGAGATGAACCATTTCTTCATGAGATTCAAAGAGGTCCGTCGCCACTCGCCTTCCTGACAGGACTTCAAACGTAAGAGGAGTCACAAATTTCGTGGCAGCCTGAGTCATGACCACCGACACGCTGGCACCGTCACGCGCAAGAGACCGAAGCAACCCGACCGCTTTATACGCGGCGATGCTGCCCGTTACTCCAAGGACAAGTCGCTTGCCCCACGGATTGGTCGACACCTGTGCTTCCTCCAATGCCTACTCCTCAGCTGGAGCCACCGTCGGCGGTACCGTATCATCGACGTAAACACTGAGTTCCTTCTTGATTTCGCGGGCGTCCTCTCCGGTCATCATCGCGATGCGCTCGGTTTCACCCTCTTTCCCTCGTTTGGCTTCCTTCATGGCATCGCGGGCTTCCTTGCCGGTCATATACCTGACATGACCTCTCAACACCTCGTCGAGCGCCATGGTGGTTTCTTTTGTGAAACGAGAGGACCAGGTTGACTTCGCGCCTTGAGTCAAGTGCTTCGCACGCTGAGACGCGACGATCACCAAGCGGTGGCGTGAATCGAACTCATTGGGCGTGTATTGCGGCAACAAACTCAGCATGTCGATCATAGTCGGTCTAGCTCCCTCGTTATAAAGTGGATAACGGCTCCGTTTTCGGCGATGTTGCATCTTTCTCAAGAATAAAGCTTTGCTCAAGCCAATGCAGGTCCATCCGTTTGGTCTTCAGACGTTCCGCAATAAAAATGCTTTGCAGCTCACGGAGAGACTGCATCAGATCATCATTGCGGACAATGTAATAATATTCTCTGAAACACCAGACTTCCTCTTTCACCTTTTGCAATCGGCGAACAATCTCCTCCGGAGAGTCCGACCCCCGACCTTGGAGTCGAGCACGCAGAATGTCCATCGATGGAGGGAGGATAAAAATATAGACAGCATCGCCAAATTTCTTTTTAATCTGAAGCGCACCCTGGACATCGATTTCCAGCAAGACATCGATACCATGCTCCATCTTATCCATTAAGGGCTTACGCGGTGTGCCATACCAGTTGGAATGCACATGCGCGTACTCCAAGAACTCATTCCTCGCAACCATATCGTGAAAGACGTTCTCATCGATAAAGAAGTAGTCACATCCGTGTTCTTCTCCTGGACGCGGTTTTCTTGTCGTGAACGACACCGAATGCCACAGCCCGGAGACCGATGCCACGACCTGTTTACACAAGGTCGTCTTCCCTGCGCCTGAAGGAGCTGAAATAATGTACAGAATTCCCCGACGTTCAGGAGCTTGTTGAGCCCCCGTCACACCTGAAGGGAGGTTACTTGTGGTCATCGCGGTACTCATTCGACATTCTGTATCTGTTCACGTATGCGCTCAAGCTCGGCTTTCATTCGCACCACGTCGGCCCTGATTGCCGCGTCGTTGGCTTTCGATCCAATGGTATTGACCTCCCGGCCTAATTCCTGGAGAAGAAAATCCAACGTCTTTCCCACCGACTCGGTCCCTTGGAGCGCACGCTCAAACTGTATCATATGCGTGTCTAGTCTGACCAATTCTTCTGTAATGTCGCACCGATCGGCATACAGAGCTAACTCTTGATTGAGCCGAGGGAGGTCCGGGATAGCATCTGCCAACAACTTCTCTACTCGCTGCTTCATACGGTCGAAGGTTTCCTGCGCAATGAAAGGAGCACGGGACGATACCGCACTCCTGCACTCACGCACGTGGTCGAGCCGAGCCAGGATATCCTGCGCAAGCAAGGCTCCCTCTTTCTCCCGCATTTTCACCATATCCGACACCGCGAGCAGCCCCAGTTTCTCCACCATTTTCGTGAGTTTAGGATCGTCGGTCGCCTGCTCAGAAAGCGCGACAATATCACGAAAACCCGCCATCAGTCCGATGTCAATGGAGCCTTTAAGCTTCAGCGTGCGCTGGAGTGTACGGAGAGCCTGATGGTACTGCTTCGCTAGTCCAACGTCAAGTTGCACCGCGCGAGTACTTCCCCGACTCCCTTGTAGCAACACTGTGAGATCAACCCTTCCACGTACACAATGTTGTTGGATCGTCTTCTTGAAGCTTTCTTCTAGCCCACTCATGGACTTTGGCAGGCGAATGGAGGTTTCAAGAAAACGATGGTTCACCGATCTCACTTCAACGCTGACAGTCCCGTCGGACCATAGTCCCTGTCGCCGGCCGAATCCTGTCATACTCTTAATCATGTCGGTAGTTTTCCTTCCCACTTACAGACATCGTAAATCGGGCAAACAAGACAACGAGGCTTTCGCGCAAGGCACACATACCGACCATGAAGGAGCAACCGCTGAGACACATCAGTCCACTGGGTTTCCGAATACACCGCTTGCAGATCGCGTTCGATTCGCACGGGATCACTCGAATGGGTCAGGGCGAGTCGGTTGGCCACCCGTCGCACATGTGTATCGACCACAATACCCGGCTTCCCAAATACGGCCCCAAGGAGTACATTCGCTGTTTTTCGCCCAACACCAGGTATCGCTGTGAGTTCTTCCATGGTATCGGGAACCTGCCCCTTGAACTGCGCAGTAACGACCTGCGCACAACCGATCAAGTTTTTCGCCTTACTCTTGTAAAAGCCAGTTGATCTGATCAACGCCTCCAGTTCCGTCGACGTTGCGTTCGCCATCACGTGAGGTGTGGGGTACCGCTTAAAGAGAGCCGGCGTGACCTGATTCACTCGCTGATCTGTGCACTGTGCTGAGAGAATAGTAGCAACCAGCAGCTCCCACGGCGAACGATGCGTTAATTCCACCACAGCCACCGGCGTGGCATGACGGAGACTCCTGGCAATCTGCGCTGGACGGTCGAGAGCGGACGACGTCCTCGTGCGTTTGACTTTCTTCATGGCGGCCCGATTGTGCAGAGGTTACCGACGAGATGCAAGCACCAGCACATCGTCCTGCGGCGGCAGGCCAGTAACCTGACGTTCACTGACCGGCAGAGACCTCACGTGTGCTTCCAGCTGAGCGAAAAGAGGACGAAGCGTCGTGGGCTGGAGCGCCGACATACCAATGGCTCCGTACCGTCGGCAGAGCGACTCCGCGCGCGCTGGGGACACCTGGTCACACTTATTCAGCACCACTAATCTCGGTATCGCGTTCAAATGCAAGTCCTCAAGAATGGCGACGACCGCGGTAATCTGAATGTCGATGTCTGCGGCGCTGCCATCGACAACATGCAGCAGGAGATCAGCCTCTCGTAGTTCTTCAAGCGTTGTCCGAAAGGCGCCGACCAGTTCTTGCGGAAGATCCCGGATAAATCCTACCGTATCGGTGATGATGACTTCGCGATCCTCCGGAAACCGAAGGCGTCGACTCGTCGTGTCCAGCGTTTCGAACAACCGGTTTTGAGCCGACACCTGACTGTTTGTCAGCACGTTGAGCAACGTAGACTTACCGGCGTTCGTGTAGCCCACGAGGGAAACGACGGGGAGTCCGTGCCGATCTCGCCTGGACCGACGTTGGTCTTGCTGACGCCCAAACTGTGTCAGTTCTCGTTCTAAATGCGTGATGCGATCTCGCACACGGCGACGATCAGTCTCCAGCTTGGTTTCACCCGGCCCTCGAGTACCGATCCCGCCACCCAAGCGAGACAGTTGGGTGCCCTTCCCGGATAATCGTGGAAGCAGATACCGCAACTGCGCGAGTTCCACCTGCACTTTGCCTTCACGGCTGTGGGCTCGTCGGGCAAAGATATCCAGGATCAGTTGTGTCCGATCGATCACCTTGATATCAGTCATCTCTGAAATGGCTCGCAGTTGAGCCGGTGACAACGTTTGATCAAAGATCACCATATCGGCGCCCCGATGGAGAGTCTGAATCAGGACATCCTTCATCTTGCCGCGGCCCAAGAGATAGCGCTGATGCCCGTCCGGCGTTCTTTGCACGACACGCTCGACCACCGTGACGTCGGCAGAGGTTGCCAACTCCGCCAGTTCAGCTAGACGCTCTTCTTGCTCGGACCGACTTTTGACAGAGGCGCTGACAAGTATCGCCGTTTCTTTACCGCTCTCAATCGCATAATGAGCTCGCGCCTGCTGAAGGTCTGCCTCAAGCTCTTCGATGAACTGGTCGAACATCAGTGTGAGATTGTGGAAGGGGACAGCCTTAAGCACTTTAAACAATTGCCCAATCGAATTGGGTGCCAGCAGATGAGCGAGATACAGATTGCCTAGTTGAGCATCCTCCGTGACGGAGAGCAGGCCGATCAGATCAAGTCGCAAGAAGGCGAGGTCTGTCAGCACCTCTTGGCTGATGGGCTGATCGTGCAATTGCGTTCGAATGAACCTCAAGCCACGGAGCGATCGCGCGCCAGTACGGAACAGCGTCAGCGTTGTGGAAGACAACGTCAATTCCGTTCCCACAATCACGTCCTGAACTTGTCCACGTCTGGTCAACAGCACGCCAATCGGGCGGCGGAGCTCTATGGTCAGTTCGGCCATTACCCTTGCAAGCTCCGGGGTCATGACCTTGTCGGGTGAGACACGACGTCGGTAGAGTCGTTCAACCGACGCGATTTGGCTAGTGCGCAGTCCTGTGATCTGACCTCGGATATCAGGAATGGGCGTTCTCCTTATTCCTTAGAGAAATCGAATGCGATCGGTTTTCGTCATGAATCGTCTCGAATCTCTCAGCCGGGCTGATATCAAGATCTGCATGTGGTCGTTCTCCATTCATCAGCAACTGGCGCCCAGCCGAAGCAACCATGGCAGCGTTGTCGGTGCAATACTCGATAGCCGGCAACGATAGGCGAATGCCTTCACGTGCCGCACGCTCGCTCAGTAAGACCCTTAACCGTGAATTAGCTGAGACCCCTCCTACAACTGCAAGCGCAGTCAGGTTTGACTGCCTGAGGGCTACAAAGGCCTTTGTGGCCAAGACCTGCACGATAGCCTCTTGGTAACTGGCCGCTAAGTCGGCAATCTGATCAGATCGCAGAGAACCATCCATTTCTCGCAGCTTATACAACAACGCCGTCTTCAGACCACTGAAACTGAACTCAAGACTGTTTTTTGCTCGGTGGAATCTAGGAAATCGAATGGCCTGTGGATCTCCGGAACACGCAATTCGATCAACGGCCGGTCCACCTGGATACCCCAAGCCAAGCATCTGGGCCCCCTTGTCGAACGCTTCACCGGCGGCATCGTCGCGAGTGCGTCCCAGCAGGGTACACCGACCCCCAACTTCATGGCGATAGAGATGAGTGTGGCCGCCCGATACAACCAGCACAATGCAGGACAACGGGAATGTCGGATCGGCGAGCCATGCAGAGGCGATATGGCCCTCCAGATGATTGACCCCGATGATCGGAATCCCTAAGCCGTAACTCAAGGCCTTGGCGTAATTCACTCCCACCAAAAGCGCCCCAGCCAATCCAGGCCCCTGGGTGACGGCCACGGCACCGAGAGCATGTTTTGAGACTTGGGCGGTCGCCAAGGCTTCTTCGACAACCAAATTGATCATCCCAAGGTGGGCCCGTGCGGCTAATTCTGGAACGACGCCACCGAACTTTTCATGGACGGTCACTTGTGAAGATACAACGTTGGAAAGCACCTCTCCGGCACAACTGAGTACGGCCGCAGCTGTTTCATCGCATGAAGACTCGATTCCAAGAACCGGGCACGGACGCCATTGAGTCCCAGGTTCAAATTCAGACTGATTGGGGTAGGAAGACATCTCGTTACGAATGAGCCAGATGGCATTGAATAACAAAACGGCCCCTGCAGCGATCCGCCACAGACCCCGCTCACGATTGCCTGGGGACCCGAACGATCACAAAGGGTACTAGACTCCGGCCATTGCCTCCTGCTCGATAAAAGTCGGGGCTCCGTCCCTCAGAACCACTTTCACCTTGCGGCTTTCTTTGAAGCGTCCTCTGATGAGCTCATCGGAGAGCGGGTCACCGATGGCACGTTGGATCGCCCGACGCATTGGCCTCGCTCCGTACAACGGCTCATAACCTTCTTTGATAAGCCATTGTTTGACTTCATCGTCGACCTCAATCTCAATCCCTTTATCCAAGAGGCGGAGGTTCAACTCACGGAGCAGGATATCCAAGATGCTATAGAGCTGCTCTTTTTCCAGCTGATGGAAGATCACGATTTCGTCGATTCGGTTCAGGAACTCTGGACTGAACGACTTCCGAAGCTCTCCGAGGACTTCCTCCTTCTTCCGACGCGCGGCTTCGCCCTCTGTGCTCTGAAAACCAAGAGAAACACCCTTCTGAATCATTTTTGTCCCGATGTTGGACGTCATAATAACGACCGTATTTTTGAAATCAATCTTTCGTCCAAGACTATCGGTCAGCACGCCGTCGTCTAATACTTGAAGGAGAACATTGAACACATCCGGATGCGCCTTCTCAATTTCATCGAACAACACGACGGAATACGGACGACGGCGGACCTTCTCGGTCAGCTGCCCCCCTTCTTCGTACCCCACATAGCCGGGAGGTGCGCCGAAAAGCCGCGAGCTTGTAAATTTTTCCTGGTATTCAGACATATCAACACGAATCAACGCGTCTTCGCTGTTGAACAGAAACTCCGCCAATGTTCTGGCCAGTTCCGTTTTTCCGACACCTGTGGGACCAAGGAAGATGAACGAGCCAATCGGCTTCTTGGCTTCCTTCAAACCGGCATGCGAACGGCGGATGGCACGAGCAACCGCGGAGATCGCCTCATTTTGACCGATGACTCGTTTATGGAGAAACTCTTCCATGCGCAAGAGCTTGTTGGACTCTTCTTCTTCCAACTTAAAGAGCGGGATGCCGGTCATTTTTGAGACAACATAGGCGACATCCTCTTTACCGATCACAGGCTTGTTCTTTTCCTGATTCTTCTTCCATTCTCGCTTCGATTCGTCGAGCAGCTTGCGCAGCCGCTCTTCTTCCTCACGATGCCGTACGGCCTCTTCGAAATTCTGCATGGAGATCGAGAGCTCCTTTTCTCGCGATACCTTCTTCAGCTCTTGCTCCATCGCTTTCAATTCAGAAGGGAGGGCGTAGGTCTGGAGTTTGGCACGCGAGCCCGTTTCGTCGATCAAATCGATCGCCTTGTCCGGAAGGAACCGGTCGGTGATATACCGATCCGCTAACTTCACGGCCTCGACAATGGCGTCTTCCGTGATTTCCACTCCATGATGCTCTTCGTATCGATCCCGAAGCCCTTGGATAATGCGAACCGTTTCGTCGAGATTGGGCGGCTGAACGTGGATAGGTTGGAATCGCCGTTTCAAGGCACCATCTTTTTCAATATGCTTTCGGTACTCGTCCAAGGTCGTAGCCCCAATGCATTGGATCTCGCCGCGCGATAAGGCCGGCTTCAACATATTGGAAGCATCAATGGACCCTTCCGCAGCCCCAGCCCCAACGAGGGTATGAAGTTCATCGATGAAGATAATGATATTACCAGCCTGGACAATCTCCTTCATGACCACCTTGAGGCGTTCTTCAAACTGTCCACGATATTTTGTGCCTGCCACGAGCGACCCTAGATCCAAGGCGATGACCCGACGAGAGAGCAGGTTGTCAGGAACTTCGGATTGAATGATGCGCTGAGCTAGTCCCTCAACAATCGCGGTCTTTCCCACACCAGACTCGCCGATAAGGACGGGATTGTTTTTGCTTCTCCGACTGAGAATTTGCAACACACGTTCGATTTCATCAGCTCGACCAATCACCGGGTCCAATTGACCTTCTTGAGCCATCTGCGTCAGATCACGGCCAAACTCATCCAACGCTGGGGTATTGCTCTTTCGATCACGTTCACGTGGAGCAGATTTCCGCAAAAATGTGACGGTCAGCTGACGCGCCGTCAGAAGATTCGCGCCCAAACTCCGAAGAATTTTCCCACCGATTCCCTCTTCTTCCCGCAACAGTCCAAGAAGCAGGTGTTCACTACCGATGTGGTTGTGGCCCAACAGGCGAGCCTCTTCAACACCATATTCAATGACCTTCTTCACGCGTGGGCTAAATGGGATTTCCCCAAACGTCATCGTCGCTCCGCCGCCGGGCAGATTTCGCTCAATTTCCAACCTGATCTGCTCGGTAGAAAGCCCCATCTTTTTCAGAATCATAAGGGCAATGCCATCAGACTCACGGAGGATGGCCAGGACGAGATGTTCAGTCCCTAGATAGTCGTTTTGGTGCCGCTCGGCCTCCTCGCGCGCGAGGATGATGATCTTTCGACCTTTGTCCGTGAATCGTTCGAACATCCTGCCTCCTTCTCAGAGAGTGAAACTCCTGGCCGCGTTCGAGCAAAACCCTTGAAAAACCTTGTTGTGATTCTAACCACAGTATGATTGAGAGTCAAGATTGAGCAGAGAACAAGACAGCGAGTTGAAGACCACCTCACCCCCATCCTTTCTGTTGTTCTACTGTGTCAACAGGACCAGAACCTCAATGGACTTTCCGTTGACATGAAAATCAGCATCCCGATACAATTACATTCCTCGTTCGCCCAACCATATGCCTGGCATCCATGAAAAGTAAAAGTATTGGGATCTTGACCAAGCCCAAATTCCCCGAAGTAAGGGACACGCTGCTCGGCGTGGCTACCTGGCTCCGTGCCCGTAGCATTGATGTCTTGTTCGATACTACATCCGCAGCACTCTTGAACGAGGTCGGAGGGATTCCCAAGACTCAACTGGCTCAGAAAGCCGATGTTCTCTTGGTGCTCGGAGGGGACGGCACCATTCTCAATGCCGCACGGCTCGCAGCCGAACGAAGCATTCCCATTCTGGGTGTTAATATGGGGGGCCTTGGCTTCTTGACGGAAGTCCGCTTGGACGACCTGTATCCTTCCCTCGAACGGGTATTTGCCAACGATTTTACTCTTGATGAACGACTGATGCTGGCCACACACGTCCATCGGCATGGGGAAACCGTTGCGAGAGGCATCGTACTCAACGATGTCGTCATCAGCAAAGGGACCCTGGCGCGCATGATTGAACTCCACATCGCCATTAATGGCCAGTTCGTGACGAATCTGCGAGGGGACGGCCTGATCATTGGAACACCGACAGGCTCTACAGCCTACTCGCTCTCTGCCGGAGGGCCTATCATGAATCCCGCCCTGCAGGCGCTCATCCTGACGCCAATCTGCCCACACACACTGACACATCGCCCATTAATCGTACCGGGCAATGTCGTCATTGAAGTGACGTTGACAAGTAAGGGTGAAGGATCGATGGCCACACTCGATGGACAGGTCGGCGTCTCCATCACACAAGGAGATTTGCCGGCATGGGCATATGCACGTCCTACACCGGCCACACAAAGAAGGACTTGGACCAGCCTATCTCGCGGGGTTCACGTGGGCGCTGCAGCGAGAGTACAGCCTCATCCTCGAAATGGATTGTGACTTCAGCCACGCGCCCTGGGATCTGCCTCGTTTGGTACACCGAAGCCGCACTGCCGACCTGGTGATCGGGAGTCGCTACGTGCCTGGCGGCGGGACTGAGAACTGGAACGCCCGCCGTCGTTTCGTCTCTCGCTGCGGGAATACCTATGTCAGCCTCTTCCTGGGCTCGACCATCCACGACTGGACAGGAGGATTCCGCTGCTATCGTCGTGAGCTCTTGGCACGGATGAACCTCGCCACCGTCCGAGCAAAAGGGTACATCTTCCAAGTAGAGCTCGCCTGGCGGGCCGTGCAGCTGGGTGCGGATGTGGATGAACTACCTATCCGCTTTTGTGATGGCATTGAAGGCCAAAGCAAGCTCGGCTGGCACTCCATCGCTGAAGCGCTGATGGAAGTACCCCAAATGTATCTTTTGAGTGTAGGCAGTCGATAAGATGTTTCGCTTCATTGTTGGAGTTTTCCAGCGAACTCTGCGTACATCTAATCAACCATGAGCGATGCCGTCCGCAGTCGCTAACACAGAGACTCATGATTCAAGCACGATCGTATGAGAGATATTTCTGGATCGGGTGGATCGAGCTTGGTCAGATCGATGATGAGTTCGTCCTTGGCATTAGCTAAAACTCCGTCTAGCAGGCTGCTCTTCATCGGAACAACGGCCTCAGCTGGTTCAAACCTTAAATCAAAGCCTTTCGCGGCGGTCGGTCGCATCGGATAACGCCGATCATAGATCATCCCATAAGCCGGGATGCCGTAAATAATCCTCCAATTTCCTAGAATAATGTGCAGTTCCGTCCCATGAACGTAGAACCCACCCGTCGTGATAATTCGCCGGGCGAATGTCTGCGGCTGGCTCAAATAAAAGGTCACTCGTTCGTTGGCTTTCGCCTCAGCCAGCGCTTCCGATAGACGCACAGACAAGAGAGTCAACTCCTCCTCCGTGAAGGCGGGAACCAAGGGAGACTCCCCTCGCATCCACCGCTGCAGCGCAATCCAATGCTCCTGCACCTTCAAGCCCGACAAAATCGTCCGTAATTTATCCGGTTCGATTGTAAACGGATGGGTATGGTGACTCGGTGGCCATTCCGCGAGCACTTCCGAGTCCTCTTCCAACCGCACAAAATTGACCGGATCCTCGTAAATAATTCGCGCTGGCACATGCGGAGCGGCACAACCGACCGACAGAATGGAGTACAGAGCGAGGAGTCCGGTCATGATCCAGCCTGTCCGATTATGGGTCTCCTTACAGCTCACATTTCACTCCTTCCCTGTTACCCCTCGCTGATCGTGACGGTCATCTCGGCTCGCTCCAGCGGATTGTCTCGCCCGTCACGCTTCATCGTAACAATCTTATCGGCTACCTCCATTCCGCTGACCACTTCCCCAAAGGCCGTGTATTGCCAATCCAGAAAATTGGCATCTGCGACACAAATAAAGAACTGTGACCCAGCGCTATCTGGATCGTTCGCACGGGCCATCGAGACAATACCTCGCTTGTGTGGCGTACTGTTAAACTCCGCCTTTACTTTATGACCCGGTCCACCCATTCCGTGGGATGACCGGTCAGAATTCTTACTGTTGGGATCCCCTCCCTGAATCATGAACCCGGGAATGACACGGTGAAACGTCGTCCCATTGTACAACCCATCCTTGGAAAGCTTCACAAAGTTAGTGACGTGACCGGGCGCCAGATCCGAGAAAAACCTGAGTACGATTTCTCCCATGGGTTGTCCCTTACTTGTCACGGCTATTGTTGCCCGTGTTTTCTCGCCTATCTCAGCCATTACATTCGTCCTTTCTAAATTTAGCGAAAAAGAAATGGCGGGGGCGCGATTCCCACCTCCAGCCCCTGATTGACAGCTATCCAGGAGGTGCCATCGTCGCTACGAAACACCCCGGAACTCGTCCCCGCGTACAGACCTTTATCACCCGATCCGATCAACACTTGCACCGCAAGGCTCGTCAGGCCCTTATTGAGAGGAATCCATTGCTTGCCTTTATCCACAGTCTTGAAAATTCCATTGCCGGTTGCCACGACGACTCCGTCGTCACTAAATACAATACCCCGGATAGAGTCATTAGGCAGGACCCGGCTGATTGACCGCCACGTCAGTCCGCTGTCGGCACTACGAAACACCCCGCCGTCAAACGTGCCGGCCAAAACACTTTGATCCTGATCGATGACAAGAACACGAATGAAATTTTCGATCATTCCTTCATGATCCTTCAATCCATGCCGCATGCGTACCCAGTCAGTAGAGCCAGGGCTAAACCGAAAGAGACCTTGACCAGAAGTCCCTGCGAATAACGTTCCATCGGCAGAGCGAGCGAGGGCATGGACCAGAATATCGTCTAACCCCGACGTCACAGGCGTCCAACGATCCTCGGAGCCATGCAGGCGATACACGCCATCTCCGGTACCGGCAAACAGTTCGTGGTCCACCACCAATAAGGCCTTGACCTCAAGCCGCTTGAGCCCCACATTGACCGGCTGCCAGCTGTTCCCTTTGTCTCGTGAGCGAAATACTCCACCACGAAACGTACCGGCATAGATGGCTCCATCTTTCGCGGAGGCCAAACTCAAGATAAACGGATCAGTGATGCCACCCCCCACTGGAGCCCACGTCGCGCCTTGATCTACGGTTCGAAAAATCCCATGCCCGAAGGATCCGGCATAGAGAACTCCATTGCTCCCCATCACAAGAGCCTGCACGCTGGCTGCAGATTGTTCAGATTGCCCCGAGGCTGTCGAAGTCTCTGCAATCCTCAGCGGATCGGAAGCCTGGAGACTCTCACCGCCACCCAAGCAGAGAAAAGCTCCCCACATGACGATCACAGAGGCGATCGTGCGTATGCACTGAACCTTTACAGTCCGATGCCTCATCGTAGCCTCGTTCCAGCGGTATTCATCGGCAGGTCCGGATCAAGCGGCAAATCGATCCCTCCTGAGTCCGGTTTTCGCCCAAAAATTCGAGCGCCGAGAATCCCGATCTCATACAGCGCCATCAGGGGAACCGCCATCAAAAGCATGGTAAAGAGCGTAGCATCAGGAGTCACGATGGCGGAGACAATAAGACACAACAAAATGGCATGTTTGCGGTAACGAGCGAACGTGTCCGCTGATACCACTCCAGTCATCGCCACGAGACTCATGACTAAGGGTAGCTCAAACGCACAGCCGAAGATGAGCAAAAATTTCACGTTAAAATCAATATAGGTGCCAACGCTCAGCTGCGGGGTGATATCACGATCGAGTCCGAAACTCACGAACAGATCGATCACGAGCGGCAAAATCACGACATTGCAGAAGACCAGCCCTACCGCGAACAGCCCCCCAGCCACCATGAATAGCGGGATGGCCCAACGCTGTTCTTTCTGCAACAGGGCGGGCTCGATAAACTTCCAACACTGATAAAAAATGACCGGCAAACTGAGAATGAGGGCTGCCAACAACGACACCTTGATCGAAGCGAACAGCGCCTCCGTTGGGCCATAAAACGCCAGTTGGTTTGAAAAGGGCCGGTTGAGCCACGCCACCATTTCGGCGGAAAAAGAGAAGGTCAGCACCAACGCAGCCAAGACCGTCGCACCAATGATGAGCAGTCGTCTCTTGACGCCTTGGATGTGGGAGGCGAGCGGATGAATGGCCTGTTCCATATCGACAGATTCAGCCGCCTGCAGAATCGGTGGCCGATCAACCTATCTACCGCGCCGGTTCGAGCCTGTGCTCACGGTGGAGACGAATCAGTTCTGCAAGCTTGTCTTTCTTCACCAATTTTTCCTTTTGCATCCGCTTTTTCTCGATTTCTTCCGACGGGGTCAACACATGGCGCTTCTGCAGCTCGTTAAGTTCAAGATCCAGGCGATGGTGGGACGCTTCTAGTTCCCGAAATTCAGTGTTGGAGTGGCGAAGTTGTTCAACAATCGCATCTTCCGTCAACATAACGACACCTCCTGGTTAAATTGACTCTATTGAAGCTGATCCACCTCCCTAAGGTAAAACCTTTGCCAGCTGCTGGCCACCCGATATCACGAGCGGATGCATTTCCATCAGCACGGCATCTTCAATGGGATTCGTGTAGTAACGAGGGCGATGACCCATCTGGACAAAACCTAGACGAGCATAGAGAGAACACGCTGGATCGTTCGAGGCTCTGACTTCGAGGACTGCTCGAGTAGCCGCTTGTTCTAATCCCAGACGCAGGGCTTCAGTGACAAGCGCTTTTCCAACCCCTCTTCTCCGCATCGACTCTCGTACCGCCACATTCATCAATCGCAGCTCTTCAAAGACAATCCAGAAGCAATGGTACCCAATAATCGTGGGTTCAGCCTGTGGTATCGACTCCTCTCGCCGCCTCGCGACAAGAAAATGTGCGAATTGATTGTTCGTTAACTCAGCCTCGAGCATTTTGCGCGTCCAAGGGGATGAGAAGCAAGCCTCTTCCAAAGCAAGGATGTCCGGTAACATATCCGGCGTCGCTGGGAAAATCTGGAATTCAGACATCACCATGTCGCGGCTCACCTGTCCTGCCGATCCGACCGCCGACGTCCACGAGCCAACCGCGCGGCAACTTTGGTTTCAACCCGCTGCCGACGCCTCGCAACGGACGACACACCGCCGGACCTTTCGTATTGGATTTCCGCTTCGGTCCGCTGAACATACAGCGGCATCACCAGATCTCCGGCAATTTCACCGCATCGAAGTCGTTCCAGCCCGATACGAGCGACGTGAGTAGCCGACGGTTTGAAGACGTCCTGTGGTCCCACCGTCACGGTGACCGACGCAGGCAATGCCGCTCGAATCTCCGATTCCATCGAAGACCAGCCGGCCCCGAGTACCAATGTAGGTTCGGTGAGACTCTGAGCGAGGGCTCCTGGGGGGCTAACCTGTTCACTGACAACACGATCGAATCGCCCATCCCCTGTCCAACGGAAAATCGCCCAGTACACTTCCCCACGACGACTGACCAGTATTGGACAGACGGGAACGGTTGCCGCTTCCACATTCCTCGCCATGGCTTCCAGTGTCGGGACCAGCATGAGCGGAAGACCCGTGGCTCCTCGAAGTCCTAGGCACGTGGCAATACCCACTCGGATACCGGTAAACGAGCCTGGCCCGATCGAACAGGCAAGACCACTGAGATCGCCAAGCCGCAATCCGGATTGAGCAAACAATCGATCGATAGTGGGCAAAAGGAGGGAGCCCTGCGCACCACCAGCCTCTTGCTCATGCATCGCGACAATGCGGTCGTCTTCAAGAATCGCGACACTCTGCCACGTCGTAGCTGTTTCAACCGCAAGAATTTTCATCGACGATTATGAGATCTGACCTAAATCTTCCGCCCGTATCGCGTGATTGTGATGCATCTCATGGAAGATGACTTGCACAGAGCCTTGTCCGCGACCATCTTCGAGAGAAATCTTGAACGGGCGAAAGAGCCGAACATCCTGATCGCCCATAGCCTGTGCTGGAATACTTTTCAACTCCTCGAGCGGCCTAAAATCGTCATACTGAATCGTCGCCTCGACCTCCCCGCTCGACCCAAGCCACTCTTCCTGTACCACGAGTAATCGGCGGTCAAACCAGAGCCGGTGGATCGGCGAACGCGATGGGCTCGTTCCCCCGATTGCTGGCGCATAGACGTCGAGACGATATCGACCTCGGTCTTCCACGACCTTAACCATTTCATCCCTGGCAATAGCGTTCGTCCGCAACACGCCACCGACCGCCCAGACACTCAGCTGAGAGAATCGAGCCAATTTTCCTGCATCTTTCATCTCAGACTGGTGACCAGTATAGGTCTTTCCCTCCAGAGGCAAGCGGAGTCTGTACAGATCATCCGCTTGAGCAAAGTCGAACAGCTCGCCTCCAAGAGAAGTAAACCCTCTCAGCCGCAACGCATTCGGACGACGGTAGTAGACCGTACCCTCTATTCGTGATGCAATGGGGATGAGTCCACCCCGCACTTTCGCGCTGAACAATCCCTTTAGGGATTGGATGGCCGCTTCACGATGGTGCAAAAGAGCGGTTAGTTCTTCGGCGGTCACCTGCTTAAGCGGTGGCGCTTCATGCTTCGGCACAAACAGGGCACATGCGGCGAAGAGAAGCCCGAAGGCTGTTAGGAACGAAAGCGGATACGCGCGTCTCAGCATCCTATTTCTTCTTTATCCTTATGGCAGGGCGGAGTGGAAGAGTCTCTTACTGCGCGCATCCAACGAGGGCTTTCCGAAGCCGCGCGTTGGGCGAGCACCGAGACCCTTCCGCTTCGCCATGCCTCTCCTCACGCCAACACCACATCTAGTGCCTCTCGCACTTCTTGAATACCGATCAGCTCCATGTTGTCGATGGGATCGAGCTTCGCCAGATTTCGTTCAGGCAAAATGCACCGTTTGAACCCCATCTTCGCGGCCTCACGAATACGCAGTTCAGCCTGACTGACGGCACGTACCTCTCCACCCAAACCGACCTCCCCCAACAGTAACGTCCCCGGCTCGACAGGCCTTTCCCGTAAACTGGATGTGACAGCGGCTACGATCCCCAGGTCAATCGCCGGCTCGTCGACGTGCATCCCTCCCACAATATTCACATACACATCCTGTCCGGAAAGATGCACTCCCAGCCGTTTTTCCATGACCGCAAGCAGCAGCGATACTCGATTGACCTCCACCCCGTTCGCCATTCGCTTGGGCATAGCATAGGTGGTTGAGGAAACCAACGCTTGCAGTTCAACCAGTATTGGCCTCGTCCCTTCGAGGCTCGACACCACCACCGATCCGGTACTCCGTTGAGGACGTTCCGCCAGAAACAATTCCGATGGATTATTCACCTCTTCGAGCCCGACATCCTTCATTTCAAAGACCCCGATTTCATTGGTCGATCCAAAACGATTCTTGACGGCGCGGAGAATCCGGTAGCTGTGCCCCTTATCTCCTTCAAAGTACAACACTGTATCGACGATATGTTCCAGCAACCGTGGCCCTGCAATCGCGCCCTCTTTCGTGACATGCCCAATGATGAAAACCGGCACACCAGCCCGCTTGGCAAACCACATGAGCTGTCCAGCCACCTCCTGAACTTGGCTGATGCTACCGGGAGCGGAGGTAATTTGTTCCGTATACACCGTTTGGATCGAATCGACCACCACTGCAGCCGGCTCAGTTTCCTGCACCGTTTTAAGAATCTGTTCAAGGGAGGTTTCGGCCAAGATCAGCAGATATGGATGTTCAATACCCAGCCGTTGCCCACGCATCTTGATCTGCCGGGGAGACTCTTCTCCGGAAACGTACAGAACCGGCGCTGCCTTTGTCGCTAACCGTGGCAAGGCCTGCAAGAGCAGCGTCGTCTTGCCAATTCCAGGATCGCCTCCGATCAAAATTACCGAGCCCGGAATGACTCCACCTCCCAGGACTCGATCGAATTCACCAATCCCGGTGAGCCGACGATCCTCTCCCACGACTTCGATGTCACCGATGGGAGTGGCCTTGGGCTGAGCTGTCTTCATAGCAGCAGGACGACCCTTTCCGGTCGCCGCTTGCCGCTCCTCTTTCATCGTATTCCAGCCGCCGCAGTCAGGACAGCGACCGAGCCACCGTGGCGCCTGATGTCCACAGGTTTGGCAAGAAAAGACAATCTTGGATTTCAAAAATGGCCTCGTGGAGAAGGACGATAACCGACGCCTATCTTAATGGATGCAGGGAGGGAATAAAAGCTGGGAGTAGATACTGGAACAAATGTGAGATGACCGAAGATCACCCATCTCAAAAACTTTGACCTTGACGAGCCTTTGAGTTTACCCTATTGTAACTATTGTTGATAAACTAACTCTAGATTATGAAACTCTCGAAAAAAAGTGAATACGGCCTCCGGGCATTGCTTGAACTCGCGCTGGTCCACGGAAAGACAACGCTGCAGCGCCGTGACATTGCCGATCGCCAGCACATCCCCGTTGAATTCTTGGAGCAGATTCTTCTCACACTCAAACGAGCTGGGCTCGTCTCCAGCCGACGTGGAGTCAACGGAGGATATGACCTGATTAAACAACCGAACGAGATCACACTCGGTCAAGTCATACGCATCCTCGATGGTCCGCTGGCACCGATCAGCTGCGTCAGCAAGACGGCCTACCAAAAATGCAACGACTGTCCCTACACGAACAAGCCGCGGTGTCCCGTGCAGCAGGTAATGGGCAAAGTCCGCGATGCGATTGCTGGGGTCCTCGATCACTATTCACTTGCCGACTTTGCTGCCGGCCATCCTAAAGGCTAATCCCCCATGGACGTAGTCGTTCTTGTCCTCATTACATTTGTCGCCGCCACAGTGAACGGCGCACTAGGGTACGGTTTCTCCTCCATCACGGTTCCTGTCGCCCTCTTGTTTTTCACCAATCGCATTTTGAACCCAGCCCTCGTACTCATCGAACTCGTCATCAACGCGTATGTTCTCTTCATCAATCGGAAAAGCATCCCCAGCGTCTTCTGGCGCGTCGCTCCAATTCTTGGCGGTCTGGCGGTCGGAGTGGGTATTGGCAGCTATCTGCTCTTTTTGGTGCAGCCAGCATGGATCAAGTTCGTCACCTATCTTTTTCTGCTACCCTTGATTCTTCTCCAGGCAGCGGGTATCCGGAAACCAATTCGCGCTGAAAAGGCTATAGGCGTACCATTTGGGGTGGGGCTCGGTACCCTCTATTCCCTTACGACAATTTCCGGCCCCCCCTTGGCTCTCCTCTTTAACAATCAAGGCTATCCAAAACAAGACTTCCGTGCGGCATTGGGGATCATTCGCCTGACAGAGTCTTCACTAACAGCCATCGCTTACGGGTTTATCGGTTTCTACAGCGCCGGTAGCATGGAAATTATTCCCTATATCGTTCCCAGCGTCATCATCGGCATTCCGCTCGGGACGTATCTCATTCGCTTGATGGATCCTGAAACATTCAGGCGCATTTGTATGGCGTTCGACGGGCTGATAGTAGGATTCGGTCTGTCTCGAGTGTTAGTTGAGTTAAACCTTGCCTCCACCCTAACAACCTACAGCATCTTGTCGATCGTAGTCTTGATAAACGGCTACCTGCTGTTTCGATTTTTCCGAGATCGCCCAGATCCCCGACAGATCCCTTCTTAATATCTCCCGTTAGTCTTTTGGCACAGTAGTCGGTGACTGGAAACACCTACCTGGCTATGACTGTTGTAGGTACTTGAAGGTTGAACCATTCACACCTAGCATTTTCTATTGTTCGAAAAAATATATAACCATTTGATTAGTAATACGTTGCCAGAGAATTATCACGGGCACAACAGTTGCTTTAACGCTCAGGACATTGTCCCTAGTTAACTCAAGCCAGTTGGCCACATTGCACTTCATAAGTGAGGAATATTTCATATGCTAAGACCGAAACCTTCGATCATTCCGGTTCTCACGAATCTCACCATCGCATTGGTCTCCTTGTTAGCTTTGAGCACCATCGTCCTCCCACTCGCCGGGTGTAGCGACAGCGGACAGGGTGGACCGAGCATTTCCTCCCTCTCTACACCGACGGACAATCAACCGAGTGAGAACACAGAGGCGAGTGCGAACGCAGAGGCCGACACTACCGCTACTGAGACCGCAGCAAATGAACAGGACGATCCGACGATTTCTGAAGCACCTACAGAAATCGAACCTTTCCCGAGTGAGGTTGCAGAGGCAGATCCTGAATCTCTTGTGGCAGGCCTTGAAGGAGAAGACAATTCGATGATGTCAGAACCCTCCACTCCAACCGATGCCACCGCGCGGTTGACCTGGGCTGTAAACCCTGATCCCACAGTAACCGGTTACCGTGTCTATTACGGAAAGGAATCTTCCGGAGAACCAGGCTCATGCTCCTATGAGACGAGTCAATCAGTTGAGGCTCCACCGGCTACTATTAGTGGACTTGAACCTAATACGCCCTATTTCTTTGCCATCAGTGCCTTCGGAGGCGAAGAAGGCGAAGCTGAAAGCCCCTGCTCAAATGAGGTCCTCATGATCTCATCTCCAGCCCAAGGCTAAACACACCGCTCACTGAGTCATCACTACTTCAGCGCTCCCCTGGATCTTGCCAGGGGAGCGCATCTCTTCATTGACCTCTACTCGCTGATTTGTTAGCCTCCATTTCGATCAGACTACTGCCAAGACTATATAATCAACAGCTACGTGTGCTTTGATCTCTATGCCGAAAGGATCTCCATGACCGGCTCAGTTGCTTCGTCCGAATTACTCAGTACCCTGCAGAATAAGGCAACCCAACTCCGCATCAACAGCGTGCGGGCCACCAGTGAGGCCGGTAGCGGCCACCCTTCGAGCTGTGCCTCAGCTGCCGATATCGTGGCCGCCTTGTTTTTCGCCGTCATGCGCTACGATCCTCAGAATCCTAAGGCACTCAACAGCGATCGCTTCATCCTCTCAAAAGGACATGCGGCTCCACTCCTCTATGCCGCGTGGGCTGAAGCCGGACTCTTTCCGACAAGCGATCTCTTAAAGTTACGTACCTTAACGTCTGACCTCGAAGGGCATCCCACTCCCCGATTGCCATTTGTTGATATGGCCACTGGCTCACTGGGGCAAGGACTTTCGGTTGGGGTCGGTATTGCTTTGAATGCCAAGTTCGTCGACAAGCTGGATCACCGCACCTATGTGCTGATGGGAGACGGTGAATCGGTCGAAGGCTCTGTGTGGGAAGCAGTCGAGGTTGCACGGCAGCACGGGTTAGATAATCTCTGCGCCATTGTCGATATCAACCGGCTCGGCCAGAGCGATCCCACGATGTTGCAACACGATATGGACGCCTACCGTTCCCGCTGGGCCGGATTCGGTTGGCATGCGATTGTCGTCAATGGTCATGATCTCTCAGCGATTCTGAATGCCTTCGATGAGGCCGCTCGCACCACAGGACGACCCACCGTGTTACTCGCCCGAACATACAAGGGCAAGGGTATTTCGTTCATGGAAGACAGAGCAGACTGGCACGGTAAACCGCTGAAGAAAGGCGAGGAGACCCAGAAGGCGATCGATGAACTCACCAAACAATTGAGCCCGAACGGTGCCGCCGTTCAGATCCACACTCCTTCCGCTCCAAGCGCCGCTCCCGTTACCATCGGCACGATCCCGCCACCGCCTTACAAGATCGGCGATGCCGTCGCCACACGTGAGGCCTTTGGTGCCGCCCTGGAAGCCTTAGGATCGGTCAACCCCTTAGTCGTTGCGCTGGATGCCGACGTCAAAAACTCAACCTATACGGACAGGTTCGGCAAGAAATTCCCCAATCGGTTTTTCGAGAATTTCATTGCAGAACAGAACATGGTCGGAGCCGCTGCCGGTCTGGCTGCGTGCGGCAAGATCCCTTTTGCTGCCACCTTTGCCTGCTTTTTAAGCCGTGCGTACGATTTCATTCGCATGGCCGCCATCAGCGGCTCAAATATTAAACTCGTCGGCACACACGTCGGCGTGAGCATCGGTGAAGACGGCCCGTCACAAATGGGGCTTGAAGACATCGCGATGATGGCTGTGCAACCGAACGTGACCGTGCTCTATCCCTCGGATGGCAACTCGACCTATCGCTTGCTCGAAGCCGCCGCGCAGCACAAAGGGATGGTCTATGTCCGTGCGGGAAGACCGAAGACCCCGGTGATTTATGGACAAGATGAACAATTCCACATCGGCGGCAGCAAAATCATCCGGGAGAGTGCATCGGATGTGCTCACAATCGTAGCTGCGGGTGTGACGCTGTTTGAAGCTTTGAAAGCCCATGACCAGCTCAAAGCGGCTGGAATCGCCGTCCGTGTGATCGATCTCTACAGTATCGCGCCCATCGACCGGACAACCTTGGTGGCGAGTGGACGCGCAACTCAACGCCGAATCCTGACGGTCGAAGATCACTATGCCCATGGAGGCCTTGGAGATGCGGTCCTCAGCGCGGTCAGCACCGAAGGCATCGCTGTCCACAAACTCGCCGTTCGAGAAGTTCCCCATAGTGGCAAACCAGAAGAGCTCGTGGATCACTATGGGATCGGCGTACGATCCATTGTCGAGGCAGCGAAGCAGATCATCAAGTAACCGGTCTTCCAGAACGAGCGACCATGATTTATTGGAGCGAGTTCAATACCGACATTAAGAGGCTGTTGTCAGAGCAGCAAATTTGGCAAGTCCAAGTCATTGCCTATCAGCACATGTACTTGCACGACGGAAGCGGTCCGAGCATTCGGGCTACAAGCCATCATCCGATTCTCATCCGACAGACGAAGGGCAAACAACAATCCCCTGGATCTATCAAGATGGATTCGGTGCGACAAAGACCAGTACGCTAAGCCGCCCGCCTGTATGATTCTTCACACCGTGCTCTTCTCCGGCTGAAGCCATCGTGCCCTGCCCCGCTTCGAGTACTCGCTGCTCGGTGCCGACCTGAAACGTCCCTTGCCCCTCGAGCACGATATACACCTTATCCTGATGGCCATGAACATGTCCTTTTTGCTCCTGACCAGGCTCTAAACAATAGATGTCACAGAAGAACCGCTCCGTTTGAAACAGGTTATTCTTCTTCATCTTGTCACTGCTGAACTGTTGATAGTCGGCAAGTGTAACCACCTTCATCCTCAAGACTCCATGATTGAACACGTCAATGCTATTTATGGGAGATGGGATAGCAGTTTCTGATATGACTGCTTGAGTTCGTTCAGAGCCGTCGTCATCCCCTCCTGTACTTCATGCCATTTGGCATCCGTGGCGCCCTTCAATTCGTCCAACCGCTCCTTGGCACTATCTTTCTTCTTCTCGAGCTCATGCAGTGACTTCTGTAGTTCCGCTCGTGTCGTTTCAGACGCTTTTGTCACCTTCCCACGCAGTTCGGCGATTTGCCGTTGAAGCGCCGCCAACTCGTCATGCGCTTTCCGCTCAATCGCCTCCTTTTGCTGAACGGTATACTCCTTGGTCGCCTCGATCGTCTCGCGGGCCTCTTTGACGATCTTCTCGGTCCCAGCATTTGACTCAGCGGCGGCGTCCTGCGGGACGACTAATCCAGCCATTGCCACCCATAGCACCCCCATCATGAATGAATATTGATACATCATCCCCTCTCGAAATAGACAAATGTATAGCCGGCAACCATTTCCAATTCACAGCCACTCAACTTTCCTCTGGAAGCAACCGACAAAGGACGGTCATGAGTAGATAGTCCTCATTGAGGAGTCCCTCTATGCCTTCTGACACCCAGCCAGCCGCAAGTCAACTTGAGCAGCTCGAACAGGCCTTGGTTCAGAAAATTAAAACCGGCGACGTAGAACTTCCCTTGCTCCCGCAAGCCGCCAGCCAGGTGATGGCGCTGGCGTCGGATCCGTCTGCCGATGCGGCCAAACTCTCAGCATTGATTCATCAAGACCAAGCGCTCGCCGCACATGTTCTCCGGATTGCCAACTCGCCGGCCTACATGCCCCGCAGTCCGGTCGTCTCGCTCCAGCACGCCGTGGCCATGTTGGGCATTACCTTGCTGTCCGAAATCGCCTTTACCGCATCCCTGAAAACCGGCGCCTTCAAAGTACCAGGATACGAAGAGGATGTAAAACAACTGTGGCGCCACTCCTTGGCAAGCGGAGCCTTCGCTAAGGAAGTCGCGCGCATGAGGCGAGTTAACGTCGAAAGTGCCTATCTCTGTGGTCTCCTCCACGCTATCGGAAAACCCGTCATCTTGCGGACCGCGACAACACTCGCGAATCAACAGCGCATCGCTCTTGAGAAACCCATCCTGTCCGGCTGGATTGCCGGCTATCATGCCGAAGTGGGGGCCATGATCGCCGACAAATGGGGCCTCCCCAAACAAGTCGCAGTGGCCATTCAGTACTACGGAGACTACGATCATGCGACAGAATTCCGGCAGGAGTGCCTACTTACTTGTGTGGCCAATCGATTAGCCAGTCATCTGCTGACACCCGACGAAATGCCGGAGGACACCCTACGCGATCATTCCGTCTTCGCTGAATTAAACTTGTACCCTCAAGACATCGATAAACTCCTGCTGACAAAAGATCAGGTGTTAACCATTGTGAATGCAATGAACCTATGAGTACACCAAGCACGTACGACATCATTGTGATTGGAGCAGGCCCAGCGGGACAGAAAGCGGCGGTCCAGGGCGCCAAAGCCGGTAAACGGGTTGCCCTCATCGAACGAGAACGCGGGATTGGAGGCAGCTGCGTCTATCGTGGAACCATTCCAAGCAAAACATTGCGAGAAAGCGCCCTCCATCTCGATCGACTCAAGCGGGCCGGCGAAGCCTTCCAATTCAACCTCAAACCAGGTACGCAGATCGCCACGCTCTTAAGCCGACTCGAACAGGTTGTTCAGGCCCATGATTCCTTCATGAGCCGGCAACTTCGACGCAACGGCATCTCCCTGCTGCATGGCCGCGCGCACTTCGTCAATGAACATCTCATCGAAATGCAAACCGTCGATGGAGCGCGTCAACAACTCACGGCCAAGACCATCGTTGTCGCCACAGGATCACGCCCCAGAAATCCAAAAGAAATTCCCGTTGACCATGAGCATATCCTCGACAGCGACTCACTCCTGTCCATGCTGTACCTACCGCAATCGCTGACGGTCATCGGTGGTGGGGTCATCGGTTGCGAGTATGCATCCATCTTTGCCTTGCTCGGGGTTGAGGTCACTCTGATCGACCGTGCACCCTATCCGCTCCAGTTCATGGATCGAGAACTCGTTGAACAGTTTGTGCAAGGTCTTGAGCATCACGGAGGTCGCTACTTGGGTGGGTGCCAGATTGCAGAAGTGCGGTGGGACAATGTCGCACATGTGGTCACAACCTTGCAGGATGGCACCGTCATCAAGAGTGAGAAAATGCTCGTCGCCCTTGGGCGACAAGCCAACATTGAAGATTTAGCTCTCTCTGCAGCTGATATCACGGTGTCGGATAAAGGACTGATTCCCATCAATCAATATTGCCAGACCAACATCGATCACATTTACGCAATCGGCGATATGGCCAGTGGACCCGCGCTCGCATCCAAAGCCATGGAACAGGGTCGACGCGCGGTCCGTCACGCCCTGAACCTCCCGATCGGTGATGCGGCGTCAACGATTCCGCTTGGCATCTATACGATTCCTGAAATGGCCAGTATCGGCCTTGATGAGAAGGGTGCCAGAGAACGGTATAAGGATCCGCTGATTGGACGGGCAAAGTTTGAAGAAATCGCGCGTGCACAGATATCGGGAGCGGGCTACGGCCTCCTTAAGATGGTGGCCGACCCGGAAGGCGAGCGGCTACTCGGGGTACAGGTTGTTGGGGATTCCGCCACGGAGCTGGTCCATCTGGGGCAATTGGCTCTTCAGGGCTCCGCAACAGTCGAATCTTTTATCGACAATATCTTTAACTTTCCAACCTATGCCGAAGCCTACCGTATCGCTGCACTCGATATTCTAGGGCAAGTCGCAAAACGTCGAACGGAAAAAGCCGCGTAGTGGCGATCTAGCGTCAATGCCAGAAGAAGCATGAGCATCACTGCCCAGATAGACAATGACAAATCGTAGTTAGCCAAACCGAACCCTCTGCCCTGCTGCCTGACACAACCTAACCCAGCTTTCTGAATCGGTGTCCTGAGCGAGAATCGCCTGCTCCAACACTCAGAGGACACTCACTCCGCATTCCTTCCCAGCTTCACAACTGCGGCTTCCTACGCAGGCGAGTGAACGCCTTCTCCGCTCCAACTATCTGGCAGCTCCATCTTCAGGCACAAAACCCCGCATAACGAGCATTGACGTCAAGATACCGACCTCATCTGCCGATATCGTTTTGAATAGCTCTATTCACGGGGGTATCTATGGAGACGTCCGGCTGGAAGTCTGTCAATCGGGCATCTAGGACAGCCCGTCGCTTGGTCATGACAATTGCCCTATTCACTGTTTGGGGATTGCCATCACCGAGGGTATCCCTCAGCGAAACGCCACCTCCAACCCAAACAGAAGCAACCTTAGACCTGCCTTCCGAATCTCCCTTGCCTAATGGCTCTTCTGCAAAACAGTCTGCTTCCGTCACCTCCGTGACAGACAATACCTTGTTCGACGAAATCCCCTCGGTCTATGGGGCAGCCAAATACGACCAGAAGGTCCACGAGGCGCCGGCCGCCGTCACCATCATTACCGCTGAACAAATCAGAAAATACGGGTACCGAAACTTCGCCCAGATTCTCGATAGCGTCCCAGGCTTGTTTACCAGCAACGATCGCAATTATGGCTACCTGGGCATTCGAGGGTTCAACCGGCCAGGCGACTACACCTCACGCGTCCTGTTGCTGATCGATAATCATCGAATGAACGATGCCATCTTTGATCAAGGTGGGGCCGGTACAGAAACGCCGATTGATGTCGACTTGATTGACCGCGTCGAGATCATCAAAGGCCCGGGCTCCTCCCTCTACGGCACCAATGCACTCTTCGGAGTCGTGAACGTGATTACCAAACGGGGGCGAGATCTCAAAGGCAGCGAGGTGTCAGGAGAAGCGTCGAGCTTCAACACCTATCGAGGCCGGCTCAGCTACGGCAACAAATTCTCGAACGGCCTAGAGGTCCTCCTATCCGGCTCGTACTCCAACAGCGAGGGGCACCGGGAGCTGTTTTATCCGACGTTCGCATCCACGAATAACGGCATCACCAAATATGCCGACAGAGACAATCTGTATTACTACACCGGCAAACTCTCCTATGGCGACTTCACCCTCATGGGAGGCCACCAGTGGCGTAAGAAAAACGTCCCGACCGCAGCCTTTGGAACACTGTTCAACGACAATCGCCAGCTGACGGTTGATGAACGCACCTATCTCGATCTGGTTTATCAACATGAGTTCGTCAACCAGCTCAATGTGAAGGCACGGCTCTATTTTGATCGGTATTACTATTATTCAGATCTCCCCTATGACTCCGGAATCAGCAGTCCGCCGTCTCTCCTCAATAAGGATGTGACCGAATCGGACTGGTGGGGGGCTGAACTCACCGTCACCAAGCGATTGTTCGACCAACACAAGCTCACCGTCGGAACAGAGTATCGGGATCAATTTCGCCTCAACCAGAGCAATCGGGACATCGACCCTCCGACCACCTACCTTGACGATAAGCGGCGTTCCAGCTTCATCGCGGCCTATCTGCAAGACGAATGGGCGATCATGAACCATTTGGTGTTGGTCGCGGGAGTACGACATGACCAGTACAGTACGTTTGGAGGGACAACGAATCCCAGGATTGGACTAGTTTCCACCTGGGGGAAAACCACGGTGAAACTGCTATACGGACAGGCGTTTCGGGCGCCGAATCCCTACGAGCAGTTCTACGTGACGGGAACGACCTTCAAGGCCAATTCGAACATCAAACCCGAGAAGATCAAGACCTACGAACTCGTGGTTGAACAGTACCTCGGCAATCATCTCCGCGCCCTCGGCAGTCTCTATCAATACAACATTTCCGGCTTGATCAGTCAGACGACCGATCCTGCGGATGGCAAGCTTTTCTACGATAACGTGGATGACATCACCGCGCGTGGCGCGGAATTCACTATTGAAGGGAAATGGCCGACCGGTCTTGAGGGACGAGTCAGCTACGCCATTCAGACCACTCGGAATGATCAGATGGAACAAATGCTCACCAATTCCCCTCAGCACTTGGTGAAGACCAATCTCATTGTACCGGTGGTTGGAGACAAACTCTTCGCTGGATTTGAAGGCCGCTACACCAGCTCGCGCCTGACGCTCGCAGGAAACAACGCCAGCCCTTTCTACATCCTCAACCTGTCGTTGTTCAGCCAGCGAATCGTGAAGGGATGGGAACTGTCCGCCCACATCAACAATCTTGCGAATCAGAGATACGGCTATCCCGGGTCAGGCGAACACCGGCAGGATATCATTGACCAGGATGGCCGAACATTTTTCGTGAAGCTGAAGTATCGCTTCTAGAGACCGACTCGATGATGGCTATTCTCATTCGCTTCATGACCGGTATCGTCCAGGCCCTCGCGCTCGCAACAGTCCTGCCGATCCTAGTCTCAGAATCCGTCTTCGCCGAATCCACCCGCATCGTGATGTTGAGCGGTCAGGAGCTGAAGCCTTATCAAGACATGCTAACGGGATTTCAACAGTCGCTGGTCAAACAGGGGATTACAGTCAATATCGAGATCCATCCCGTGCAAGGGAACCCAACGAAAACGCAAGACGTGCTCGAGAATGTGAAGCGCAATGGCGCCAAATTGGTCGTCACCTTAGGAAACCAGGCGACACAGGCGGCAGTGCGAGAAATCACCCATATCCCTATCCTGGCAACCATGATCATCACTGCGGACGACATCCGGTCCTCTCTGAATACGACAGCCGTGCTGCTGGATTTTCCCCTCGAGACACAACTCGAGTGGATGAAACGCATCGTGCCCAGTGCCGGCAGCGTGGGAGTCCTCTTCAATCCGAAGGAAAACCAGATAAAGATAGGCGCGGCATCCAAGGCAGCGAAGGGGGCTGGCCTGACTCTCGTACCCAAATCCGTTGAGACCCCCCGTGGCCTTCCAGATGCCTTAGACGACATCGCCCGCACCGTCGATGTCTTGTGGGGAATTCCAGACTCGATAGTGATGACGCCTCAGACGGCGGAGCCGATCCTACTGAACACACTCAAAAACAAGATTCCGCTTGTCGGCCTGTCAGCCTCGTGGGTGAAAGCCGGGGCGCTCTACGCGCTCGACCGCGATTATGTCGACATCGGTCTTCAGGCCGGAGAACTGGCTGGGAAACTCCTTAATGGAACCAGTGCGAACTCAATTCCCTACGCGTACCCACGCAAAGTGGCCTACGTGTTGAATCTGAAAACGGCGAACCTGATCAACTTGGACTTGTCTCAGGATCTTATCCGGGGAGCCTTGCAAGTATTTCAATGAGGGCCAGGCATATGAAACTCAACATGGGATTACGGAGCATACTGAATCTCCTCACCATCGGTCTGGTGGTGCTGACAGTGGGCATTGCCGGGCTCCTGATTCAGCGAGAAATTACCACTCGTCTTCAAGACCTGATCAATCGAGGGCTCACCGTCGCCGCCATGGTGGCCCAGAGCAGCGAGTATGCGGTCTACACTGAAAACCAAGAGGCCCTTCGGCGAAATGTTGCCGGCCTCCGTGTGACACCAGAGATCGTCTATGTGGCCATCTTGAACAAGACACAACAGGTCATCTTAGAGCAGACCTTTGCGGCATCCGCATCCGTTCCAACAGCACTATTGGAAGATGCGTCGCTCTCCACTGAACCTCGGCACGAAGAAGTGCGCAGCGCTAGCGGGGACCGTTACATCAATATTGTGGCGCCGGTAGTGAGCCAAACAACTTCGTCGTCAGATCCTCTATTTCTCGAATCCGCCGATATCTCCTCGACATCATCCGTCATCGGATACGTACGAATTGTCCAGAGCCAGCAGGAGCTTCGTAAAATCCTCCAGCACGTTGTCGTGATGACGGGGCTGGTGGTCTGTCTGGTGCTATCGGTGGGCCTCCTCCTCGCCTTGGTTCTTACACGAACGTTTACCAGACCGCTCCTGTCGTTAGTGGAAGCGACCGGTCGCATCGCAGAAGGCCAGTTCGAAGTCGATGTCCCTGCTGGAGGGGCCTATGAAGTGGACATTCTCGCCACCTCCTTTCGCCGAATGACGACCAAGCTCCACACGTCGCAGGAGCAAGTCTTCGACTATCAACGGGGCCTAGAAGCGAAGATCACAGAACGGACCCAGGAGCTGGAAACGGCAACTCAGGAAGCTCTTCGTTTGGCGGAGGACGCTCAAGCCGCCAACGTGGCGAAATCCCAATTTCTCGCGAATATGAGCCATGAAATCCGCACCCCGATGAATGGCGTGCTCGGCATGACGGAACTCCTCTTAACGACACAGATGACCGACCGTCAACGGCGCATGGCTGAAACCGTTCAACGGTCCGGGACCGCACTCCTCAGTATCATCAACGACATTCTGGACTTTTCCAAGATCGAGGCGGGCAAGCTGGAATTGGAACGGATCGAGTTTGGCCTCCGGCAGACGCTTGAGGAAGCGGTGGAACTCTTCGCCGAACCAGCGGGTAAAAAAGGGATCGAGCTGACCTGTTTCTTGCCGCACGAAATTCCCGATGCGGTCATCGGCGATCCCGTTCGGCTCAGACAAATCGTATTGAACCTCGTGGGGAATGCCATGAAGTTTACCGAACGCGGGGACGTGTCCGTACGTGTGCATTGCCTTGCGCAGGAAGCCAACCGAGTAACGTTGAAATACGAGGTACGGGATACCGGAATCGGGATTCCAGAAGAAACTCAGCAGCGCCTCTTTGCGGCATTTGCACAAGCGGATGGCTCGACCACGCGACGGTTTGGCGGGACAGGCCTCGGCTTGGCCATCGTGAGGCAGCTGGTTCACTTAATGGGGGGCGAGGTCGGCATCGAGAGCGTGCCCGGCCAAGGCTCCACGTTCTGGTTCACCACGCAACTGGGGTATAACCCAACGCAGCGCTCGAAGGACTCGGCGGCGAGTCAATCGCTCGCAGGCACCAGAGTCCTGATTGTCGACGACAACACGACCAATCGCTTTATTCTCGAAGCACAGTTACAGGCCTGGAAGGCCGAGACCATCAGCGCGACCAGTGGGGCAATGGCCTTAGATCTATTACAACAGGCCGTGACTGATGGCACATCTGTCGACCTGGCGATCCTCGACATTCACATGCCTGACATGGACGGCATTGAGCTCTCCCGTGTGATGAAAGCCGACCCCGCACTCCGGACCATTCCATTACTGGCCCTCAGTTCGGTGGAACCGGACACATCTCCCGGACAGGCGGCCTCATCGAACTTTTTTGCCTGGCTCCGGAAACCAGCCCGACAGTCGATGCTTCGGGAGTGTCTCCTGCGGCAACGATATGCCTCGACCGAGGCCGCTCCGATCACAGCATCCGCACCCCCAGCCCCCACAGTCAACAACAAGCGAGTCCTCCTTGTCGAGGACAACCCGGTCAACCGTGAAGTAGGGTTGGGAATGTTAGAGTTTCTGGGTTACCACGTTGACCTGGCCGAGCATGGCCAGCACGCGGTTGAGGCCGTCTCGATGCACCGCTATGATCTTGTGTTCATGGACTGTCAGATGCCGATCCTGGACGGGTTCGCCGCAACGGCCGCCATTCGCCAGCATGAAGCTTCGGTCGGTACCGGTCACCATATTCCCATCATCGCCTTGACGGCCAATGCCATGGAAGGCGATCGAGACCACTGCCTGAGGGCTGGAATGGACGACTACCTCTCCAAGCCTTTTTCGCAAGAGGACTTACGAGCCGCTCTCCAACGTTGGATGGTGACGAAACCGCTCGAACAACAGCCCGCACCTCAGGCGTTATTTGAAGACAAGACCATCCATCATACTCCGTTGGGTATTCCGGTGATCGACGAGTCTGTATGGAACAACTTGCTGGCCATGGAACGATCAGGACGTCCAGGCGCCGTGCAGACGATTCTCTCTCTCTATCTCTCCGATTCCAGGCGGTTGATTGTGGAAATCCGCGAGGCCATCCAAAGTGGAGATGCGGCAAAGCTCAACGCTGGGGTCCATCAGTTGAAATCCGCCAGTGCACAAGTGGGGGCCCTCGCCGCCGCCCATCACGCTGGAGAAATTGAGCGGCTCGCGCGTGACCAGCGGCTGGACCTCGCAACGGATCTCATCAGCCCCCTCGAACAAAGCGTCGAGACCGCCTGTAGGTTTTTCAAAGAAACGCTCCGCGCGAAAGCAGCCTGATTGCTTACCAGTGTGGGAATTTTGTTGTTCCCGCACACGATCGTCATTCGGTGCGTTGTTAGCCCTTTATGTTCCCGATCGGTCGTAGTTCCGCCACTTTCTTGGTGATGCCTGCTCGATCGACGGTCTCGACCACCTCGGATATGTCTTTGTATGCAAACCCTGCTTCCTCCGCCAAGCCAGACATCGAGACGGCCTTCACAAGGATCCCTCGCTGTTTCATCTGTTTCTGCACCTGCTCCCCTCGGATGGCCTTCTTCGCTTGGGCCCGCGACATCGTGCGCCCCGATCCATGCATCGTTGAGGCAAAGGTATCACGCATTGCGCCTTGCGTTCCTGCCAACAGATAGGACCCGGTTTCCATTGAGCCGCCGCAAATGACCGGTTGACCAGTCATCCGATACCGTAGCGTGAGATCAGGGCTCCCCGGCCCTAATGCTCTCGTTGATCCTTTCCGATGGACGACCAGATCGCCTTCCGGATATCGCTCGACTTTGGCGATGTTGTGCGCCACGTCATAGACCAGTTCCATCCCCATTTCCTCCGCAGATCGGCCCAATACGGCAGAAAAGGCTTCACGGATCTGATGCGTAATCACCTGGCGATTAGCAAAGGCGGTGTTGGCCGCGCAGTTCATCGCAGAAAAATAGTCCTGGCCTTCGACTGATGCAAACGGAGCGCAGGCGAGTTGCTGGTCTTTCACGGAAATCCCATATCGCCGCATCGCTTTTTCAAATACTTTGAGATAGTCACTGGCGACCTGATGACCGAACCCGCGCGATCCGCAGTGGACCATCACAACAATCTGGTCATGACCGGTGATGCCCCAGGCTGAGGCTGTTGCTTGATCAAAAACACGATCGGTTGAAACCACCTGCACCTCAAGGTAGTGGTTCCCAGACCCCAATGTTCCGAGCTGATTCATCCCACGATTTCTCGCCTGATCGCTGACTGTTGACGGATCAACTCCCGCGATACATCCTCCTTCTTCAATGGCCTCAAGATCGCGATGCCACCCAAACCCTCGGTCAATACACCATCGAGCTCCACGAGTCATCACCTCATCGAATGATGCATGATCCAAGCGCACAAACCCGCTTGCCCCAACTCCAGCCGGTACTCTCCGAAACAATTCGGTCATCAGCTGCTCCAGATGCGGTTGCACATCCTCCCGGGTCAGATTCGTTCTGATAAGCCGCATGCCGCAATTCACATCATACCCAACACCGCCAGGCGAGATGATACCGGTACGGACATCAAAAGCGGCAACGCCTCCAATGGGGAAACCGTAGCCCCAATGTCCATCCGGCATGCATAAGGCATAGCGCCTGACTCCAGGAAGACAGGCCACATTCGTGACCTGCTCAAACACCCCAGCATCCATCGATTGGAGAATCGTCGGTGTCGCATAAATCCGCGCGGGTACCAGCATGCCGGACTTCTCGGTCATGGGGATCTCCCACACCTCGTCGGTGATCCGATTGACCCGCATCTCGGTATTCAGCTTCATACGTCCAACACCACCCGCACTGTCCATCGGCCTCCATTTTGGCTCAGCTGATAGAGATGCTTGGTGATTCCCTTCACATCGGACCTCAATGTCTGAGCTGAGCCATTGACCGGCTCTCCGTACAGTACCCCCGTCAGTTTCCAGCCGCCGTGGTCCTGACACGTCAGCGTGAGTTCTGCCCGACTGAATACGACCCCGGCCGCATCCTTCCAGTATACGAGGTCCGAGAGCCAATCGAACAACAGTTCGGCAGGATCCTCATCTGCTCGTTCAATCGTTTGCCGCCAGGTGGCCCCCACCGTTCTAGGATCAGCCAAGGCTTCGACAACCGCGCATGTCGCCCCATGGAAAAGTTCCTGGAGTGAATCGCCGGAGGCGTCGAACGCCAGGTCAGCGATGGCGACGTCGTCCAGAAAGTGAAATGAGTGGGACATGCCTGTGCCAAAGCGGAGTGCTCACCCGATGGGAAGATGCGGAGATGTGGGGCCTGGTCCGGATCGCAGTCTATCCGAGCTCGAAGACTTTTTGAAAATTGGTGAGGTTCCTGCAGCCGTCCTTGGTGACAAGCACCATGTCTTCAATTCGGACCGCCCCCAATCCTGGATAATACAGCCCTGGTTCAACCGTGACGACGTGGCCCTCTTGGAGGAGTGACCCAGTTCGACTGATCCGTGGCGCTTCGTGAATATCGAGCCCCACTCCATGTCCGGTCCCGTGAAAATACCCCTGCATACGGCCATTCACCAAACCGGTCTTGTATCCAGCCTTTTCAAAACGCGCGCAGATGCCCTGATGGATCTTCATACCGTCGACGCCGTCTTTGATCTTGTCGATGGCGTCTTCCTGAGCATCCTTCACGGCGCCATACAGCCGTTTGAGTTCCTGGCTCACCTTCCCGCGGATCACCGTCCTCGACATGTCAGCAAAATAGCGGCTTGTCGCCGATCGAGGGAACACATCGAAGATAATACTACGATGAGCCGGCAACGGTCCGCTTCCTTCATTGTGCGGATCACAGGCCTGCTCCCCCCCTGCCACGATCGTATGCTGGGCGATACAGTCCCGCTCCATGAGCTTCACGTTGACAAACTTTTTGATCCGTTCCGAGGTCACCACCTCGCCGTCGAGCCAGAGTTGCTCATCCTTGATCTCGGCCCGGCGTAACAGCGCGTGGGCTGCAGCCACGGCTTCTTCCGTCGCCCGCTGCGCGTCTTCGATATGACGCACTTCGTCCGCCGTCTTCACCACACGCTGCTCATAAAACGGGTCCCGCTTTGGTTTGAGACTGTATCCCCGCTCTTGTAATCGCGCGGCATGGATGACCGGAAAATTCGCCGGCACCGAAAGACGGCGGATCTTGGACTCTTTCAACACCACATGAACGATATCGACTGCCGTCGGATCTTTGATTCCCTGTTTCTTCGCCTTCTGTTCAATTTCTGAGTAGGACAAGACTCGATCCACTGAGGCTTGGGTCCTGGCACGGTCCATTTCCAGATCGCTCATGACCATCAACCGCTCACCTTTGATTTCCAGATAGATGAACGGGTCTGGCGCCATGAAGCGTGTGGCATAGTACAGATTCGAGTCATGCTCGCTGGCGGCAATAAACAGTGTAGCGGCTTCTGGTTGAGACATAGTGGTGCGTTTCATGGATGAACTAGCGGAGCAGAGGCGCCGAGTGGGCCATTTGAGTTGATCGGAGTGCAGTTTTCAGGATGTTCAAAATGGTCGCCCAGCAAGGCCGCAGGGAATTTGAACGACGAGGCGTACTTGATCGGTACGTCGAGGAGTTCAAATGACTGAGAACGCAGCTGGCGAGAATTTTCAACATCCTGAGCGGATGCTAGCATGGGGGCGAGGGTCGGTCAAGAATAGTAGTCGGTCAAGAATCACGGCTCTCACGGCACAGCGGGAGCCGTCGATGGAGTCATGTCTCTCGGTCGCACTCCAGACTCTTCATCCGGTGTCACCAAATCTATCGGCAGTGTCAGCGTGTTCGTGAGAACATCGACGGCCAGTTGGGCCAACCCCGATAGGCCGGACGCAAAGGACTTGACCGGCAAATAGGTGACCTCGGGATCTTCCAGCGCTCCCTTCGCAGTGAACATCGCCGTGGCGATGCCCTTGCGGTCCCCCGCAACGATTCGGCCAAAGAGCGGAATCGTCTTAAGAAATTGTGAGTATGACCCGAACGGACTCACGGCGACGGCCAGATCCAGCTGGTCTGTCGGCAAGTCATAATTCCCGGCCGCTGTAATTTTCAGAATTGGGCTGTCGATGATCAGATTTTCCGTCTGAAACATCCCATCTTGAATGGCCACGGTAGAAGAAATTCTGTTGTATGGCAGCCCCTCCTTTTCAAGATCGACCTTCCCTTGTAACACAGCCGGGAGGTTCAACAGACTAATGATCTTCCAGACTGCCCGCTCATTCGTTTTCAGGATGCGACCATTTTCCAGCAACAACTCGACTTTGCCGTTCAATGAAGGATAGACCCCATGCGGGTTGCGCCCATGCCCGCGAAGAACGCCGCTGAAGCGAATCTCTCCCGATGCGCTATGGACCTGCGCTTTGGTCAGTCGCAACAGGTCTTCAAATTCTACTCCGGTAGCCCTGAATGACAGGTCAAAATCCGCCGGTGCGTTGGGGGGAAGTTGCACGACGAGCCGTCCGGCCACGTGTCCATGGGTGGACTCTCCGGAAAGACGATCGATATCAAGCATTCCGTCCTGAATATTGATTCGAGCGGCAAGCGAACCGACTTTTAGATGCTTGTATCGGCCACGCGCCACGGCCACAGCCATAGTGACGTGGCTAGTCGCCGCCAACGTTTCGAGGAACTCCCGGATCGGAGTCCGTTCCCCCTTTGGAATCACCAGGCTCAAATCCAATTGGTTGGACTCGATCTTGCCGGTAACAATCGGCTTCGCCGCCCAATTTCGAACCGTGGCCTCTATGGCGACGTCACTCCCTTGAATCTTAAACGACAGCTGTTTGAATTCGACCTCGTTGCGGGCAACCTTTACGCGGGCATAGAAATCTTGCAGATGCCCATCAATCCCTTTCACCAACATCAGCCCGTTCGTCAGCCCCATCCATCCGGTCACCCGCCAGGTCTTCCAATCCGGCTCCTTGCCTTTGACATCAAGCGAGACTTCGATATTGCCCGCTTCAAGCCCACCTTTGGCTAGCCATTCGGGAAGACTAGATACCGATACCGTACCGGTCGCCACGGCCATATCGATCAGAAAGCCATTCCCGAACTGCATGGTTCCCTTAGCTGGAATGGTCACCGATGGTAAAACCAGCGCGACGCGATGCAACTTGATGCTGCTAGACTGAGGCATCACCCCTTCAAACTCCACAGTGGCATGAGGACCGACAGGTTTCGCAATCGCCCTGAACGCGACTTTGGTCTCATCCAACACAACGGAGCCTTGGATATGCGGTCTCGCCGTCGAACCAGAGACTGCAATCGTTGAGCTGACCACCCCCTCGAATGCACTCCGTTCAATCACAGAGGAATGAAACAACCGAACCATCTGCGCCGCATCGCCGCGCGTACGAACAACAAAATCCTGATACTGGCTTTGGAGTCCTCCAGTTACGGTGCCGTGAACCTGCACAGCGGTTCCCCCAAGATGTCCGGTCACTTGATCGAACTGTGTGGCTCCATCAGCCAAGACAAATCTTCCCTGCATCCCGGTCACACGCTCCGGGACATTCGCATGGGTGAAACTACCTTGATGAACAGTGATCTCCCCACCAGCAAACGTGATCCCACCGGGCTGATTCAACGGTCCCAGGAGGCGAAATACGGATTGCGCCGTCCCTTCAGCGTCGCGGATACCGGCAAGCAACTGCGTGACTCGCTCCGCTTTCACGGTCCTCGCCAGAAACTCAACGAGCCGCGCTGCCGCCATCTCTCCCGTAATCTCCAATTCCAGCCACGGGCCTGCGTCGAGAAACGACACCTCCGCCTTTCCACCCGTAATCTGCATCGCCCCATACATGCCAGTGACCTTCGCAATGCGAACACGCCCAGTCTCGACCACCACCACCGCCGCGAGGTCTTTCGCGGCGATCCGATCATTACCGATCAAGCCGCGACCTTCGCTGACATGAAACTCTCCGATCGTCGAAAGTTGGGGACCCCTCGTGGCAGACCCGGTGAGCGTGGCATCCACCACCTGCACATTCCCGTCGATCTGGCGATCAGCTAGGAGGGCTGGGAGCTGCGTATGGATCCAGTCTGGGGGAATGGTTTTCAGGAGCTGCGGGAGGGAAACGAGAGAACTGCTGAATGTGACGGCAAACGTCGGCTGAGGAGTCAGTAGGCCGGCCAGATTGGCCTTTCCTCTCAGTGTGATGTTATTCAAATGCGCAGTCATGTCTGAGAGAACCATGTCATATCCAGACACACCCGGCATCACGCGAACGGTACTCTTGAGATTCAACGCCCCTTGAAGATGCTCAGAAACCGGCCGGGGGCCAAGAAAGTCAGCCGCGTCCCGGATGTTGAGATCAGCGGCGTCGATCTGTCCTTCCAACTGAAATCCTGTGGCCGATTCAGCGACCTCTTCACCAGACAACGACACCGAGGGCTCTGCTCGTTTCATCACACCGTCCAGTGACACTGCCGATACGCCTGATTCTCCTTGATGAGCTGCTGACACATGGACTTCGGCGAAACCACGATCAGGCCGAACCAGCAACCTACACTCGACATGCTCCGCCTTGAGAGACCGAATGCCATCAGGTCTGGCGGCATCGATAACCGTAATCGTTCCGTTGACGAGCGTCGCCTCTTTGATCATGAGCGTCCGGGCCATCATGTCCATCGTGTGCTGGTCGACATCCACGGGCCCGTTCAACTCATCGGAGATATTCCATCGACCGCGTTCGTTCCGCCGAAGCGTCAGCGTTGGCTCTTCGATCAACAATCGCTTGCCGACAACTTGTTTTTTGAGGAGTGGCAGGAGGCGTAAAACCAAATCAATACGCTTAGCCGTCAGGACGACCTGCTCTGATTGAGGATCATGAATCTTGACCTCGGTGAGTTCCACGCGAATACTCGGGAAGATCACAAACTTGACGCGATGCACGTCGATCTTTCTTCCCAGACTCTCCTCGAGCTGTTCCAAGACAAACTCTTTGAGATAGTCTTGGCCGGTCAGCTCCCTCGAAAATGAGAGAAATGTAACGGCCAACGCCGCGAAGGCGAGTACAATCACAAGCGCAAGCCGAAGACGGAACACACCACCCCCTTCAGATTACGGACAAGTCCTTATCGGTATCTTACCGGATCAATCGTTCAAAATCCATGAAGTCAGCGTTCTATAAGGGATTTCTCCACTCAGATTTCATCGTTCCAGGACACCATACGTCCGATCGCCATCCAGACTTAAGACGGAAAAGATCCTCCGAGGTAAACACCACTTTTTGAGATCGGATCAAGAGTGAGGTCTGATTTTAGCTTACGTGGCCTTCCGACAGTTGACAGCGACCAGACATTAGAACTACACATCTCCTATGGCGATTCATTCCCATGCAGGACAACCAGCGCCGGCCTCAATTCTGGTGGATGTGGGAAAACTCCTCTCTGCCTATTCGACCGAGACACCTGACCCATCTGTTCGGGAACAACGCGTGTCATTTGGTACATCAGGGCATCGTGGCTCTTCGTTCAAACGAAGCTTCAATGAACACCATATCGTGGCGATCACTCAGGCAGTTTGCGAATACCGGGCTGCGCAGCACACGACGGGGCCGCTGTATTTAGGGAAAGACACGCATGCACTGTCGGAGCCGGCATGTGCAACCGCCCTTGAGATCCTTTCGGCCAATGGTGTTGAGGTCATGATCGACAAGGACGAGGGCTTCACACCGACCCCGGTCATCTCTCATGCCATCCTCACCTACAACCGAGGCCGAACCTCCGGTCTGGCCGATGGCATCATCATCACGCCATCGCACAATCCCCCGGAAGACGGTGGGATCAAGTACAACCCGCCGAACGGTGGCCCAGCCGATACACAGATCACGAAGTGGATCGAGGATCGAGCCAATGCCCTTCTAGCCGCCAACCTCCACGGAGTGACACGTCTTCCGATTGAACAGGCCCGACGGGCATCAACCACACATCAGCACGACTACATCAGGGCCTACGTGAACGATCTGAGCAATGTGGTGGATATGGATACCATCAAAGCCTCGGGGCTCAAGCTTGGGATCGACCCGCTCGGCGGGTCCGGTGTCGCCTACTGGCAACCAATTATTGAGCGTTATGGGCTCAATGTTGAGATTGTGAATCCCGCCGTCGATCCAACCTTTCGATTTATGCCGCTGGATTGGGACGGCAAAATCCGCATGGACTGTTCGTCTCCCTATGCCATGGCGAACCTAATCGCCTTAAAAGATCGCTTCGACGTGGCATTCGGCAATGATGCCGACAATGATCGACACGGCATCGTCACTCGTTCAGGCTTGATGAATCCGAACCATTACCTGGCCGTCTCGATTGCCTACCTCTTTGCCAGTCGTCCCGGTTGGAAATCCTACGCCGGGATTGGCAAGACTTTAGTCAGCAGCAGCTTGATCGACCGAGTCGCGGCTAGACTGAAACAGAAACTGGTGGAAGTGCCGGTTGGCTTCAAGTGGTTCGTCAGCGGTCTACTCGATGGATCGCTTGGCTTTGGCGGAGAGGAAAGCGCCGGCGCGTCGTTCTTACGACGTGATGGGACAGTCTGGTCAACTGATAAGGACGGCATCATCATGGATCTGCTGGCTGCCGAAATGATGGCTAAGACCGGCCTTGACCCATCCGAGTTGTACCGAGCCCTCACGAACGAACTGGGCGAGCCGGTCTATGAACGGATCGATGCGCCTGCCACGCCAGAGCAGAAAGCCATTCTGTCCAAGCTTTCTCCGGATCAAGTCAAGGCAACAGAGCTGGCTGGCGATCGAATCGTGGGGATGCTCACCAAGGCACCAGGCAACGGCGCGGCTATCGGTGGCTTGAAAGTCGTGACGGGAAACGGCTGGTTTGCCGCCAGACCGTCAGGAACAGAAGATGTGTACAAGCTCTATGCGGAGAGCTTCAGAGGAAAAGACCACCTCAAGCAGATACAAGTCGAAGCCCAGACACTCATCACCAAGGCCCTGGCATCAGCCAAGTGAGAAACCAGCTATGTTTGAGCTGGGGAATACTGCAGCCCTGATCTGGGATATCATCTTCGGATCGATCGGTACCGGCTTTGCCATCTATGGCAAAAGACAAAAGGCCATTGTCCCGTTGTGGATTGGAGTGGCCCTCTGCATCTTTCCCTACTTTATCGAGAACGTCTACATGCTCGTCTTTGTCGGAGTGGTGTTGATGGCGATTCCGTATTTTGTGCGGGTATGAGACCAAGCATGATTCCTCATGTCTAGCATGAATATTTCGCCTGCTCCTCGCTGGCCTCTTCCAAAACATGATTATTGGTCCACACCGTTTGCGGAATCGTTACTTCAGCATCTAGACCTTCGCCCCAGTCTAAAAATCCTCGATGTCGCATCCGGTCACGGCATTCCAGCCTTCTATCTCGCTGAGCAGGTCGGCTCTTCCGGCGAAGTACTAGCCATCGATGTGAGCGCCGGTCAGGTCGCTCGTGCAAGAGCCATTCAAGGCTCACAATTACCATGGCTCCGATTCGAATGTATGGACATGCGCTCCCTTCCTCCTGATCTACCGACCTTCGATCGCGTCACAGGCAATCTCTCCGTCATGTTCTTTCGCCCCAATAGGTCCGAAGCAGTTCGAGGCTTGGTGAAACAGCTCGCCCCAGGAGGCCAGCTCGTCCTGACCTTTCCTTCCTATGGAACGTTCGATTCACTGTGGCAGCTGGTGGATCAGACGATGATCCATCAAGGGCTGATCAAGGAACGAGAGCAATTCCAGGATTATCTGAAAGAACGTCCGTCAGCCCAGGATGGACAAAGATGGTTTGAGGAACTCGGTCTTGAACGGATTGAGGCCATGGAGTATCCGCTTGAAGTAGCGACTGGCCCTGGACATGAGTTTCTCCATCACCCGCTGCTTCGTGGCGGCTTTCTCGAAGACGTCTACGAATGTTTCAAGGATCAGTCCCTCGCCGATCGGTTCATGACCGACATCGCTCAAGACATTGCGCGATTCACCCCGCTGATTGCACAGCGCTGTGTGCTTTCAGGGTGGAAGCGGACTGCGACTGCTGATTGCGAGGGTTAAAGTTGACTCCTCCGGCATTGACGAACAACTCCCTATGGGTATACTTTCTATACCAGGATGGATTTTGAGTTCGATCAGGCAAAGAGCAAATCCAACCGTGGAAAACACGGAATTGATTTTATCGAGGCCCAACAACTGTGGGAAGACGAGGACCGGCTCGAAATCCCAGCTCGAACAGAAGACGAACCCCGGTACGTGCTCATTGCGGCCCTCAAGCAAAAGCTCTGGTCGGCCTTTTTCACCTATCGGACGGGACGCATTCGGTTGATTTCGGTCCGAAGAGCCAGAGAAGAAGAAAGGGAGCTCTACCATGAAAGCCAAGCATCTCGAGAAGATGTTTGATGAAGGAAAAGACGTAACACCTCATCTTGACCTCTCCAGAGCGCGCCGTCCTGGGCATGAGCAGAGACGAGTGAACGTCGATTTTCCTAGCTGGATCATCGACTCACTAGACGCTCAGGCAAGCCGACTTGGAGTCACGAGACAATCAGTAATCAAGCTGTGGATCGCCGAGCGACTGAAAGAGGAACAGAAAAAGGCAAGTTAAGCAAACGCCCACGGACTTCCCGTCAAACCTTTCACCATTGATCTAAACCCGTTGACACCGTAACACCCCAACCATTCGAGAGCGAACCACGGACATCAGCACTCCGACCAAACTGTAGGGTTGCAAAGACGCGACCGACCTTGAAATGCTAAAGCGGCGAGCTGCCGAGGAAGATCTGCCCTATCAAAGCCTGATCGCCAGAATCCTGCATCAATACGTCAGCTGCTCGACGCCACAGAACGAGTAACCAGTTCGCTTTGGGGACACGTATCTTCGGAGCCATATCGACTCTCACAATGCACAGTACAAGATCAGACCCCACTGACTTCTGGGCGAGTATGGATTTCGCACGGTCACCTTGACCACCCCCCTTCCAGGAAGGCGGCGCTGGCATGGACACGACATCGGAGCCGCTTCGGAATTTCAGCGAAAACTTGGATTGACTGCTCTCTTGTGTCAAAAAATATGTACGCTCCTAACAAAGAATGAGACCTGGCTCCGCACACATGGAGGTTCGAGATGATGTCTCGCAGAATTGCCTTAACTCTAGTCGGTCTTCTTTTGGCACCTTCCATACCAGTGGCAATAGCTGAAGAACTGATTCCCTTTGAGTTACGTGGACAATCAAAAGAAAAGCAGGTTCCACAAGGTTCCGGCGCTGGCACCTGCTCCTTTGGAGAACTGAAACTTCCCCAGGAATTTATGATTTATGCAGCGGGTTCTTACACTGGCCGTGAGATTCACTTCCAAATCGATCAGAGCGGGCACCAAGCAACACAAATAGATGTCGTGGCAAACTCTATATCAAGGCCGGTTGTCCTCTTATTGGGTGCATACGAGCCAACTATTTGGAATATTGGATGGTCCTCGGAAACGAAAATTCTCGCCGTATTAGCGAGTGGATATCACCGTCAGGTAGTCGCAGGGCTACCCAAGAATGTACCGCTCCTCATCAGCTCATATGACAATAAAGGTCCATGCGGATATTTCTATGTGTCAGAGGAAACCCTGGGCAGCCTGAATCCCATATCGAGGCGTTTATTTGGACGGCCCGTCGACCAAGTATTTCTCGCGAAATCTGGACAAGCCATTGTAGGTAATCCGTTGGGCAAGGATATCAAGCTGGTCACCTCACCAGAAACACCTCCAGAAAGCTTTCTGGACAAGAGTGCGCCCTTGGCAGGATCTCTCGGTTTAGAAGATGCTGTCACGCGAGGCCTTCTCCGAAGAGCAACCAGCGCAGATGCGGAAGCGTGGGTGAATGCGCTAAGTGAGGCAAACCCAACGCCAGACATACCACCTATTGCAGGTAAGGGTACTCCGCGCCCCAGACAACCGTCACTGCATAACGCGTTTGTTGTACTCAAGGAGTTCGTGTATCCCGCTGGGCTCTATGGGGGGAATCTTGCAACATTCTATGTGCCTAAGGGCGTCCCAATGCCAATGGGAGATCCAGGGCACTCAAGTGTCTATGATTTTAAAACCTTGCGATGCAAGGGTGCTATCTGCAGGTAAGTTACAATGACCACTGGATCTTTGCCAGCTTCTTTGGCTATGAGTATACTAACGGAAATGTTTTCCAGGTAGATGAAGCTCGGCCACAACTATGCGCCAGCTACCTGTTGCTCAGCATGGTAGGAACTGCGAACCAACGGGCCTGACTCGACGTGAGTGAAGCCCATCGCAAGCCCTTCTTCTTTCAGCAGCGCAAATTCAGAGGGATCGTAGAACCGGGCGACGGGCAGATGCTCTCTGGTCGGTTGGAGATATTGGCCAATGGTGATCATATCGCAATCCACCGCTCGGAGATCGCGCATGACCTCTCTCGCTTCGTCGAGTGTCTCCCCCATCCCCAGGATCAATCCGGACTTTGTCTTCATCCCAAGCAGCTTCGCTCTGGCGAGTAAGTCGATCGACCGCTGATACTTCCCCTGCGGGCGGATCGATGGGAAGAGACGCCGGACGGTTTCGATATTGTGGTTGAGGATCTCCGGCTTCTCAGCACAGACTGTTGCAAGTGCTGCTTCGTTGCCCTCAAAATCCGGGATCAGCACTTCAATCGAACAGGCTGGATTCAGCCGCCTGGTCTGTCTAATCGTTTCCGCAAAGACCCACGCTCCACCATCTGGTAATTCGTCACGGTTCACCGACGTGATCACAGCATGCCGCAGACCAAGAGCACGTACCGCTTCCGCGACACGACCTGGTTCCTTCTCATCTACTGCGAGCGGCCTTCCCGTCTCGACAGAACAGTAGTGACACCGCCTGGTGCAGATATCGCCAAGGATCAAAAACGTCGCAGTACGGGCATTCCAACATTCCCACCGGTTTGGACAACGAGCCTCTTCGCAGATCGTGTGGAGCTTGAGCCGCTCCATCGTCTGTTTGATATCAAGATAGTCTGATCCTGTCTTCGCATTGACCTTAAACCAGGATGGGAGCCGAGGTCGGTCTATGCTTGATGGCTGATGGCTGACGGGTGCTGAAGAGCGGAGTTGGTCCAATGGGACAAAACTCATGATCGCTCTCCATCCCCAGAACGTGGCCTGAACCAATTCTTCATTTTATCAAAGAATCCAGACTGCTCAGGCTCAGCTTGTGGAGGATCCGGATATTCCACCCAGAGTTCCTGAGAACCAAGGTAGATCCCGTCGCGAAAACTTCGTTGAGTTTTGAGCTGCCGGTAACCCTGAACATGCAACGTCTGGATCAAGATGGTGAGTGCGTCATCCTGGGTCGGATGAATCTCCGTCGTGACGCGGACGGT
>SWDO01000001.1:101332-108049 GCA_005116895.1 Nitrospira sp. | reverse complement strand
CACGGCAACCAAGTCACTCAACGCAATGGTCTTGTTCTTGAGTATGGCCCGTTCCGCTTGAATCATTTCTCGATTCTTGGGATCGACCGCGCCGGATGTGAGACAGGAGGCGCCGAGCGCCAGAATTCGGTCACACTCGTCGGCGAGCTTTCTCTTCACAACGGGATTCACCGACACAATCTCCATGAGCTGGCGGCGTGTGTCATCGAGGTGCCCTTGAAGTTCGGAATCCGGGTAGCTCTTCCGCGCTGCTTCATCGAAACAACGATCGAGGTACTGAGTCAGAAATACGTAGAGACGCACGAGCGCGGCCGCGATATCTGTTTGATCGTTCGTAGAGACAGGCATACGTTCTCCCTCCGTCTGAGATACCGGCAGATAGCTAGAGTACGACGTCAGACATCCAGTAATACCTTCACATCGTTGCCTTCGATTTTCACTTGATACGCTTCCACCTTCGAGGATGGGTTATTCATGCACGAGCCGGTCGTCACATCGAACCGCCATCCATGCCACGGACAGGTGACGATGTTGCCTTCCAACTCTCCCTCGCCCAATGGCCCCTCCCGATGGCAACAGGTGTTGTTGATCGCATGGATCGTCCCATCCACATTGAATACCGCCAGCGTCTTCCCATTGGCTTCTGCCACAATCCCATGCCCGGGTTTTATATCTGTTGCCGCTGCCACACGCACGAACTCCGCCATGCCTTCCCTCCCAATATAAGACCGCTCAATTGGTACTGAACGGCTGCTTGATCTTCTTAAGCAAACTATCAACTGACAGGCCAGTTTTCTCAGTACCACTGAGTGCTCCCATAATCTTCTTGGCAATATCCCGAAACGCCTCAGCCTGAGGGGATGCCGGATCGGCCACGACGATGGGATGGCCGGTATCGCCCCCATCTCGAATAGCCGGATCAATCGGGATCCGGCCAAGAAATGGCAGATCAAGCTTGGCTGCTGCCCGCTCGCCCCCACCATAGGAGAAAATCTCCGTCCGCTCACCACAGTGGCCACACACAAAGTGGCTCATATTCTCGATAATGCCCAGAAGCGGAACATTCACTTTTTGAAACATCGCCATGCCTTTACGAACGTCGTAGAGCGCAACTTCTTGAGGCGTGGTCACGGTAATCGCCCCAGCCAACGGAACCATTTGTGACAAGGAGAGCTGCACATCACCAGTGCCTGGCGGCAGATCAATCAGCAGATAGTCTAACTCACCCCAGAGCACATCTCGGAAAAAGGCTTGCAGGTATTGATGGACCATCGGGCCACGCCAGACAAGCGCGGTCTCTTCCGGCACGAGGAACGCCATGGAAATTAATTTTACCCCGTAGTTCTCAACAGGAATGATTTTGCCGTCCTTCTGTTCAGGGCCAGTGGTACACCCCATCATCATGGGGATATTAGGACCGTAGAGATCCGCGTCCAAGAGACCGACCTTCGCACCGGCCAGCGCCAAGGCGCAAGCCAGGTTCGATGACACGGTGGACTTACCGACTCCTCCCTTACCGCTGCTGATCGCAACGACATGTTTGACGCCAGGAATCAAATTATCTTTTCCCTGGGGTTGCTGCGTCCCATGGGCATGTTCATCAGCCATAGTGAGTCTCCAGTTCAGGTATGTTTCGACCGCATCGTTCAGTAATGACGCCCCTCATCGAAGCGCCATCACGCCTGATCTCATCATAAGGGATGCACCACGTGAAATGAAATGGGCCGGTCGGGCTATCGCTCATGCGCCGACTGGGGCAGCCAAGAACGATGACCGCGGGTCGTCTGGGATGTATACTGAAACCGAACAGAGTCATTCTTTTCAGGACGATCGATGACCACCTCACCTTCTCTTGAGCCAGCCATCCTCCGCATTGGAGAACAGCTTGCGCAACTGTCGGCCGGCCTTTCACCCTCCATCTTTGATAGCCGCTGGTGGTCCCATTCGGCCATCAATCTGGCAATGAAAGATGCATCGTTTAAGACCCGGTTGTTCCACTTCATCGATGTCCTTCCGGTCATTCAGGACGATGAACGAGTGGTCTCGCTTGCCGAAGAATACTTCGGTCGTGAGAGCAGTGAGTTGTTCGGACTTCGGTGGGGATTGAAGGCCCTGGCCTCAACAAGCGTAGGTGCCCGCCTCACCGGTAAGTCGATCAGAAAACAGATCGAACAGATGGCCACAACGTTCATAGCCGGTTCGTGCAGCGCACTACAGATCAGAATGGATATTTTGTCGGGCCGACGGTATTTGTCGATATCCAACCACATCACCGTGTGGCCCAGGAGGAAATCTTTGGACCGGTGTTGTCGGTCATGAAGGCTGACAGTTTTGCCGATGCGATCCGCGTGGCCAACGAAACCGAGTATGCGTTGACCGGAGGGGTCTATGCCAGGAGTCCTGCCAATCTTGCGATGGCCCGCGAGCACTTCGATGTAGGGAATCTGTACTTAAACCGACCAATCACCGGTGCCCTTGTCTCTCGTCAACCATTCGGTGGGCACCGCTTCTCAGGGGTAGGTGCGAAGGCGGGCGGGGAAGACTATCTGGCTCAATTCATGGTCACCCGCGTGATCAGCGAAAATACTCTCCGTCGAGGATTCGAATCAATTTAATGAGGCCTTGAGAGGCTTGATGTCGTATTCTTCAAGTTCTTCCGTGATTTCCGTCACGACGCCTCGGTCCTCCTTGACCGCGGATAATTCTTGACGCTCCACATACTTCACCAATCCGATCCCTTTGGCAAACCAGGCCGTCATCACATCGATACCGGAAACGGTCCGACGGCTGCCCGACAAATGAATCTTCATGTTCATCCGCGCTTCCACCTTCACCGCATCCGGAAAGGTCCCTGCCGGAACCGTGACGGTTTCGCGACCCATCACCTTACTCCATCCCTGCGTATCGACCTTTTCATCTGTTCCATCTCGATCCATATCTGTCCCAAAGTCGATGCCCGTACGATCAAACTGTTGGAACGACGACGGGACTGTTAAGGGAAATCGGAAAATCTGGTAGGGAGTGATCTGCTTTTCTAAGGGCGTTCCAGGTTCAGACCCGTAATATACAATCCCGACCCGATCCCGTCGATAGTAACTGTCCGACGGACCATGATTCCCAGGATTCGTGTCATGGAACACGGTCACGGTGACGCCTTTGATGGCCTTGGTTTCCGTGACGGTCGAGACATTTGTAAAAAACTTCAGTTCGATCGTCTGCAGCGGCCCTTCGTTGATATGACCACGATAGGTCCAGCGGCTTCCGATCGTATCAGGGAAATACTCGTCCGACTGTGTCACCGTGAGAGGCTCTTCCGCAGCACACACCCCAGACCAGACCGATAGACCCAACAGCAAACAGACTCCCAGACTCAAGACCGATCGCATAGCCACTCCAGGTTTCATCATTTTATTGCACTGCAGACGCATGATTTTCACGGTACCATAGGGATCCCGACAGCGGCAAGCCGCCGAGCGCTGTCTGGAGTCCTGCGCACCCCTTGCCTTCGTGCCTCACGCCTCGCATAATTCGACGCCATGCAGTCCCCGATTGGATCGACACCATCCGTCCTCGTCACCGGAGCCTCCGGAGGCATCGGTCGCGCGATCAGTCAGGCCTTTGGGAAGATCGGTTGGCACGTCGGCGTCCACTACTATCAAGACCAACCGGCAGCACACACAACCTTGGAGCTGGTCGTCAATGCCGGTGGGAGCGGCGATCTCTATCATGCAGACGTTCGAGAAGCTGAATCCGTTCGACGCATGGTCGACAGCTTCTCCTCCTGCGCCTCCGGCCCATTAGCATTGGTCTGCAACGCCGGAATCGGACAGAGCGAATTGCTTGTGCGCCATGCGGACGAGATCTGGGATAACGTCATCGCCACGAATCTCACAGGCACCTTTCATTGCCTCCGAGCCATGGCGCCTTCCCTACTCGCTCGTGGAGGAGGCTCCATCATTGTGATTGGCTCCCACACGGGATTCCACGGGGCAACCGGCCAGAGTGCCTATGCGACGTCGAAGGCCGGACTGATCGGACTCATCAGAACAGCTGCGTTAGAATGGGGGCCGCAAAACATTCGGGTCAATCTGGTGCTGCCTGGATGGCAGAACACACACCTGACTGAAGGGATCTTTCCGGAAGGAACAGGATGGGCCGACCATGCCTTGCAGCATCCACCGACGATTGAAGAAGTCGTCGGAACGATCGTACACTTAGCGCAACTCAAGGACCTATCGGGACAAGTATGGAATTGCGATAGCAGACATCTGTAGCGATATGAACCACGGCATCTTCATCACAGGCACCGATACAGGCGTTGGGAAGACATTGGTCACCGCCGCACTCGCGCTGCATCTCAAAAAGCGCGGCCTTGCGGTTGGAGTGATGAAGCCAATTGAGACAGGCGTCTTGCCTGCAAGAGCCGCACAATCGGATGCCGCACGACTGCGATCAATCATTGAAAGTGAGGAAACACTCGGAGCGATCTGTCCCTATTCCTTTGAACTACCAGTCGCTCCACTTGCCGCAGCTCAACACGAAGAACGGACCATCAATCTGGACACGATCAAGAAAGTCTACCGCCTCTTGTCCTTCCGGTATGACTGCATGATGGTCGAAGGAATCGGCGGAGTGCACGTGCCGGTCACGCACAGCTCCGATGTCACAGACCTGATCAAGCAGCTACGCCTTTCGGTTGTCGTCGTTGGGCGATCTGGGCTAGGAGGAATCAATCATGCGTTGCTGACCATCGACGCCCTTCACCGAAAACGCATTTCCATCGTCGCCCTGGTCTTGAATCGTACCCATTCTGTCAGATCGGCCCTGTCACGCATTCAGGAACGCACGACCCTCGAGATTCTTCGTCAACAGGCCGGTGTCCCTGTACTCGGTCCCCTCCCCTACGAACCAGGCATGCCGAACCGTTTCCGTCCCGCAGTTCTGCATGTGGCTCGATCCGCTGCGCTCAAGAACCTGGCGAAGTTGCTGCTGAGATCCGCGAGACGAAGTCAATAACAGCCTGCGAAATATCTGGTGCCTTGAGAATGGCAGAGATCACGGCTACACCATCGGCTCCTGCACGAATCACGTCTTCAGTGCGATCAACCGTCATCCCCCCGATGGCGAAGATAGGGAGAGCTGTCAAGGGACGGATTGTTCGTAGCCCCTGCAGACCAACGACCGGATCATGGTCCAACTTTGATCCAGGCGTGAAAATCGGGCCAAACCCGAGATAGTTTGGCTCACCGGCTGTCGCTGCCATCACTTGCTCTCGGCTGTGCGTCGAAATGCCGATCAACTTGTCAGCCCCCATGATTTTTCGCGCCAGATGGAGTGGTACGTCTCCCTGGCCAAGATGCACGCCGTCCGCATCCACGGCCAACGCTAAATCGCACCGATCATTGACAATGAACAGGACACCGAGCTCCTGCGCCACTTTCCTCAGCGGCAAGGCCTCTTCATACGCGACCTTCATCGATGCCGTCTTGTTCCGGTACTGAACAATCTTGGCACCAGCTGTCGCGGAAAGTTTCAGGGCATCTACTAGTGGACGATCGGTGCAGACCGACGGATCCAGGATGATATAGAGGCCGGCTAGTACCGATGCTCCAGGATTCTTTTCTCGGGAAACGTGACCCATATCAGTTACCGCCTGGAGTGCTCCAACGCCTTTTGTTTGACAATACGAAAGTGGGCTTCCAGTTCCTGCCGCATCACCATGGCAATAAGCCGATCCGGCACCAGCGTCTTCGGCTCAACGACCAACTCGAAATTGGCTTGCGTGTGAGTTCCGTCTCCAACCGGTTGAAGTATCCAAACCCGGTGATAGCGCTTGAAGTCGCCATCTTTCAGATCGGTGACAAGGGCGCCGTTCGGTACTGTCCGGGACTCAGTTACCAATTTCCGTTCGCCGGGCATCAACGGATGCTCGATACGAAGATCGATGGTGGCCACCCCTTCACGGATAGTCAACTCGGCGACCCGCATCCGAACTTCAAAGAGATCCGGCCAATGGGAGTAATCCGCCAACAACGCTTGTATCACTTCCGGCTTGGCCGGAAAGAGAGGATGGGCCGTTGCACGGATTCCTCCACCAGGTTCTACCTTCACCTCTAATCCATCTGTATCAGCCACCGCCAGAGCATCCGCCTCCCATAGGGGAACGAGCAGCAGCATATGGAGGGCCAATAACAGGACGAGGCCTTGTGATGAGGCTGCTCGTTTATCCAACAATCGCATCCAGTAGCCGCTGGTGAATCTTCCGTACCCGTTCAAGCTGTCCTTTGGCAGGAAACCTTTCGTAGAAGCCGTCCGCGCGAAACGCCTTCGTCACCATTGGTTTGAATAGAAGCGAGCCCACATTATTCATGACGGTTCGTGACGAAACCGCCGCGACGCCATGCGAAACGGGCACACGGAGTCGCGAGGCAGGGAGGCATACTTGAAACAGTATGTCGACCGCCCGAGCGGCGAGTCTGCCCGCTTGGCCGTGCGCTTGCGCGCGTGGCCAAGCTTGTTGCAGCGGCGTATCGACGGTTGCAGTAGAAGTGTTCATGAATAATGTGGGCTAAAGACGCCGGCGTTTTCTCCACACGATGATGCCGGTAAGCAGCGTCACGAATGGAAGGAACACCACCTGAATGTAAATCAGCGCCCGTTCTTGGGTGGGGTTGGGCGTGAACGGGTGCAACGCCGGTTCTCGTGGTGCGATGGAAA
>SWDO01000001.1:65397-101232 GCA_005116895.1 Nitrospira sp. | reverse complement strand
GCCTGTGTAATTTCTTCACCCTCGAAATAATACCGGCTGGTGAACCGAACCTTTTTTAATAGCTCACCAGCCTTATAGGCGATGAAATAGAACATGCCCTCTTTTTGCGTGATCCGCGTCGCAAGCATAGAGCCTCCATCAGTTAGGAATGAGGAGCGGATGGAAGAATTCTACGCGCCCCCTCAAATAGCCGCAAGACAAAGGACTGTGCTAGCATTCGTGGATCGTGATCCGAAGATGGCTCATAGTGGCTCTTTTCTTCACACCCCTGGCATTAATCCTGTTGCCCGAGTGTGACGCCAGCGCACAGGACCAGGAAGACTCAGGAGCCACAACGGAATTGTCCTGCAGCTTCACGATGGAAAAAGGTGATACCGGACACCCTTGCCACGTTCCATTTCCACAAGGATGCCTGGTCGCCTCCATTCCAGGAACCAAGCACCCCTGGACCACGATCTCGAAAGGCGGTCGCCTCCAGTGCCGGTTTGACGAAACGAAGACCGATTGGAAAACAAACATTGTCGGCACCTGCGACCGATGCCAATCGGTCCGATGTTCGGCCCACTTCAGTGTTCGCTTTGATTGTTCCGCTCAGCACTAACTCTCCCAGCTATCCCATGTCCATCACGGTCGCCATCAAACAAGAAGCCCATGCGCTGGGGTTCGATGCAGTTGGGATTACACACGTGTCGGGTGGCCATACACCGTCAGCTGCCGGCGACCAGAAAAACAGCCTTCCCTTCAATGCCGAAGCCGCGGGACCCCAACGCCTCTTTGATCGTCTCACCGAATGGCTCCAGCGAGGCTATCACGGCACCATGGCCTGGATGGAGCGGGCTCCGGATAAACGCGCCGATCCCCGTCAGGTACTTCCCGGCTGCCGGTCAATCATCTCCTTGGGAATCAACTACCTCACCGACCATCGTGCCAACGAACAACCTGGCTACGGCCGCATTGCGCGATATGCTTGGGGAAAGGACTATCACAAGATTTTCAGCAAACGGCTGAAGCAGCTGGAGCAACGCATCTCCAGCCTTGCACCTGACGCTCAAACCCGTTCGTACTCGGACACCGGCCCAATCATGGAGAAAGCCTGGGCGGAGCAGGCAGGCCTGGGCTGGATCGGGAAACATTCCAATCTCGTGTCAGCTGAGCATGGTTCATGGCTGCTGCTGGGAGAAGTCCTGACCACGTTGGAGCTAGAAGCTGATGAGCCGGCAACTGACCTCTGTGGCAGCTGCACCCTCTGCATTCAAGCCTGCCCCACGGGAGCGATCACCGAGCCCTACCTGGTTGATGCCACTCGTTGTATTTCCTACCTGACCATCGAACTGCGCGGTGATGAGGCCGCTATTTCTCAGGAGCTACAAGGGGGGATGGGAAACAAGATCTTCGGATGCGACGATTGCCTTGACGTGTGCCCCTTTAATCTCCGAGCCGAACCGACTCAGGAACCTGCTTTTCAACCTTCACGCTGGAGCCTTTCACCTCACCTCAACGAACTATCTCAGCTCGATGAGCAGACCTTTGCCGCAATATTTCAACACAGCCCAATTCGGCGCGCAAAACACCAAGGGCTTCTCCGGAACGTCGCCATCGCCCAACGCAATCTGAAGTCCTCGTGACTATTTCACGCCTTCAGGCTGACAGAGGAGTTGTTGTCCCTTCATTTGGAGAGCACCGTTGGGTGAATCGAATCAGATACATCCTGTATCTAATTTGATTCTTCGCCTTATCCGGACCACTTGATCCATAACATCGACTTCTTGCCAACAGAACCTTTCAATCTCTATCAACAACCTAATAAATACTTAATTTTGCACAGAAATTCTAGGTACCTCACTCAAGAACCATACGCGCGGCATGTATTGTGCTGCATCGCAAAATCTTAGAGGTCTCAGTCTTGGCGAGGCAGGGCCATTTGGACTCAATTGAATGCATAACCAAAATTTTTTCTTTGTATTTTTTCTTCTAAATTTGGTAGATAGTCCACAGGACGTTTGTCGATGAAGAGTGGGAGGGGGGTCAATTCGCCACGCTTATTCGGGGGCAGCGTCTTTTTTCCATAAAATACAGTCATAAAGGGAGGCAACTATGCAGAGGTTTCGTGTGCTCACAGCTACATTAGGGCTTGCCGCCATCTTGGGAGCCAGCGGCTGTAATACCATGCCGGCACCAGCGGGTGCGGTTGTCAGCGGGAAGGTCCATGAGGTCACGTTCACGGCGATGGAAACAGAAATCGTCATTGATGGGAACGGGACGAAGTACAAAGCCTGGACGTTCAACGGACAGATGCCTGGCCCGGTCGTTCGGGTCACTGAAGGCGATACGGTGAACTTCACCTTGATCGGCGACAAGAATAATACCTTCCCCCATTCGATGGACTTTCATGCGGCTGAGCTCGACTTCTTGAAGAACTACCACAAGACGGTTGGACCAGGCGAGACACATAAGTACTCCTTCGTGGCGAAGAAGCCTGGCGTGTTTTTCTACCACTGCGGTGCGGGCCCCATGATCCAGCACGTCGCGCGTGGTATGTTCGGTGCCATTATCGTGGATCCAAAGGACGCCAATGCGTGGCCAAAAGCGGATCGTGAATTCGTCCTGGTCCAGTCCGAGTTCTGGAAGAACCCTGACAACGTGCAGGCGATGTTTGACCGGAAGTGGGACAATACGGTTTTCAACGGCGGGATCTTCAAGTACCATCCGTTCTTCCCGGGGGGAGAGCCGTTGGAAGTCAAGGTTGGTGAACGGGTACGCATCTATTTCGTCAATGCCGGTCCAAACGAGTTCTCCTCGCTCCATCCGATCGCCGAAATCTGGGACAATGTCTATGAAAGCGGCAATCCAGCCAACAAGTTCGTCGGGGTCCAGACCTATGTGGTCGGTCCAGGGAGCGCCGCCACCTTTGACCTGATCGCGGACAACCCAGGGGCGTATCCAGTCGTGACCCACTCCTTGACGGGCGCCTTGCGTGGTGCGATTGCGGTTGTGATCGCCAACCAGAATCCCAAGGACTATAAAGGTCAGTTGATGCCAAACACCCCCTGGAACCCGTAATGAATGAGCGGGGTACGGAGGTCTTGCAGTCAATTCATTCTCACACAAAGGAGTAGACGATATGTCATTGAGTAAGAAGATGATGAGTATGGTCGTGGCCGTAGCAGCCACCTGGACGCTGAGCACTGCCACGTCCTTTGCCGCAGATGCATCGCTCTATGACCGGCTCGGCGGACAGGGTGCGATTCAAGCCGTTGTTACCAAGTTCATCGGCAATGTGGGTGCAGACAAGCGCATTAACAGCTATTTTGCGACCACCGACCTCAAGAAGCTCAACAAGCTCCTGGTCGAACAGGTGTGCGCGGCGAGCGGTGGCCCCTGCACCTACTCGGGCCGTGATATGAAGACGACGCACAAGGGCATGAAGGTCACCACCGCTGCCTTCAACGCACTCGTGGAGGACTTGGTCAGTGCCTTGGATACCTTCAACGTGCCGGCGAAAGAAAAGGGCGAGTTGCTCGCCGTTCTCGGACCGATGAACAAAGATATCGTCGAAGTTCCCTAGTGACGTGCAGTGGTGAACACTGCCACCGTTCCACGTGAGTCTCTCGCCGGTCCGGACCAATGAGTTCGGACCGGCGAGATTATTTCTACTGCGCTACTGCGAGCTTAGCCCCCCGCTACCCCAATCACGCCACGTTCCATGAGATAGAGGCGCTGCAACTTGGGATAATATCGTGTTAACATAAACCCCAAATGTGTGCCTCTAGATGCGCAGCGAGAGCAGCCATCTGGTAGGAGCACCAGTTGCCATCACCAAGGAGGAACCATGAGAGGGACGCGGTTGATTGTGACGTTGTGTAGTTTCATCGCCGTTGCCTTGTGGAGTACGGCTGGCTGGTCTGGTCCTGAGTCCGACCCACTGAAGCCTCGTGTGCCAGACGCTGAACGTGGGGAAGCACGAAAAATGAAGAGTCCGATCACCGTGACTCCTGACGTCATCGCCAAGGGCAAGGATCTCTATGAAGGCAAGGGCACCTGCCTAAACTGTCACGGTCAGAGTGGCGAGGGTGATGGGGCAGGTGGAATGCTGCTTACACCAGGCCCACGAAATCTTACAAATTGTAAGTTCCATAAGAAGCGGAACGACGGGGAACTATTCTGGGTCATAAAGAACGGAAGCCCTGGTACAGGGATGCCTGCCCTGCTCAAGGGTAACATCATCACTGAAGAAGAAGCCTGGACGATCATCGCGTATGAGCGAACATTCTGTGTCGACAAGGAATAGCAACTGCAAAGACTTTCACTCTGCGACATGATAGTTGGCGGGCTGTCAGTCAAGAATCTCGACTGACAGCCCGTGCTCTCTTTCCCATCAGCCCCCATGCTTGTCAGCGCAAGAAGCTGAACCGTACCTTCTTCTCCCTCACCCCTTTCTTTCTTTGCATCAAAAGGTATAGGCTATTGTCGATTTGGTTCTACAGGAGCTCTGTATAAGGAGGACTCCGATGAACCTTCAGACATTTCTCCTCTTTTCTCAAGACTCCGACCTCAAAGAGCTCCTCCAAACAGTTTCGCCTCACGCCACCATTCACTCCGCCGATACGGTATCTGAAGGACTCGCTCTCTGGTCTGATATTTCACCCGTACTGGTCGTTGCCGAGGGGAATGCCCATACCCTGACTCCCCTCTTTGAATATGCTCGTCAGGCGCCCCACTCTCCACCCCTCCTTGTGATCGGAGACCGCCATTCCATCAGAGACGCGGTGGAGATTATGCGTGCCGGTGCGGTCGATTACCTGACTAAACCGGTTTGTCTCGAAGACCTCCAGCTCGCTATCCCACAAGCCCTCCACCGGTCCAGATTGTCGGTTCTCCCGTCCTCGCCACCTGATCCCTTTGCGTCCATCATCAGCGTCTCGCCGCAAATGAATCTCATGAAGCAACTGGCCAAAGAAGTGGCGTTGACGGATGCGACCGTCCTCGTCACCGGTGACAGTGGAACCGGCAAAGAACTGTTTGCCGAGGCGATTCATCACTACAGTCCACGAGCCAAGGGTCCGCTGATTACACTGAATTGCGCCGGCATCCCAGAGAATCTCCTAGAATCGGAGTTATTCGGTTATGAATCGGGTGCCTTTACCGACGCCAAGCGGGCAAAGCCCGGACGATTCCAACTGGCGGAGGGGGGAACATTATTTCTCGATGAGATCGGGGAAATGAGTTCGGCGGCACAGGCCAAGCTCCTCCGTGTGCTGGAAAACCATACGATCGATCCCTTGGGCGATACTCGCAGTCGCAAGGTCGATATCCGCATCATCGCCGCCACAAATGAGGATCTGCTGGCCCACATCAAGGCCGGTCGGTTCCGCCTCGATCTTTACTATCGGCTGAATGTGTACCAGCTCCGGATTCCTCCGTTGCGCGAACGGCTTGAAGACATCGAGCCGATTCTCTTGATTTTCTTGGAGCGAGCCAAACAGGAGCGCGGGTGTCGTATTAGGGCGATCGACCCGGCAGCCCTTGCCGTCCTTCACAAGCACGACTGGCCTGGAAACGTCCGCGAGCTCCACAATGTTGTCGAATGGCTGACCATCACCTGCAAAGCAGAGATCATTCAACCTACTCATTTACCAGCCTCCGTGAAAACCGTTTCCTCGACCAATGGCGTGAGCCAGAGTCCCAAGCCGTCGTTGCTTGCCTTCGGCCTGTCGTTTCAGGACATGGAAAAACGGATGCTCGAAGAAGCCCTTCGAAAGACGTCCGGCAATATCTCGGAAGCCAGCCGCCTCCTGAAGATGACCCGCAATACGCTTCGTTACCGCATGGCGAAGTATCACCTGTCTTGATGCGACAGCGCTCGCTTCAGCTTCCAAGTCCCGATGCCATGTAGGCTTTCATGGGCACATGACTGTGTTGCAGTCACTCAAGCCTTAAGATTTGCTGATGCAGACCGATACTGCTCCGGAGAAGGAGCGCCTCAACCCGATATTCCTATGACAAAGCGGATTGGAATCGACGAATTACAAGCAGGCATGCTGATCGAACAGCTCGATCGGTCCTGGCTGAGTACGCCATTTTTTCGGCACAAAATGACGATCACCTCGCATCAACAGATCGCACAGCTGAAAGCCTGTGGGGTCCAGACACTGGTCGTCCGAATTGATGCAGAACCTGTCCAGGAAGCGCCGGCACCGGAGCAGAGTCTTGCCGATGATTCCAATGTCCCCGCAGTGGAAGAACCGGTGTCGGCACCGCCGGTTGTCCCCTTCGAAGAAGAGCTGGCCGTTGCCAGACAGGTGTATCAGGCTGCGAAGACCGTCATTCAAGACGCCATGCATGACACACGGCTGGGACGGGCGATCAACGTCGATGCCGTGAGGGCGGTCGTGACTGACATGACGGACAGCGTCTTTCGGAATCCAGACGCCCTATCCAGCCTGTCCAGACTCAAGCGATTCGACGAATACACCTTTTACCATTCCGTCAACACGTCCCTACTGGCCATGTCGTTGGGACAGAGCCTTGGGTTCGATCGGGCCGCCATCCATCTCGCCGGTGTGGGGACGTTGCTGCACGACATTGGAAAAACAAAAGTGCCCCTTGAAATCCTGAACAAACCCGGCCGGTTTGAAGCGCACGAGATGGAGATTATGAAGCAACATGTCCTCAGAGGGGTTGAGGTCTTGGCCAGCACAACCGACTTAGGAGATTCGTACGTCCAGCCTGCGCTCGAGCACCACGAGCGAGTGAACGGAGCCGGATATCCGAATCGGCGCGCGCAGAAAGACATCAGCCAGTTCGGCCTCATCACGGCCATCGTCGATATCTATGACGCGATGACGAGCGATCGGTGCTACCACAAGGGGCAACCTGCCCATCAAGCCCTTCAGTTGCTGTATCGCCTCTCGCTCGAAGGCCACCTTGACCCGACATTAGTTCAGCAATTCATACAGGTCGTGGGAGTCTACCCCGTCGGATCGGTCGTGGAGCTGAATACCGGCGAGACAGGCATCGTCAAACAGGTCAACCATGAGGCGCCATTGGCTCCGGTGGTGCTCCTCGTGAAGAGTGCGGGGAACACCCTGCTCTCAAGTCCTCACGAGCAGGATCTCTCGGGGCAAACGGAGACGCCGCGTCGGAGCATTACGACCGTCCTCCCTCCTCAACAAGCCGGCCTTGACCCAACCCTCTATCTCGATAAGAAAGCCGCATAACCCACGTCAGCGCATCATCGGACCTCTCTCGTTTCTCCACACGATACAGCAACCGCTGCGCCTTCTTGAGCCTCAAGGTTTGTGTGAGACGGTCCGATATCGCTTACTGGAGAGTCCGATTCACCTTCCTATTGCCATGAAAAAACAGATCTCCATCGACGAATTGCAGCCGGGGATGCAGATCGACAAGTTAGATCGTTCCTGGCTGGACACACCGTTTTTTCGGCACCGAATGACGGTCACATCCTTCGAGCAAATCGCACAATTAAAAGCCAGCGGAGTACGCACGCTGGTGGTGAATCTCGACGCAGCGAAGATTCCGGACACACCAGACGTGGCACCGGACATCGCCACGGATCCCGTGCTCACGACAGCGGAAGAACCGGCATCGGTGCCACCCACCATCCCATTCGAGGAGGAACTGCCGGATGCTAGGCGCGTGTATCAAGCCGCCAAGACGATCGTGCAGAACGCCATGCATGACACACGGCTTGGACGGGCCATCAATATGGATGAAGTCAATCGGGTCGTTTCCGACATGACCGGCAGCGTGCTCAGAAATCCCGATGCCCTGACCAGTTTATCGAGGCTTAAGAAGTTCGATGAATACACCTTCTACCACTCCGTCAATACCTCGATTCTGGCCATGTCCCTGGAACGCGATCTGAGCTTTGAACGTAATGCCCTACACCAGATCGGAGTCGGAACGCTGCTGCATGACATCGGCAAAACCAAGATCCCTCCAGAAATTCTCAACAAGCCTGGCCGGTTTGAATCGCATGAGATGGAGATCATGAAACAGCATGTCTTACGGGGGGTGGAGGTGCTCACCACGACGACTGGATTAGGCGATGCCTACCTACGCCCTGCTCTCGAGCATCACGAACGGGTGGACGGCACCGGGTATCCACACCGACGAGTCAGAAGCGAACTCAGCCAATTCGGCCTGATGGCCGCAGTAGTCGACATCTACGATGCGATCACGAGCGATCGCTGCTACCACAAGGGACGTGTCGCGCATGAAGCCCTACAGTTTCTCTATCGCCTGGCGTTGGAAGGGCATTTGGACACCACCTTGGTCCAGCGATTCATCCACGTAGTAGGAGTCTATCCGGTCGGCTCGGTTGTGGAGTTGAATACGGGAGAAGTCGCCATCGTCACACAGATCCATCACCATGTACCGCTAACCCCGGTGGTACTCCTGGTCAAGAGCGCAGGAAATACCTTGCTCTCAAAGCCCCATGAGCAAGACCTCGCCGCACAGATGGAAACACCGCATCGCAAGATCACGGCCATTCTGGATCCCCAGCAATCCGGCATCGACCCGACTGACTACCTCGACAAGAAAGCGGCATGAAGCTCTCTCATCGCTGCAATGAACAAGGCTTCAATCTAGCTGATCCGCTAACGCCGTCCATCCTCGACCTCTCCCTCCAGAACACACACACGCATGTAAGACTCCCGACCCCTTTTATACGTCATGAGACTGACAAACCATTGACGAATGTAACTGCCTGGAACCGTCAATGATATGACAACTATTACTAAATTTAACTACGTAACTCATGAATTCTTGCAATACTGAGATATGCCGCCTTGGTACAGCTCTTGCTGTACTTCGCTGGCAGCTGTGAATACAACCAGACTGGTTCAGCCGATAGGTTGGCTCTTCGCGCTCTCGCTGGCTTTCACATCAACCACGAGTATCGCAGCAACAACGGCCTACATGAGCAGCACGGAGGAGCTGGATCTGCGCCAGGTACAACTCATCGTCATCGCGCCTGACAAACTGAAAGCAGCGCTACACCATCGGGCACTGACGCTGTTCGCAGAAGCTGGACTTCCGATCCCCGATTCAGACTCATCACAGAGGCCTCCGTCAGCCATTCTGACTCTCACGCTTGACCCACGTCCAATCGATGATCTCTGCCCAGGCAAGGTTCTTTATGCGCCGTCTTTGGCACTCACCGAACCGGTTACCGTCCTAAGGACCGGTTCCACCATCAGAGACACAACGTGGCTGATTGAATCTGACAAGGAGGTGCGTGGGCCAGTCGACAATGAGCGGATCATCACGGACTTGGATGGCTTCATCCGTCAATTCATCACAGACTATACAACGGCCAATCGTCAGCCCCACGAAAGACCCATCACACCGGGCGTGAACGTTGACCCGCAATTCTTACTGACACCCGGCAGCCCCCAGCAACAGACAGACCGAGATCTCGGGAAGGTCCGAGTGTTGAGCCTATCGATCTTGGCTGGACGGTGGTCTTCGGCTCTACGGACCAACGCCGTACGCCAACTGACCGAGGCGGGACTTCAACTCGCACCAAATACAGGAGAAAACGGTGCGATTTCGATGAGCATCGAGTTCACCCAACGAGCTCTCAACGATCGCTGTCCAGGCAACGTCCTCTATGAGCAGGGGGTGTACCTTGTCGAACAGGTTCGAGTCACACGACGGCCACTGGTTTCACTCTGGAGCGACACATGGCTTCAAGAGTCGGTACGGATCGTTCCTCCCCGCTCACGCCGGGAATTGGAGGCAGATCAGCGCTTGTTGCTGCAGGAATTTCTCCTGTCACATGCGACGAAGTGACACAACCCCAGCGCCAAACCAATCAAGACGCCTGCTACAGCTTCTTCCTCACATCCTTCCAATTCTTCGCCACCTTGGCCTTGCGCGGTACCTCGCCCTTCGTGGGTTCCGGCACCATGATCGCGTCGAGGCGACGCTGCAGAAATGCCTCAGCAAATGCTTTGGATCGGCCGACCCCAGTCTTGATGGTCTTCCATCCTGCGGCATGGAACTCGTCAATCTTTGACCCCAAGGTGTTGGTATCAGCCGGCAACGCCAAGACATAACCAGTCGGAAGCTTGTGTCTCTTGAGCCAATCCCTCGCCTCAGCGCTCTTCTGAAACCCATCCCCTCCCACAGGCAACGTCACGACATAGATGACACGATAGTAAAACTGTGTGAGCTTCCCCAGCTCATCGGCGACCTCAGCCATTGGCTTACGCTCCGATTCAGGCGCTATCCCGATGGAAGGGATTCGACTCGGTAGTGGTTCTTCAATCAGTGACGACAATTCGATCATAAGAATAGGCTGCCGCTTCTCCCACACCGCGAGATTGGCCTGGCCTTCTGCCTGCTCGACTCGTGGGCTGTTGCCAATGCGGACGTGGACAGGTGTGAGACCTTGCGCCTTTGGAGTATAGGTGAAGAAGGCCCTGCCATCACCCCCGGTCAACGCCGTGGCGACAACCTTCCCATCCAACACGAGTTCAAGTGGTTCCCCGCCAAGCGCAGCAATAAGCATGAGACGTTTTGAAATGAGTTTGGCCTCTACGGTGGCAAGCTGGCCAGGAGCCGTCAGCGCGTCTCTCACGAGGATCGCAGCGGGACGTTTCTCCGCCGCGATCAGCAGACTCGGTGAGGCAACAATGAGAAGGAAAAAAGCGAAACAGGCTCTGCGGGTTTGGCTCATCATCTGCCGCATCGCCTTACTGGCCAACAAAATGGCGGATCACGAATTCGTGTGTGGACGTTAGGCCTTCAGCGCTTTGAGCACTTCGTCCGCGTGACCGTCGACGCTCACCTTCCGAAAGATGGCCTTAAGCTTGCCTTCGAGATCGATGACGAACGTGCTGCGCTCGATCCCCCAATACTTTCTGCCGTACATATTCTTCTCTTTGTACACACCGTAGGCCTTGGAGATCGCCGCATCTTCATCGCTGAGGAGCGGGAACGGCAGTCCAAATTTCTTGATAAACTTCTGGTGCGATTCTTTCCCATCCAAACTCACCCCCACGATGGCGCCTCCCGCCCGGAGGATCTGCGACTCCACATCACGAAAATCACAAGACTCTTTCGTGCAGCCAGGGGTATCGTCTTTCGGATAGAAATAGAGGACGATTTGTTTGCCCTTGAAACTCTTCAAGGTCATGGATTTCCCATGCTGGTCCGGGATTGAGAGTTCCGGTGCCTGATCCCCTACCGCGAGTTCTTTGCTCATAGATTCATCCTTTTCAATATCTCGGCATCCCGCCGAAGTTCGGTCGGTGGGTCCCATAGGGACGATCCTTCGTGCGGTCCTTGTTCTCAGGATTCCCATACGGTGAGAGCGCCGGTGAGTCCCAGATTGTCTTGTCTCCAGGAGACAGGTCGGCCGCTGCTAAAAAATGCTGCCTGGCGACTGCTGAATCGCCAAGTGCATTCAAGGCTAACGCATAGTTGTAATGGGCCGGCCCGGATTGCGGAGCCACCGCGACCGCTTGCTCGAAATACCGTTTGGCCTCCTCGTACTGTTTCGCCTGATACGCTTGCGTACCCTGTTCTGTCAGCGCCGTGGCCTGAGCCTTTACCTCATTATCAAGGACAAGCGGGACAAGCGGTTTACGTTTCTGCGAACAGGCCGTCATGCCGATAATGACCAGCACGATACCCAAGACGGCCAATGGTTGTATGGTTTTTCTCATGGCAACACCACCTCGGTCTTCAAGCCTTCGTCTGTTTGCGCGTCTCTTCCTCGAACGTCTTGCGATACAAGATATCCCACTCCGCGCTTCCTTCAACGATGCCCCGAGCATACGATGCCAACTTGGCTTTCACCCTTTGATCAATCGCCTGCTCCTGCGTCAATTCAGCGGTCACTGCCTGCTTAATCGCTTTTAAGACTCGCTCATCATTGCCCGTCACTCTCGCTCCGGTATATTTTTTGACGGTCGTGAGGATGACATGAGCCAGATGATTCGCCTTATCTTCGCTCAACATAACTACGAACTACGTGAAACGTGAGCCGTGCGCGGTGAAGAGGCCGGGCTAACTCCAAGCTGTTCGTTCACCTTTTACGCTTCACCTCATCACGTCCTATAGGATAATGCCCCGTTCACGAACCAACTTCTGTTTCACCATCTGGAACATCTTTTGGTAATCAACCTGCCCTCGATCAATTTGCTCTTCATAGGCCTTCAGCAGCTGCCGCACTTCCGCATTCACACGATCCTCAACGGATAACTCAGCGGTGATGGCCTGCTCCAATACCTCGACGATTCCCTTCCGCTCTCCGAGGAGTTCAATGTGGCCTTCCTCTTGGAGACGACTGGTCAGGCTCTCAGCCATATGCCGTACACGTTCTTTGGACAGCCGCATGGCCCTCACCCCGGCTCAAGATGAATTGTCGGGACTTCCATCACCTGCCGAAGTCTGGTCGCATCCCCTATGATCGTCCCGATGATATTCACGCGATCAGCCGGGACCGGATCGGCCCCCACACTCATGGGGGTTCTCCCAAAAAAGATCGCCAGGACTTTCCCTGCTCCCCAGAAGGCGATGTCTCCGACTTTCACCTGGGTCGTCGCGGTTTCTCGATAGTCGCGGACTCCGGAAATTGGGAAGTAGAATTCTTCTCCCCATGTGGTCATGGCAGCTGTGACCGGAAGTGCCGCATAGACTTCATCAGCCGTCTTCGTTTTTCTGAGTTCTGCCTCCAGCTGAACTCCGCCCACGGTAATACGAATTCTCTTCGCCGGCACGGTCATGCGGTCAATGGCCCCACCTGTTCCTTCACTGCGTTCTTCGTGATGCAGCGAACTCTAGCTTGTCTCCTAGGCGAAATCAAGGCTACAATCTACGAGATGCTGACCTCCAGCTTCATCTTTCTCTCGGGCGTCGGACCAGTCACGGAACGGCGTTGGTGGCAAGAGGGCCTCCTCGATTGGCGAAGCTTCCTGGATCGACCGTCCGTAGCCGGCCTCTCCAAGCAGCGCAAGACCTGGTACGATGAAGAGCTTCGAGAGACGCAATCCCTGACAGAGAAGGGACAGATTCATATGTTTGGCTCTCGCGTTCCACGGCGAGAACATTGGCGACTGTACGAAACCTGCCGACCTCGGACCAGCTTTCTCGATATTGAAACGACCGGCGCATCGCCGGAATCAGGAGAGGTGACTGTGGTTGGGCTTCATCACGGAGGGAACACGACAAGCCTGGTTCGTGGGGAAACCTTGACGACCGAGCGGTTGCAGACGGAGCTTGATCACTGTGACCTCCTTGTGACATTTTTCGGGTCCGTCTTTGATGTCCCCTATCTCCGTGCCAAGTTTCCTGATCTCCGGTTTCCCACCTTGCACTTCGACCTCTGTTTTGCCGCCCGTCGGCTTGCGTTACGTGGAGGGTTGAAACACATCGAACAAGAACTGGGGATCGAGCGCAACCAGACCATCAGCGGTCTCGACGGATTGGATGCAGTCCGCCTATGGTTCCTGTGGCGAGGAGGTGACATGATCGCTCGTGATACACTCTTACTCTACAACCGGGCGGATACCGAAAACCTCGTACTCCTTGCTGATCGTTTCTATGAGGACATGATGTTACGGTTTGGCCCTTCCTCATTATCGACCACCCTTCAACCGGCCTGTTCCCCATGAGCAGCTGGATCGGCATCGGTCAGAGCGAGATCGGACTCGTGCGCACCCTGAACCAGGATGCGTTCGCCGTCCTTGATGAGGTGGGTGTCTGGGCCGTCGCGGATGGAATGGGCGGTCATGTTGGTGGCGAAGTTGCCGCTCAAACGGCCATCGCAACCATACAAGCCGAAGCACGAACCACAAGCACTCTGCTTTATAGCGATCAAGCATCCTCCGTGGAGGTGTTAACAGACCTGATCAGCCGAGCGCATGAAGCGATCGTCAATCAGGCTCGATCAAAATCCAAGCTGAAAGGGATGGGCACGACCATCGTGCTACTGGCGATCGTCTCCGGTCCCGCCCCGATCGCCTACCTCGCCCATGTCGGCGACAGTCGTGCCTATCGGTTTCGATCAGGCACGTTGACCCCGCTGACCAAAGACCATACGCTCATCGAAAAATATCTGGAACGCGGTATCCTCACGGTGGAAACGGCGAAGACTCATCCAGAACGACATGTGTTGACACGTGCCTTGGGGGTCGGCTCGACGGTGAAACCTACCATCACGGCCTTTCCGCTACTCCCAGAGGACCTGGTCCTGCTCTGCTCGGATGGGCTGACCAAGATGTTGGAGGACGAGGAGATCCGCACTGTGTTCGCTGCAGGCCAGCTCGATCCAACGCAGGTCTGCAACCGCCTCGTCACTGCGGCGCTCGATCGGGGAGGCGAAGATAACGTCACTGTGGTCGTGGTCGCGCCTCGTTGCTCCTGACTCTACTTCGTTGTTGACATGGCCAATCAGGCCGTGTAGTTTTTCTGCGCATCCTAAACGTTTTGACCCTTATCATGCACATGGAGACCCTTATGCCCCGTCGGGGATCGTTCATCTGTGGAAGTTTATTCCTATTGATCGGTTGTGCTGCAGTTGCGAGCGCCAGCGATCCGCTCGACCCTGAAACAGCCATTCGTCAATTGGTTAGGGCCAATGCGGAAAAAGATCTGCCAACGCTTTCTCGCCTCATGGCCCATGATGCCGACATCGTGAGTTATACCGTGGGTGGCCGCAAGTATGTCGGCTGGCCGGACTTCGAACGAGAAATGCGCGAGGAGTTTGCCAACACTCAGAAAATAGAAACCCCCATTACGGAACTCAAGGTCTGGACGAAAGGTGACCTCGCCTGGTTTACCATGGAGATGGATTACACTCGCTATACCGGCGAAGGATCCACTGCGAAACGGATGGTCCTTCCCCTCCGTGAGACCGGGGTCCTGGAACGTCGTGCTGGTCGTTGGCAATTGCTGTCCTGGCACGAGTCATTCCGATCCGCTCAGCCGGGAGGCCCGCTTGCGTCGCCATCAGCGGCAGCAGGCTCGCAAAAACTCGTCAGCACAACGACTGCCGCCATGCCTGATGTGAGCGGGGAATGGGATATCCTCGAAGTCGAGGATGACAAACGCTACAAGGCGACGTTAGACAAGAATGGGAACGGCCCCTACACACAACAGGGTGGACGGTTTGTCACAACAAAAATCGAGAACCGACTGTGGCAAGGCACCTGGCACCAGCCTGGCAACGACCGCGAAGGCGGGTTTGAGGTTCTGCTCTCGGAAGACGGTACACAAGCCAAAGGAATCTGGTGGTACACACGAGTCGATACGAGAAAGAATATACCGCCAAAGGAACACGGCGGCACCTACCACTGGAAGAAGACGACATCATCACCGGCGGTCCCTCAATGAACCAGCTTGTTTTTTCTGAGCCATAGCAATGACATCGGAGTCCGGTTTACCATCACCGCTTCACTTCCTCTGGGAGGTTTTATGCGCAGGTCCCTCGTTCTTTTTATCTCTCTCTTCTTCATGATCTCATCAGCCTACGCTGATGGGGGCCATGAGCATCACGCCATCCCCACCCTGAAAAAACAGGTGGGCTCAAAGATCACGTATGGAGAGAACACCGCAGTGTTAACCTTCGGCCCCATCGATCTCCCGACAGGCCATGGCGAAGGCGATATGGGCGATTCCATGCCGCGGTTCAACTTCCAGTTGCCCGAAGACAAGTATTTGATTGGATTCAAGTCGGCTCTTTCTACAGTCGACGGAAAAGAATTGCCGAGAAACTATCTGCACCATATCTTGATGATCAACAACACCAAGCCCAGCGTCTCCTGCCCCGGTGAGCCGCTCTTCTTCGGTGGGGCCGGACTCGAAATGTCAGAGACACAATTCCCCGATGGATACGGCGTCCAACTTTCGGCAACCGATAAGCTCATGACCGTGGTCGCGTTCTATCACGGTGCACCACCCACTAAAGATGTCATCGCAACGTTTACGATGTATTTCGCCCCGAAGGCCAAACCAGTCAAAGCGATGGACATCTATCAAGTCGGCGTTAACATCGTCTGTTTTACCAAGTTCGGTGATCGGCCTTCGGATCAGACGGACGAAGGGATTGAAATCGGTCCGGGAGTCCAAGTCCGTACGGCTCCACTGAAGTTTAGTATGGACGGCTGCGTCAAATACGCATATCCGCACGGCCACGATGAATTGCTCCTGATCGCCTTGGAAAATAAGACTAAGAAACAGACCCTCCTCCGAACTATTCCGGATGCTGAGCGCGATGGAACGCTTCGAGAATTCCTACCCCATCAAGTCTATAAAGACAGCCAGGGATTCCCCATCTCCAAAGACGAGGACTATGAGATGGTGATGGTCTACCACCATTCTCTACAAAACACTGAAGCCCAACATGGGATGGGCAATTATCTGCTGTATATGACACCAGGTGCCTGCTCGGAAAAGGGCAAGACTGCCGCCGCGCATTGATCTCCCCTTGCAGGCCTGCCGGCAAGAACATTCGGCAGGCCTGCAAGCAGTCCGCAGTTTTCCTATCGTCCAAAATTGTTCAGTGAAACGGCTCCATAGCCACCTTTCCCCTACGAAAGAACCGGCCACCAGCCTGGGTTTCTCGCCAGCACTTGTGATATCACAATCACACCGTCTGTACTGACGTATCAAGCAGTGCTTTGTAGCTGAGTTGATTGACACGCGGCGGCGACGTACAGCAGCCACGCTGAATGACCTCCCTGACCGCAGGCTTGCCCACAAACACGGGAATCGTGCCATGCCGCAGAGTGAGCCTGTTACCATCCTCCTCGTCAATGCGATCGCCGAGGAAATCAAACTGGCCACGCTCACCTTTAGAAGATTCTTCCCAAACTGCCGCGTCGAAGCAGTCTACACCGTGGAGGAAGCGCTTCAGTGGGGACATCGGGCATCATGGCAGCTCATCCTAATCGATGAGGATGTGATCGCCCAGCGCGCTGAGCCTATTTTCTCGGAACTGAAGCGGCTTGCTCCCTATACCACGCTCGTGCTGCAAACGGATCATCGCGACGCTACCACCGCCTTGAATGCGCTTCAGTCGGGTGCGGATTGTATCCTTTACAAGAAATCACCAGGTTTTCTCGATGAACTGGTCTTGTACATAAGAGGTGCGCTCGAAACACGTGCCATCCGCATGACACTCAAACAGACACAGGAACGTCACGACCGCCTCATTGATATCCTCAGCGATGGACTCTACGAACTCGATGTGGAGGGACGATTCGTCTATCTCAGCCCGCTCGTTACCGACATGCTGGGCTACAGGCAGGAAGAGTTACTCGGCATTCTCTACTCCGCCGTCATACCTTCTGATCAACAGGCTCTCGCACATCATCGTTTCAATGACCGCAGAACAGGGCCGCGCGCAGCCCAGCGTATAGAGGTCGATCTCCTCCGCAAGACCTCCGCTGACAAACCAGCCCATACCCGAGTCCGAGCCGAGATCAGCGCGAGAGGACTGTACGATGTGAATCACCGGTATCTTGGAACACTGGGTCTGATGCGCGATATCTCACAACACCGCCGGCAGACCAAGACTATTCACCAGCTTGAGCATCAACTTCGTGAGTCCGATCACCTTCTCGCCATCGCACGACGCGTGTCAACCTTATCAAAAACTCTGCATGCCCCCCACCGTGCGATTCAAGCACAATCTCAACTCCTGCTCAAAACTATCCGCGATGCGCATCTGATGGAACAAGTCGATTCGCTCGCGACCTACGCCGCTGAAGCCGTTCATCTAGGAAGCGAACTCATCCAGACCGCGACGGACATCGTTATCCGCCGGGACACTATCAACGACATCATTGAGGCCGTCCTGACCTCCACTCAACCTCCCCTCACACACACCGATTGGATTGAGCGGGCATATGGACAGAATCTTCCGCCCTACACCGGAAGCCTCGACTCCATGGTGGATCTCGTGGGCATGCTTCTCTCACATGCCCACCGCTATATGGCGGCTATGGGAAACCCTCATAGACTACGAGTCAGTACCAGGGCAATCAGCCTATCCGGATCCCCTGTAGACCAAGAAACAGCTCAGATTCCACAAGCGTCGGCCACCGAATTCGAAATTCACATCCAAGAAACCGACATCATGGTCGAGGTTGAGGAACCGCCCCTGCAAACAACAACCGGTGATCTCTTTGCGGCCTATGCGGTAATCAGACAGCTCGGAGGCCGTTGGGATTTTCAGGCCCCGATCAACGGTTTCCTGTCGATCAAGGTGTGGATTCCGGTGGAACGACCTCCTTTACTAGACAGTCCCTCTGTGCCTGTACCCTCCGCCGTTTCTTCGACAGCCGGCACAGTCAAACGCACTGTCGAGGCGATTTTTAAGACTCCGGCGCACGCTTTGCCACCCGCGCCCCTCCCCTTCACCCAATCAACGAAGCCTTTGCCTGAGCGCCGCAAATACATTCGGACGGCTGTCGGCCTACCAGCGCGCGTTACCATTGGCACTCGACTGCATGAAGGTATCATGGTGGATCTGAGCCCAAGCGGAGCCTCGTTGGAGGTCGAAGGTGTCCTCTCATCATTTGAGCAACAGCCCGTCTACCTGCTCCTGAAGACAGTCGCGAGCATCATGGAACTGGATGCCACCGCGTATGACCGAGGAGCCCTGCCCAGACAGGCCAACATCGAGCGGCAAGTATCCCGTCTTGCACTCGAGTTCAACGTACTCAATGAGAACCAACGGAAGATCCTCGCGTCGTTTATTGACGCAGCGCATGTACGCGCGCCTACCATAACTGTCGAAGCTCAGCTTCCATTGATGGATAGGACTGGTGACCTTGCAGCACCCTTTACCGAAGTGGGACCGCCAGGCACAGACGCTCGTGAGACCGTGAGAGTTCGAGTCGCGCTGCAGGTCCGCATTGAAACTTCTAGCGTTGCAGCCGGACGTCTGTTGGGCCTCGTCACCAACTTCAGCAGAGGCGGTGTATGCCTACTCACAGAGCCGTTCCTGAAAATGACTGACGAGGTAGTGGCGCTTCATTTTTCTTCGATCAGCACTCCTACTCAACCAAAGCAACAGAATCCAGAAGCACCAGACGCGATTCTAATCGGTCGCATTATCCATCTGGCGCCTGATGCTACCGCTCCATCCAAGCTCACACCGGGTCCATCACAGCCGAGACAGCGCATCGGCATCCGTTTTTCCCAACTGACGCCGTTTGCAGAACGGCAAATCAACCGCTTGATTGCACAACACATCGGCTCATCCCTAGACCTTGCCGATCCAGATAGCCAACCAGTGATCGCCAGCGACAAATGGGAATGCCGGAATACGCACGGTCAAGCTATTGCGGTGACGATCGACCATGCTCGCCATCACATGTCACCCGACACCCCGATCGTCATCGTAATCCCGGGATTCGGATCGACCCAAACTGATTACATCCCACTCTCGTTTTACCTCGCTGCCAATCATCTGCGCGTGCTTCGCTATGACCACTCGAACCATATCGGCCACAGCGAAGGCAGTGCCCTACTACACATCACTCTAAGCAGCATGCAGACTGATCTCCAGAGCATCCTGGACCTTGTCCACACCACATGGCCCGCCGCTCCAATCACTCTCCTCGCCGAGGATATTACTGCGCGAGTGGCGATGAAAGTTATGGCCCAAAGCAAAGCGGTTGATCGGCTTTTCTTGTTGAATCCTGTCCTTGACCTAGAAACCGCCCTCTCTACCATCACTGGCACCAATGTCATTGAAACCTACCGGCAAGGCCATCGTCGGGGCGTGGTCAATCTCTGGGGCCTCAATGTCAACTTCGACCAGTTTGTCGGCGATGCGATCACTGGAAGGTATGTCGACTTAGCTTCGTTACCGGCTGACCTTGCTCAACTGGCCACTCCACCAATTATTCTCGCCTCTCCCAGAAAGGACCGTCCCATTGAAGACACCTTCGGCCCTCAACATGAGCCTATTCGTGCCATGGAAACGACCCAACCCGTTATATCGGTGCCGGCCGACCTGTCCGGAGGGTCCGGCGCCGACGATCGTCGTACCGAAGCCTTCAAGATGATCTTGCAGTTGATCTCAACTCCTCTGATCGACCGTCCTCCCTTGGCTCAAAGCCAGGAATCGAACTCCCGCGATGTGTACCAGCAACGGCAGTTGGAGCATGAGCGCATCCGCCTTCGCTACCACGTCTCGCAGGCCACACGTAGCGCCTTGTGGGGGGCTCATTTGGCCCACCTGCCTCAACTCGAACACTTGCCGAACTATTTGGGCATGACGAATGACCTCTATCGCCGGCTTCTTCCTCTTGAACCAGGCATGACTGTCCTCGATATCGGCTGCGGCCAAAGACACTTCGCCCGTCTCATGTTGACCAATCAGGCCTATCGGTCGGCGCATCACAGTAAACGGACGACCGTCCCGCTCCGCTACATCGGGTCGGACCAGTCGCATGAATCACTTAGACTTGCAGAACAGCAGTTCCATACATTCGCGAAGGAACTACCCGGCACGCTCAGGGCTGCCGTCCCGACTGCTCAATTGGTAGCAACAAGCTGGATGTGCACCGACTGGAATGCACCACTTCCTTTTACCAACGGATCGATCGAGCGCATTCTCTGCCATCTCTCACTCTCCTTCATGTCCTCACCCCTTCATTGTCTCAGACAGATGCTCCGCGTCTTGCATCCGGACGGAACGGCCGTCGTGACCTGTCTTCAATCGCACACCGACCTCTCGACACTGTTTCGCCGTCATCTGCAGGCTGAAGACCACGATGAATTTGGGTCTCCTGCCCAGATCGTCCTTCACTATCTCGGCCGTCTGCGTGAAGCTATTTGCCATGGCTTATTGCATATCTATGCGCAGGATGAGTTGGCCCGTCTACTGGCTCATGCAGGTGCGGGGCCAATCCAGTTTTTCCCAGTCCTCGACAACCAACTTCTACTCGCCGTTGTACGGAAGACCAAATCTGCTGGGTGAAACAGCCTTTCGGGTGTATACTTCTAACCTAGTGATGATACGTAGACTCGTTTCCACCACAACGAACTACGCAAACGGATACAACTTCGCGCACCACACTCATGACAGATCATGCAGCCCCTCAATCGAACCCTGATCAGGCAGGCACAGCGTCACTGCAACGACTCACGAAATTTGCACGGGACATAGGGCACCCGACGAGCCTCTCCATCATCGCAGAGCGAATTCTTTCCGGCCTCTCCGACGCATCCCGGCACTCCCAAGGGCTACTGTATCTGCTTGATCGTGAGCGAGAATGTTTTCACCTCGTGAGTGTACCCACTCCGACTCCTTTCATAGCCGCGCCTCCCGTCGTTCCTCTCAAACACCCCCTCGTTCAACAACTGGCTGATCGCCAGGACATCCTCGACTCATCCGTGCTGGCCGACTCCCTACGCACGATATTGCTGGACAACACAGTGGATGCCCAGTTCGCCACACTTCCCATTAATCTGGCCATCCCGCTCCTGAATCGAGGTCGATTGATCGCCTTCGTAGTCCTTCAATCTCAAATGGAATCCACGGTCATCACCTCCTATACCTTAGAACTACTGAGCGCCATGGCGCAGAGCGCCGCCAATGCGCTCGACTCGTTCCTATTGTACGAGGACCTTCGTCAATCGCAAGTCCTCATGCGGCGAACTGATCGACTTCGTTCATTGGAAACCATTGCAGGGGGCTTTGCGCATGAAATCCGAAACCCTTTGACGTCGATCAAGACGTTCATTCAGCTGGCTCCGGAACGGAAGGATGATAGTCAATTTATCGGTGAATTCAGCCGTATTGTGCTCGAGGACGTCAATCGGATTGAACGGTTGATTCAGGAGATTCTCGACTACGCTCGATACATGGAACCTCGGTTAACCGATGAGGATCTGAATGAAATCGTCTCGTCGTGCCTGTACTTCATCCAAGTGAAGGCCGACAGCCGAGGGATCAAGATTGAAAAAGATTTGGCGCCGAAGCTTCCTCGTGGCATGTTAGATCGGCAGCAAATCAAACAGGTCCTCTTAAACCTGCTCTTGAATGCGATGGATGCCATTGGCGACAAAAACGGAACCCTTCGCGTACGGACCACTCAGCTAAATAAAGCAGGCGGTGAGGTGTGGATACAGATACAGATCGAGGATACGGGACACGGCATCACACCTGAAAACCTTGACCATATCTTCGATCCTTTCTTTACCACGAAGTATGCGAGCACCATAAACGAAGGAACTGGTTTGGGACTGACCATCGCTCATCAGATCGTTCGGGAGCATCGAGGAGAGATTCAAGTTCAGAGCACGGAAGGGATTGGAACGACTTTCCTCATCAATCTTCCCTCCCATCGAGATTAGAACGTAAGGAGCGCTTGTGGAAAGTTTGGCTGTTAGAAAACGGGTTCTGCTGATTGATGACGATCCCCGAGTCCGTGCCTCCCTCAAAATAGTTCTCGAACCGATCTATGACATTCTCCAGGCATGTGATGGACAGGAGGGTCTCGATGTGTTTCGGAAGGATGAACCCGACCTCATCCTCCTCGATGTCATTCTCCCGGGAACCGACGGCCTCGCAGTGCTTCAAACGCTTCGTATGGAGAGCAAGAGGACTCCTGTCATCATGCTCACAGGTACCAAATCTGTCAAAACAGCCGTCGACGCCATGAAGTTCGGAGCTGCTGACTATCTCTCAAAACCGTTCGACGTCGATGAGCTCCGTATCATCATCGATCGCGCCCTGAACTCTTCCGAATTGGAGCAAGAGGTCAAGCAGCTGCGGGCTCAAGTCGTCCAGCGTTATGCCTTCCATAATCTGATTGGCAAAAGCCAGGGTATGCAAGAGATCTACTCAAAAATCGAGCAGGTCGCCGATAGCCGCACCACGGTGCTGATTACCGGAGAAAGTGGCACAGGGAAGGAATTAGTCGCAAAAGCCTTGCACTACAACAGTTCTCGACGCGAGCGCCCCTTCATTGCCCTGAACTGCGCCGCGTTGCCCGAAACGCTCATAGAAAGCGAACTCTTCGGCCACGAAAAAGGGTCGTTCACGGATGCCACAGCCCGACGCGTCGGACAGTTTGAATTGGCAAACACCGGAACGTTGTTCCTGGACGAAATCGGCGACTTGAGTCCGATCACGCAAGCGAAGCTCCTGCGTGTCATCCAAGAGCGAGAATTTACGAGAATCGGCGGTGTTCAGTCAATCAAGGTCGATGTTCGTATCGTGGCGGCGACGAACAAGAATCTTGATGATCTCGTTCGGAAAGCGCAGTTTCGAGAAGACCTCTACTACCGCATCAACGTCATTGCGCTCGTTCTCCCCCCACTCCGTGAACGCGGCGAGGATATTCCCCTCCTGGCCAAACATTTCCTCGAGAAACGGCTGGACGAGGAACGACGCCCTCGTATCGAATTCGGAAAAGAGGCATTGGAGCTTCTAACTCGATATTCTTGGCCTGGCAATGTTCGCGAGCTGGAAAACTTCGTCGAGCAGGCGTTCATCTGGTCCCAACATGCTGCGCAAATCACCCCGGAGCATTTGCCGACGCTGATCAAGAATGACTCTCGTTCAACATCACTTCGAGACGATACCCTTGCCGGTCGCATGTCGCTTGAAAAAGCCGTAATGGAGTTTGAACGGGAGATTATCCTTGATGCGTTGAAACGGACCAATTACGTACAAACCCACGCTGCAAACCTACTGGGAATTAGCCGACGGATGCTGAAATACAGAATGGACACCCTCAGCATCGGTCGTCCGGACAATTCCTCGACCCAAGAGCCAGACCTACCCATGCAAGAATGACACACTTATGCACAAGAATGTCACACTTATGCACACATTATCCTCACAGACCTGTTAGTAACATAGGTATCCTACCATTATTGATGTCTACGTATAGTTGCTCATAATTCCATCACCACTCTATATTGAAATTTCTTGCAACTGATTGAAAAGGAATGATAATTGCTTCTCTGAAGGGTGACTTGGAGTAAGTATCACATATGATCACAACTTCTCGTCAGTCAGGAACACCACCGACAGTCCTCGTGGTTGATGATGAAGCGGGGCCCCGCGATGCTCTTAAATTCATACTTCGTACCTTCTGCAACGTTCGGTCTGCAGAGAACGCTAAGATGGCCCTCGAGGTCATCGGTCAAGAGCCCATTGACCTGATCACACTCGATCAAAAGCTTCCGGATCGTCATGGACTCGAGCTTCTCAGAGACATCAAGTACCATCACCCCAACGTGGAGGTCATTGTCGTCACGGGATACGGGAGCCTAAAGTCTGCCATGGAGGGGATCCGTCAGGGAGCCGCGGGTTACTTACTGAAGCCTTTCAACGCGAACGAGCTGACCACCCTTATTCAGCAGACAATGGACAAGAAGCGCCGACTCGACTTTCTTCGCTACTGCCTTCGAACACTATCAGACCTGTGGGGCTCTGAGGAAGAGAGTGCACGTGCATGGGACAAAGTTAAGTCGGAATATGCGTCGCTTTCCATTCACCCGCAGAACCATGATGCTTTGCAGCAAGACGAGATGACCCTGCTTCCACTCCTGTCCGATATTTTGGAAGCCACAGACCGCCAATTACTCAATCATTCGAGCCGAGTGAGTTTCTACGCTACGTTGATGGCTAGCCGACTCAATCTTACCGTGTCCGAGCAAAAAGCGTTGGCCTTGGGAGCCTTTCTGCATGATGTAGGAAAAACAAGTCTCCCATCATATAGGTTCTCAGAGGACCAGATCTTTCCGTCAGGCGAGGCATCCCTCTGTCGGGAACACGTCGACAGAGGTGCACGGATGATTGCGCCGTTGGGTTTGCCAATTGAGGCGAGGCAAATCATCACATCCCACCACGAGCGATGGGATGGACAGGGCTACCCTCATGGACTCCGAGGCGCGGATATTCCCTTACTGGCTCGTATTGTCGGCATCGCCCAAACGTTTGATCATCTGACCGCCGACGCACCTGGACGCATCGCCCTGCCACTGGATACCGCAATCCGCCAGATCTCACTTCAATCTCATACGCATTTTGACCCGCAGTTGCTTGAACTCTTCGTTCAGGTCGTAAAGGACTCCCCCGTCTCGCCTCGCGCCATAGAGATCGCTCCCGCCGCTTAATCTATTCATGCGTTCCGGCGATCAACTCCGCCGCTGCAGATCGAGTCTTTGCAGTGATTCGCTCCCCACCGAGCATGCGCGCAATTTCACCCTCGCGACTTATGCCAGTCAACAAACGCACCGTCGCCACCGTCCGCCCCTTGACCTCCAACTTTTCGACAGAGAAATGATGCTGGGCTTGAGAGGCGACCTGCGGGAGATGCGTGATGCATAGCACTTGATGGTAGCGACCCAACTCCCGTAGCCGTTTCCCAATCGTGGCTGCGACCGCTCCTCCCACCCCCGTATCGATCTCATCGAAGATTAAGACCGGCACGTGATCGACATCAGCAAGGACGGATTTCAACGCCAGCATCACCCGCGAGAGCTCACCGCCCGATGCCACTCGAGATATCGGTTTCAACGGCTCACCTGCATTAGTCGACAGCTGAAACTCGACACGATCGGCACCATCAGAACCGTACATTTTGTCAGGCCACGAAGGCATAACTTGGACCAGAAACCGTACCGATCCCATTTTCAACGCACTGAGCTCTTTATCCACCAATTTCGTCAAGCGTTTAGCTGCTTCCGTTCGCTTCCCTGAGAGCGCTCTGGCCAATACCGAAACGTTCTGTTGTTGCTCCGTTATAAGACGATCATATCGACCGATCTCGCTATCCACCCCGCGAAGTTGGCCTAGCTCTTGTTTAACTCGATCCTGAGTCTCTAGAACGGCTTCAATCGTCCCCCCGTATTTCTTTTTCATCTTCTGGATGACAGCCAAACGATCTTCAATCGCACTGAGTCGCTGAGGATCTGCGTCTAGCCCCTCGGCATACCCGCGAAGGGAATCGGCGACTTCTTTCAGAAGCACTTTGGCTTCGGACGCGAGCCGACCTGTTCCTCCCATCGCAGGGTCGATCTGAGTGAGCTCTCCTAGCACGCGCTCCATCGACACCAGATTCGCCAAGATACCGGCCGCATCGCCCTGAATTCGTTCCTGAGCTTCCGATGCCAATTCAGTCAGACGCCGAGACGCCCCCAACCGATGGCGTTCAGCCTGTAGCAGCTCTTCCTCCCCCAAACGGCAGGCAGCCTCATCCAATTCCTCCTGCTGAAAACTCAACAGGTCTTCTTGCTGTGCCCGCTGTTGGAGCGAGATGGCAAGCGCAGTGCGTTTCTCACGAGAACTCACTAACTCACGATGGCTTGATTGATATTGGGATCGCAGTTCCAACAGACGACCAAAGGCATCCAGAACCTCAAGCTGAGCGGAGCTGGATAGAAGCGATTGCTGGTCATGCTGGCCATGGATATCGACAAGCGTACCAGCGAACTCCTCCAGCACATGGACAGGGCTAAGGATTCCGTTCAGATACACCCGGTTTCTTCCTGAGCGTGCAATGATGCGTCGAATGATGAGTTGAGAATCGTGTGGGCCAAGGACTTCTTTGGCCCGCAGCTGTTGAAGAAGAGGATGCGTGAGCGGAATCTCAAAGGACGCTTCAAGTTGGGCTTCGTCTTCACCGAAACGAATTTGCTCGCTTGAGGCTCGCCCACCGACAAGAAGCGCCACTGCATCGATTAATAACGACTTACCGGTCCCGGTCTCTCCAGTCAACACGGCAAATCCTGAGTCCATGTGCAGACTCAGTTGTTCGATCACAGCAAAATTCGTAATACGCAGCTCAGTCAGCATAGCTGCAACAGAGGCAAAGCCTAGCTAATAGCAGACGACACCTCGGGGCACTCAAAATGGCCCATGCCACCTGAAAAGTATCAGTGACAGCAGACAAGATGCTCAAAACGGCTGTCCAGCGAGACCTCAGCGAGTGAAGAGGTGAGGCGTACGCCTTGGTACGTTGAGCCTCTGAACGATGCGAGAACAAGGCTGGCGGCCGTTTTCAGCATCTTGCTAGGCGGTCCCGGCATGCTGAGCGAGCAGTGAGTCGATCACTTCCTTGAACTGTCGCTTTGGTCTGGCACCCACCAGCTTCTCGACCGGCTGGCCATTCTTAAAGAATAGAATCGTGGGAATACTCATCACCTGATAACGACCCGCCACCTCAGGATTCTCATCAGTGTTCAGTTTTCGAACCTTCAGCTTCCCGGCGTATTCATTTGCCAATTCCTCCACGATGGGAGCCACCATTTGACATGGGCCGCACCACACCGCCCAAAAATCGACCATGACGAGTTCGGAGGCCTTCATCACTTCGGCATCCCAAGTAGAATCTTCGACTTTTAAGGCGTCACCAGCCACGTCTGCGCCCTCCTTCAGGGTTGAGATCATTGATGCATGATTGCATGGGCATCGTACCCCACCACTGTTTTTAGTGTCAAACGGGGATCACCGTCCAGGTTGAACTCCGGGCAGTGCGGCACCTGTCTCGGAGGTCTGCGGAGGAATACCATAGGGCCCGCCCAGAGTCGCCCAAGGGAGCCCCCGTTCACCCCACAGAAGCGGGCTCAATAGAGTCCGCATGACGACGGTCCCGGCACTTTCGGTCCAACCGATTCCAGTAAGACTCAACATAAAGCTGTATTGCTCACGATCCGGAAACTTCAAGTAATACAACCCCACCGACCAACATCTACATGGATTCTGATACAACGCGACCGCGTCCAATTCAGGACTTCGTCCATTCTTGACATCGTAGTAGGCTTTGGCCCCGAACGTCCATCCCCACGGGGTGCGGAAGGCCCCGCCCATCGTGACAAACTGGATGTCCTTCGTCGGAGCAAACACCTCATTAAATGAGATCGGGTTCCAGACGTCGCCTCGTCTGACCCGATTCCCATCTCTCGTGTACCGTTGTCCCACTTCGAAATACCAGTTGGTTCCTTCTTGGAATCGAAGATCCGTGTTGAATTGACTCACCCCCGGTTGATAGGGATCGAAGAACGCATCAACCGTCAGATACCGGTTGATCGGTGGTCGCAGAGCCCACGCCTGTGCCGCACGTCCGACTACCGGGGTATCCAACCACGCCGTCGTCATCAACGTCGGCAGATTATTGCCAATCACGGCCCGCATCCAGATATCAGAAAACTTCTTGCCTTGAATGGGCACCGTGGCCGGCTGGAGCGGTTGGGTGAATGATCCGAGGAAAGGGGCGACTCCTGGCGTAAACTCACGGGCCAGAGTTTGTACATCGCCGACATGATAACTCTGCGCCAACGTGAGATCGAGCCAGTTGAAGGCATTGGTCTTCCCTGATTCCAACACCCGACTACGCAGCATATACGTCAGCAAATTCTTCTTCGGAAGATCATCGACTTGGTCAATTTGCGTCAACCTCGATTGATCAGTTGACGGCACATATTCGTAGGTGACCGTGGGCTCGAGGGTATGCAACAGACTATTCCCGTCAGCAAGGGCGAATCGGCGCGTCACTTTTGACGTGGCATCCACCCCCAACCAAAATGTCTCTCGATGCTGCCCTTCATCCAATTGCGCCCCTCTGGTGTAATAGACCTCACGGAACTTCGCTTGGGGTCGAATCCCGATCACATGCCCGAGATGCAGTACATCTGTCGAAATACTAGGAACGACATTGATCCGATTCAGCGTAAATCCTTGATCGCGATAGAAATTGACATAGTTCCCTTCCATGCCCAACAAAACAGGCGAATTAAACAGTGAAACGTTGGGCAGGCTATACCCGGCCTCCGGAAGCCGTTGAAACGTATCCTTTCCTCCGGCTTGTAACGGTTGCAGATAGAGGCCCAGAAGATACAGGTTGCCGTAGGGCAAGCGCTGGGTCACCAAGAGATTTGATTCACTGCTCGGCGAGGCACGGAGTATCCCTGAATTGCTCAGCTGTTGGAAATAGTTAGGGTCTGTGACCAAATTGGCGCTGGCACGGAGCAGCAACGTATCGGTGAGGTATTGCGTATGGTTTCCGATGAGTGCCGCGCGTGGCTGTTTGACATCTTCCCCGGTGTCGGTGAGGCCGGAGACATTGGGAAGCTGCGTCTGTTGCAGATAGCTCACATACCACTTACCCCGAGATCGCCGGTCCAAAACATACCGATACTCAAAATCGGACCCATATCCAAGGTCACTGTAATAGGAGGGTGTGACCGTCAAGTCTTGACTTGGATTAATCGCCCAAAAAAAGCTCTGCTTTAGGTGGAATCCAAATCGAGTGTCATAACTCGGGCTAGGAATCAGAAAACCGGTTTGTCGTTTGGTCATAGGAAAGGAGAAGGTGGGTAATGGAATCGTGGGCACGTCCAAGACACAAAACCACCCGCCCTTGGATCCCAATGTGTCTCCCATGGTCAGATCCAGGTCCTTAAACCGAAAACGCCACGCCGGCACTTCTCCGTCTTGTGCATCACAATTCGTGAAGCTGCCCTCTTTGACTCGATAGTGGTATTCAGAAAATCTCTGCAGAAGGCGTCCGGATATTGAGGAGTTGGTTGTCGGAGCGTAGAGCTGAGCATGCGTCGCCACGCCAGCCTCCGTATTAATATTGAGTTCCATCCGCTCAGCCGTCACATCGGCCTGCGGGTCCGTTAAATGAACATGGCCGACGGCAGTGAGAATCCCCGACAAGACTTGAATAGTAGCGTGGTCCGCCGTGAGCTTGATCGACCCCTGTTGAATCACCACCGATCCGTTTGCCTCATAGACGTCTTGATCTTGTCGATAGTCGATCCGCTCGGCCGTGATATCGAGAGGCGCGGATCCAGCGGGTGACGTTCCGACACCGACTTGGGTGTCTGCCGCTGATCCAGGAAAAGGAATGAGCGTGAGAATGGCGACGATGAGAATGAGCTGCCAGCGGACCCACACGAGAGGACCCGCCATGCTAGCCACGAATCGGTGACAACCCGCAGCCACGCACTGCCGCTTTGATATCCCCCAAAAGCATCAACGATCCGGCAATACAGATGAGATCATGCGGCATGGCTCGGCTTCTGGCAACTGTCAACGCGTCCATAGGAAGGACGGCCTCACGTACCGGCCCTTGCCATTCGAGCAGGGTTGCACGGAGTTCTTGGACCGTAGCAGACCGTGCAAGGGTCGCCTGCGTCAGCACGATTTCCGACACACACGGCAACAGCGGATCAATAAATCCCCGCCGATCTTTATCCCGCATCATGCCCCAGACGAGGATAATCCGAGATGTGGGGTGACTGACCGCGAAGTCCTTGAGATACTCCGCGAGCGCATGCGCCGCGGCAGGGTTATGGGCGCCGTCGAGCACAACCGTAGGATACTCGCCAATCACCTCTAACCGACCTTCCCATAAGACCGTACGCAGGCCATTGCGAACGGCTGTCGCATCCACAGCCATCCCAGCTCGATCCGCCGATTCAAGAAGTGCCAACGCACAGGCAGCATTGTCCCACTGGTGACGCCCTGCCAAACCACAAGTGAGATCCGCCCACACACGAGTCACGCCACGATACGTGAGTCGCTCGAAACGATTTTCATCAATAGCAAAGTCGCGGCCAAGCTGCCACAGGGGAGCTGCACGATCCTGCGCGATCCGACGTAGAACCTGTTCAGCCTCCACTCCCATCCGTCCGATCACAACCGGGACAAAGGGCTTAATGATTCCCCCTTTTTCACATGCAATTGCCTCCTCCGTGTGCCCCAAATATTCTTGATGGTCCAGACCAATGGTCGTGATCGCACTGGCCAATGGTTGTTCCACCACGTTGGTTGCATCGAACCGCCCGCCTAACCCAACCTCCAATACGGCGACATCGACTTCCGACTCTGCGAAATAGAGGAATGCCAGAGCCGTCGTCATCTCAAAAAACGTCGGTTCCAGATTATCTTCGAGCACGGCCCGCAAACGTGCGAGCAACGCCTCGACGTGAGGCTCCGGGATCATGCATCCGTTGACACGAATCCTCTCCCGAAATTCGATGAGGTGAGGAGAGGTATAGAGCCCGACCCGTCGGCCCGCCTGCAGAAGGACCGCCGCAACCATCGCCGCCGTCGACCCCTTACCGTTGGTTCCTCCAATATGAAGGACACGAAGTGAGCGATGAGGATTGCCAACCCGGTCCAACAGAATCTGCATGGTCTCCAGGCCCAGCTTGATGCCGTGCTTCTGAAGCGCGTAGAGGTACTCAATCATGGAGGAGTAGCTCATCGACAAGCCGGGAGGACGCAGAAGGCTAAAAATGATTCACGAGGGTGCCAACCGTCTCCTTGAGACGCTTGCGCTCGACGATCATATCAATCATGCCATGTTCGAGAAGAAACTCGGCCCGTTGGAACTGATCCGGCAACTGCTGCTTGATAGTTTGTTCGATGACACGAGGTCCCGCAAACCCAATCAATGCTTTTGGCTCCGCAATGATGACATCTCCCAACATCGCCACACTGGCGGTGACGCCGCCGAACGTCGGATCGGCAAGAATCGAGATAAACGGCAGTTTGGCCTCGCCGAGCTTCGCGACCGCAGTCGAGGTCTTGGCCATCTGCATCAACGAAAGGATGCCTTCCTGCATCCGCGCGCCTCCAGAAGTGGTGACTAGGATGACCGGCAGCTTTAGTTCCAACGCCCGATCAATCGCGCGGCAGAGCTTTTCCCCGACCACAGACCCCATACTCCCGCCCATAAAACTAAAATCGAAGATACAGAGCACCACCCGACGCCCGTTAACCAAGCCTTCGCCGATAACAAGCGCATCCTTCCGGCCTGTCTTTTCTTGGTGAGCCTTGACCCGATCTCGATACGGCTTGGTATCTTGGAACCTCAACGGATCCTGCGCTTCTAAACCCGCATCCCATTCTTTGAAGGTACCGAGATCAAGGAGCAAACCAATCCGCTCAGTGACCGAAATCGGGAAATGATACTCGCATTTTGGGCAAACCTTGTTGTTCCGGTCAACTTCCTTGCGGTAGACGATCTCCCGGCAATGATTGCACTTAAGCCACATCCCCTCGCTGCCTTTTGACCGTGGTGGCGGGGCGGATTCTGCAGGTTTTTCTTTCTTGAACCACGTCATGGTTGTTGCCTTAATGCAGTCCTACCCTCTCGACCCATTACGCTCCATCAATTCGCAGAGAATAGCACAGGGCTACTCTTGATGCACCTTCCTGCGTATCGCACCTGATACACCAGACCGAATCAATGCCCGAGAACTGAGGGGGTCAACTCCACCAACATCCATACCCCAACCAGAATACTAGCAAGGCTGGCAAATCCCTGAACTCCCACAAAGAGTCGCTGACTCATTGAACGCGAATAGATGACCGGCACACTCAAGGTCAAACCGATCGCCATCATGCCGATGATCGATCCAACGCCAAAGACGAGGATCGCCACAAGCCCGCTGACCATGGTTGTCGTTGCCGCCAAAATCATCAACATCAACGCGGCTGATCCCGCAAGTCCATGCATCATGCCAATACACAGCGGACGAATTGCGTCCGTCATCCAATGCCGATGGCAATGATCGCGTTGTTGCTGGTGGCTGTGCAGGTGGACATGCGGCTGACCGTCGTGGTCATGGCTATGGACATGCCAACGCTCACGGTACAGTTTCAGCGCAAGACTCCCCCCAAGTACGATCAAGAGTAGTCCGACTCCCGATTCAGCCATGACCTCAAATTCAGCAGGAATATGGAATCCCCAGGCAAGCACAATCGATCCAACCAGCAACAGCGTCAGTGTGTGGCCAGTCCCCCACCACAATCCGACAGCGCCGGACGCCAAAAACGAGGGCCGCTCAGCAAGAACAGTCGAGACCGCTGCAAGATGGTCCGTATCCAGAGCGTGCCGCAGTCCCAGCACAAAACCAATCCCGAGCAACGTCAACAAATCGGTATCAGGCATCGTGCATCCAAAAATCCAATAGTGGGGTGACTGCGTCCATCACACTCCGTACCAACACGAGCATGGAAAAGGCCAACACAGACTCGATGAGGACAGATGCCGCGCTCACCCACCACGGGCATGCATTTCCAGATGGGGATCTTCCCGGAGACGATTGATCTCGATCAACCCTCCGTCTCGAAGCCCGACCCGTTCCAGCGCCTTCCGCTCCTCAGCGCCACGATCACGACGAGCAGCCCATCCCGACCGAATGATCTCCCGCAGGTGCGCTGGATGCATATTCATGCGAAGAGGCTTGCGGAGGTCAACGCCAGATCCCGCGTACAAGCACAGGTACCACATCCCATCAGCGGTGACACGACTGCGATCACACTGCGCGCAAAACGGTATGGTCGTCGAGGGGATAATCCCAAAGATCGTGCCGTCCGGCAAGCAAAATCGTTGGGCGGGAGCGGCCCCCCGTTCTGGAAGTGCGGTGATTCGACCGTACCGTCGAGCGAGGGTATCGAGGATCATGTCCTGAGACAGGACCTTGTCCATCTTCCAGTCGTTGGCCCCACCAACATCCATATATTCGATGAAACGCACCTCAGCGTGATACCGCTTGCCCCATTCGATCAACTCGTGCAGTTCATCATCATTGAAGCCGCGAATCGCCACCGTGTCGAGCTTCAGATGTGTAAAGCCCGCCTTCCCAACCGATTCAAGGCCCTCTAGAACGCGCGAAAATTCATCTCGCCCCGTCAGTTGACGAAACCGCTCAGGCTTTAGGGTATCGAGACTGACCGTAATCCGGTCGAGTCCGGCATAGTAGAGATCCTGGACAGACTCGGCCAGTAGCACACCATTTGTCGTCAGGGCCACTTCGGTAATTCGTCGGTCCTGCCGAAGCAGACGAACCAGCCGCGCAAGATCCCGACGCAACAAGGGCTCGCCCCCGGTCAACCTGACCTTGTCGACTCCCAGATCGGCAAAAGAGGCGACCAGCACCGCCATTTCCTCGAAACTCAGAAGATCCTCTCGCGGCAGCCAGACATACTCCGGCTCGGGCATGCAGTACCGGCAACGAAGATTGCAGCGATCGGTCACGGACAGCCGCAAACTCTTCAACGGCCGCCCGAACATGTCCTGTACTGCCACAGGCACTATATTTCCCGTGAATTCATCCATCACTTGCAGCCCACCAGCACTTTCAATTCTTCAACACTCAGGTTCTCTTACGTTTCACGATTCACGAATTTAGGGATGCTCCTCTACCCAGACTTCCCCTTCAGGAGTATGTTCCAGCTTCCAAATCGGAGTGATCTGTTTAAGCTCATCAATCGCCCACCGACAGGCATTGAACGCGTCGGCTCGGTGCTCTGCACCGGCGATGATCAACACAATATTTTCACCGATCGTGATGTCGCCATAGCGATGGATGATGAGCAACTCTAGGATATCGAAGTCTTTCAGCGCCCGTTCTCGAATTTCATGCAGCTTCTTCTGCGCCATCCCTTCATAATGCTCAAACGTGATCCCATCGACATCACGCCCGCGCGATCGGTCGCGCGCAATGCCCAAAAATGTGGCGATTCCACCAATCCGTTTCGATCGACAGCGTACCCGATCAAGTTCCTGATCGAGAGAGAAGTTCTCTCGCTGGATACGGGCGAACTGCCCCAGGTCTATCGGTTCCTGCCCTGATCCTCCGGCGAACGGAGGCAAAAGCGCAACCTCGTCGCCGTCATTGATAATCGTCTCTTCGTGCGCAACATCCTGATTCACGGACACAAGCACCTTCTTCTTCTGAATCAGTTCCCCGATTGCGGGATAGCTGGCCTCGATTGCACCGACCAGATCCTTAACCTGCCGGCCATTCGCCACATTCAACGACAGGACCACCTGATTTCCCGCCAGCATCTTCGTCATACCGAACAATCTCACCGTAATCATCGTCCCTAGCCCCTACCCTTAACCATTCTTGGTATACAACCCTGATTTCCCGCCCGATTTGGAAAGCAGACAGACCTCGCCAAAACTCATCCCGCGATCCACAGCTTTGCACATATCGTAAATGGTCAACGCCGCAACTGACGCTGCCGTCATGGCTTCCATTTCGACCCCCGTTGGTCCTGTTGTCTTGGCAGTCGCCATAATGGTGATGGAGCAGCGGCCTTCTGGACTCGGCTGGCGGCGGTGGGCAGCCCCTAACCCGGACATTTCTATGTTGGGAGAAAGCGGACATGTCTAAATTGGGTTGACACCCCTCTTTTTGTAGTCTGGAAAAACGCCGCCCGTTTCAGTACACTCTCCCGACACTGAGCCGCTTGGCCAGAAGGAAAGACTGCCGCACACGGTTTCACGAATTTGCAGCGAGGATTCCAATGGGATTACTAAGCAGACTTTTCAACATGCCATCGTTCAACGGCGCCACCAATGCGCTCTTGATAGAGTTGGCTATCCCTGAGTTCACAGAACCGCAACGCTCCCAGCTCAAAAGCCGAGTGCTTGAAGTCTACAAAACCCACACGACTTCAGTCGGATCGACCGACGTCATCCTGACGCAACTGAACCAAACGCCACGCATTTTTCAATTGAATATCGTGGCCCTCGCTATGAAAGACCTCGGCTACCCACCGCCGTTCAGAAAAGAAAAGATTCAGAAGATCAAGAATCCGTTCGATCCAGTCCACGCAGATGAATATGCCTTGCGAGCGGTTGCTCGCCGCCTCAAGTGGCGCTACGGCGTCGAGGTCTGGATCGCGGAAGAGTCAATCAGTTTTGATTCATGGTAACGATTCCATCGCTTGACAGACCCACGAGGCGCGGGTATTCTCGCGTGGTTTCCCAAACTAGGCCAGGAGGCATAAGAACCAAGATGCGTATTTCTGCTTTGCGATCCCTGTTTTTGGCGATGGCCCTTTCTCCCGTTCTC
>SWDO01000001.1:64306-65297 GCA_005116895.1 Nitrospira sp. | reverse complement strand
CAATAAGGGCTCTGAAGAGGTGGCTCGGCTGCGACGAGCCAAAGAACCGGCTGAAACGGCCATGGCGGCGATGAAGCAGTTGGGGGATCGCATTAAGGACGCCGAGGGAGCCCTTCGAAAAGTCGAGGAAGCGCTCACTGACGTCGCGCTTCGCATCCCCAATCTTCCCCATGCCTCGGTCCCGGTGGGGGCTGATGCCTCGGAGAATGTCGAAGTACGTCGATGGGGCACCGTGCCGTCTTTTTCGAGCCCCCCCAAACCCCATTGGGAAGTCGGAGAGCAGCTCGGCATCTTGGATTTCGATCGAGCCGCGAAGATTGCCGGAGCCAGGTTTTCTGTCATGACCGGAGCCGGGGCCAGGTTGGAACGAGCCCTAATCAACTACATGCTCGATCAGCACACCACCCAGCATGGATATCGAGAGGTGCTGCCTCCCCTCATGGTAAACCGTGCTTCGATGACTGGGACCGGTCAGCTTCCAAAGTTCGAGGAAGATCTCTTCCGCATGAAAGACGAAGACTACTTCCTGATTCCAACGGCGGAAGTACCGGTGACGAACCTGCATCGTGAGGAGATCCTCGGTGGAGACCGCTTACCGCTCCGCTATACGGCCTACACGCCTTGCTTCAGACGAGAGGCAGGGTCCTATGGCAAGGACACGAGAGGCCTGATTCGGCTTCACCAATTCAATAAAGTTGAACTCGTGGCATTTACGACACCGGATCGTTCATACGACGAACTGGAGCTGCTGACGGGTCACGCAGAGTCGATCTTGCAGGGTTTGAACCTGCCCTATCGTGTCATGAGCCTCTGCACGGGGGATATGGGATTTTCCGCCGCCAAGACCTATGACATTGAGGTGTGGTTGCCGTCTCAGCAACAGTATCGGGAGATTTCATCCTGCAGCAATTTTGAATCGTTTCAGGCCAGGCGAGCGAGCATCAAGTATCGGCCAACCGGGGGAAAGAAAGAGGCCAAGACCGACTTTGTC
>SWDO01000001.1:63977-64296 GCA_005116895.1 Nitrospira sp. | reverse complement strand
GGGGGCAGGAAAGAATTACCAGAGAATGAGCTTATCTCATTGCGCTCCACCAAAGAGCGCTCCGAGTCGAGCGAGCTTGGTTAATTGGGTTAAGGCACTACAAGGGCGCCCCTAATGCTCGGTCCTAACGTCATTAACCTCACAGAGGGCCTCATTCAGTCGCAGTTTGCTGAACGGCGTCAGCATCTTGCGGGAGAAGTACTAGCGATCGGCCAGGAACTTCATTCTCGTGGGATGTTCCACTCAGGCGATCATCTTCGACGTGTTGTCGAGATTTGTCGTCGCGAAATCGAAACTCGCGGGTGGATTGTCCACAATG
>SWDO01000001.1:57113-63877 GCA_005116895.1 Nitrospira sp. | reverse complement strand
ATCGGAAAATTGGTGTGATTCGAGGATCTGACTCAAATCTCCAAGCATGTACGTTGATCGAGCATCGTTCGGCTACTACTCAGGAGCCTCGTGCTAACAGTCTCGACAATTTCCAGCACCCCAGCTCCGATTCTTCTCACCTTGTATTGGGAGTCCAACTCGTGTACAACCCCCCTCCGTTAAGACGCCGCCACGGAATGAGCAAATTGCAATAAAGGAGTCGAGATGGCCGCACAATGGTCCCTGAGTCAAGAAGAAGAAGACCTGCATCGCCAGACTCTCTTTCGAAAGGCGAGAAAGGGCGACGCGAAAGCCAAGGCGGAATTACAGGAAGTCTATGGCGTGCGACTCTGGTCAGAGAAGGAACGTGCCGCGTTGGTGTATGACACTCCTAAACGTGGGAAGCAGAAGGCTTGAACGTAACCAGACCTGGATCGGGTCAGAGCCACAAGGAACGGTTTTGAGACTTTCGGGAACTGGGCGACATTGTCGCCTACCTCCCTCAGAATCGGCACACTCTCCCTCCGGCATACGCTCAGGTACCATTTCCGCTTTGCGGCACCGCTTCAAAAGTGACCTGTACTCCCCGCCTCCAACAAGCCTAGCGGCATCATGTCTGCTCGGTCACCGGTGGTCTTGCGCTGCACCGAAGCCGGTGACTATGCTGAACGGAGGGTCCTGATAGAGGCCACACTCCCCACAGCACGTCAGAATGGAGCGAACTCATGGATTCACTGGTCACCTGGACAAAGGTCGTGTACGCCCTCCACGCGTTCAGCCTGCTGACCGGCATCATTGGCACGGCCACGGTGGTCGGCGCATTCCTCACCGGTTGGCCTTCGATCATTGCGGTCATTCTGAACTACATCAAGCGGAGCGAGGCTCGCGGCACCTGGCTTGACTCGCACTTTCGCTGGCAGATTCGAACGTTCTGGTTTGGACTGCTCTGGATCTCCCTCTGTGGGGCCTTCATCATCGCGACCTTTGGGATTGGCCTCCTCTTCATGTGGCTCCCGATCGGTCTGGTCGGATTGTGGTTCGTGTATCGCATCATTCGCGGCTGGGTCACTCTGAGCGACATCGTTATCGTCTGGTATACCAGCATTTCAGTTGCGCAGGCGCAAGCACCATCAGGTCATCATGATGTCTCGGCTGAAACTGGTGGCACCACTGATCATCACGGTCACGCCAGTGGACGCTGGGAAGGATCACCGGAAGGCATTGCCTATTCGGAGTTTAGCCATCACTTCACTGGTCTCTGCGACATGCTGTTTGGGTTTGCAGAGTTAGGCCAAGCCCTACAGTATCCCTTGCCAATGTGGACCCGCCTTGCCCTACCGACTATCCTCGGTGTGGTCGGAGTCTACAATATGATCTGGAGTGACCATGACGCCTGGCCGATCGGCTCCCTCAGCTTTGCCGCCACATTTTTCGGCCAGGATCGGGAAATTATCGAGCACAAGTTCTGTGCAGTTCTTGCCATGGCCATAGCCGTCTGCGAGGCACTCCGACGAACCGGCAGTGCTCGACATCCAGCCTGGGCAGCTCCATTGGTATTCTTAACCCTGGCCGGAAGCCTCCTGCTCTTCGTCCATTCCCATGCGAACCATCCCGGCGCAGCCAGGATCGACCTTCATCATGCAGTGTTGGGAACCGTGGGAATCATGGCGGGTCTGTCCAAAGGACTGGCCTCCTGGCTACCTGGTGCATCGCCTCAGGTGAGGAAGTGGTTTGAGGTCGGGTGGGGAGGAGGCGTCGTTCTCTTTGGTCTTCTGCTCGTCCTCTATTCCGAATAGAACGGATGCTGCGGGTCGTGAGTCGTGCGACCTTGTTGGGGAAGGTCTCACTTGCAAAGGGAGCAGGACACGTCTTCAGGTCTGGCTCCACATCTCAAGCGCTGATGCCAACGTGCTGAAGGTTCCCGAAGAAACGCGAATGGGTGTTTACCAAGCCCCCCGGAACGCCGTATACTGCGCGATCTCGTAACCGCTTGAAAAGACCGGTATGCTCCGGGGTCGAGCGAGCGTGGTCATCATAAGAACTCAACAGGTCGGTTTGGAGGGGTGACGGAGTGGCCGAACGTGCCGGTCTTGAAAACCGGAGATGGGGTAACCCATCCGCGAGTTCAAATCTCGCCCCCTCCGCCATTATCCCTCGCGATTTTTTTTAACGACCGTCTCGTCAAGTATCCTGGCCAGGTGACGGGGGTATGGGGACCGACCTTTCTCCCTCGTCTTTCATGGACTCTCTCCTACTTCCATGTATGCGATACAGTGGGTGGGAGCTCGAGCATCAGGCTCAGAGAGGTCACGACTTGGTCACTCCAAAGGAGTCAGCCGTGAAGACAAGTCTCGCGTTGCTCATGAGCATGTGCGCACTGATCCTGGCAAGCTGTGCAGGAATAGAGTCGAGACAGGCCCTGCACACTGTTGCGTCGGTGGACCTCGCCCGTTACGCCGGGACGTGGTATGAGATTGCGCGGCTCCCTATGTGGTTTCAGCGCCACTGCATCGACTCCAAAGCCACCTATACGATTCGTCCTGACAACAAGATCGGTGTGCATAACGAATGCGTGACCGATACCGGGGGGCTCGATCAAGTTGACGGTATTGCGACGATAGTGGATACACAAACAAATGCGAAACTGGCCGTCACGTTCGACAATTTCTTCGCGCGGCTTGTGGGCCCCTCCAGAGACGGTAACTATTGGATCCTCGATCTCGACATGGATTATCAGACGGCTCTTGTCGGCACGCAGAACCGCCGCTACCTCTGGATACTATCCCGCAACCCACATCTTGACGACGTAACCTACCAACGCGTGGTCGGGAAAGCTCAGCAACTTGGCTTTCCCGTTTCAGACCTTATCCGAGCGAAACGCCGTTCGCCCATGTAACGGCCGTGATGCGCGCAGACTGCCCAGTTGACACTCGTCTCTCCACCACGTAGGTTTTCCATTTTTCTGACCTCGCACTGACTCAACCGGACACGCACACCATGGACTGGTCGTTACTCATCGGCCTTCTGACGTTTATCATCTGCACAGGAACAGGGATATACTTTTGGCGTGGATTCGTTGATCGACTGAGGAACGACTTCCGGGCTGAGCAGCCCGCTCTGCGCATCACCAACCTCTCAGCGTTCCACGCCGGAGATGTCATCACACTGACGCCTGACTTGGAGAATGTTGGGCAAGGAGTCGCGTACGATTGCGTGCTTCAGCTCAGCGGATGGGAGGGCAGTTTTTCCGTCAAAGCCCTGTATCCGCATGGGCCTCGGTATCACAAACACTCGATCCCCATCGTGCTGGAACCAGCCACACCGATCCGAATGAAACCACTCAGCCGGTGCTATTTGAGATTAGTCTGCCGTGATCGCTGGGAGCAGCCGTACGAATATTGGTATCCCGTGACCCAAGTAGAGAATCTGAACACTCGCCTGCATGACGTTCACATCAACCTTGCACAACCCGAACTGACTGAGCCGAACCCATCTCTCTGGAAAATATGGAAACTCCTTCGAAAAATTTCTGCCCATGATTGACCTGACAAGACCGGCATCCTTTCCAGGCGCGGACGACAGTTCCGCAGGGATGGGATCACGCTGGATGGCCGATTCCTGGCCTTCACCGGGTTGAACGCCCAGGAGCGATACCAGGCCTTCCCTTGAACCCTTGCATTCTGAATTTCTGAACCGTACCATTTACTCCATCATCACAGGGGATTAGCCGTGCTCATGAGGAACCCTGTAAGACTTCAGCGCGCCGTTCGACTGACACACGTAACCAATGAAGGAGAGCCCCGATGCCACCTACAGTTCAGATCGATCCAATCGTGAAGATCACGAAGACTGATGAGGAATGGAAGAAACAACTGTCCCCCACCGCCTATCGTGTCTTGCGGCATGAAGATACAGAGAGAGCATTCGTCAACCCACTTCATGACAACCATGAGTCAGGGATCTATTACTGCGCCGGGTGCGATTTGCCGCTCTTCTCATCCGAGCACAAGTTTGACAGCCGTACCGGTTGGCCCAGCTTCTGGCAACCAATCGATCCACGCGTGATCGAGACGCGAACCGATTCCCAATTCTTCATGTCCAGAACGGAAGTTCATTGCGCGCGATGTGAGGGCCACCAGGGCCATGTGTTTAAGGATGGGCCGAGACCCACCGGCCTCCGGTACTGCATCAACGGTGTCGCGTTGAAATTCGTAGCCGGCTGATCGGTACGACTCGTTGCTCTCTTCCTCTCGATCAAAGGGGTTCTCGCCCACCACAGCGCACACCCTGCCGTGACTCGATCCCCACTGGCACTCCGCCGTTCATTCACGGTACAATCCTCCACCACGAATCATCAAGGCAACGTTGCGATGTTCTCCCGCATACTACCGTACACATTTCTTGGGCTAGCTCCGCTGCTTCTTTCGTGCAGTGAATCATCCAGCCTATTCAGCTCGAAAACATCCCCTTGTTCTCTTTTGACAGTTGCAGACGTGGAACGGGTGCTTGGAGAACCGGTTCAAGAGGGGACTCTGGCTGATCCAACAACCTGTCTCTTCAAAGCCCACCGGAATGCGGGAAATGCCGTCACGGTCCAGCTGGACAAAGCCCCTGGCACCGACCGGCGGGCATGGTTCAATAAAGAGCGTCTGCGCCGTGACAGCCATCTTATTCCAGGCCTGGGCGATGGAGCGGTGCGAATTGACTCCTCTCCGACCCTGTCCCGGCTGACTTTCATGCATAGAGACGCGTTTGTGACCGTGATCGTCTCTTCGACTCAACAGAAACAACTTGGTGAATCGGTCACCCAATTGAGCAGGACCGCCGCAACCCGATACGGCGCATCTTTGACGGCCACGCTCCCTCCCTCCGCCCCACCCTCCATGTCTGGCCGTGGACCCCACACTGAGACCATCACTCCACCGGCCCCCGTCACACTCACACAAACACGTCCTGCCTCGTCAGGTACCCAGTTCGGACCAACGAAAGCGACGTCGTTTGATCCGACGAGCCTGGTTGGAACCTGGCATACGCATCTCACACAAGGGACGACTCAGCACGACATGCTCCTCATCATTCAGCCCAATCTCACGTGGTCACTCTCATCCATGATGCAGTTTGACGGAATTTTGAACGCTGAAGCAGGTCTGTGGTCACTCGAGCGCGCCAACACGTTCAAGGGCCTTGGATGGAAAGGGACCTACCGCAAGGCGACGTCCAAATCGTTCACGAGTACCGGCAGTGTTCAGGCGATCTGGACAAGACTGTCGATCGATCAAAACCCCGCGCGCATCCCAGCCGAGCTGTGGAAACTCCGACGTGACGCCACCAGCATACCGGTCTTTCAACTCAAAACTGTTGATTCTGATCTCGTCGGCCAATGGGAGGGATCCGGCACCTATGCCGGAGGTTCCGCCTCCTTCGTGTGGCTCATCAAACCCTCCGCCGCGACTGATCTGCTGATTGTCAATACGCTCCGCGGGACCGTGCACACCAAAGACGGCATCCCACAACTCCAACCTGTTCAAAAGCAGCACCAACGCGTCAGCGTCATCGCCTTCCATGACCGAGGATTTACCACGACCGATGGGAAGAGCAACCTCCGATGGACCAAAGTTCGTTCTGAACCGACGGAAGACCGTCAACTGTAGCGATCCCCTCTTTGGTCGCGTAGCCTTTCGAAAGGGATGCCCTCTCATGGCAGACACAAAAGCTCGCATCGGATTCGTTGGTGTAGGTCGGATGGGGGCCAATATGGCCAGACGCCTGAAGGATCACGGGTACCGCATCGCGGCAGTCCAGGATCGTCATGCCACCACATCGCAGTCGCTGGCACTTGAACTGGACTCGGAAGCAGCCGCGTCACCGGCGCGGGTCGCGGAAATATCCGATATCGTCATCACCGTCGTATCGGACGACGCGGCAATGCGGGACATTTATGCGGAGATGGACTCAACCAGCCTGATGGCCCACGCGAAAGATCGACTGTTCATTAACTGTGCGACTCTTACGCCGGCACTTCACATCGACATCGAACAGGCCGTTGAACGGCGGGGTGGTGCAGCCCTTGAAGCCTGTATGGCGAGCAGTATCACCCAGGCTCGGCAGGGCACCCTGTATCTCATGTGTGGGGGCAAGCAGAACGTGTTCAACCGGGCTCGCCCGGTGCTGAACAGCCTCGGTACGATCGTACGATATATCGGCCCAGCTGGAGAAGCGGCAACAGTGAAAGCGCTCGTGAACATGGTGATGAACAGTAATACCGCCGCCTTGGCAGAAGGATTAGGACTGGGGAAGGCGCTGGGAATTGATCTGACTCTCCTGCGTGAGGTATTCAGTCAAACCGGAGCTGCCTCGCGAGTACTGGAAACAGATGGAGAAGATATGCAGCTCCGTGCGCACGACTGTTACTTTTCAGCAGCCCACGCCGCGAAAGACTCGGCCATCGCGCTCGACTTGGCCAAAGGAGCCAGCCTCTCCCTACCACTCGCACAGGCAACATTGAACCAATATCGACGATTGATTGAATTGGGCAAAGGTGATCTGGATAAATCTGCGGTTGCCGAACTGACGTTCCTTGATCGGCTCTGATTGTCAGTGACCTCAGCTCATTGCAGGAATCTCGCTGTACAAGAAACGAGCACCGCTGTTCTCCAAACCCTACGCTATGGTTCCACACATATAACTGGTTGATATTCTGAATGTTGTGTCTGTCTCATGGAAAATCAGACGATCCCCCTCGTTCTCCGCAACCTTCACAGGTG
>SWDO01000001.1:48520-57013 GCA_005116895.1 Nitrospira sp. | reverse complement strand
GTTTCGTGATGTTCAGAGCTGGTTGGGCTGCCTGCCACTCACGCCGGGCGGCTTGCACGTCGGTGCGATCTTGCTCGCTGGCGTGTAGGGGTTTTTTTAAACGTGAGCTTCCACTTGTCGAGTCGATGCCACAAGGCGGGGATCTTAATCGCAATCCCATGGGTTGCCAATCGGGCACACAGCTCCGCAAGTGTCAGATCTCCTGTTTCCTTCAGCCACGCCCGCAGTGTCGACTCCATTCCCGCCACCCGAGACGGCCGATGACCGCCAATTGGTAGACTGCTCCGCTGTCCCGTCTGCGTCAGCCGGTTCCGCACCTGATACACCCAGACTCGGCTGACTTCAAAGCGGGTCGCAATGGCGGTCGGCCGTTCCCCACGTTCCAATGCGCGCAACACCCGGTCCCGTAGATCCTGTGAATAGGCCTCCATCCCGTCTCCTCCTCAACATACAATGGAGGAGATCCTACAGACTGTATGCACTTAAATCAAAAATGCTCTAGAGAGCGTAGGAAAGTTCTGATGAATCAAAACTTTCAGACCGCAGTCAGCCTCAACCGATGCTCGATGTTTGGTGGAATCAGGAGTTGGCTTGTTGTAACAGCTCTTGAAGACTTGCACGAAGTATCGGCAACGTCAACGGCTTCGTCATGACTTTATCCATCCCAGCTTGGTGACACTTCTGGGCATCTTCATCGGAGGCATGGCCAGTGAGAGCCATGATAGGCAGATGGCTCGGTGTCCCTTCTTCGCGACGACGAACTTCTCGCGTGGCTTCATACCCATCCATCTCCGGCATCTCACAATCCATCAGGACAACGTTATACACTGTTCGAGTGATCGCTTCGACCGCTTCACGGCCCGTGCGAGCAATTTCGACATGACACCCGAGCTTCTGCAAAAATTTACAGGCTACCACTTGATTGATCTCATTATCATCTGCAACCAGTACGCGCAGAGACCCAACCTGCTCGCCTACACTACGTTGGTCCGATCCCAAGGAAGATGCGGAAGCATCCCGATGTATCGCGGGTAACAGATTAGTAGTGTAGCCAAATGTACTGCCCTGGCCAATCGAGCTCTCGACCGTAATGGCACCGCCCATCAGCTGGACAAGCTGATGACAGATCATGAGACCAAGTCCGGTTCCACCAAATTTCCTTGTAGTCGATGCATCGGCTTGTGCATAGGCCTGAAAAAGCCGTGCTTGCTGTTCAGGCGTCATCCCAATACCGGTATCCTGAATGCGCCACTGCAGAACGACTGAGTCCGACCCCTCCGTCGGTCCCTGTTTCAAGGAGACCGAGACCGTCACCCGTCCTCGTTCGGTAAACTTAATCGCATTCCCAACAAGATTGAAAAGGATCTGTCTCAACCTGATCGGATCCCCTCGGAACTCCTCTGGGACATCAGGATCGATCTGCACTGAAACGGTGAGATCTTTCTTGGAGGCCAACCCCTCCGTTAATGTTGTCACGTCACAGATCAGTGATCGCAGGTTCACATTGGCCACTTCCAACGTCATCTTGCCGGCTTCAATTTTTGAAAAATCGAGAATGTCGTTCACCAGCGTCAGTAACGCATCCGCAGAACGATGCATCGTCTCGATGAGCTCCCGCTGCTGGTCGGTCAATGATGTGTCTTTAAGGAGCTGCGTGCACCCCAGTACCCCATTCATCGGAGTCCGAAGTTCATGGCTCATGGTGGCGAGAAAGATGCCCTTTGCCCGCGTCGACTCCTCAGCCGCTTCTTTCGCTCGACGCAAGGCCACATCGGACGTGATATCAAGCCCATAGGCACGAACGAGTTTCAATTCCTCCAGGGGAAAGAGCGACCAGGCAATAACCCGATCAGCCACGACATGTTCAACCCGCATGAGAGCGGAATTGGTCGTGAGACATTCCTGCAGCATGGCCGGTAGATCAGCCGGAAACATCACTTCGATCCCGGCTTCGAGTAGCCCGCATTGAGCCATTAGATTGAGCATGCCGGTGTTGGCATACAGTATGGCACCTGTCGCATCAAACTCCACAATAGGATTCGGCGCATCCTCAGCCAGCCGGGCGGCGCGTTGCACATCTCTCTGAATCTCCATGGCATCGGTCAGATCACGAACCACGACCATGCCACCGACTGGTACGCCCTGTTGGGTTCTAGGCCAAAACGAGAGCGAGAGCTCAAACTGAGTCCCATCCTCTCGATCCCAAAAGTGGGAAGGGATCACGACAAGCTCGCCGGTATTCACCATCCGAGTGAATGGACACTGGGCCGCCTCACTCTCGCCTGATATAAAGCATCCAATAAGGTCGTGAAACCCTAGTCCAATCACATCGCGTGTTTGCCCGACAAGTTGCTGGGCCACAGGATTCAGGAACAGAATGCGGTTGTCGTGATCCAAGAAGAAGATGGCCTCTGGAACCGCTTCCAGGATCAGGCTCGTCTCCTCTCCTACCAGCACACGTGATTGCCCGGTCTTGGGTTGGGAATCAGAGGTTGAGGTGTTAAAGGCAGACATGATGCGCGAGTCCGGATTATTCTAGCTCTCCAACCTATCGGTCGAACGAAGGTCCGTCTGTAGTATGGATAGACACGATTCCTGGAGTACGGCATGGGATGCAGTCAGTTGATAGCCGTTGATGCACAGGCCACTGCGGAGCTTAAGTTCTTCCTGGGCAAACCGATAAGACCCTCGACAAGGCGTACTAGATCATCCAACGGAGGTGTCTATGATATCCGCCATACACACCGCATTCTCAGGCCTGGCTGCCTTTGGCAAACAGATCGAGGTCGTTGCACACAATGTCGCCAACGTCAATACGGACGGGTTTAAGAAATCCCAAACGGAGTTCGTCGAAATACCTAGCGGTGGGGTCCTCCCTGTGGTCGAGAAAGATGACTCCTCCGGCCCAACGGTTCTTCGCGACAGCGGTGGGAATCAAACCGCGGTCGAGCTCTCGAATGTTGAGCTTGGTGAGGAAGCGGTGCAGCAGATCCTGGCTCAACGGAGTTTTGAAGCAAACCTCCAAACCTTACGAGCAGGAAATGCGCTACTCGGCAGTATCCTGGACCTCAAGAAGTAGCAGGGGTTGTACCGACGGGCTCAAGGCATAGCATTCACGGCTGTCACTATGCTATGTCGAGCCCATGGCGTCTCCCCGTGTCCTCTTATTGCTCCCCCCTTTGACTCAGCTCAACACCCCTTACCCATCGACTGCCTACCTAACCGGGTTTCTTCAGTCTCGCGATATTGCCGTTGAGCAGGCGGATCTCGGCATCGAGATGGTGCTGCGCCTCTTCAGTCCCGATGGACTACGACACATCTTCCGGCAACTGCACGGCCTGGAACGCTCCCTTCCCAGGGAAGCCATCGGCATGATGAGGGCCGAACACTCCTACGTGGACATGATCGGACCTGTCGTCGATTTTTTACAAGGCAAACTCCCCGACCTTGCTTCGGACTTGATTCGACCTGGAGTATTGCCTCAAGGTCCACGATTCCGAGGGCATAAGAGATTTGCGCGCGCGGTGTCAGTAGAGGATAGAGCCAAACAATGGGCGACGTTCTTCCTCGAAGACCTGACCGACTTGGTGCAAGCCACGATTACGCCGCACTTTGCCTTGAGCCGCTATGCCGAGCAGATCGGGCGCAGCGCCTCATCGTTTGATCACATCGCCGCTGCCCTGGCGGAACCACCAAGTGTGACTGATGAATGGCTGCTCGATGTATTCTGGGAACACGTCAACCGAGTCAACCCCTCGCTAATCGGTCTCTCCATACCATTTCCAGGTAATCTCTATGGGGCATTCCGCATCGCACAGGCACTTAAACAGCACCGTCCTGATCTGCCGGTGGCCATCGGCGGCGGCTATGTGAACACGGAATTGCGCCGGGTTGCTGACCCACGAGTGTTCGACTATGTCGACTTTATTACCCTCGACAACGGTGAACGGCCGATCCTCTCGTTAATTGAACATCTGTCCGGTCTGCGTCCGCGCCAATCGCTGTGCCGCACGATGTATCGCCACAACGATCATGTGGTCTATGTGGATGATCCCTCGTCAGGCGACTTCACGATGAACGAGATCGGCTGTCCAACCTATCGAGGGCTGACACTGGATCGCTACCTGACCATTCTGGACAGCACCAACCCCATGCATCGTCTCTGGTCGGAAGGCCATTGGAATAAACTGACCGTGGCACACGGCTGTTATTGGAAGCAATGCACGTTCTGTGATGTGGGACTGAACTACATCAGTCGCTACGAAATGACGCCGACCGAGCGGCTCATCCAGCAGATCGAACAACTCGTCGCCGAGACGGGACGAACAGGGTTTCACTTCGTGGACGAAGCCGCTCCACCTGCCGCACTGAAGGCATTGGCTCTCGCCCTCCTGGAACGACGGATGTCTATTACCTGGTGGGGCAATATCCGGTTCGAGACCGCCTTTTCACCGGACCTGTGCCGCCTTCTCTCCGCCTCTGGCTGCATTGCCGTCACAGCAGGACTCGAAGCCGCTTCAGACCGTCTATTAGACAACATGAAGAAAGGCATCACCGTCGATCAGACCGCACTGGTGGCTGCCGGGTTCAAAGATGCCGGTATCCTGATCCACGCCTATCTCATGTATGGGTGTCCATCGGAGACGATTCAGGAAACCGTCGATTCACTCGAACGAGTCCGCCAGCTTGTCGCAGCAGATCTCCTTCAATCAGCCTTTTGGCACCGCTTCACGGTCACAGCCCACAGCCCAGTGGGGCTGGATCCCTCTGCCCATGGCTTGCACATTCTCGGACCTGAGTTTCGAGGATTCGCAGAGAATGACCTTCTGCATCACGATGACCATACAGAAACGCCGGCCTGGCTTGGGGAAGGGCTGCGACGATCGCTCCTGAACTACCTTGAACGACGTGGACTCGATCTCGATGTCCGTCAGTGGTTCGAATATGAGGCCCCTCGCCCTCAGGTCCCTTCCACATGGCTCAGCCGCTTGCTCAAGAAACGGACGAGTGAGGACCATTCAGACTTAGAACGGCGTGTGGTCTGGCTGGGTAGGGCCGTGACTTGTGAACCTATCGGAAAGAGATCAAGGCTCACTCTCACCTGTAGCCAAAATGATCACGTCATCACCCTGCCGGAACCAGAGGCTCAATGGTTGGAGCAATTGATTCGAGATGCGACCCCGCAGACTAAAGGTCAGACCTATCCCCATATGCGGGAGGCCTGCCAACGGTTTCCTGGTGCAGAATCGATGTTCGACGCCTTCCTGGGCTCCCCGTCATGGAAAAAAATTCGCAACGCAGGCCTCGTGCTCGTATAACTTTCTCTATCTTTCTATTCACCTGCTAACACCAAAACCCTAACTCTACCGTATCCCCATGGGGCGGCATGATTGAGAGGATAAAACAAAGGGCCGGAACCCAGCATGTGGATTCCGGCCCTCGGTTGAGAAGAGCAGTTCTCGTTTACGCCAGAGCTGCTTAGTACTGCAGCTGCAACGCGACATGGAACGAATCGACCTTGTTTCCGGCCGTATTCAGCCCATAACTGTTGAGGCCCTTGGTTTCAATATCGCCGTACCGGCCATACGCGGAGATGCGGGCATTGTGCCCGGAAATGATGTAGTTCACACCATATTCAAACTCCTGCCGCAGGGCGCTGTACCGAGGGTCGATACTGACAAACCGAACATAGGGTTGGAATCGTCCGATACCGACCTCATGGGGAATGAGATACAACCCGTACACGGTCCACGAGTCGCCGTTGAAGATACAGAACGCACAACCGCCAGCCGCAGCGAAAGCCCCGGTCCCATAATTAGCCCAGTACCGCTTGAATTCAGCGTTGAACGTAAAGACGCCCATGTTGTTGGGCATCAGCTTTTCAACCAACAGATCGACGGTCGCACCGGTGAAATCGGACACGTTCCCAGTTCTGATATCCCCCGCGCCATCTTTTTGATGGATCACGTTGCCCGAGATCGCCACGATATCTCCCGCCGTCCCATAGTAGGTCCCGGAGGTGTAGTAGCCGGGGTTGCTTTCATCGTTCAACAGGTTCCATTGCAGGCGACCGGCATATAACAAACTGCCGGTGGGGTTTGGTCCACCCCGCGTGCCCGTGAACACCGAAGCCACGTACATCAAGTGTGTCCCGAAGGGATGGATCTTGCCGAAGAAGACCGCACCGTTATCACGGCCATAGAGCCCACCCTGTCCAGCGGTATTTCCGCTTCCATTGGGGCCGCTTGGAAAATTCCCGCTAAAGTCTGCAGGGTTGAAAGGCGTGCGGAATCCATCGAAGGTCGCATGGTAGTACGGACCATTCAATTCACCGCGCTCACTCGGCACCAAGGTGCGTCCCACCCACAGGTTGACCGTCTCGCTGATCTCGAATTTCCCGATCGCGTCGAGCAACCCGATATTGGAGTTGCCACCAAACTGGGTCCCTCCTGCACCGACGTTGCAGTTAAAACAATCCGTATTGAAGGTGAACTTCACATACTTGTGGATCTGCCCATCGATGTAGATACGCGCATTGTTGATGTTGAAATCGTTGCTGTAATGGCCCCCGGCCGCCCCCTCTTGGCTGTTGAAACTGGAACGGATCCCCATCCCGACGGAAATCCACTTGTCATCATCGGCTTTGATCATGCCACCAGCATACGCACTCGGCAGCGTGGATCCCATTCCAGCCACCAGTGCCGCCATGGCCCCAGCAACTACAAACCGTTTCCACCGCCTCGCAACATGGTCATTCATACTGATGCCCTCCCTTGTGAGTAATAGGAAACCACTGCCCACCTGCCTCCTTCACAACAGTTCGAGCTAGGAATTTCGGCGCGGAGTATGCCTAAGTACTTGAAAGATAGCAAGAAGATTTTCTCTAGCTGCTTCCACATGTCACAAATATACATATGTATTTCTGCCTGTCCATGTAAATGCAGAAAGCGATCAGGTGCGATACTGATGTGGTTTTCACCTGCGCACCTCAGCATACCCTGCGCAGATCGCGTGCAAATCTCATCATCACTGACTCGTTTTTCATGTGTCACCATACGTGCCGTTACTCGCCTACGTAGGATGCCCCGCTGTGGCGCGGTGAAAGAAGCGCACCGAGTGTTCTCTGCCCAGTCGGCCAGGGCCATTTGGCGGCGTGCCGACACCTTGAAGAAAGGAGAACAGGCTTCGGCCAGTTTCGCCGAATAAACCAAACCGACAGGCATAGGCTCGACCGGTGTCAAGCAATCCTTGTACCCCAGTTCTATGTATGCGGCGATTTTACCGTCCGACAGAATTAGGAGACGGACAACTCTGAGGTTTATGCCTACACGTAGAGATGTTGGAGGAGGTAACTCATAGATAAATAAGAGCCAGGCAGAAGAAGCTCATCATCCTCTGCCTGGCTCTCTTCAGTACACCGGTAGGAGCCTATCGATTCGGCTGAGGAGTGTAGCGGAGATACGGCTTCACAGTCGTGAAGCCTTTAGGAAACAGTTGTTGTGCTTCTGCATCACCCACTGCGGGCGTAATGATGCAATCTTCACCATCTTTCCAGTTCGCCGGAGTGGCGACCTTGTATTTCGAGGTCAGTTGAAGCGAGTCGATCACTCTCAACAACTCATCGAAGTTCCGGCCGCAGGAAGCGGGATACGTCAAGGTGAGTTTGACCTTTTTATCAGGACCGACAATAAAGACCGATCGCACCGTCATATTGTCGATGGCGTTGGGATGGATCATATCGTACAGTGTTGCGACCTTCTTATCCGGATCGGCGATGATGGGGTAATTCATCGTCGTCTTTTGAGTTTCGTTGATATCGTTGATCCAACCTTTGTGGGAATCCATCGGATCCACACTGACCGCAATCACTTTCACGCCCCGCTTCTTGAACTCCGGCGAGATCTTGGCCACGGTCCCCAGTTCCGTCGTACACACCGGAGTGTAGTCCTTGGGGTGAGAAAACAGAATCCCCCACCCGTTGCCCAGCCATTCGTGAAAATTGATCGTGCCCTCTGTCGTCTCAGCCGTAAAGTTTGGCGCGTCATCGCCCAGCCGTATTGCCATGAGATACCTCCTTGTGTCGTGATCACCTTCAAGTTTTTTTGTACCTTACTGTGTCCCATCAGATGAGTTCAAGGGGGGCACGTCTTAAAACGGCGGCGGTCTGACATCGCATGACACGCGGGGGTACTTGGGGAAAGGCATTCAGAGGGGGCTCCGGAAATTTGGACAGTATGGTAAGTGGTAGCCTGGCTTCATGAACGTCACCGAGGGGTGGCGAACCAAAGGAGCGAGGCGATGAAGAGAACGAGACGCAATCACGGGGCGACCTTCAAGGCGCAGGTGGCCTTGGCGGCGATCAAAGGCGAGAAGACGCTGGCCGAGTTGGCCGAGCAATTCCGTGTCCATCCCACTCAGATCACCGAATGGAAGCAGCAACTGCTGGCACGGGCCGCGGACGTGTTTGGCGGGGCGAAGGCTCCATCAGATCCG
>SWDO01000001.1:0-48420 GCA_005116895.1 Nitrospira sp. | reverse complement strand
GAGAAATTTGGATGGCCACCGCGAGTTTTCGCTTCATGTCTTCCACGGTCGGCTGTGTGGGTTCCGCCGGTGCCACTGATGGATCAGGCGCAGGAAGCTTTGCATACAGTTTTTCTACCAGCCGTTGCTCTTCTTTTGGCGACAGTTCTTCCTGATCTGGCTTCTTCCCGCCATTCATCGAGAACAGCTGCTCTCGAAGTTTCATCGTTTGAAGCACCGCCACATCACGCATCGCATCGGTCGTTCCCGTGATATCAAGTCGGAGTCCTCCCCGCTCATCCAACGCCTTCTCCAATGCTTCAAGCTTTGTCAGTTCCGCATCAGCCAGCAAGGCGCTCCCGGGTTCAAATTCGATAAATTGAAGATCTTCCTCGCTCCCACCGCCTGGCACGAGCTTCCCCATCAGCGCAAACGGCGACGCGACGACCTTTCCGAGCAGATTGAGCAACGTCGAAATCACCACCTTGCCATACTTGAAATCCGGATCGTTCAGATTGCCCCGGATCGGCATGTCGATCTCAATGACCCCTTTGCGATCCTTCAGCAATCCTACGAGAAGCGGCACCGGCAATGACGTGGCATCTGGACTGTTTGTCTTGTCGCCAAATGTTAGTTGATCGACATGCACGAGATTTTCCGCTTCCAATACCTTTTGCGATACCTTGTACTTCAAATCGAGGGACAATTTCCCCTTCGACAATCCGTATCCGGCATATTTGCCGCTGTACGAACCAACTGGCGTCAGGTCCATTCCGCCCAGTGTAATAACCAAGTCAGTGAAGGCGTCCTCGCTCAGTGGATTAATCTTTCCGACGATGTTCAGTCGCGCCGCCCGACCGATCCTGCCCGTGAGATTGACATCGGCTTTCTTCAGTTGCTTGGACGATAACCCTTTGATGGTTCCTCCAAACTCCGTCAGGCTGGTCTTTACGTTCGGTTCGATGGACCGGTCTTCAAATCTTGCGGCCAGCTTAACCAACTTGACCTGGTCGATCGTCACAGGCACGGGCTCCGCCGCTTTAGCAGGCGACTTCTCACCTTCAGGTTCCTTAGCAGCCGCCTGATCTCCGGGTGGAGGCGAGGCTGCCAGTTGAGACACATTGAGTTGGCCGTCGGCTTCCACCACCATCTGCATAGACGGTTCTTGCCAGACCACTTCGGCGATTTTCACAACGGTCGGCTCCACATCCAACGCCACGCGATTCACCGCCAACCTCTTCCAGGTCACGACATTGTCAAACTCTTTGCGATCGACAACGGCCAACTGATTGACCGCGAGATCACCCTGGAACCGAAGCAGGGGCTCATTCGGGTGTTCTTTGGCAACGTGTAGTGTCCCTTTGAGATCGATGGCTCCATCCTGCACGTCGGCATTGAGAAACCGATCGAGATAGGGCTGAAATGGCTGAATATCAAGGTGCTCCAACTTGAGAGCGGCATCAACGATCAATGGCTCGACCGTGACTTTCCCCTGAACACCAATCGTTCCTGTCTCATTCAGTTTCAACGACAGATCAACCGGCAACGGTTTCTTGAAGGGAATCTGCACATCATTCACCGTGAGATTCATCGCCGACACATCCACATGACCAGGTCTCGAGAGCGTCCGATCCTCGAACGCGGCCCGATAGTTCAGTAGGGCAATTTCGTCGACAGCAATGGTCCAAGGCTTTGGTGCTTTCTCGGGCTTGACCTGTGCTGTCGTGGGTGTTGGAGTCGCCTCATTTCCACCGATCGGCGTAAAGAGCGGTTGAAAGTTGATTACGCCATTCGATTCCATCCACGCGTCGAATCGTGCATCGGCTGAATGCACCTTCGCGACATCGACGGTCTGCTTTTGCAGATCCAGCTGAATCCCTTCCACCTCAAAACTCGGAATATTCACAACCGGTTCGAGCCCACCCCGTTCCATAATGGTAAGATTCTGGATCGACACCGTTCCGTTCTTCACAGTTGCCTGGGGAGCCTGACCGCGCAGATCAAAATGGTACGACGCAGAGAGGCCAAGGGTGCCCTGTGGAATGTCGAACTGAAACAAGTCGTGCACGGCTTGATACAACGTCTTGAGTTTGATTCCGGACAGAGTCAGCTTTCCATCAGACTCCATCGGTTCCAGAAAGATAGTCCCCTCCCACGAGATCTTTTCACCCTTTCCGATCTCCGCCGTGAACGCATGAGCACCCTCGCCTCCCTCGGCCTGCACCGTACTGAAGTTGCGCAACACGATCTCAAACGGCACCACATCGATCACCACTGGCCTCGCCTTTGAATCATCTCGATATTCAATAATGCCTTGCCCGATCTCCAAGAGATCGATCTGCACCGGCATCATCTTCTTCGGCTCACTTGTTGGTTGAGCAGGAGGCGGGGTTGCCTCATTCGAGGGCGGAGCCAACGACATCAGATTCAACTTGCCCTCACGATTGACCTTAGCCGCCACGAATGGCATGACGAGACGGATCTCGTCGAACGCGACTTTTTGCAAGAGCAGCGTCGTTGCACGCAGATTCACAAACAGTTCCTCAAACCCCAGCATCGGCGTCTCGTTCTGCCCCCGCACTTCGAACCCATTGAGACGGAGCGAGAGCGCGAACGGATTGAAGGCGGCATCCCGCAACAGGATAGGATGCTTAATTTGCTCCGAGGCGGTGGGAACAACGTACGAGGTAATCTCATCCTCTTTCCTGCTGTTGAGCCTCGCCCCCTGATTGACAAGACGGTCGCAATTAGAGAAAACTAGAAAAGCTATTCGGAGGAACCTCATGCCGGTGAACATGGATCCGTCAAAAAAACGGCGTCGCCCCCAGACAGCCATCGCCTCGGTGGCTGAGGACAAGCTCACGGGCACCGCAGCGACACCCCTGCGAACAAGTTTTGGAGAAGAAACAGAAGCGGATCGTGAAAAGGATTTGGCTGATGCCGAGCTGAAAAACTTATGGGATGCCACTGAAGTGATCGATATGGACAAGGTTTAAGCCCCTGAGAAGAACACTATATGATCCCAGAGGATGCTGAAAATGCTCTTCCAGCGAGGCCGCAGCGAGCGAAAGGTCGAAGCGTACGCGGTTGGTACATTGAGGCCTTGAGCGATGCGAGAACGACGCTGGAGGGCTTTTGCAGCGTCCTCAGATAAGGCCTGCTAGAAACTCCCCTCCATGCCGACACCTGCCACGCCACAGACGATTCCCGACATCACCGAAGACGTCCAAGCCGGTTCGGGAACCGGATTTGAGTCTCGTGTCGTGGTGTACAACTGCGACTGTCACACCTACCAACAAGTGATCGAGCTCTTTTGCCGGTTTATTCCCAGGATGACCTCGACCAAAGCCTTTGAGTTGGCCTATCGGATCGACCATGATGGGGAAGCCATCGTCTTCACCGGATCGACGGAACAGGCGGATGATATTGCAGCAAAACTTGCAGGGGGTGGGCTCAGAGTGGCCGTGCAGTAATCCAGGTCCGCTTACTTCCGTTTAGGCGTGCTCTTGGCTGATTTTTTGCTTGGGCTTGTCGGTGCCTTCGTGGCAACCGGCTTAGAAACCTCGCCCGATTTCTTCACGGTCTTTGACGCGTTTGATTTGTCCTTTTTCTCCGCAGCCTTGGACTTGCTGCTGTGCGAATGCTTCACGGGAGTCATGTACGCGGAGGTGCGGTTGACCTTCACCAATTGCTCTCCGCTGAGCACGCGGACTTGATACAGCTCGAACAGCTTGCTGATGGCTTTCGTGTCGCCTCGTCTCGCCGCATTCAAGAGCTTGCGGCGTTGATTCATCTCTTCTTCTTCGGTATGCGAAGCAGCTCGTCGTTCCATGCCCATCCTTCCTCAACACAGGCCGACCGACTGATCGGGGCTGCTGTGGCCCCAATACCCCAGTCAGCCAAAAATTTGCCGAAGTATATCAGAATTATGATGATTTTTGGAATATCGAATATTGCACTGCCCTGTCAGTCATCATCCCCTGCGGCGGAACAGAAAGTGGCCGCTGGCTCCTGAATTTCACCCTTGAGTGGCATCCCAGGCACCGGTATAAGTATGAAAGTGTCATATTTTGTCTAATGAGGAGATCCATGATGGAACATACACCTGCATCTTCGACCGTCGCCGATGACCCTCAAGCGCGCGATCTCTTACGCCAAGCGTTCGAAAGGACCGCACGGTGGCCAAAAGACTTTACGGGGTTTACGGCTGACCTCACCGTGAATGTGAACGGGAAAGAAACCAGCGGCCCTGTCATCGTCAAGGGTTCCCGCGAGGTATCGGTTCAGCTGGACAATGGCGACATCCAAAAGTGGGCGCAAGAGCAACTGGGCATGATCGCAGTCCATCGTGGACCACGGAGCTTTGAGGAGTCTGACGGGAAATACTCGCTCACGATGGAGGAAGACGGTCACCCGTTCGGAACCAAACTGAACATCCATGGCTCCAATTCCTTCTACCGGGTCAAGGACAATCGCATCACCCAGATCAACCGGAAGATGGCCCATCCTGGCATGAACCCCTTCGCCTTTACGATCAACGTTGAGGAGAGCGCGATCACACAAGACCAGAAGAATCTCACGACCAAATACACGGTCTATTACTATTCGCCGACCGACGGCAAACTGACCAATGTGGAAAGCTTCACCGACACCCATCTCCGCGTCGGCTCATCAGACCTTCCAGCGACTAGGCGGATTATCACCTACGAAGATGGCCAGGTCATCGTGAAGAACCTGACCTTCACAAATCACAAGTTGCTTTAGCGATGGATTTACGCAAAGACTTTCCTCGTAGCATGAAATTCAAGCTGGCAGGCTATGCCCATCTTGCGCGCATGATCGACAAATGTCGGGCGGTGCTCGCCGGGACAGAGGGGGAATATATCTACCCTTGTCCCATGGACGAACGGCTCATGGAGTTCGCGAGAATCACCAGCGAGCAGTTCACGTCCGCGGTAAAGGCTAATGCGACCGATGAGGGAGTCGTGAAGTGGCTTAAGCAAACAGCACAACCACACCAGCCTGCCGAATTGGAAGAATGGAATCAGCAGCTATTGGCGCGCGGACCGAGTTCTCCTGAAAGTGCGGCCCGGTTCAACAAATACCTGGCCGCCATTGATCCCTCACGCACCGACCTCACCGCCTGGTCGGATCTGCAAGACTTGGAAGAAGGGAGAGTCGTGCCGAGACGAGAGCCGGCACATCAGTCTCAGTAAGTGAGCGCCGGGTATTTGCCGAGGTAGGTTGGTTTTTCCGCCTGCGCGACCATGAAATGGGCCACATCAGCGCGGGAAATAGCCCCCACCCGCATGCCTTCCACAAGGTTGTCCAATACGCGATAGTGACCAGTCATTACGCCGTTAGTTAAGCGGCCAGGGCGCACAATTTCCCACCGGGGATATCCACCGGCTACCAGCTGCTCCTGTTCATTCTTATCCGCATAGACTGCCTTGAGGAGCAGTGTGAAGAGGAGCTTCACAGGGAGAGAGTTGTAGCCCCAGCTGTCGCCGGCGCCGAAACCAGTGAGCACGATGAGTGTTGGAGAGGAGCCCATCTCGCGGATCGTTTGCAGCAGGATACGCGCAGAGTCGGAAAACAGAGTGGTAGCAAAGGGGCTCTTCACACCGAGCGTCACTAGGATTGAATCAGCTCCCTCCACTGCAGCCCGTACATCGTTTGAGTTTGTCGCACTACCCTGCACCTTTCGCAGCTTGGCATGATCTGTAAGCGGAACGTCCCGGCGCGACAAGGTGATGACCTCATGCTCTTTTTCAAGGGCGAGACGTGTCGTCTGAAGCCCGATACCGGCTGAAGCTCCGATGATGGCGATTTTCATGTTGTCCGTTTTGGTATCAGTGGCTCAACAATGTTTAGCAGGCCCCGCGTACGCTGCACGATTTTAAACTCACGGCACATTCTCAGCCTCTTTGTAGGCTCTGGTCAAGCGCTGCTAGATCCCCACTCCTCAGTCGTTCCAGATCATAACTGTGGACTGAGAACCTCCCGCCACACAACGGCGAGGTCGTGGAGCGCTTTGCTTCCATCACCAACATAGACCGAGCCGTGCATGGTAGCCAGCCGCTTCGATTGCAGTGCCGCGAGTCGATGCAGCGTCGCATCCGTCAACGAACAATAGGGTACATAGTTCGCCAAGGGGCCTTGCTGATAGCCCACCAACGTCTGCCGACAGCGCTCAATGACGTCCGATTCCGTCATCGGTTCGACGTCCCCATCTTGGTGAAAAAGATCCGAGCACAGGAGCGTCCGTTCTGTCTCCTCGAACAACAGTCCCGCTTCCCAGCAATGGGGCACATGCGGCGTATGGAGAAAGCGGAAGCGGTATCTCCCCGTCTCCAACACCTCGCCATCGACCATCCCTTTGGCCGGACGAAGCGCCAGACAATCATCGACGCTCACCATCTTGCCAACCAGACTGCACAGCACTTCCGAGTACGGAGCCAGTTGCTGCCACTCAGGCACCGTGGCACATTCATCAGACTCGAAATGACTGAACCCGATCCAGCGCAACGTCTGCGGATCGATGAGTGCCGCCACCGCGGCCTTGACCTCCGGAAACAGAGAGCGCGGGCCAGTATGGAACAGCAGCGGCTGATCGTCGCGCAGCAAGAACTGGCTGAACTGAATATTGAACGGTGCAACGAAAGTTGTAATGCGGAATAGGTCCGGAGCGATCTCGGTAATCTTCGCCATAGCACCTCCTCAAGAATGGAGCCGTGCGATCATACGCACCGACAGATCGGAGTGCAATATAGGCAAATTAGGTCGGGATGGTGAAACCGTGAAGAAACTGTCACGAAACGTTCACATGATGTTGGCCGAGCAACAGAGGTATCCAAACAAAGACTACCAACACCTTTGTTTTCTTCTTTTTCAGCCCAACGTGTTGTTCGGTTCAGCCAGCCAAGCTAGAAGCGCGTGGACAATGTCAATGTCCTCCAAGTACGGGATGAATCTCAGTGCACCAATAGGTATCAGCGCCCCTAAAGCTGCCTTCTTCTCGGAAAGAACGACTTCATGTGAATTCGTCTTGTGACTCATGGCGTTCAAGGAATGCCACTCGGACCCTAGCCCAAAGGTGCCTGATGCCTTTGCTGTCTTTAGGTTGATTGATCTCTCGCCACTGACTATCACACCGCCCTTTTTCAAGATGACTGTCTCGCCTACTTGTCGACTACCTATGGCCCAAGGCCTAGTTAGTTCAAGCTGCCCTTGTTGGGTGAACCTTCGCGTCAAATTCCCAAGGCGCTGTTTGAAAGTGATGTGCTGCACTGTGGAGAAAAGACGGCCTATGCCTCATGACGTTTGCCGCCGAATAGTAGCCGATCTTCAGAAAACGAGATGACCTCGCCGGATAGGAATTGAATCCGGATACTTGATGAGTTTTGCGTCGGAACGAAGTTAAAAGAACCCCTTGACTGGCCGCCACGCACACTTGTCACATCAGATAGCGGATGAACTGTGTTCTTATACACGATAGAATGTTCACAAACCTTCAGATCTTCAAATTCGAGAATTAACGCACCCGCGTGATCTTTAAGGCTTGGATCGATCGATTGCTCGTAGCACGTTTGGCCAGAAATCTCAGCCAGAATGCAGCGATATTGTTCAATCGATATTTCGCCGCTGGCTAGCCGCGGCAGATATTTTTGCTTCTGCTCATCCGTGCCATCAATGACGATGCCCATGCCGCCGATGCCATTGTTGGTGCCCATGATGGAGCGAAACACCGGCGAGGCTTGTTGCACAACCAGATGCGAACAAGATAAGAACTCCAAGAACACTCAACGCCAACGAGAAGCGGCTCCAACCGTAGGTATGGTTCATCGATGAGTCTCCTGCCTAGAGGCGTTCGTCAAGAAAGTTGTGAATAGAATGGTAAGCGAGTTCCCTACAGCATCCTGGCGCAGAGGACTTCGTCCTGCCGAAGCGCTTCGAGTGCATTCGCGGGAACAGTCGTCACGGTAAGTGTACTTCCGATGGCCGTGAAGACTTCAATGGAGTAGCCTTCGGTCCCATCAGGTGCCACGTGGTGCTCGACGAGCTTGACGATATCTCCTCGACGGAGCCGATGCTCCGGCAGGTCACAAGCCAATGCTGCATCGGTATAAAGATCAAATCTCACTCTACCCTCCGATTATCCGGAATCAGTGTAATAAACTTCGTCGTTCCCGACAAGTGTTCTGTCATCCAGATCGTTCGAACCGACAGGATTGTCCCATTGGGACCTTTCAATACGCCCCTAATTTCGTAGTACTGCCCGAACTGGTTTCTCTCAAGCGGTATCGCGTCTAACGGCAGAATCTGATCGTGCAAGTCACGTAAGAGATGTGCGGCATTACTCAACTCATAGCCGCCTTTTCGCAGAAACGATGACTTATCTCCACGAAGCTGTGGCACCAAAAGATAGCGCACCAGCTTGTCCTCAGAAATAACTGTCTCAGCCGGTAATCTCATAGGATTAAGAGGAACAGGGCCCTCAGCGCCACCCCTCCCCGCTTGTGCCGCCGCCGAAGCCGCCCCAGTTGCCACCGAACCCACCTTGTCCGGTTCCCCAATATTCACCCTTCTGGATGCGTCGATAGGGGTGCCGTAAGTCCGGCCGACTCATCCACCAGAAAAACGAAACGATCGCCGCAGTGGTGCCAAGCGTAATCCAGACTCCGAGCCCCTTCATCCGAGGCCTGGATGGAGGAGTGAACCTCGCCTCTTGCGCTGGAGTCGCCAGCGCAACCGCCGTGCGATACAGCCCTTCCCCGAAATGTCCTCGTTCAATCGCAGGCTGCAGATACAGACGACTGACTTCGTTCCTCACAGCTGGGGTGATGACCGGAAACATCTGGCGTCCCAACGCCATCGCCGCCTGACGCTCTTGCACAGCCACCAACACCATCAGCCCATGTTCCTGCTGCGTCGAGCCGATTTGCCACTTTTCATACAGCGCGTCCGCATAATGCTTGGCAGACGGATAGGGTTTGATGCTGGGCACCGTCACAATCACCATTTCCACGCCGCTTTTTTTCTCAAGATCGATACAGACGGACCGGATGCGGTCCTTCCACTCCGGCTCCATAACCTGTGCATGATCGCTGACATACCCGATGGGGCTGGGAAGAGACACACGTTCTTTGGGCCGATCATACAACGAGGCGTGGGCATCACCCGCTGCCAGCATGACCATCAGGCTGAACCAGCCGATCCCGATCCAGCGTTCGTTCAGTCGATGTGCGATCACGTGATCCGTGCTTCTGCGGTCGTCACGAGCCGAACCAGGCTCTCGAGATATCGATCCATGAGCCGCGGAATCTCTTTCTGCCCTGGAGAAATCTGCCCTCGCTTGAGCAAGAGCGCATCACGCAGGCCGGTAAGATCGACCGCCAGATAAGATTCGAGGTCCTTCAGAAGTGCTTCGCCATGCGCAAGGACAGGGCGCTCCAGCAATCGCTGGAGCCCTCGAAGTACCGGCAAAAGGGCGGTAATAGACAGTGCCAAGAGGATGGTCATCGCTTCTTCGGTACTTCGTCCTTCTACCAGACGCTGGCGGAGACGGAGAAGATTTCCCCGTAAGCCCTGCAACACTTCAGCGGCCAAGTACCGAGAGTCGATTTTCAGGCCGACGAAGGGATCTTGCCCCCACAGCAGTCGATGGCATTCGTGGATATCTTGTTATTCAAGAGGGAAGGCGAATGAAGCGGATTGAAGGTCGTCTACTGTGAGAAAGAGAGGGACGACGACATGCTCCTTACTCCAGCGCTTGTGGATACTGTCATACCTTTTCAGTACCGAGAGGTCATACGACGACATCACCAACAACAGATTAAGATTGGAACGGCCCGGCAAGAATTCTCCTCGCACGGCACTGCCGTATAGCAGAATCCCTCCCAACTCACTTCCATAGGCTTTCTCCACATCCTTCACATAGGACTTGAGGAGTGTGTGTGTCTCCTCCGGCAAGCCGTCGATCGTCCAGCCTATCGGAGACATGATGCTATCGAACGCCTCCCGCTGACAAGTCACGAGCCCAAGGATCCGGCACCAATCCCGCCGCCATCAGGCGATCCATCATGCCGAACGGAGGCTCCTTGCGGAGTCCGGCTGTTGTCGTCAAGACACGATACCGGAGTCGTGCATTGCGATCCAAGGTACTAAAAACGCGGTCCCGGAGAAAGGCAATGATCGGATTCGCTGTGTTCCAGAACAGCACCTGTTCATCAGCCAGCTTCTGCAACATGGTGACCTGAGGTCGGCGCGCGGTTTCGTAGGTCCTCAGTTTTTCGGCAGAGTACTCATTTGTCGCCAGACACTCAGGGAGAAGGTCAGCCAGTGTCATGGCGTCCACCATCGCCTGCATACGGCCTTGAGAGGCATGCGGGTTCATCGCATGCGCCGCATCCCCGAGCAACACCGCCCCGTCGGCCACCCACGTCGGCGTGCGGACACGGCCAGTCGGCATGAAGGCGGTTTGCTTCCAATCAGTCAACGTTCGAAATATCAGCTTACTGGACGGATCAATCGCGACCCAGGCTTCTTGTAGCGCTGCGATGCCTCGTTCCTTGACACTCTCATAGGAACCGGCCTTGATCATGTAGAACACATACACCTTGTCCCCAGCGGCGGGAAACATCCCAAGGATCGTTCGCTTACCGACAAAATACTTCGCCTCTCCCAGAGGAATCGCCGCATCCAACAGGGCGATCAAATACCCTTGCGGATAGAGATGAAGATCAGCCGGAATCTGCAGGGCCTCTCGAACTTTTGAGAATGCTCCGTCGGCCCCAACGACCACCTTCGCCTTCACAGTCACGTGGTCTTCTCCCTGCTTGGCCGTCAGCCCGACGACCCGCCCATTCTCTCGAAGCAGACCCGTGAAGGCTGATCGATACCGCAAGGAGACGGAGGGTTCGCGCTCGATCGCGCTCAGAATGGCATGGTGCGCCACATTCGGCAGTGTGACCACGGCTTGATTGTACGGGGGAGGCAGTTCCCTATAGTCCACCGTGCACAGCCGCTCGCCACCAACACGGCAAAAATGAAACTTATGCACCGTACGGGTAGACTCAACCGGCAACTGACTCAACAGCCCTAACCGATCAAGTACTTGTTGTCCGTTCGGCTGCAGGATCTCTCCGCGCAATCCTTTCGGCGGTCCTGGTGCCTGCTCGAAGACAATCGTGTTGATCCCCTTCTGAGCCAGTGCAAGGGCCAGCACGGCCCCTCCTCCACCGGCTCCCACGACGGCAATGTCGGTTTCTTCAACCATTGCTCCTCAGCCTTTCCCGGCCATGGAAATGCGTTGCCACCTTACCCTCAACATTCCTCCTATTTCCACTCCTGGAATCGTTCCTGATCTTTCCAGAGCGAAAGAAACTTTTCACGTGCTTGGACGGTAATCGCATGGTCCCTAATGATATCGAGCCGCTCGTCATTGTAGCGATTTCCACTGGTCGTCTGATTCATAGACCCGGTCGTATTGATCTCGTCGTCGATCACCGCCTGTTTCAAATGCATGAGGCCGTCATGTTGATTGATCCTGATCGGGATCCCAGCTTCACGCAATGCCGAGAGCGCCGTTCGTTGCTTCGGATCGTTGAGGCGCTCTCGATCAGTGAGAAGACGAACATCCACACCACGCCGTTTCGCCGCAACCAGCGCTTTCACCGTAAGCGGCGACGTGACGCCATACACGGCCACAAAAATGTATCGTGTAGCACGGTCATACATCTGTACGAGATGTTCGAGTGGCCTATCCTCCGGACCATACCAGACCTCGACTGATGTAGCCGAGACTTCCGCGCTTGGCCCGAGCAAAACGGCGGCAAGTAGCCAGGTGATATACACTCGGCGGCACTGCGTGGATAGTTGGAACGGCGACGGCCGGATCATGCCAGTTCGAAGAGGTCGCGGAAGTGGTCGTCGGAAGACTCCCAGGCCTGTGGCGCATGCACCTGAAGCCACTGTCGAAGAAACTGTTTCTGCTCCTGTGTGAGCAATTGCTTAATCTGATGAGTGCGCCCTTGAAGCGGCTGAAGGAGACTAACGTGCTTCTTCACATCCAGCATCGCGGTGCGGACATACAGACTCGTAAAGATCGACGGCTTCTCTTCCGTCCCTTCGCCCTGTACCCACACCGAGAGAAACTTGTCCAGAACCAGCCCCGCACTGTCCAGTGCCGGCTCAGTATCATGGAAGAGCTCATTCTCGGACTCGGTGAGCGGAGTCGATTCAGTCGCGCGAAAGAGGAAGTTCTTTTTCCACATGCAGGCGGCATAGTGGCGACGAGCCGGATCAAAGTCAAGCAACCCCCTGCAGAGAATCTCTCCCCTTCTCAGGGAATACAGGTGAGCATGAATCCTATCGAGCATTCGCGTCTCACAATATGGATGACGTAGCCTTGACAAGCAGAGCGTGCCTTTGCTACGTTCGAAATTCTTTAATCTCTAAGCCAACTTGGGAGAATCCGTGCAGGTCAAGATCAATGGAAAGCCTGAGGAGGTCCAGAACGGAACCGTCCTCGATTTGCTCAAGACAAAGAACATCGAGCCGCAGATGGTCGCCGTCGAGGTCAACGACAAGGTCTTGGATCGTGACCGCCTTGCCACGACCCACCTCAACGAAGGAGATCACGTGGAGTTCCTCTTTTATATGGGAGGGGGTCGGTGAGCACCACGTTGCATCAAGACATTACCGAGCTGATCGGCAAGACCCCGCTTGTCCGGTTGAACCGCCTGTCAAAGTCCGGTTCTGCGACGATTTACGGGAAGGTTGAGTTTTTCAACCCCGGCGGTAGTGTCAAGGATCGAATCTGCCTCAACATGATCAACGAGGCGGAACGTCAAGGAACACTCAAGCCGGGCGGAACCATCGTCGAGCCGACCAGCGGAAACACGGGTATCGGACTGGCCTTGGTCGCAGCCGTGCGTGGATACAAGCTGATCCTCGTGATGCCGGAAAGCATGAGCATGGAACGGGCCAGCTTATTGTCTTCGTATGGTGCACAGCTGGTGCTCACCCCGGCTTGGGAAGGCATGAAAGGGTCTATTAAGGAGGCCGAAAGCATCCTGGCTCAAAATCCGTCGTACTTTATGCCGGATCAATTCTCAAACCCGGCCAACCCCGCGATGCATAAGATGACGACAGCACTGGAACTCTGGGACGCGCTCGAAGGAAAGATCGATGCCTTTGTGGCTGCCGTCGGAACCGGTGGGACCATCACAGGATGCGGTGAAGTCTTTAAGGAACGGAACCCGCACGTACAAGTCATCGCCGTCGAACCGGCAGGCTCGCCCGTGTTGTCTGGAGGAGACCCTGGCCCCCATAAGATTCAAGGGATCGGGGCGGGCTTTATTCCTAAGGTGCTCAACCGAAAGATTCTCGACCGCGTGATCACTGTGACGGACGACGAGGCCTATCAGACCGCGAAACAACTCTCGAAGAAAGAGGGCCTCTTGGTGGGTATTTCCGCCGGCGCCAATGTGTTCGCCGCCCAAAAGATCGCCGATGAAGTGGGACCCGGCAAGAATGTCGTGACTATCTTGTGCGACACCGGTGAGCGCTATATCAGCATTGAGAAGTATTTCAATATATAAGAACGCTGAAAATGGCCTCCAACTTTGTTCTCGGCTCAAGAAAATCCTCAACGTACCCTAGAGGGTACGCCTCCGGTTTTCGTTTGCCTACGGCCTCGTTGGAAACCATTTTGAACGTTCTTGGCACCGCTGATTGAGATGGAATTTACTGAAGAGCAAATAAATCGCTACAGCCGGCATATCCTCTTGCCTGAGGTCGGCGGCAAGGGCCAGAAGAAGATCGCCAAATCCAGGATTCTTCTCGTCGGTGCCGGTGGTCTCGGCTCACCAGCCGCGTTGTATCTGGCCGCAGCAGGAGTCGGCACGTTTGGGCTGATCGACAGCGATGTGGTGGACCTGACCAATCTGCAGCGCCAGGTTCTTCACCATACTCCCGACGTGGGTCGACCCAAGGTCCTCTCCGGCAAAGAAAAGATTCAGGCACTGAACCCCGACGTTTCGGTCTCCATGTACGAGGAACGGCTCACGGCCGGCAATGCGCTTAAGATCTTCGGCGACTATGATGTCGTGATCGACGGAGTCGATAATTTCCCGGCCAAGTTCCTGATCAACGACGCCTGTTTCTTCGCCGGCAAACCGCTGGTCCATGGCGGCATTCTGCGATTCGACGGACGTGTCACAACCATCATCCCGAAGAAATCGGCGTGTTATCGTTGCGTGTTCAAGGCCCCGCCTCCACCTGGATTGGTGGCCTCCTGCCAGGAGGCTGGAGTGATCGGAGTCTTGGCCGGCATTATCGGGACGATTCAGGCGACGGAAGCATTAAAGCTTGTCCTCGGTATCGGGCGGCCGCTAACCGACCGCCTGCTCGACTTCGATGCGCGCAAAACCCAATTCCGAGAAATCAAAGTCCGCCGGAACCCAAATTGTGCGCTCTGCGGGGAACACCCGACGATTACTGAACTGTTCGACGATGGGGACCCCTATGCTGGATGCGCCATGCGTCCATCTGCATAGAGGTTGAGAAGGTGGTGCGACAATGAGCAAAATGAAAGCGCTGGTGTGCCGCGAGTGCGGTAAAGAATATCCAACGAAGGCCATCCACGTTTGCGAAATGTGCTTCGGTCCCCTTGAGGTGAAGTACAACTACGAGGAGATCAAGAAAACGATTTCGCGCAAGAAGATCGAGAATGGACCACATAGCATGTGGCGCTATCTCGACCTGCTGCCGGTCGAAGGCACGAACTTCGTCGGACCGCATGCCGGGTTCACCCCGCTCGTACGGGCGAAAAACCTTGGTGCGTATCTTGGGCTCGACGAGCTCTACATCAAGAACGATACGGTGAATCACCCCACCCTATCCTTCAAAGATCGCGTCGTCGCCGTAGCCCTCACACGCGCGCGCGAGCTCGGTTTCGAAACAGTGGCCTGCGCGTCGACCGGCAACTTGGCGAACTCCGTCGCTGCGCACGCGGCATCCGCCAATCTCCACTGCTACGTCTTCATCCCCGGCGACCTTGAGGCCGCAAAAGTGCTTGGCAACCTGATCTATAAGCCGCACGTGGTCGAGATTGAAGGTCATTACGACGATGTCAACCGGCTCTGCAGCGAGATTGCCGGCGAACATGGCTGGGCGTTCGTGAACATCAACATCCGCCCCTACTATGCCGAAGGCTCAAAAACCCTTGCCTTTGAGACCGTGGAACAATTGGGGTGGAAAACACCGGATCAAGTCGTCATTCCCATGGCGTCGGGCTCGCTCTTGACCAAGATTTGGAAGGGTCTGCATGAGATGAAGGCGTTGGGCCTGATCGACCACGTTCGCACGAAGGTCAACGGCGCCCAAGCGGAAGGCTGCTCACCGATCTCGACCGCATTCAAGGCGGGGCGCGACTTCTTCAAGCCAGTGAAACCACAGACGATTGCCAAGTCCCTTGCCATCGGCAACCCCGCCGATGGGTACTATGCGCTTAAGGCGACCGCTGAGAGTCACGGATCCATGGATATGGTGACGGATGAAGAAGTGGTAGAAGGCATCCAGCTGTTGGCCCAAACCGAAGGCATCTTCGCGGAAACAGCCGGAGGCGTCACGATCGGCGTGCTGAAGAAGCTTGTCAAGCAAGGGGTGATCAAAAAAGATGAGGTCACGGTGGCCTACATCACCGGCAACGGCCTAAAAACCCAGGAAGCGGTGATCAATTCCGTCGGTCGTCCGGTCCGCATTCAGCCCAGTCTGGTCGATTTCCAAAAGACATTCAAAATGGGAAAGAACGGTGGTGGTGAAGCATGATTAGAGTCCGCATTCCAACTCCACTTCGCCCCTTGACCAAAGGTCAGGGCGAGGTCGAGACCAAAGCCGGTAGCGTGGTGGAGATGATCGAGTCGTTGAACAGCACATATCCTGGCATCAAAGATCGCCTATGCGATGAAACGGGAGAGCTCCGTCGCTTCGTGAACATTTATGTCAACGAAGAAGACATTCGCTTCCTCACGGGGAAAGACACGCCCCTCAAGAATGGCGATGAAGTCTCCATCGTCCCGGCGATCGCAGGAGGGTAACCATGGCGCACTTGCGGTTCCATATTCGCTTTCCTGAGGACAAAATCCGAGAGCCGATCATCTATCAGATCGGACGCGAATATAAGGTCGTGACCGATGTCAGGCGAGCCGATGTTCGCGAGACGACCGGATGGGCCGATGTGGAACTCTCCGGCGACACTGCTGAGATCGAGCGGGCCGTTGCTGGCCTGCGAGCCAAAGGCTGTGTCGTCGATCCGATTGAACTCAATGTGGTGGAATAACATCTCGTGAAGCGTATCTAACAAGTAGTAGCGAGTTTAACGTTTCATGTTGAACTTGAAACATGAAACTCGTCACTAGAAACTGATAATCGACACAATGGAACTCACTGAGCAAGAAATCGAACGGTACAGTCGGCACATTATCCTCCAGGACGTGGGAGGCAAGGGGCAACTTAAGCTCAAGCGGGCCAAAGTTCTCCTGATCGGCGCGGGCGGTCTTGGCTCTCCCGCCGGTCTGTATCTTGCTGCCGCCGGCATTGGAACGATCGGGCTTGTCGATGGCGATGTCGTGGACCTCTCAAATTTGCAACGGCAGATCATGCACTCAACTGCAACGCTCGGACAGCCGAAGGTTGAGTCCGGCCGGAAAACCTTGTCGGCCATCAATCCAGAGATTACCATCAACGCGTATCGCCAATTGGTTGATGCCGAGAACATCCTCCCGCTCATCTCGCAATACGATATTGTGCTGGACGGTTCGGATAACTTTACGACGCGGTTTCTGGTAAACGACGCCTGTTTCTTTGCCAAGAAAACATTGATCTCCGCCAGCATGTTTCGGTTCGAGGGGCAATTGACGACGATCAAGCCACACCAAGGCTATCCCTGCTACCGATGCCTCTATCCCGAGCCCCCGCCGGCTGGGCTGGTCCCCAATTGCCAAGAAGCCGGCGTGCTTGGCGTGTTGGCCGGTACGATGGGAGTCCTCCAGGCCTCGGAAGCGATCAAAGAGATTCTCGGCATCGGAGAAACCATCGCCGACAAGTTATTGATCTACGATGCGCTCGACATGAAGTTCAGAAAAGTCGGCAGGCCCAAGGACCCAGCGTGCCGAAGTATCGCATCATTGATTTTACCCTGAGCAATTGCCTGAATTCCGGGCTCCGCAAGATCGCGGTTCTCATTCAATACAAATCACACTCGCTTGATCGCCATATCCGGACCGGCTGGAATATTCTCAACGCGGAACTTGGCGAATATATCGCCTCGATCCCTCCTCAACAGCGCATCAGCGAAGATTGGTACCGTGGCACCGCCGATGCCGTGTATCAGAATATGTTCTTGATCGACGGGGAACACCCGGAGTTCCTCCTGATCCTCGCCGGTGATCACGTCTACAAGATGAACTATGCGGAGATGTACCACTGGCTCATCGCCAAGAGCGCAGATGCGGTCGTCGGGGCCATCGACATTCCCGTCCAGGAGGCGACTCGCTTCGGCGTCATCGCAGTCGACAAGGACTACCGGATTACTCGCTTCGATGAAAAGCCGGCGCATCCTATTCCACTCCCCAACGATCCAGCCCATGCCTTCGCCTCAATGGGCATCTACCTGTTCCGCACCAAGGCCATCCGCGAACACCTGATTGCGGATGCTCGGGAAGGCAGCGCGCACGACTTCGGGAAAAACATTATTCCCCGAATGATCGAACAAGGGCGGGTGTATGCCTTCAAATTTCAAGATGCCAACAACAAAGCCGTCAAGTACTGGCGCGACATTGGAACGCTCGACGCATACTGGGAAGCGAACATGGATTTGGTCGCCGTTGATCCTCAATTCAATCTGTACGACCCAGGCTGGCCGATCCGAACCTATCAGGGGCAGTTTCCACCGGCCAAGTTCGTCTTCGCCCAGGATTTTCAGGGAGGCCGGATGGGGGTCGCGCTTGATTCGATCGTCTGCGGCGGCTGCATCGTGTCGGGTGGACGGGTCCAAAATTCGATTGTATCCCCGAACGTCCGCGTACAAGACCACGCGGATGTCCGTGAATCCATTATCATGGAAAACGTGACGATCGGCGCGCAGAGCCGCATCAGACGGGCCATCATCGATAAAGATGTGACGATCCCTCCGAATACGGAAATCGGGTATGATCGAGAGGCCGATGCGCAACGATTTACCGTCACTGAATCAGGCCTCGTGGTCATCTCAAAAGGAATGAAGCTGCATGCCGCCGTCGATCCATCCGGTTGATCTCATCGCGGCGCTCCGCCAACAACATCTCACCCCAGCTATTGTGTTTCTCACCTCACGGCGAGCCTGTGACGAGGCGATGGAGTCGTTCAATCACGCCGATTTCGTGCTTCCTCCAGTGCGACAAGAGGCGATCGGTACGGCGCTCGAACGGGTCATCGCACAGTATCCGAGCATTACAGAACATCCCCTCATTCCCATGGTGCAGCGAATCGGCGTCGCCGCCCATCATGCTGGGCACCTGCCTTCGTGGAAAATCGCGATCGAAGAGCTGATGCGACAAGGCCATCTCGATGCGGTCTTCGCCACGACAACCCTGGCGGCAGGTGTCGATTTTCCAGCCCGCACGGTCGTGATCACTCAATCCAGCATCCGCAAATCCCGCGACTTCACCGACCTGACTATCGGCGAAGTCCAGCAGGTCGCCGGACGAGCCGGCCGCCGCGGGAAAGATCACGTCGGATTTGCGGTTGTGACTCCCTCTCCGTATATCGATCTGGCGGTTCTGACCAAAGGGTTGACCGGGCAACCGGAAGCCATCGACAGCCAGTTTACGATCAGTTATCCAATGGTGTTGAATCTCTTGAAGGCGCATCCCCATGAGCAGATTCAAGGAATTTTGGCCAAGAGTTTCGCTCAGTTCCAACTCAACCAACGTGCTGAACTGCTCGAGCACAAACTCGACGCACTTCATGTGCAAATGGAACCGTTCGGCCCTCGCGTCTGTACAGACTGGATCACCCAATGGCAAACCTTCGACCATACACGAAGGCACCGCCACACCCGTCATCAGACGCACCGGCTAGAATCGCCGGAGATTTCTGCTCGGTTGCCGTTTCTGAGCCCTGGGCGTGTCGTAGGGCTCAACAGAAGCCGCGGGATTGTGCTCCGACAATACCGGAGTAAAGGCCAAAAGACTTCCATGCTCACCATCTTACGACCGGATGGCGCCGTCACTGAATGTCCGGTCACAAGTGTGAAAGAAGTCTACGACCGCACATGCGACTTCGTGGAGACGCCGACCTATCCGTGGTGTTCCACCGACACATTCGATCGACTCAGTCATCAGTTAGAAGAGCTTCCGCAGCGTTTGCCATTGCTTCCTATCCTGATCTCCACCAGTTGCGAACCACTGCCCGATGCCATCGTCCAATCGTTGGGGGACTTCCCCTGCCCCACGTGCCCTTCTCGGCCAGCCTGTCAGAAAGACTTCGTGACCGCATCGCGACTTCGCCAAGAACAACAGCGCCATACGAAATCCATCCAAGCGCTGCGGGCCAGTTTGTGGCATCGCTTCCAGGAGCGCGTAGACGTATTGCAAAAATTTGGGTATCTCACGCTGGCGACACCATTGACGATCGAAGGAGAATGGGCACGGCTCATCCGGATCGATCATTCGCTGCTCATTACCGAACTGATCCGCGCGGAAGCCTTTACGGGAGGAGACCCCTCTCTCCTCGCCGGCATCTTGGCCAGTCTAGCCCACGACGACGATCGTCCCGGCGCATTTCCCCGCATCAGTGCCGGGCTGAGTTCCCTGCTCGGGCAGGTTCGCAAGTTGGCGGAGAGTTTGTCTCCCTATGAAGATCCGCCCCTCCTTCGCGCCGATGTGGCCGCCTTGGTTGAACGCTGGGTCGCCGACCCCACCCTCACGTGGATTGGTCTCTGTCGACTGACCACGATGGCAGAAGGCGACATCTACCGACTCCTGGCCAGAACTTTGGAGTTTCTGTCACAAGTGCAGGCCCTAAAATCGACGCATCCCGGCCTCGCTGGATCCGCTTCGCAGGCGATCACCTTGATCCGACGTGGAGTATTGGAGGAACTGCCGTGAACAGTGTAGGACTGATGGCCGAGGCTTCTGGACTGAGCTATCCTGTGACGCAGTCCTCAGTACTCAATCCTCAGCACTTCCAACCATGAATACCGACGAACTGGAACAACTGCTTGCCCAACAACCTGTCGCCTTGTTGCACCGCCTGGCGCGCGGACGCGTCCATCGGCAGTTTCGTGCCGGCAAGAGGCGACTGATCGAGCTATTGCTTCAGCATTCAAGTCAGAATCGTGCCGGCTTCGAATCTGATCTGCAGACGTTGATCGGAGAACGGCAACCTCAATCAGAATCAGAACCGTCACATACTCATCGCCCTTCCCCCCTTCTTTCTAAGAAAGCCTCGCTACGGGGAACGGACCAGGAGCCGTTAGAATCTGCCGTCTCCCTCTCGCGTTGGCTGGAAGGAATCGGCGTGCCTTCTCCCCAGCCGTTTATACCAGACCCTTGGCAAACCGAAGCCTTGTCCGCCGTGAGTGAGACCGACGTTGTGATCAGTGTCCCAACTGGAAGTGGCAAAACCTACGTGGCCATTGAGGCAGCCCGTCGGGCAATGGAAGACAATCGCACCGTTATCTACACATCGCCGCTCAAGGCATTGTCCAACACCAAGTACACTGAGTTTTCGAAGATCTTTGGACCAGACAAAGTGGGTATTCTGACCGGTGATCGCCAGGAAAATGGGCAAGCCCCGTTACTCATTATGACCACGGAGATTCTCCGAAACCTACTCTATGATGCCGCGAGCGGGGAAATCGATATCCGATTAGACACCTTAGGGCTTGTGATCCTTGATGAGTCTCAATACATTGCTGATCCCGAACGGGGTGTTGTGTGGGAAGAGACCATCATCTTTTGTCCTTCACAAGCTAAACTACTGTTGCTCTCCGCCTCGATCGGCAATCCCCAAGATATCGCCGATTGGTTGACTTCCATTCGATCCACGGCCTGCCGGCTCGTACGCCACAGCAAGCGCACCGTGCCCCTCAGAGCCGGCTACCTGCATCCCAACGGAAAGCTGACGCCACTGTTCAGAACCCTGGGGATTCCCCACGGACACGCCCATCAACTCCATCCAGAAGCCAAGCGCCTCTTCCTTGAGTACGAAGACGAAACTCTCCCATCCGGACGGCAGAGACGATAAGTTGTTTCTGACCTCAAACAGTTAAAATGACGCAGTCAGCGCGACGGTTGCGCCGTGACGAAGGGTTTGAAATTCAGTGAGAGGAGCTGTCTCTGAACCGGTGCCAAGACCGTGAACTTCCCATCGACCGTAGTACGCCCGGCTCCACATAACTCGATACCCTCCCACGAGTGCGAGATGACGGGTCAGCATAATTTTTATGGTTGGCTCGACGGTCGCACTTAATCCTACCCCCCACATCGAGAAGCTCGGATCCTGTTCTAAATCACTCCGTTGAAAATGGATATCCTCGTTGTAGACGACACTGGCCGGCGAGAAGAGCATCTTCACATTTGCGCTCACCCTGCGGACAATTCGATATTCGAACTGTCCGCCGATCTGGAGCGGCGTTATCCAATGAGTCGTGTTCTTGATCGATGGGAGGGTTGATGGATCGCACGTGAGAACAGACGAATCGCAGACGAAACCCTTGGCTTCGTACGTTGTCCGCCAGTATTGAAACCCGCCCAGCAGATCGAGATGGCCGCGCTCATTTGGAAGCTCGGCTGCACGATATCCAACGTTTCCATTGAAATACCATGTCCCTTTACCAGTGACGCCGCTACTGGTACGTGAGAACAATCGCTGTCCAGCCAAGTAATCATCATCAATCAAATTCCCGCGATCGAAATCGAAGGACAAACCAAACTCTCCCTCCACGAATAATCGACGATTGAGATGCACTTTCGCTCCAAGCCCAACCAGGTGGGTATCGTTGTCTTTGTACTTCAGCTCAGACGTCGGATTGCCCAACGTGGGATGGAGCCCAGAGGCATTATGGCTCCATTGGGTTTCTCCGGCAGTGAACAACCATGACCTGAGAGACAGTTCCACTCGCGGCTGTCTTTGAGCATCAGAATCTTGTCCCCAACTCGGAGCGCTCCAAGTGAGTGAAATCAGCAATACCCCTGCTGAGCACACCCAAGGTTTTGCTCGACGTATTTCAGTCACCGACGTACCCCTCCTCGCTGGATCACCACCGTATCAAAGCATCGGTCAGCCGTGTCAGGCATCGCTCGCCGACAAGCGGCTCGAATATGCACCATTTGATAATCCCGTGAAGCGTGAAGCGCAGGACGGGGAAAAGACTATCGTGGCAGACCTCGTTATTCCAAAAACGATCCTGGACGACATCATCGCCCATGCGAAGGAACTGACTCCTTACGAATGTTGTGGGCTGCTAGCTGGAACCAATGGGGTAGTCAGCCATCTGTATCGCACCAAGAACATCGTCGCGATGGAAGGTGCGCAAAACCTCTCTTCATTCGATTCAGCCAAAGCTGCACATCTTGAGAGGCTTTCGCCTGCTGAACGCGCCGAGATTGCCTTCGTCATGGACATGCAGGACTTCTCATCTGCGAAAAAGGACATGCGCAGCAATGGGCTCGATCTCCAAGTCGTCTATCACTCGCACCCCCACGATCCCGCGCGTCCGTCTGTGACTGACATTAAAATCGCCACCGACTATGAAGAGATCTGGCCCAAGATCAACTTGCCCATCCCCGCCTACCTCCTCGTCTCCCTTATGAATTCTGAACCGGATGTGAAGACCTATTGGATCAAATCCGGTTGCGTGACCCCAGCCGACGTCCTTATTCGCTGATCTTGATTTTTCCGGTTCACATCATCCCCAAAATATACTAATGTGCTCCCGTAGCTTGAATCAGGAGCATGACACATGCCCTCTCGACAACGATTATTCAGCTATTGCCTCATTCTTGCGCTGTCCGTATCCACCTTGATACCAAAGCTGGTCTTTGCCGAAGATCGCAGTTTTTACAGTCCAGTGATTCATATCGACAAGGAGCAGAATCAGATCATGATCTCGACGAGTGCCAGCGTGTTCTATATCGAAGTGCCGGATGCGGCAAAGCCCCACATCGAGAAACTGCCCCTCTCCGGGCTTGTGGATTTTGTCGTCGAGATGCGCGGTGAGGACAAACGACCACTGATCAAAACCTGGAAGGTCAAATCAGGCGAATCAACCTGTATGCACTTCAATGGGAAGGAGTGCAAATAGCAAGGGTGGACTATTCAGGTCATACGTTTGCAGATGCCGCTATCGAAAATGTTCCAATGCATGTCTCATGACTCGTCGAACCTGCCTTCGTCATAGCGGCCAGATCCTATACCTCCTGGTAGAAAGCCATGTATGGTGAACCATTGTTCGTTCAGCAAAGGATATGCCATCGAGATTCGTCATACCCTTAGATCTCTCAATAGGTTGCGAAACAGGGTTGCTTGTGCACATGCAGTCTTGAGGAACCCAGGGGGAAAAATGGCAGGTCATTGGGCAGAACTGCACAGCAACCACCAGACGGACCGTTCATGCTGATACACATCGAGCGATCACAGCCTCATGGAAACTCACAGGTCGATGGGCATTCTACGGAGAAGAATCGGAAACCCAGCCTTCCTCACGCACTATGGGGTGGACTGACCAATCTGATGCGAAGGCGTCCGCTGCTGGCCGTATTTCAGGTGAACCTTCGTTGTAATTCTTCCTGTGGCTACTGCAACCTTCCGTTGAATGTTGGCCAATATGAGATGTCACGGCAAGAGATCCGGAACGTCTTCGCCGGCCTCTACAGGGACGGACTACGTCTCGTGTTCGTGCAAGGAGGCGAGCCACTTCTACGCCGTGATTTGTCAGCTATTCTTCAAGATTTAGTTGAGATTGGGCTTCATCTGACCGTGATTACGAACGGAACCAAGCTGACTCCACACCTGGTACAGCACTTCGACGATCTCTCCGTATCCCTCTCGATTAGCCTCGATACCCTGGATCGCAATAGGTACGAACGTATCCGGGGTGCCGATCAACTTCCCGCGGTCCTTGCCGGACTTGATCTTCTCCGGTGCTATCGCGGTCCAAAATTCCTCACCTGTATCGTAAGCGAGATCAATCGAGATGAGGTGACTGAGGTAGTTGCGTTTGCCAGGCAACGAGGTTTCTTGCCAGTCGTCGGTGCATACCATTGGGATGTCGGACTCTATGGCAAGCAGGATGGGACGTTGATGTATGACCGTCAACAGGCCAGGCTGGTCTTCCAACGATTGCTTGAGGAGGAGGCACTGCCTCCTGGCTATCTTCGGCAATATGCGAAGGATAATGTGGCATGGCTAGGTGGAGAAACCCTGAAGCCGTGCGATGCAGGACGGTATAGTATTGCGATCGATGCCTCCGGGAATGTCTCACCCTGTTTATCGCTCCCAGAAGCCGGGAATCTCCTCCATTCATCGCTCAGTGAGATACTTGAGAGATTCGATCGACGAGCGATTCAGCATTGTTCCGATCAGTCGTCCTGTAACAGGCTGGATGGGCGGATTATTGGCTCCCTACTCCGGCACCCGATCGCAGCATGGCAAACACCAGTGACATGGTAAGGATGGCAGGGTTGTCGATGAAGTGGATGATACCTGGTATGATGATCCTGCTTGCGGGATGTTCCACTGTCCCGACATCCTTCAAACCCACCAATCCTATTCCGGCAACGGAGTTTTCACACAGGGCTTTCGATGAGCTATTACACACGCATGTGAGGGATGGAGTCATAGATTATCCTGGTATTCAAGCTGACAACCAGCTGCCGGTCTATCTAGCCCAACTGGATCGAGTGGATCCCAGTGCACTAGTTACACATCATGAGCGTCTGGCCTTCTGGATCAACGCGTACAATGCCTTCGCGATCAAAGGCATCCTTGATCACTACTCGCCGATGACCTATGTAGGGCGCTATCGTTATTTCATCGGGCGGGACTATCGGGTTGGGGGAGCCACCATCAATCTCTACGATCTAGAACGGCAGATATTGATCAAGCAGTTTCAGGAACCATTAATTCATTTTGCTATTGTATGCGCCTCCACCTCCTGTCCTAAGCTCCAGCCCTGGATCTATGATCCGAATCAGCTCAACACCCAGTTGGATCGAGTCGCCAGGGACTTCATTAACGATCCCACACGCAATCGTTTCGACCGCGCGAACAAAGTGGCGTCCCTCTCGATGATCTTCAAATGGTTTCATGATGATTTTTCGAGAGCGGCTGGGTCAGTCCTGGCCTACATTACTCGCTACGTGAGCGATCCTGAACTGGCCCAGGACCTGATGCAATCGGACTATCGCATCGAGTATCTCGACTACGATTGGAGCTTAAACGGGACACCACCAAAGGAGATGAGCGATGCTGGTCGGTCCTAATGAGAGAGAGCCCATCGCCAGACTCCTGGCGTTCTTAGAGCACGGCGAACGGATGGCCCATGAGTGCGCAAAAACCCAAGCCGCGTTGTCCGGCGATCCCAAGACGCGGCGATTTCTCCTGAGCCAGGCCAAACAAGAAGCGATGCATGCGCGAGTCTTTCAGGGAGCCATTGCCTGGCTGGCGCCGAAACACCTCCGTAATACGCCGTTTCTTCCTGCCCTGGAAGAATATCGAAGGATTCTAGACGATGCGCTGGCTCGCCGCGACCTCACGGAGACATTCCTTGCAGAGCAAGTAGTCCTTGAAGGTTTGGGAGAGGCCATTCTCACACGGATCGAACAAGGATTGGCAAAACGCGCTGCCCCGTTCGGACCGCTTCGCCGTATCCTGCTCAAGCAAGAAGAAGCGCATCATGGTTTCGGTCGTCGCCAAATTGAGCAGGCGATCCAGCGAGGTGAGACCGACATGAAGGATCTCGGACGACGGTCGCAACGATACCTCGAATTAATCGACACCATGGTCCTTACCCTCTGCGACCTGTTCGAAAGCATCGATGAGGACCATAGAGCTTGGGCTCAAGATGTACGGACATTCTTGCCGGACTGGTGTTCGGCATGATCAGCGTCATCATTCCTGCTTATAATGAAGAGAAGGTATTGCCGAGTACGCTGAAGGCGTTGTTCGAGCAACCCGGCAAGTTTGAGGTGATTCTGATAGATGGCGGCAGCACCGATCGGACATGCGCGGTCGCCAAATCGTTTGGTTTCATCGATGGTGTGCACGACGACAATCGTTCTTCAGAGGCTTCACGAAATACCCTTCACGCTTCACGTCTCACGTTATACGCACCGAAAGGTCGTGCCTCCCAAATGAATGCCGGCGCCAAACAGGCGAACGGCGAGTGGCTGCTCTTTCTCCATGCCGATACCGTCCTGCCGGCTGGGGCGCTCCAGCGACTCAATGAAATGGAGAACGATTCCACGATTCAGGCCGGTGGCTTCATGCACCGGTTTTCCAGCGATGACTGGCGCTTGCGGTTCATCTCGTTCTTGGATAATTTCCGCTGCGTGCGCAGTCGTATTATCTATGGTGATCAAGCGTTATTCGTTCGGCGTGCGTTGTTCGAGCAGTTAGATGGATTTCCTAATCAGCCCATTCTGGAAGATGTGGCATTCTGCGAGCGATTGATTCGTGTCACCCAACCGCGACTCCTACCATCCACTGTCGTCACCGATGCCAGAAAGTTTGTGAAAATGGGCATCTGGCGAAGTTTCATCCGAGTGCTTCTCATCATCCTCCACGTCGAATACCGTTTACCGGTCCTCCCTCGCGCATTTTTCCAAGATGTCCGATAGCGCACTTCTTCCATACTCCAATTCACAGATGAAGAAGTATATAGGGAACAAGCGTTAGAGAGAATCGATTGACAGTCTCTCAGAGTATTCCAATTCAGTAACAAGCTGGCCAGTCCAGCCTGAGCGTTGCTCTGGCTGGACAATATCCCCTACCTTCGCAGGGCTAAAGCTTTCTAAGACCCCTGTTTACCTTTCCTCCCACCCTCCGTCTAACCCATCAGAGAAGGTTAGAAGGAGGGAGTTATGCAACCATTCCGTTCACACGTGAGTGCGTATCTACTGTCAGCAACACTGCTGCTGTCCGGCTGTACCTCGACATTGGTTCACGATGAGGTGAAGCGAACGGCTGGACTCGAAGGCCACTGCGCCGGCAGCGAGTGGGTGGATGACTCATCGATTGCCGTGCTGCCTATCCCAATCGTCGCCTTTATTACCCCTCAAGTCGATCTTCGCGACGTCTCCAGTGAGCCCTATCTAAATCGGTGCGGAGCCTCGACCAGGGTGGTCAATCGTGAGGTATCGGTCAACCGACTGGCCTGTATGCCAGCCGGGCTCACACGCATCATCACGCTTGGCGTCTGGCAATGGTGCCCGGCGCGCATCACCTGGTCGGCTGATGTTCTGGGCGATATGCCATGGTCGGCCGGCGTCTTGGCCGAGGACCGGAGAAATTAGAAACCGCAGTCACAATTGTTTAACAAGGAACACACCATGAATACCTCGAACACCTTACGATGTGTCTTCAGTTTGATGGGCATGATGGGACTCGCAGGACTCCTCGCCGCTTGCGGCAGTGAGGGGGCTCCCTCTGTGTCGGCAAGCGGATCAGGAAGCGGCTCTGCGTCGGCGTCAGGTACCATCACCGGCTTCGGCAGTGTCTTCGTCAACGGCAAGAAGTTTGAGACGAGCGGTTCGTCATTCACCGTCGATGGCCAATCCGGCAGCCAAAGCGACCTCAAGGTCGGGATGACCGTGACGGTCAATGGCTCGTTCAACGGCAATCAGCGATCCGCAAGCACTGTACGACAGAAAGATGCGGTGGAAGGGCTTGTTCAGTCCGTGGCTGCGGATGGTGTCAGTCTGGTCGTAATGGGGCAAACCGTGTTCATCGACAATACGACATTGATCGACGACAACATTCCGGGACGAAACATTCAGAATCTTGTGGCCGGGACAGACACCGTTGAAGTCAACGGCCATATTCGTCAGAACGGGATCATTCAGGCAACATTTATCGAAAAGAAATTAGTGGGGGTGACGCCCGAGGTGCGGGGATTTGTGAACAACCATGCTTCTGGATCTGCAACATTCCGGATCGGCACTCTCACGGTGAGCTACAGTGGAGCGGACATCAGCGACATGCCGGTCCCCAATGGCAGCAACTGGGATGGTCGTTTCGTCGAGGCCAAAGGCACAAACTTTGTTAGTGCGACCACAACACTCCTTGCGACGAAGGTTGAGCCTGAGAATCAGGGCATCGGCAATGTGATCGATGAATTCCAAGTCGAAGGGTTTGTCACACAGGCCGGTACGCCTAATGGCAACGTTATCGATTTCACCATTGGGACTATACCGGTGAGGACAACAGCGAGTACGGAATTCAGGGGCGGCACCGTCGATGAGATCGTGGTCGGGGCCAAGATGACCGCCGAAGGCCGGTTTGACGGCAGCACGCTCATCGCGAAGCATGTGAAGTTCCAGGAGAGTATCCGGTTAGAAGGCGATATTGAGACGATCGGAACGAATGCCATCAGGATCAAAGGGCTGCCAAATGTAGACGTCAAGGTGAACAGTCAGACTGAGTTCAAAAATACCAGCCTGAGCAGTTTATCTTCCGGCAACCATATCCGAGTTCGTGGGCGCGTAAGCAATGCCAATTCAGTCATTGTGACGCGCATTGAGTTGCGATCGGCCGATGACGATGTCGACCTGCAGGGGCCGGTGCAATCGATCACAGGTGATGATGTGCAAATCTTAGGCATCATTGTTGACACGTCAACGATCTCGAACGATAACTTAGAGGACCTCAACGGGCAAGTGATCGGACGGGCGGCCTTCTTCAATACGGTGAAAGTGGGCACGCTTGTCAAGGTCCAGGGCAAACTGGTCGGCGGAAGCGTTCAATGGCGTGAAGCAGAATTGGAAGATTAAATAGGCGGACAGGAATCGGATGGGTAGCATAAATCGACTGTACCAACGAACGAAAAGGAGATGGATGATGAACCGAATCAGTTGGAAAGAAATGATCGTGGGTACTCTTGCAGGACTCTCGGTGATGACCGCACCAGCCATAGGCAAGATAAATAGTTCCATTGCAGGGCCGGAGGTGCGGGTTGACAACCGAGGGCCGGGATCGCTGAATAGTGGCCCAGGGTCGATGAATAGCGGTCGCGATATCGATGATCATGGAAGAAGGCATGGGAAAGATCATATGGTCGTGACCCAAGCAACTGACGTACGACAGGAAGATCGTCGAGCTGATCGTCAAATGGATCGGCGCGCAGATCGCAGAGAAGATCGACAGATCGATCGAAGGGAAGATCGCCGGGAGGATCGGCAGATGGACCGGCGTGAAGACCGGAGAGAAGACCGCCAGATGGATAGGCGCGAGGATCGACAGGCTGATCGCCGGGAGGACCACCGATCAAACGCTGGCGGCGAACTCCGTGGGCTTGATCGAGCCAATCATGTTGCCGGCGAACGTGGCCGTGACGGAAGAGACAACGCTCGTACGATGCAGATGGAGCGGCCAGAACGCCCAGACCATCAGGATAGACCTGATCGTGCTGAAAGACAGGAGCGAGGAGAGCGACACTAACCAGTTATTGGCATTAAGTCAGCCACCGATACCGGTGCCGGAACCACTCGTACTCCGGCACCGGTGTTCCCATTTTTCCCTATAGATCGTTGCGCTAGAATTTATTTATCGCTAAGGTAGCACCGTTAGGTTTTATTACGAGACCGCATAGTGTACAGACTCCTATGCAGAAAGGGTTGGTCGAGAACGATGCAGAGATGGATGGTCCTGTGGATGATGGTGCTCGTCATAGTTGTTGGATTCTGTGACAACGAAGGCATTGCCGCTGATCCGACCGATAAGCGGCCACAACAGGCGACGGAACGAAACTGGCAGATCAGTTTTACACCAAGCTATAGCCACGGGAATTTCGGAACCAATACGACAAGTGAGTTTATCTATGCCCCCTTCTCGATCCGACGATTCTTCTCAAAAGGTGATATTTCGCTGGTCATTCCTTCAGTGACGGCGATCACGGACGGGCGCACGACCGTCGTTGGAAATACTGCATTCCGTGTCGACGACAACAGCGGGTCTGGTAGTGGGGGCAGTGGTGGATCGGATGATAATTGTCGTACGGATAACAGTGGCCCCGGCAATAATAATGATGTGCCTTGCGGTACCACGACGCGTATCGCCGGACAGAAGGTGACGACAACAGGCATCGGCGATGTGATTCTGAGGGGAAGATACTACCTTGTTGAAGAACAGGATTATATGCCACTGATTGCAGTGACAGCTCGGTTGAAGTTCCCCACGGCTAACGCAAGTCAGGGATTAGGAACCGGCGAGTTTGATCATGGGTATGGGGTGGAGGTCTCCAAGCTGATCGGTGCTAGCTGGTTGGTGTTTTTCGACGGCGGGTACAACTTTATCGGCGATCCGGATCGGGCTGATGGCTCCGGTACGCTTGGTCTTCGCAACCAATACTGGTATGACGTGGGGGCCGGATACTACGTGACAAAGGACCTGTTGACCAGTGTGTATTTCGAGGAATATCGAGCCCTTCGACCAGGCTTACCGAACGCGAGAGACGTCTTTTTCTCGTCGAATTACCGCCTGTCGGCTGCTTGGCGCCTGAATGGCGGCGTGGCGGTCGGTCTCTCGAATGGAGCACCGGACTATGTTGTCTCAATCGGCACCAGTTACCGATTCTAGCCAACCTCTTCAGATTTTGAGGCTGTTTACGCCCCTCAAAGCGCTGCGTCTAATAAAGTGTATAGGGAAACACAGACGGTCCTGTGGCATCGGACCAAGCTAACCGGAGTCGGAGCATGCCACTGGATCAGCAGGCAGTAGCAGATGATGCCGAATTAGTTGCCCGAAGCCTCAGACAGGACCATGAGGCGTTTGGCCAACTCATTGATCGGCATGCCTCCGTGATCGTGAACCTGGCCTATCGCATGGTGGGGAATCGTGCGGAAGCAGAAGACCTGGCCCAAGAAGCGTTTCTCGCAGCCTTTAAAGCGCTGTCGACATTCCGTGCAGACTCCAAGTTTTCGACCTGGTTGTACCGAATCGCCTCGAATAAGTGCAAAGACTGGTTGCGGACCAAGCGGCCAGGGATGGGCCAACAGGATGTCGACATCGACGAGGTGCTCGATAGCCATGTCGCTGAGGAGCAGACTCCTGAGCGCCTGCTCTCTCAGCAACAGGTCGCACTGGAGTTAGAACAGGCGATTCAACGATTGCCCCCTCTGTATCGTGAGGCGTTTGTGCTGAAACATGTCGAAGGATTGAGCTACGAGGAGATGGCGGAGATTCTCGGTGTGAATGGCGACACGTTAAAAATGAGAGTGTATAAAGGACGGCTGCAACTCAGCCGTGAGTTGGCATCTCTCAACCTTGCTTGAGAGGACGTTCTGTATTAGTGGTGGTGCTCTATGGATGAACAAGAACTTTTGGTTCAACGATTCATAGATCAGGACCTGACGCCTGAAGAGCGAGTCGAGTTTTTGCAGGCTGTGGATGCCGATCCAACAGTGCGACGACGCTGGCTTAATCTTGAGATGGTGGTCGCAGAGGCGGCCCAATTGCCGAGAATCACTCCGTCCGCCAGATTTCTGAGTGAGTTGAAGGCCAAAGTCGCTCCGCCCCCGCTCAGTTGGTGGGAACAGTTGTGGGCTGCGGTAACGACACCACGGACGTTTGAATGGAACATTGCCGGTGCGGTCGCAGCGGCCTGTGTTGCAATCGTATCGGTGGCGGGCTTGTTCGCAGTGATATCCCCGCGAGTCGTGGAGGTGCGGGTTCCAGCTATTCCAGCCCAAACGATCGCGACCAGCACGAAGCAGGAAGAACCGAAGGTATTCGTACGGCTGGTCCTACTGCAACCGGGAGCACGATCGGTATCAGTGGCGGGAGACTTCAATGGGTGGGATCCAGCTCAGACCAAACTGGAACGATCGGATGGCGGTGTGTGGACCGCAACCATCCCATTGAAGCCCGGTCGGTATCAGTACATGTTCGTCATCGACGGGAAACAGTGGATGGCCGATCCGCTGGCGGCGGAAGAAGCCACCGATGGATTCGGCGCGCAGAATGCGGTGCTTGATGTGGCAATTTAAATTGTCCCAGGAATCTCTTGCAACGGGTCTAGTCTGTATGTACGCTCCCGCACATGGGAATGGGACTGACAAAGCTCGGACGCCTATCCAGAAGCCTCATCGCCATCATGCTACTGTGCGGTTTCTGGGCCTGTGCCAAGCCCTTGGTGCTGAAGCCGAGCATGCCCAAGCCACTGGCCGGGGCCGTGCGTTTCACGGTGCTCGCGCCTGGCGCCAAACAAGTCGTTCTCGTCGGATCTTTCAATGGTTGGGCCAAGGGTATAACGCCGATGAAGATCGTAGATGGTTCTTCGGTCTGGTTGGTCGATGTGCCGTTGGCTGAAGGAGAACATACGTTCATGTATGTGGTCGATGGAATCAGATGGATGACGCCTCCCCAAGCCGAGGATTTTGTCATTGATGGGTTCGGGCAAACCAACGGCGTGGTGATCGTACGGTAAGACGATGCGAAAGCGAATCGACATAGAGATGGGGGTGCTGAGCTTGATGGTGGTGTTGACCGCTACCTCGGTCTGGGCTGAACCCCTCTCGATTCAGGATCGAGAAGCGATCACTCGGCTAGGTTCGGCGCAGGGCCGTTCAGAGAACGAGATCACTCCCTTGCTCGATCACGTCAGCAAGGCTGGCGAGAGGGGGCTTCCCACCGAGTCGTTGCTGAATAAGATGAGAGAAGGTCTGGCGAAAGGGGTTGAACCCAAGCGTATCGATCCGGTGCTGCGGCAGATGACGTCACGGCTTGAATCTGCCCACGAAGTATTGGAGGAAGAGAAGGGACGTGGCATTTCAGAGGGCAACCGGCAACGCGCAGTGGAGACAATGGCGGAAGCCCTTGCGCGAGGAGCCACGGTCGATGAGGTGCGGGAGCTGAGTCGATTGTCGCAAGAAGGCCGCCATAAGGCGACTCAGGAAGAGCTCGCAGCCGGCGCAAAAAGCCTGGCTGTGATGAAAGAAGGCAGAATACCTTCAAAGGATGGAGCGGCGTTAGTCGGTGAAGGAATGAAACAGGGGTATCGCTCATCTGAACTCTTAGATCTGAGTCGGGAAGTGAAGCGGCGAGGGTCCGATTTTGAGGAAGGACGAGCCAGTCTCAAAGCGCTTCGCGAGCAAGTGAGCCGTGGAGAACGCAGCGATCGTCTTTTTAAGGATGATGATCGTAGCGGGTCGGGTGGGGGAGATCGCAGTGAACGAGGCGGGCGAGGAGATCGGGGCGGCCGGGAAGATCGTGAGGATGGCTCACGCGATCGTTCTGAACGGCAAGACCGGTCTGGTGGCGGTGACCGGTCTGATCGCCTCGAGCGTCCGGAGAAGCTCGATCGCGCTGAACGCCCTGAACGGTCCGATCATTCCGGAAGTGGGCGAGAGCGGTGATTCATCACTGCACGTACACCGAGCATAAACCCTTTAAAAGTGGACGTTTCTTACCTCGCCTGATAGACCAGGCAAGAGAATGGTGTGGGTTATCACAGGCGTTCGAGAGCGAGAGGACGCTCTATCCACTAAAGGAGGGAATGATGAAGCGCGTACTCGTTGCCATGAGCGGGATGACATTGATGATGAGTGGGTTCGTCTATGGGCAGACTGAAACTCCCATGATCGATCAACGGCAGATGACTCAAGAACAACGCATCGATCAGGGCATGGCCAATGGCCAGCTCAACCGGCGAGAGGCCACTCGTCTGGGTCGACAGCAGGACCGCATTGATCATATGGAGAATAAGGCAGAAACTGACGGAGTGGTGACAAGAAAAGAACGGGCACGGATCGGTGCCGCACAGAATCGCGCTTCACGCCATATCGCACGTGAGAAACATGATCGTCAGGGGGCACGGCGTCGGTGATCAAGCATCCGTAGGAACCCCTCTCTCTTATGGCTCATCCAGCATGAACAGATCTCATGATGAAGATGCCAGCCTGAATGATGTCGGCTAATAAAAGTTGTACCGTAACAAGATGCTGGCGAGAAATGCGCCGTCGTGCCACGTTTCGGTAAAGGCTTTGCCAGGGAAGAAGTAACCGAGGACAAACTTGGTTTGGAGATGAGGTATTCCCTGATACCCCACCACAAGGTCAACTTCGCTTCCGACATGTTTGCTCAGCCCGGTTGGGTCTGTGTCCAGGTCTGACCCACGAATGCGCGTCGACACATGGTCTTGCAGGTAATAATGATAGACCAGATCGAATGAGGTTTTTTCAAATGGCCTTATGCCGACGGCGCCGGTAAAGACCATGAGGTTGGTCAGTCTGGGATCCAAGACCTCGCCATAGTATTTAAAGCGTGCGACGCCGTTGAATTTGTCGGAATTACCCTGAAAGCCGCTCTGTCGAAATCGCGCATCGACATTGTCGTTGGGATTGCTGTCTCCGGTACCATAGGCGTACCCAATCGTGAGCGACGGTTCCCAGGCTCCATCGAATGCTTGGGTGAGTCCCACATCAATCGCTTCTCCTCGAATACGCTGACCTCCGTCTGAACCCCGTACTGCGGCGGTTTGCAGCCAATACTTGAGACCTTTCAGCAATCGCCCGCTCGACTGGAGGCCAACCGTGACCGGTTGAGCCGTACCGATTCGTTGCTGATCCTGGTAGAGCGCAAAGAGGCCGATATGATTTTTCTTGCCGAATTTATAATCGGCATAGGCGTAATAATTGACGAACCCCTCCTCGTCCTCTTCTGCCTCTCGTCTCAGTAAATTCCGTTGAACGAGGTTGAGTTGGCTGACCGACAGCTCCAGGGAAAATTGTTCGTACTGGTACCCGAAGCGAATTGCATCCATGTTTTCGTTGAACAGCCATCGCCGGGAGTCGATGAATCTCTGTCTGCCCACCTGCATTCTGGCTCCAGGGACAACGTTTTTCACCGTGAGATAGGCCAAGTTCATATTCAATTCGGTCGTCTGAGGCCGGTCTTCAATTTCTTCCACCGCGACCGGTATGTCGAGCACAGGGTTCACATACAGCTGCAGATATTGATTGGGCTCATAGGAGAACGCGGGGGCAAGGATGGGGGTCAGGATGCTATCGGCCTTGCCGAGGGTGGAAGAGAGGCGATAGTTGCGATTGGTTTCTCCTTCGAACGAGACGTAGCCGCCAACGAATAGATTGGGGCCGATGGGGATCGTGGCTCTCGGTGGCGCGTTCGGATCAAAGGGCTCGGCCGCTGGAGTGGTCGTCTGCCCGTTTACGGCGCCGTAGGTTGGAAGAAGTGGGCCGTTTGTGGACGAAAACCCCGTCGATGGCGGTGTCGGAGATTGTGGGGCCTGCTCAACGGCTCTCTCGGCAGCGTATGCGATGGAGGTAAGCGATAGCGTACAGGCTGCTGCCATGAGGATCAGTTGTCTTGTACGATCATGGGTCATACGGTTTAGACGCAAAGCGCGAGCTGGCGTTACCCTGTTTGTGTCCATTATCAAAACTATGTTGAGCTATGTCGGGGTATTTGCTTGAAGACGGGGCAGCTCGCCAGATTGTTGCGTGTAGAGGCTGGCGTAGAGCCCCTGGTGGTCCAACAAGTCCCGGTGTGTGCCCTGTTCGACGAGACAACCTTGGTCCAGGACCAAAATGTGATCGAATAGGTCCATTCCAACGAAATGGTGGGTAATGACGAGTGTGGTGCGGTTCTCATGGATACGCGCAATGGTTTCTCGAATATAACTGGCCGATCGATGGTCCAATGACGCAGTGGGCTCGTCCAGAATGAGAAGGGAAGGTTGCTTGACGAGTGCCCGTGCGAGACAGATCCGTTGCCGTTGTCCTCCGGACAGCGTGCTACCGCGTTCTCCGATGATGGTCTGATATCCGTCGGGAAGGCCCATGATGAATTCATGCGCATTGGCTTCCTGGGCTGCCTCGATAATCTGCTGGTGTGTCGCCTGTTCGATGCCATAGGCAATATTGTCTGCGATACTGGCTCGGAATAACATCGTATCTTGGAGGACCACGCCGATGTGTCGGCGAAGTGACTCGCGCTCATAGTCGGCAAGATCGATACGATCGAGCCAGATGGTTCCTTGCGATGGTTGATAGAGCCGGAGCAACAAGCTGACCAGCGTGGATTTCCCGGCTCCGGATGGGCCGACCAGCGCAACGCGCTGGCCCGGCGCAATCTGAAAAGAGAGGCTCCGCAGTATCGGATATTCTTTGAGATAGCTGAACGAGACACACTCCAATCGAATATCGCCCCGTAGGTGGCGCACTTTAATAGCGTCCGGGCGGTCATAGATTTCCGGTTCGATGCCAAGTAAATCGGCAATGCGTTGGGCACTGACCATCGCTTTGGAAAATTGGGCCGACAGCTTCGACAGGTCTTTGATAGGGCTATAGAGGTTCTTCATATAGCTGACGAAGATGAGCAGGTCGCCCGGTGTCATACGGGCTTTGAGCACCTGCCAGGCTCCGAAAAACACGGTGATGGCGGTACTGATTGCCCCGATGATTGAGGCGACGCGCGTCACCGCAGCGGTGGTTCTGGCCGTTTGAAGCCCAGTCTGTAAGTGTTTCGTGCTTTCCTGTTTGAAGCGATCTTGTTCAAACCGCTCTCGACCGAATGTTTGGACGACGGAGATGCAGGAGAGGGATTCGCTGAGCTGTGAGGCCATGCGACCGTCCTGCTCCCGCTGGTCACGCGTCGTGGCCAAAATTTTCCGATTCAGGATAAAGAGACCGCTGACGAGGATCGGCATCGTGGCGAGAATGATGAGACTGAGCTCCCAATTGACGACGAACATGACCGTAAACATGCCGATGAAGGTGAAGACGTGGCCGGAGACGGCCAACGGAATGTCGGTGAAGGCATTCTTCAAGGTCTGAGTATCGCCTGCCAATTTCGTCAACAGTTCCCCGGACCGAGTTTGTGAATGGAACGACAGCGAGAGCCCTTGAACATGGGCAAAGAGATGCTGCCGGATCGTAAACACCAAGTGGTGGCCGATTTTGCTCGTCACGAACGATTGCGCGTACGAGAGGGCCCCGCTCATGATGGCAATCACGGCAATCAATGCGGCAAGGGCGGCCAACAGGGTCAATGGCTGGGTATGATATAGGGCACTGAGGAAGGCGAGCGATGGAGGGGCCGGCTTCTCCAGTAAGATATGGTCGAGAATGAGTTTGAGCGGCCATGGCGCCACCAGTTGCATGAGGGTAACACCCAATAGACAGCCTCCGGCCAAGGCTAGGTGTTTCTTGGCTGAGCGTAGATGCGAGGCGATGATCGTTCGAAATCGCGCTCGTCCTCGTAGGTGTATCTCGGTCTGCATCATCGTGGCGTCACCTGTGATTCCTGTGACAGCGGGAGCACCGTACGAAACGTATGGAACCGCACCACGGTGTGGCGGGTCAGCTCGCAGAGTAGCTGATCGAGAAATCTGAAGGCGTCGTTCGTCATGACCTTATGATGGAGCAATAACCCGACGAGGGGAAGTGCTTCCAACTGCCCAATCAATGTATGGATGATCTCATCCGAGGATTTCATCCGGGCTCCTTCTTTCCAAGAGTAGAGATCCAGCGTTGTCGAAATCTCCTTGAACCGGTACTCGTCAAGACGATCCTTCCCTCGGTCCTTGGACAGCACCTGAAAGCCGAGCTCCTCAAGGGCTCGATAGGTGTCCGTGGTGCAGCGGTTCCACGGTGGTGTAAAGGCTGGATAAAACAGCTCCTCAAACGTGGATTCAAGAATGGCTTTCCCCTGTGCGATGTCGGTCAGCTGTTGGGTGAATGAACGGGAAGGGCCGAACTCGCATTTGCGTCCTTCCGGCTCGTGGTTACTGTGCATCCACCCATGTTGGTTGAGACTCAATAGCGCGTGGTCAGCTCGAAGCGTATTCTTGAGGACGGCCGTCCCGGCCGCCGTCAGTCGGCCTGGAATGATTTCCAGATTCATCGGCACGCCTCGCGCCAGGGCAAGATCAAGAAGCTGCTTCAAGGAGTCCTCATCCACATCGACATCATCATCTCGGAGAAAGAGGTGCAAATCATGTCCTTCTGCCTCTTTGGCATCGAGGAATTGTCGTAAGGTCATGAGCCATTGATCCGATTGATGGCTGGATACGGTAGTCGACATGGTATCGGGAGCGAGGGGGCGTATCCGCATCTGTGCGGCAAGCCGTTCAATGGTAGCCGTCGTATGTGTCCCGCCCTCGGTATTGATGGAATGCTGGCCAGGGTGGGGCATCGTCAAAGACGCCGCGATCTTTGCAGCCAGCCGATCTGGAGTCAGGTCTTCCGGCTCCAAGACAGTGAGCTGCCCACATTTCTCGAGTTTTTTGGCGCGAATGGTTTGCTCGTCATTCTTGTGGCCGGTAAAGGGCAGGACCAACGCCCTGGTGCCGGTCTTCAAGACGTTCATGCAGGTGTTATAGCCCGCCATTGAGATGGAGAGTACAGCCTGTTGCATGAGAGCCTGGAACGTCGGAGTAAATCGCTGGACCTCAATGTGTGGGTGTTGGCTTGCAAGACGGCGGAGTGCTTCATACTGCTGGTCTGGCATGTACGGGCCGGTGAAGACAGCTAGGCGATGAGGAAATGTCAACAGGGACGACGCCTGTACGGTGTTGTCTAGCAGCTCATAGCCCACGCGTCCTCCACCGACGCTTGCGAGAATCAACGGAATCTGTTGGGGTAATGGTGTCAGTGCTCCAACAGGTAGATCGGACTCTGTTTCAGAGTCCTGGGTCACGAAGCCAGTGTACTGCACGTCACAGCGGAGATCCTGGCAGCGTGAAAAGGTCTCATCCAGGGTCTGAAAGGTCGGGTCAGAGTGGATCAGGAGCAGATCAAAGTACTGGTTCATGATACTGACCACCCAGTCTTCATGGCGAATCTGATCCGACTTCGTGACCAAGATGTCCCGTAAGCTGCACACCACTCGTGTCGAGCCTCCTGCAAGACGGATGTGAGCCAGCAACGGCAGTAACTCGAACGCGAACCGCTTTCGCCCAAACGGAAATAGCTCGATGAGCAAGACGTCGGGGCGAATCGCGTCATAGAGTTCCATTAGGCGATGTTTCCTCACCTGTTGGACCTGTTCGAGTGTCGTACCGTGGCCGTGAACTTTCAGCTCTTGGAACTCACTATCGGAACTGATCGACGGCAAGTTTTCCATGCTGACCCACGGTGGAACCTCCACGCCGGAGAGGGATTCACCCCCATTGATAAACGTGACCGCGCACTGTTTGAGTGCGCGCGCGATTGCCATGCTTCTGATGAGATGGCCCATGCCAAGGATATGCTGGCAATAGATGAGGACGCGTGGTTGCTCCACGGCCGTTGTCTTGGGAAGCACCTCGTCGTTCATACAGGGAGTCCTCTCTGGGCCAGTCGCATCATCCCTACAACGATGTCCTCGAAACTTGGCGCAAATCGCAGGAAATGCCGGTAGGCCTTGTTCACTAGTTGCAGGCGAATATGCCACGCCAACCGTTCGGATAGTAGCTCCCAGGTCACCAGTTTCTTGTAGTGATGGCACAGTTCCGTCGAGATGAGCCTCGCGAATTCTTGATCGGCGAGACGGACGTGAAGGTCCACGATAAAGTTTGCCAAGTCTTGTAAGGGGTCGCCGACGATGAGTTCGTCGAGGTCACAAAAAATGAGGGTTTCTTCGGCAGCAAGGAGCTGATCAATATGGAAATCCCAATGGATGGGGCAAAATGGGACAGCTGATGAAGCAGGGGCTGTCCGCGTAAGGGTATCACCTATCGCGCTGATCATATCCGAGTGCTGTGGAAGTGCATCGGAGAGTTTCGTCAGTTTCTTGCGGATCTCGACCAGATGGTCCTCCGGCGAATGGGCTGCGAGGCCAGCGACGTTGCTGGTGTGTAGCGAGGAGAGGCCTTGGGCGACGGCTGCCATGTAGTGTTTGTAATTGGAGGTGTCCAGTACTTGGAGAAGCGGCGTGCCTGGCACTCCATGCTGCCACACGGTATTGATCTCAGGGCTGTAGCCAAGAGGCTGGGCAATGCCCATTGCCGCTGGATCAGCCAGGGATCGGTCCCAGAAAAACTGTAGGCGCTCATAGAGGGTTTGCCCCTGTGAGTCGCAAAACGTTTTTCCAAACAGTTCGTCGGTCCGATCCTGCGTCGCGTCATAGAGGGTGTACCGATTGGTGCAACGAATCTCTGGTCGATAATTCACTACTTGCTGCGCCAAGACCTGAGGGGTGCCCTGTATGCCAATCAGCCTCAGGCCTTCTGATGGGAGATGCTGCTCGATAGCCACGAGATCGACAAGATGGCGCAAATGAGGGAGGGCCGGATCGTGAGGAAATCTCCAGAGGATCAGATCGTACTCCGGCATATGGGTCACGGCGTAACGGAATTCCATGTCAGACATTCCACTGGGAGCCAGCAGGCGAAAGACCTCCCTGCTGCTACCACGAAGAAATGCCTTGGCGTAGAAGATGCGCTGAGAGGCTTGCCCAGTTGATCCCTCCCTCATCGTGAGGCGATAGCAGGCCGAGAGTGTAGACTTACCCTTGCTGGCCGGTTTGAGGTACGTTTTCAGTTTTGCATCGAGGATGACGCAGTCGCTGATTTCATGCGTACCAGTGGAGAGCTCTGGGACACAGGAGCGAAGGATTTGAACAGCGCCTATGGGAGTCGTGAATCGTTGAAAGGTTCGACGCATGGTCGCCCAATCGGTAGCGACCGATGGTTGGGAAACCTGGTCAATATTCAACGGACTGTGGGTGGTCGACATCATCCATGCCCCACGAATGCCAGGATGTTTGTGAGTACGCGGTCGGCATCGAAATAGGTTTCAGCGATGTCTCGAGCCGCACGACAATGGCCCAGATAATCCCTGTTGATGTCCTCGATGCCCGAAAGTGCCTCATCCATCGTGCGGAATGTGAGCAGCCCCTTGCCTGTCGGCAGGTGCGATTCAATGCCGGTTGATTGGACAAGCACTGGTCTCCCAGACGCTAAGTAGAGAGCACTTCGGTCGCTGAACCAGCCGACCGAAAATTCGACGACGCGATGATGTGCCACGCTGAATTCTGCACGGGAGTGTGAAATATACTTTCTGTAATCCGCCAGCGTGCGAAACATCCTGGGGTCCGTCAGCCGCCAGCCGTTCCGTCGAAACATCTCACCATCGACCTCATCGCGGGGTTGAATCCGCAGCGCGATTTCCAGCTCCTGCGCAGTATTCTTCGGGAGGTCGATAAACTTGAGCCAACTATCAGATTTTTCACCCGAATCCGTTCCTTGCCACTGGAAGGTGGTTCGTCCCTTCCAACTGGAGATGGTCGTGAATCGCGTGCTCTCATGATCCAGACAAGTCGGCCACAGTGGGAGAACCACGGGACGTAGGATCGGATGCCAGTGACGGTTTCCTGTCGGTAGGCGACAGGCGTCCGTTCCGATATTGAGACCCAAGGTGAACAGGTGATCGTAGTGATCCAACGCCTCGTACTCGCCGCCACGTTGTTGAAGGAAAAACTGCGTATTACCGGGATTGCCATCGATGTAAAGCCGACAGCTCGGATTCGAAAATATTCCTTCAGTCTTATGGATTTCGCCGCTTCTGGTCAGCAACAGGTCACACCGCTTGGCAACGTTGACGGCTTCGGCGAATGGCATGCCGTGCGTAGCCTCTCCATTCCTGTAAATCAAACAACACCGTGGCCAGATCCCATAAGTCTTCATCACCGATTCGAAATGTCGTTGACCGTCCCATTGCTCGAACGGAACCTTCTTGCCGGATGCATCCACGCATCGATTCGAACCGACCCGCTCCATCACGTACACCTCATGGCCCAGTCGTTGCAGACCAACTGGGTAGGCCATGATGCTGTCGATATGACCCGCGGTGGCATTGGCGATTTTCCCCGTACAGATGATCAGCATGTCATCAGTGTCCCATTCGCGCACATCGGAAAGTCGTATCACTGGACTGTTCGCACACTAAACTGACGATCCTCATCGCGTATAGAAGCGGAGAAATTCATCCCGAACTGCCGGTGCGAGGGATGCTTCCAGTTTCTTCCTCGCGGCCTGTCCCACACGCTTCCGCAGCGCCGGATCGGCTTTGAGGGTCCGGAGGATCTCAACGGCCTCCGCGTCGGTGTCGAAGAGGAAGCCATCGACTCGGTCCTCAATGTACTCGCTGTAGCCGCCCCTCCTATGGCAGACGACGGGCAGTCCGCAGGCCATGGCCTCAGAGACGACCCTGCCGCTGGGCTCGAAATACTTCTCCGACGTGCGGTAGAAGAAACAATCCAGGCTCTTCAGAAATAGATCCGGCTCCTGCCAGCCGGATGGGAGTAAGGTCACCTCTGGTACATCTTCGAGCTCGCCGGCAAGACATCGGCCCCCCATGATCTTCACACTACCGCCTTCCGAGACAAGGCGGCGGTAGATCCCAACGTCGTCAGGGTGGTGCTTCTTGGAGTTGTCCCTGCTCAGCCGGCCGATCATGAAGTGCCCGTTTAGTCCATCGCCGCGCTCGCATGCGGCCGGCGCGAACCGTTGCAGATCTATCGGAGACATCTCGACAGGTCCCGAGAGGCTGCAGGCATCCATAAGCCACCGTGCCGCGAAGACGATCTCCACCTTCGGCTTCGCGAAGCGCTGCAGCGTGTGCAAGGAGTGCAAATAGCACCAGAGGGACAGCCTTGGCTCCTCGCTTCAATATTTTTGAACCTGCCAGGATACTTGCTAACTGAAACGCTTACGGTCGAGAACGCAGCAACCTACGGAGAGACATAGGGGCAGTACGCTATTCCCCGCTCCCCGCCATGTCGTCGATGAGGGGGCGGTTGATGTCGGTGCAGCCGACGCAGATTGTATCGAAGAGTGCTTCTGAATCGGCAACGAAGTTCTTCGCATCAGGAAGCTTTTCATTCAGGACTTGGGCGTAACAGGTTTCGCACAGCATCATCAGGCCTCGCGAGACCCCGACCGTTTTTCTCCCTGCACTTCCAGCCATTCGTCCTACACCGATCCTTTCTGAAGGGCTACGAAGAAATCTTCGGCTTCGAGATCAATTCCGCATTGCTGGCACTCATACGGACGATCAGGTTCCGGAAGGTTCAACGGTGTGCGATCAATTCGCCCCCTGCAGACATGGTAAAAGCTGCCCCTTGAATTTTCATCGTCCATGGGGTCACTCTCGTAGATCAGCACCACCGATACATTACCTCTCTAGATTTATCGTGGGAAGTATACCGGCCACGACTCTGTAGCCGCAACCGAAAGAGATGACGAATGCGATGGCCTTGGCTCGCAACAAGCCGTCATCCTACTACACCTGAAATTGAGCTTCATAGAGACCAGCGTAGACTCCTCCTCGGCTCACCAGCTCATCATGCCGGCCATCCTCCACGAGTCGACCATTATCAAGCACTATAATTCGGTCAACATCATGAAGTGTGGATAATCGGTGGGCAATAATGAATGTGGTTCGCCCTGTCGTCAGCTCGTTCAATGCTTCGCGGATTTTGACCTCGGTCTCCGTATCAATGTTGGATGTCGCCTCATCAAAAATGACGACGGGTGGATCTTTCAACAACACCCGCGCGATCGACACTCGCTGTTTTTGACCAACCGACAACTTGACACCCCGCTCACCGATCCAGGTGTCATACCCTTCAGGCAACGCCGCGATAAACTCATGTGCGCGCGCTGCGCGAGCCGCAGCTTCCAGCCGAGCCTGGTCTGCGTGCAAATCGCCGTAGAGAAGGTTGTCTCGAACGGTCCCGTTGAACAAGAACGGCTCCTGTTGTACGAACCCGATCTGCTGCCGCAAGTAGGCCATCGGCAGATCACGGATATCCTTCCCATCGATAATGATTGCCCCGTCAGTGATGTCATAAAACCGCATCAACAACTTGAGTAAGGTGCTCTTCCCTGCCCCACTCATCCCGACTAGTGCCACGCGCTCTCCAGCCGGTACGGCTGCTGAAACCCCTCTCAGGACCGGTACGTCAGATCGATAGTGGAACTGGACCTGGTCGAATCGAACGGCTCCATGGGCCCGATGGACGGGAGCAACCACTCCGGGACGGTCGGCGACGTCCGGAATCGTATCCAGCACCTCAAAGACCCGCTCGCTCGCCGCCAGCGCATGCTGCAACATATGATTGACCGAATGAATCTGATTGATAGGAACGTAGAACATCGCCAGGTAGGAGAGGAACAAGACCAGCTCGCCTACGGTGAGACCGCCCTCCATGACCTCACCCGCCCCATACCAGAGGATTAAGACGGTCCCAATAGCGGCAACTAAAATCATTCCCGGCGAATAGATCGACCACAAGACCATCGCCTTGAGGTTCTTCTCACTATACGCCTGACTCAGCCGGTCGAAACGCGCTTGTTCGTGCCCCTGGCGGCCAAACCCCATGGTCTCCCTGATGCCGGACAAGGCATCTTGTAGATAGCCGTTCAGTTCAGCGGCGCTCTGGCGGGTCTCCCGATAATACCCATGAACCCTCGACGTAAACCAACTCGCAGACAAGGCCAGCAATGGGATCGGCAACAGCGAGAGGGCCGCCAGCTTCCAATTGAGCATAAACAAGAGGCCTGTGATCCCGATGAGCGTCAGCGACGCCGTGAGCATCCCTTCAAGTCCATCAATGAAAATCCGCTCGACATGCTCCGTGTCATTGGTCACACGGGACATGATCTCCCCTGTCGAGCGATTTTCAAAATAGGTGATGGACAGACGTTGGAGGGCGGAGAAAATATGCCGACGAAGATCGTGAACCACCGTCTGCTCAAGCTGATTATTCAGCCGGATTCTGAATGAAGCAAACACGTTCTTGAGCACATGGGCGCCCACCAAGAGACCGATCACCCATGGCAGCAACGACGTCTGCTTCGCCTGAATCACATCGTCGATGATGATCTTGATGACCCACGGAGGCACCAGCTCCATCGCCGTCGCACACGCGGCGCAGATAAGTGTCGTGATCGCCAGAGCTTGGTGCGGTCGAAGATACTGCAGAACGCGAAAAAGGGATTTCACAAGCGGTTCAACAAGAGAGGCATCAAATTACATTCGTGGGTTCTTTTTGCCAATACTGCGAAAATTCGTCCAGCTGAGTAAGGGTGGACATATCGGCCATGCGATCCAGGAAGACTTTGCCGATCAAGTGATCGAGTTCATGCTGAATACAGACTGCATACAGCTCGGTCGCCTCGAAATCCAGAGCTTTGCCCTTCCGATCCAGCCCCCTGACCCGCACTAGTGAGGGTCTGGTCACTTTTCCTCTTAGTCCATCAACACTCAGACAGCCTTCCCAGCTGTCCACTTGTTCAGGCCCATAATACACAATTGAGGGGTTGATGAGGACCGTTTCAGGAAATCCGCCCTCACCTTTGCAACCCATCACAACCAATTGAATCGAACGTGATACTTGTGGCGCAGCCAACCCGATGCCCGGTTCGTCGTACATCACTTCAAACATGTCGTCGATCAACCGCTGAATCTCGGACGATTTAATCTCTCGCGGATCGATCGGCGCAGCAACTTTGCGAAGAATAGGATTGCCTAATTTGGCGATCTTGAGCATCGCTCCACTCTTGAGTTTCATATCCATATATTCGTAGCATAGGAATCTCTCGGCCCGCAACCTCCCGGCTGGCCGCTAGGAACTCCGTTTTGACCGGCGCGGTTCGGGAATCTCAAAGACATCTTTAGTGGCGTCCCACCACTCGGTCCATTCACTCGACCATGCGGCGCGATCCTGCTTGGTCGAGGTGTCCCAATCATGAAACTCTGTCTCATGGCGAGTCAGAATCCAGAGCGATTGCAATGCCGACAGCGCCACGAAACGCTCGTCGTCGCTGATCATCGGAATCAAGATGGAGATCACGGCCTTCTGCCGGACATACCGCGCTTCGAACGCCGCAGCTTTTCTGACGGATGGATTGGAGTCCTTTGCCATGACGTCAATCGCCTCTGGCGCGTTCGTCGGATCCAGACGAACGGCAACGCGTAGGGCATGCTCCCGCACCCGAGGAATTTCACCGGACTCCTTTGCGGTGGAGATCAGAGCGGGAACCCCGGTGACTCCCTTCATCATCAGCAAGGTCTCGATCGCGTTGTAGCGAATCCGCGGGCTCGGCATGGTCAATGCCTGAACAAGGGCGGGAACGGCCGGCTCTCCCAAATGCACGAATTCTCCCATGGCCCAAAATTCCTGTTTCCCTTCCAGCAGCGGCAGCAAGGCTACCGCGCGCTTGACTTCTTCGGCGCTGAGCGGGTCCTTATTGGGAGGAATCGAGACATCCGGCACATCTTGATTCTTCGGTGGCGCTTCATAGGGAATTTGGATCGGCCATATCCGCACGGGTTGATCCGACAGGGCATAGAGCGTCTGTGCTTGCACAAAACCGGCAAGAATACCCGCGGCAATGCATGCATAGTTGACCACGATGCGTGAACTCCTATTTATTCCAGATCATCAATCGGTGACACGTTCAGGAGGGGGCCATTGTCTCGTGCGCTTCAAACCGGCCGGGTTTGTTCAGGATTTCAAGGGGCACTTTTGTGGCTCTTCTCCTTGGTGAGTGGGTAAACGAAGCGCGGGAAACGGCATTGGGGGAGGATAGGAGCGTGAATGCTGTGTTCTACGGGGCCTGGAAATCTGGCATGATCGCCGGATGCACACACACCGACACCTCTGGGACACCTACCGCTTCCCCGGCTTTCGGCCAACTCCAACGGTCCAGGGCATCTTCGGTGATCCGAAGGCCCGCGTTATCCACCTGTGCCGGCGGGGAAAAAAACGGCATGTGGCGCGTGCGGGCAGGTTGCTCGGTCCTGGTACGACCGCAAGACACGCCGCGTGCGCGACCTGCCCTGCGGGGACACGCGGGTCTACCTGGCGGTGGAGATTCGTCGCGTCGCGTGCAGGAAATGCGGCAAAGTGAAGCAGGAAACATTGGACTGGCTTGCGGACAATCCGTTCTACACCAAACGCTTTGCCTCCTTCGTGGGACGGCGCTGCCGAAGCATGACGATCAAGGATGTCGCCGAGGAAACCCGGCTGAACTGGAAAACGATCAAGGCCCTCGATGCGCAGTACATGCAGGAACAGTTGCGACGAGCGGGGACGCCTGCACCAAAGGTGATCGGTATCGACGAGATCTCAATCCGCAAGGGACACACGTACCGGATTGTGGTCAGCGACTTGGAGCGGCGGCGGCCCATCTGGTTCGGGGGCAAGGACCGCTCAGAAGCGAGTATGGACGAGTTCTACCAGTGGCTGGGCGTGTCAAAGAGCAAGAAGATCCGGCTGGCCGTGATGGACATGTGGAAAGCGTTCCGCAATTCGACACTCAAGCCGGAGCACGCGCCACAGGCCGCCATCTTGTTCGACAAGTTCCATGTGCTGCGGCATCTCGGCGAGGCGTTGGACAGGGTGCGCAAGGCCGAGTACGACCGGTTGACAGGGAAGGATCGGCGGTTCATCAAGGGCCAGAAATACACGCTCCTCGCGCACCGGGAGAACCTCAAGCCGAATGGTCGGCGAAGCCTGCGGTTGCTGCTGAAGGCCAATAGGCGGTTGAACACGGCCTACCTTCTCAAGGAGGAGTTCGGGCAGCTCTGGGACTACGAGCGGGAAGGCTGGGCTCGTCGCTTCTTCGAGAACTGGCGCGCCGCACTCAAATGGCAGCGCCTGAAGCCCTACGAGACGTTTGCCAAGATGATCGACCGGCACTGGGACGGGATCGCGGCCTACTGCAAGCCGGAGAACAAGATCGCCTTAGGATTCGTCGAGGGCATGAACAACAAGATCCGCGTCATACAGCGGCGGAGCTACGGCTTACGCGACGAGGAGTATCTGCGCCTGAAAGTTCTCACCTGCATGCTCCACCCGATATGAAATTAGGCCGAAATCACCCACTCGGTGAGGAGAAGAACCTTTATCTTTTCTTATTTTCCAGCGATCTACGCAGTAGCTGGACGAGAGACTCGAGAGGATGGCGAGAGCGCACTGTATCGGAAAAGTCGCCCCTCGTATCGAAAGAGATACGGGGTTGCTCTCGCCGTTGACTCGCGTCGCAGAATTATTCTCAAGCGTGCCTGCCCCGTGCACCCATCACGCCCCTTGAAGTCAGAGAGTCGTCTTCACAGCAAGGACTTGCTCGGCTTGCGCAATCGCATCCCGCAAGGCCTTCAGCCCCGTATCGGCTTTCCTCGCTTTCGGGAGACTGCTCACAAAGCGAGACGCTGCCTTCGTCAGGAT